>CAZXTL010000006.1:0-31391 GCA_964643725.1 uncultured Candidatus Marinamargulisbacteria bacterium
GCTGATGAAGCTCTTGTAGCAGTTGCTGTTCCAGCTTCTGTAAACGACATTAAGGTTTCTGCTGATATAAAGAAGCTTATTCCAGATAATGCTGATGTATTCACCAGAACAATAATTGAACCAATCATGAGAATGAAGGGTGACAACATAAAAGTTTCAGAAATGCCTGTTGATGGTATTATTCCAACAGCTACCTCACAAATCGAAAAAAGAGCTGTTGCTTTAGAAGTCCCATGTTGGATAGAAGACAAATGTATACAATGCGGACAGTGCGTATTGGTTTGTCCTCATGCTTCAATCAGAATGAAACAAATTGCACCTTCAGAATTAAAAAATGCACCTAATAATTTTAAAACAATTAAATCTAGCACTAAAAACGCAAATGACCTTCAATTTAAAATTCAAGTTTATACTGAAGACTGTCAAGGTTGTGGAAGTTGCGTAGAAACATGTCCAGCAAAAGAAAAGGCTATAGTCATGAACCCAATTCAAGACGAATTTGAAAAAGGTGAAATAGAAAACCAAAGATTCTTTGATGCGCTTCCTGAAAATGTATTAGAAGGTGTCGACCCAACTACACTAAAAGGTAGTCAATTCAAACAACCTTTGTTCGAATTCAGTGGAGCTTGTGCAGGTTGCGGAGAAACTCCTTATGTAAAATTAGTTACTCAGCTTTTTGGTGAAAGAATGATCGTTGCAAATGCTACAGGTTGTTCTTCAATTTATGGTGGAACATTCCCAACTATTCCTTATTGCGTAAATGAAAAAGGACATGGTCCAGCATGGGGCAATTCTCTTTTCGAAGACAACGCAGAATATGGTCTTGGAATGCGTCTAGCTGTTAGCACTAACCGTAAACAGCTAAAAAGCAATATTGCATTAGCTATGACAGAAAATATTTCTTCAGAACTTAAGAAAGCATTAGAAAAGAACTTAGAATTATGGGATGCAAAATCAACAGAGGCTTCTGAAGCACAAGAAGCAACTAAAGCAATTCTAAGCAAAGAAAATTATTCATCTCCTGTAATCAGCAAAATAAAAGAACTAAAAGATTATTTCGCAGAGAAATCAGTTTGGATATTTGGTGGTGACGGATGGGCATATGATATCGGATATGGTGGATTAGACCACGTACTTGCTTCTGGTAACAATGTAAACGTATTAGTAATGGATACGGAAGTTTATTCCAACACTGGTGGTCAAGCATCTAAGGCTACTCCAAGAGGAGCAGTTGCACAGTTTGCTGCCTCAGGCAAAAAGATGGGCAAAAAGAACCTTGGTCTAATGATGACTGCTTATGGAAACATTTATGTTGCTTCTGTAAACATGGGTGCTAACAAGAATCAGGTAATTAAAGCAATGGTTGAAGCTGAAGCTTATAATGGACCATCTATCATAATTGCTTATTCTCCTTGTATCGCTCATGGTATCGAAATGAAAGACTCTCAAGCCCATGGCAAAACAGCATCTGATACAGGTTATTGGCCTCTTTATCGTTTCAATCCAGATATGATAGAACAAGGCAAAGATCCTTTTACTTGGGAATCAAAACCTGCAACAAAAGACTTTAATGAAATGACAGATAACGAAAATAGATACCAATCTTTAAAACGTTCAAATCCTACAGAAGCTGAAAGATTACACCAACTAGCTCTATTAGATAACGCTAAAAGAATTGCTGATTTGCAGAATCTTAAAAAAGACTAGTTCTTAAAAGTTGCTATAAAAAAAGCCCCTTCACTGGGGCTTTTTTATTATTCTAAATGATTCCGTATTGCCCGATCTAAAATATTTCGCTGATGAACATTTACATAGTCAAAGGACTTAGCTGCTGTAATAATATTCGGTCGTATATTAGATTTCGTAATCACACTAAAAAAATTATTGATATTAGCTTCTAGCTCAACATCTGTTGGGTCAACCTTAAAACCTCGATGAGTATCACGTCCACTATTAGAAAAAAAGTCATAATCTATGTCCAAAATTATATTATCCAAAAGGTCAGAAGGTAACTCCGACAACCTTACAACCTCTAATTCTATTTTTTTATAACTACTAACATCAAACCCACCCCAACCAAAACTTTCGCCAGTTCTTAATTCCCAACTGTCTGAATACAAGTTTGTTTTATAAGGAACAGCATCAAATATCCCAAGATTAATGCCTTCACTATTCTTACGTTGAAGACCACTTACCTTTGGCAAATCATCTGGCACAACCCAAACAACTTTAGAAATAATCCCCAACTTTATAGCTTCATTTATAAAATTTGCTTTAGTTGTCATAAAGGGATGTTGGCCTAAAAAAATATCGCTATGAGTATCAACATGTATTAATGTAGCTCCTTTTTGAATCACCCCTTTAGCAATAGCATCCTGCCAAAAAGCTAAAACTTGCTCATGGCTATCAACAATAGTATTTGGAATTAAATTAAAATTAAAAGTATTCTTTAAACTTACAATTTTATACATACTAAGTTATCGCTAATTTATTAATATAATTGCAACTTTATACAAATGATATATTTGATTTATTAAAAATATCTGAATTAACTAAAGTAGAAATAACACTAATAAGCTTCAATAGCTGCTGCTCAGTAATCACATAAGGTGGCATTATATAAATTAATTTACCAAATGGTCTTAACCAGACACCTAGCTCAACACATTTCTTCTGAAACAAGACAACATCTACAGCTTCTTTCATCTCAACTACTCCAATGGCACCTAAAACCCTAACATCAAGAACAGCCTTATTTGAAGCCAAAGAAGACAATCCAACTCTTAGTATGTTTTCAATATTTAAAACCTTTTCCTGCCAATCCATAGACACAAGAAGTTCTATACTTTTATTGGCAACTGCACAGGCAAGAGCATTAGCCATAAATGTAGGTCCGTGCATAAGTGTAGAAACACCTTCTGCAACCTTATCAGTTGTTATGGTTGCAGCTAAACCCATATATCCGCCAGTAAGTCCTTTGCCTACACACATGATATCCGGAACTATACCTGCCCACTCACAAGCAAACATTTTCCCTGTTCTCCCAAATCCTGTTGCTACCTCGTCAGCGATTAACAAAAGGTCATATTGGTCACAAAGTTCTTTAGCTCTTTTAAGATACATTGGAGAATAAAACCACATACCTCCTGCACACTGAGCAACAGGCTCTAAAATTAATGCAGCCAACTCGTGATGATGTCTTTCTATTTTGACTTCTAGGTCATGAATAAGCTTATCTTCCCAATCTTTTTCAAATTTACATTTCGGACGCTCAGCAAATATCTGTTCCTGTACAACTCCCTTAAATAAACTGTGCATACCTGAAATAGGATCACACACAGACATAGCGCCGATGGTATCACCATGGTATCCACCCCTTATAGTAATAAGTTGCTTTTTCTCTGGACTGCCTTGAGCATGCCAGTATTGAATGGCCATCTTTATTGCCACTTCCACAGACACAGATCCAGAATCTGAAAAGAAAACCTTATTCAACCCTTTCGGAGTTATCTCTACTAGCTTTTTTGCTAAATTAATTGCTGGTTCATGCGTAAGCCCACCAAACATAACATGGGACATAGACTTTGTTTGTTTTAAAAGCGCTTCATTTAACTCAGGATGGTTATAGCCATGAATCGCACACCACCAAGAAGCAATCCCATCGATTAACCTAGTGCCATCTTCAAGAATTATTTCGCATGCTTCAGCACTTTTTACGGGGTATACAGGAAGAGGTTCAGTTAAAGAAGTATAGGGATGCCAAATGTTTTCTTTGTCAAAGGCTAGATTCAAAAGTATCACCCATACTCAATATTCTTACAATATCATCTAAATTTACTTCGTCCATAAATGGAATTCTTATTGCTTTACTTATTCCTGTTAATTCCTTAACAGTTAAAACATTGTTATACAAAATACTCTCATCAGCTTGGTCGACATCATTAAAAACCAAAATCTCTGGGCAAAATCCAACACTACTTAATTTATCAATAGTTAATAATGATTGATTGATTGACCCTATCTTATTAGCGATTACAAGAATTACTGGTAATTGTAATTCAATAATAACATCTAATAAAAACTTACCATTTCCGATAGGAACCATAACGCCACCTACACCTTCAACGATAACGCTATCATGGTTATTAGCTAATTTATTAAAATCATCTACAATTTTATCAACAGATATATCAATATCCTCTAGCGCAGACGCTAAATGAGGCGAACAGGGTTTTTCAAATGAATAAGAATAAAATTCTTCTTTATTTCCGGGAATTATATTATGTTCTAAGGTAAATTCTGTATCCGCTAACCCTCCTGTTTGAACAGGTTTATAAGGAACGGCATCAATGCCTTGAAGTCTTAATAACTTAATAAAAGCAGTAGTGAAAATAGTTTTACCGGCATTAGTGTCAGTAGCAGTTACAAAATAACTCGTCATATTTATTTATTATACCACAGAGACCCATTCTACGTTAGGGAAGCTACGATACCAAGTAAGCTGTCTTTTAGCAAAATTTCTGGTCCTCTTTTTAATAAGTTCTATACAGGCATCTTTACTTAATAGTCCATCAAAATACATAACTACTTCCTTATACCCTAAGGCCTGCAAGGAGGTAAGCTCTTTTTTATAACCCTTCTCTAAAATACTCTTAACTTCATCAAATAATCCCATCTCAATCATCTTATCTACTCTAAAGCCTATCCTTTCGTAAAGTAATGACCTCTCCATGTCTAAACATATCAAACGAAAATTATCAGCGAAAGAAACATCCATTTCCTGCTGCTCAGAAAAAGGGATACCCGTTTGTTCATATACTTCTAATGCTCTAATAATACGAAACTCATCCTTTGGTTTTAATTTTAAAGCTGTTGCAGGATCAACTTCATGTAAAATTCTATATAGTTCCTCTACTCCCTTTTCTAAGGAAACCGTCTGATACTTTAATCTCATTTCATCATTCGGAGAAAAATCAGGTGCAGAAAAATTATAGATAAGCGCTTTAATATATAACCCTGTTCCTCCAACAACAACGTATTCCTTGTCAGACTCGAAAAGTAATTTTCTAGCTTTTTTGGCAAATTTAAACAAATTCCATTCCTCGTCAGGGTTAATAATATCTATTAAGTGATGTTTAATATCTCCCATTTCCTCCTTGGAAGGTTTTGCAGTTCCTATGTCCATATACTTATACACTTGCATAGAATCTGCCGAAATAACCTCAAGTCCATTCTCTACAGCTAGCTGCATTGAATAGTTAGTTTTACCTACAGAGGTAGCACCAATAATAATAGGTATCTTCTTCATAATTGTGTTGAGTCCAAAATAAAAGTTACTGGTCCATCGTTATGTATTTCTACCTGCATATCAGCTGCAAAAATACCTTTTTCTACTGGTATATGTTTAGCTAATTCTTCGCAAAAATTCTCGTATAAATTATTAGCCTTATCTGGTTCTTCAGCCAAATCAAAGGATGGTCTTCTCCCCTTTTTAACAGACCCTGCTAAAGTAAATTGAGATATAACTAGAGCACTACCATTAATATCTTTAACAGAAAGATTCATTTTGCCCTGTTCGTCATTAAATATCCTTAAATCTACTAGCTTATTAATAAGCTTATTAGAGTCTTCGCGAGTATCACCTTTTACTACTCCTAAAAGTAAATTAAGTCCTTCAGCTATTACGCCAACTGTCTTAGCCTCCACAACTACTTGGGAACTTGTTACTCTCTGAATAACACAAATCATGACAGCACTAAATATCCACGATAGCTATTTCATTTTCTGAAGGATCCTTGATACCTCTTAGAAATTGCCCAAGTTGATCGTCTTTCTTATTGCCTTCTTTCTCATCTCTGTCTTCTTTCTCATTTAAAGCTAGAACTGGATATATCCCATCTTCTAAACTAACTGTATTGCTAACTAAAGAACCATCTGTTTTTTTCTTACTAACAGAATCCAATCTTCTTAATGGAACACCAGCTATATCAACCATTAAATAAGCCCCCCTTTATAAGTATCTTCATTACTTCTAACTCCCTTTGTAAAAACTAAATGTTCTATAGCATTATGGCTCATATTCTCATCCTTTAAAATATCCATTATTTCTTTATGTAATTCATATAAATCCACTGACAACTTTTGATATGCATCAGCAAAGTCTTTAATAAATTGACTTGGACTTATATCTGATTGCTTCAAATCAATATTTATATGCTTCATGTCTGCACTTACCTTAATCTTTAGAGAACTCATTTCTGCAAGGAAAAAAATTCTACTAATAATATTCTTATACGCATCTGTTTTCTCCTTATACAAATAAGAAATAACATTAAAATCTGAGCTGATAAATCCAAATTTTTCCTTTATTTCTCTAGAAAACTTTTCAATACCCCTGATACCCAAGCTATTAAGTACATTATTATATAATCTAAGGACATCTTCAGTCTCAGCCATTAAGTCTTCCAAACTTCCTACTTTAAGTAGTTTTATTTGCAATAAATGCCCATATGCATTAAACCTAAAATATATAAATTCCTTAGTATACTCATACTCTTTCACGTCAAATACATTCATAAACCTTGAAAAAAGGCCATTTGCCAAACTTACCTCTTGCGTATCTACCACAAACATCCTCCTTAGGGATTTAATCTACTATAATAAATATAACAAATAATAAATTAAATGTCTGCATGAGTTGAATTAGTAAATAGCCTCTTTACCTTTCAACCTATTTGCCTTTAAATAACTCAAATGGAAAAACACCAAAAAGCTCTTGGCGAAATGCCTATAAAAAAGCTTCTTACAAAAATGGCAGCACCAGCTATTATTGGGATGCTAGCCAACTCTTTATATAATCTTGTAGATACTATTTACCTTGGACAAGGAGTAGGAACAATAGCCATTGCAGGGCTAACTATTGCACTTCCAATGCAAATGCTAATTATGGCTATCAGCTTTCTAATAGGAATGGGCTCCGCTGCCATGATATCTAAACGACTAGGGGAAAAGAAATTTGAATTAGCCAATATGGCAGCTGGTAATGCTATAACTTCTGTACTTATAACCACGATAATCATATCTATACTTGCTTTAATATTTATTGACCCTATTCTTATCTTTTTTGGAGCAACTCAAAGTATATTGCCTTACGCTAGAGATTACTTATCAATAGTACTATTAGGCTCACCCTTTTTTGGATATGCAATTGTAGCAAATAACATCATCAGATCTGAAGGAAATGCTAAAACGGCAATGATTAGCATGCTTCTTTCCTTAGGATTAAACATTATCTTAGATCCTATATTTATCTTTGGGTTACATATGGGAATAAAAGGAGCAGCCATAGCTACAGTAATAGCTCAATTTGTAGGTTTTCTATACGTTCTTGATTATTTTGCAAACAAAAAAACTGCTTTACTTCTAGAGCCACATCACTTCAAACTTAACTGGCATATTCAAAAAGAAATTATGGCTTTAGGCTCTTCTAATTTTATGCGACAAATTACCTTTATAATATTGGCTATTGTTATACAGAACTCTTTAAAACTTTATGGAGGAGACATTTATATTGCTGTATATGGCATAATAAATAAGATTCAAATGTTTGTCATGATGCCGTTATTTGGATTAGCCCAAGCATATCAGCCAATAACTGGTTATAATTTTGGAGCTAAAAAATTCGACAGAGTCATAGAGGTCTACAAAGAAACCTTAAAAATAAGCACTTTTTTTAGTACCTTTTTCTTTATTATCTTAATGGTTTTTTCTGCTCAGATTATGAGTATATTTACTACAGATTCAGAAGCAATAAGACTAGGAACATATGCTTTGCAACTTAACATCTTGCTGTTTCCTCTTTTTGGCTTACAAATGATTGGATCCACGTATTTTTTAGCAGTAGGCAAAGCCTGGGTGGCTATGTTCCTTACGCTTAGTCGACAGATTATTTTTCTTATTCCGCTTGTTCTAATATTGCCGATATTCTTTCAAGCAAATGGACTCTGGTACTCTTTCCCTATTGCTGATGCCGCATCAATAATCATAACCTACTATTTTATGAAAAAGGAACTAAAACACCTTAGAATGCTAAATGCTGCAGATGCTATTACTAAATAAAAATATAAACATATAAACATATAAACAAATAAACAAATAAACAGTATAATACTAACCATGAAGATACTAATTCTTGGTTCTGGTGATGTCGGATCCTATTTAGCAGAAAAACTCTCCTCTGAAGGTCATCGAATAAGCATAATTGACAAAAAAATACAAAATATTGAAAAGCTTTCATCGTCGCTTGATATACTAGCCATTCAAGACTCTTGTCTTAATCCTGAAGCACTTAAAGAAGCTGGCATTGAAAACTCAGATATGGTTATTGCTGTCACTAACTCTGATGAAACTAATCTAATTGCTTGTCTTTTAACAAAGGAATTCAGCAAAGCTTATACAATTGCTAGAGTTAAAACACTTGAAGAAAACTACGGGAGTTATCGATTCCCCTATGACAAGATTGGCGTTAACAAAGTAATTAACTCTGATCTATCCGCTACTAATGACATTATAAATTTAACCAAAGCAGAGTATAACTACAACAAACTAATGGATTTTTGTAATGGGAAGATACAACTTCTTCGATTAGACATAAAAAATCACCCAAAATTAATAAACAATCAATTAAGCACCTTAAAACAACAAATTTGGAGCCATCCCTTCTTGGTTGTTCTTGTAGTTAGAAAAGAAAGCAATTTTATACCTAAAGGTGACTTCATCCTCACAGAAGAAGACCACGTATATATCATGATAAATCGTGCTGATATACACAAAATGCAAGCGACTCTTCACCCTATAAAGAATAAAAATAAAAAAATAATCATTATGGGTGGAGAAAGTATCGCCATAGCAGTAGCAAAAAAACTTGAGGAAACTCACTCAAAAGTTACTCTTATAGAAGATAACCAAGCCAAATGTGAAATAATAGCAGAACAATTAGAATCAACCATTGTCATAAAAGGTGATGCAACCGAACTTCATCTCCTTTTAGAAGAAGGAATTAAAGAAACAGATATCTTTATTGCCGCTGGCTCTGATGATAAACAAAACCTTCTAGCCAGTATCTTAGCTAAAAATAACGGTGCAAAAAAAACTATATGTGTAATGAGAAGGCCAGATTATGTCCCACTAGTTAATCAATTAGGGATAGACCATTTAATAGCACCAAGAATAAGCGTATCAAATGAAATAATCAGGCACGTCAAAAGTGGAAAGGTAACTTCCTTTTATGCTATTCCGGAAATAGATATAGAAATAATAGAGCAAGAAATCACAAAGGAATGTTCTCTAACTAAAAATAAACTTAAAGATGTTGCGATACCGAATACTTTACTTATAGGTGGAATAATAAAACCAAACCATACTACACTGATTCCTTCAGGTGATTACAAATGCGAAATTAATGACAAAGTAGTTATTTTTGCTAGAGAAAACTCTCAAAAAGATATTGAGGAACTACTCGACTAATGAACCCCAGAAGTATCTTTTTTATACTTGGGAAAATGTTAACTTACTTCTCGATTATTATAATCGTTCCTTTAATTTTTGCTTTTTTTGATACTAGCAGTGATATAAAACCTTTTATATTGACTCTGTTTTTTAGTTTAGGACTGGGACTTTCTTTCCAACTACTAAGTGGAAAAGTAAAGGAAATCTCACTTAAAGATGGCTTCCTAATAGTAACTTTAGGTTGGCTACTTTACGCCATTATAGGAGGTCTACCCTATCTTTTTGGAGGTACTTTCAATAACTTCTGTGATGCGTTCTTTGAGACTATGTCAGGGCTAACAACAACTGGAGCCACTGTGATGACTCAAATAGAAGGAACATCTAAAGCAATACTTCTTTGGCGATCTATAACACAATTTATTGGAGGTCTAGGAATAATTGTCTTAGCTGTCTCTATCCTTCCTGAAATAGGACTAGGTGCAGTCAGAATGTTTAACTCTGAAATGACAGGCCCTACGAAAGAAAGAGTTATGCCAAGAATTAAAGACACTGCAAAAGCACTATGGATTATTTACATCTTGCTCACAGCCTTGCAAACTTTCCTACTATATTTGGCTGGAATGAGTTTCTTTGATGCTATCAATCACTCTATGACTACTATGGCTACAGGAGGATTCTCTACTATGAATCTTTCAATTATTGGATTTCATAACCCTACTGTTGAATGGATTATCCTTATCTTTATGTTTATTGCAGGGGTCAATCTAACCTTACATCTAAACTTTCTCAGAACAAAAAAAATATCGTATTTAAATAATAGTGAGTTCAAATTATACCTATTCATTACTCTGCTGGCATGGGCATTTACGATGTTTAATATCCACTCTAACTTAGGTGGAAATTTTATAGATAATATACGAATTTCAGGTTTTACTGTAATTTCCATCTTAACAACGACTGGGTTTGTAAATTCTGATTATGAGCTTTGGCCACAATTCAGCCAATTCTTACTTGTTTTCCTAATGTTCTTTGGAGCAATGGCCGGATCTACCGCAGGAAGTATAAAAATTGGAAGAGTTTTAGTAATGGGCAAAAGCTTGTTAAAAGAAATCACCAAGGTGCTTCACCCTAAAATGATTTATAAAATCAAATTTGACAATCAATCAATTCCTGAAAGTATCGTAAAGAATATCTCTATTTTCATTTTCCTATATTTCCTTATATTTATTTTTTCTTCACTATTTATAACCCTATTCAATATAGACATGATTACTGCCACAAGTGCAGTTGCAACATGTCTTGGCAACATTGGTCCGGGATTAGGAACTGTTGGTGCATTAGATAATTTCGCACATCTTCCAAGTATAGTTAAATATTTACTTTCTATCTTAATGATGGTTGGAAGACTGGAAATTTATACTGTTCTAATTATACTAACTCCAAACTTCTGGAGAAAGTAACTATTTCGCAAATCTGTGCATATCGCTGTTGCGAACCACGATATACCCATCCCACATTACACGCCCATCATCATTAGCGCTATTTACCTCAACTGCATCAAAGGGAAGTTTGGGAATAAACCCTAAATGAGAGAGCAAACTATTCCTTTTCCTGTTTATATGTGAAGGAATAATTAACCAATTCTGAGCATCAAGATAATCAAAAATATGATCTATGGAAATATCAACTGCCCCACCTAAATAATAGGGTATTTGATTAATTATCTCTTCCTGTTCATTGACGACTGGCTGGTCGCCAAATATTAAGGGATCATTCTTAAACTTTTGTATCTTCTCTGCAACAATTTTCTCAAAATCTAATGCCCTATCTAGCTCATCAGTAATACAAAGCACATGAATTTCTTCTCTCGTATTTAGCTCCATACCAAATAAAGGAATAATTCCTAACTTTTCACATTCATATTTAAAAGCAGGACAGTTCTGAGAGGTATTATGATCAGTAAGAGCAACTACCTTTAACCCCCTACTAATAGCATCCTTAGCTATATTTTTAGGTGACATACAAAGGTCTGCGCAAGGGGAAAGACAGGAATGAATATGCAAATCAGCCAACCCCTGCTGATTCATTTCAATAATAGACTTTTTATCCATAAAGGGCTAAAGCAAGTTGCCGATAAGAACACTTACCTGAAACTGATTAAGTTCAGTAGCAAATACTGCTTTTCTTTCTGATTTTGCTATCGTCAAAAACTCTTCATCTGTTTCTCGTCCATTACAAATAACAAGTGCTGAAATATCTAATAGTTTACAAACAGCAATAGTGTTCTTGTGCGCTTGAATCGTTATAAGAACTCCAGCATCCCCAGCATTTGCCATAACATCACTTAATAAATCGGAAGTATATCCACCAACAATCGAAAGATCATCGTAATCATCTTGCACTAAAGTTAAACCTGTAATTTTCACTAAATCAGAAACTTTCATAATTACCTCCTATTAATTCTCTTCCTTACGCTCTATTTTTATAATTGATTGAACAGTGGTACCTTTTCCTATCTCTGAAATAATATTAAACTCATCTGATACACGTTTCACATTTGGAAGCCCCATTCCTGCACCAAAACCTAAAGACTTAATAGTATTGTCTGCTGTGGAGAAACCCTGCTTTAATGCTTTAGTTACATCCTCTATTCCAGGCGAACTATCTCTAGCTATGACTACCGCTTGTTCCTTGTCTAGAAAAAACTCTAGCTCTCCACCGTCAGAATGGATAGTTATGTTTATCTCCAACTCATAAGCAGCCACTGACACTCTTCTTACAAACTTAGGGTCAAAAGCTCTTTCCTTTAATACTTTTTTGATTTCATTAGAGGCTTTGCCAGCATTTGCAAAGTCCATTTTATTTATCTTATAAATCTCTCTTAAGGTAATAAGCTCTGGTTCAGAATCACTTCTTATCTCACTTTCTAATCTGGCTACTTCATGATTTAGTTGAAAAAGTAGTTCATGAAGAATATCTCTACTAGTAATGATGCCAACTAATTTTCTATTTTTATCAATAACAGGGAATCTGCCATACTTAAACTTTTCAAAATATGTAACACCAAAAGCAAGAGGCATATCATCTTCTAAGACAATAACATCAGTAGACATATGATCTCTAACTAACTCCCCTATATACTCACCGTCAATAGCTCTGAAAATATCATCAATACTAATCATTCCAACTAACTCATCATTTTCAACAATAGGTATACCAGTAACTTCAGCTTTCTTCATAATAGATTTAACTTCTTTTAAAGTCACATTTGGTGATGCGGTTGCTAGCTTAGTAGACATTATATCTTTTATCTTTGACCGATAAATAACATCAAGTAAAATAGAAGGAGAATTCTCTTGAAGAAGCTGAATGCTTTTATTTACAGGCATCTCTAACCCCTTCCCTTCTGTAAGTCATACAACATACAACATGTCTCGTATTTACTATAACTTGAAGAAAATAAATTTATATGAAATTCTTGAGCTAATTCCTTCATGTTCTCAGTTATTTCTTTTCCATTTACTATTATGATTCCTGCCATGTCCATGATATTTGCTGTTCTTATTGCTTGATCTGTAGCTAAAGATGTTATTAAAAGGTCAATATCATGCCCCACCATAAGCACATCACTCATTAAATCAGAAGAAATAACATTTAATACAAAAGATGTAGACAAATCTTTAGATTGATTAAGAGTAGTTAATGTTAGTTTTTCAACTATCTCAGTAAACGAAACTTTTTTCAGGTCTGTTATCATATACTTTTTCCTTTTTCCATAAAATTAATATAATAAAAAAGGTTCTCAATGTGAAGCTCTAAATTTACGTTATTCACAAAAACACCTTCTATTTCCCTCAAATTCACCCTAGCAAAATTCAGAAATCCTTTTACTCCTATTTTTACTAATTTATCGTATGACTCAGCAGCAACATTATCTGGTACAGAAATAATTGCTACCTTAATGTGCTTTTCTAAAACAAATTCCTCTAACTTGTCCATTCCATATACAGGACAATTAATAACTAAACTACTTGCTTCTGGACTACTATCAAACCCAGCTATAATCTTAAAAGTCTCACTGTGGAATCCCTTATAATTCATAAGTGCTCTCCCAATGTTTCCACACCCTATAACGATAATGCTCTCACCACCTGTTGGACCAACAATGTTAATGATATCATCTAACAACTCCTTTATTTGATACCCGCCTCTTTTGTTGCCAGCTATCTTTAATAAAGAAAAATCTTTCCTAACCTGCGACGCAGTTACACCAGCAGTATCTGCAATATTATCCGAAAACACTTTTAGCACTCCGAGATTCTTTAACTTAAGTAAAGCATTTTTATACCTTAATAATCTCACCACAAGTTCTTTATTAAAAGTCATTTAAGTTCTCCTCTCCTACTTTATTGTTCTACATTGTAACAATATTTTAACTTTCAATCAAATAATAAAGTATATTTGGGTCATAAATAATAACTTTAGCTCGAACAGAAACTTCTTATTGCAGATAAATATAACGTTGTACTATAATACACACATATATAAACCCTAAGCGTGGAGGAAATAATGTCAGAACAGATCAACTTCTCTAAAGAATTAAATGAATTTATCGAAAAATGGAAAAATAAACCCGGAAATCTAATAATGATTCTCCATGAAATACAAGAAGAATTTGGCTTTGTTCCAAGAAAAGCAGCTTTAAAATTAACTGAAATGATTGATGTTTCTCTAGCAAAAATCTATGGAGTAATCACATTTTATCATTACTTTAAACTAGAAAAACCTGGAAAGCACCAGATACAAGTTTGCTTAGGCACTGCTTGTTATCTCAAAGGTGGCCAAGATATTATTGATGAGTTAGAAACTAATTTCGGAATACCAGTCAATGGCTCATCAGAAGATGAGAATTTTTCTTTAGAAGCATTACGTTGCGTTGGTTGTTGTGGACTTGCCCCTGTAATGATTATTGATAAAGAAGTTTATGGAAAATTAAACAAAGAAGATATTCCTGGAATTCTAATAAAATACAACTAAAATGCACTACACTATTTGCGATTATATTTCAGACTTAACCCAAAATTCTATTGAAGCAGGAGCTACTTTAGTAACCATTGATTTTAGTGATAAAAATGAAAAAATAGAAATAACAATAACTGACAATGGCAAAGGAATGGATGAATCAACACTTAAAAAAGCTACTGACCCTTTTTACACAGATACAATTAAAAAACACAATAGAGAGATAGGTCTCGGACTTCCTTTTGTAATTCAAGGCATCGAACAATCTCAAGGAAAATTTTTAATAGAATCTGAAAAGGACAAAGGAACTATAATTAAATTTTCTTTTGATAAACAAAACATTGACACTCCCCCAGTTGGAGACAAATCAGTTACATACCTAACATTACTTAACTATCCTGGTGATTACAATCTATCTATTTATGAACACAACCAACAAGAAACTGCTTCATTTAATAAAAAAGAACTTAACGATGTTTTAGGTGATTTAAATTCATCAGAAACCTTAACATTATTAAAGCAATATTTAAAAGATAATATTTTATAGGAGGTAAAAATGAGCAAACTTACACTGGATGATCTTAGAAAGCTCCGGGAAGAAACAAAACTAGAATATTCTAGAAGAAATAGCGATCAAGAACAATGTTCAATAATAATTGGGATGGGAACTTGTGGCATTGCTGCAGGCGCAAAAGACACACTCAGCTCCTTCATAGAAGCGCTAAACGAGAATGGACTTTCCCAAGTAAAGGTAAAACAAACAGGTTGCATGGGGTCTTGTAACGTAGAACCAACAGTTGAAGTAATTGTTCCAGGAATGCCTACTGTTGTTTATAGTAACGTTAATGGAAACACCGCTAAAAAAATCGTTTTAAAACATATAATTGGCAAGGAACTACTAGATGATCATATACAGGACAAACCAGCTATAGATATCATCGAGAACTTAAGGAAAGGATAAAAAATGACATATAATACCTTCGTTTTAGTCTGTGGAGGAACAGGCTGTGAGTCAAGTAAAGCTGATGAAATATACAAATTATTACAAAAGGAAATCTTTGATAATAATCTAAAAAATGATGTCCAAGTTGTAAAAACTGGTTGTTTTGGTTTCTGTGAACAAGGCCCTATTATTAAAATTCTTCCTAGTGAAACTTTTTATGTTAAGGTAACCTTAAAAGACATCAAAGAAATAGTACAAGAACACCTACTTAAAGGAAGACCTGTAGAAAGACTTGAATACAAAACTTCTGAAGACAAAGGAAGAGTAAAAATTGCCGATATTGACTTCTATCAAAAACAATTTCGTATAGTATTAAGAAATTGTGGCGTAATTGACCCTGAAAACATTAATGAATATATTGCAAGAGACGGATACGTAGCTTTAGAAAAAGCTATCTTCGAAATGACTCCTGATAACATTATTGACGAATTAAAAAAATCAGGACTTAGAGGCAGAGGTGGTGCCGGCTACCCTACTTGGATGAAATGGAATCTAACAAAACAACAACAAACTGATGAAAAATTTGTTGTCTGTAATGCTGACGAAGGTGACCCTGGTGCATATATGGACAGAAGCACACTTGAGGGTGACCCTCACTCTGTATTAGAGGCAATGGCTATCTGCGGAAAAGCAATTGGCGCAAATAGAGGATTTATCTATATAAGAGCCGAATATCCTTTAGCTATCGAAAGATTAAAAATTGCAATCAAACAAGCAAAGGAACTAGGTCTTCTTGGAGACAACATATTAGGATCTGATTTTAGTTTTGGTATAGAAATACGCTTAGGCGCAGGAGCCTTTGTTTGTGGCGAGGAAACTGCCCTACTTAGATCAATAGAAGGAAGCAGAGGAATGCCTACTCCAAGACCACCATTCCCTTCCGTAAAAGGCTTATGGGGAAAACCAACAGTAATTAACAATGTTGAAACCTTAGCAAATATCCCCGTAATCCTTGTTAAAGGTGGCAAATGGTTTAGCAAAATTGGTACTGAAAACTCAAAAGGAACTAAAGTTTTTGCCTTAACAGGTAAGATTAATAATTCCGGTCTAATCGAAGTACCAATGGGAACAACACTTAGAGAAATAATTTATGATATCGGTGGAGGAATCAAGGATGGGAAAAAATTCAAAGCTGCTCAATCAGGAGGACCTTCTGGTGGCGTTATTCCGGAACAGTATTTGGACACACCTATAGATTACAACAACTTAACAGCCATCGGGTCAATGATGGGATCAGGCGGACTTATAGTAATGGATGAAGATGACTGTATAGTCGATATAATAAAGTTCTATCTCCAATTTACTGTTGATGAATCTTGTGGTAAATGCGCTCCTTGCAGAGTCGGGGGAAAACAACTTCTATCTATTTTAGAAGATATTACTTCCGGAAAAGGTGATGATTCAAGCATAAAAAAACTAAAGGACATTTCACTTGCAATGAACAATGCTTCCCTTTGTGGACTAGGTCAAACAGCAAGCAACCCAGTTATGTCAACTCTAAAGTATTTCATCAACGACTACATTGAACATATAGACCTAAAAAAATGTAGTGCAGGAAAATGTAAATCATTAATGACTTTTACCATAGCTCCAGATAAATGTATTGGTTGCACTGCTTGTGCTAGAAAATGTCCTGCTAATGCTATTACTGGAATAGTTAAACAAAAACATCTAATTGACCAAACAAAATGTATTAAGTGTGGTGCTTGTGTTACAGCGTGTAAGTTTGACGCTGTCATCAAAGGATAAGGAGAAACAAATGACTAAAAAGACGATCAAAGTTAAAATAAACGAAGAGGAAGTTGAAGTACCAGCAGGAATTTCAATCCTTGATGCAGCTAAAAAGGCTGGAATTAAAATCCCTACACTTTGTTACCATGAAGATTTACTACCAACTGCCTCTTGTGGCCTTTGCATAGTAAAAATAAAAGGCATGAACAAAAAAGTAAGAGCATGTGCAACTACTGCAGAAAATGGAATGGAAATAATTACACACGATGCTGAATTATATAATATTCGTAAAATAGTTCTTGAGCTTATTCTTTCTAATCACCCAAATGAATGCTTAACTTGTCAAAGAAATGGTAAATGTGAACTGCAAACTCTTTCTAAAGAATTCGGAATAAGAGAACAAAATTTTACGCCTATACTAAAAACTAAATCGATAGATAAATCTACTACGTCTTTAATTTTAGACAGACAAAAGTGTATTTCCTGTGGAAGATGTGTTCAAGTATGCCAAGAAGTACAAGATGTTTGGGCCTTAGAATTCATAGGCAGAGGATTCAACATGAATATAGCCCCTGCCGGCGACCTACAACTTAATGAAAGTCCCTGCGTAAAGTGTGGCCAATGTAGTGCTCACTGCCCTGTAGGAGCAATAGTTGAAAAGGACGAAGCTGATAAGGTTCTCGAAGGATTACAGGACATCACAAAACACGCTGTTGTTCAATTCGCTCCAGCAGTAAGAGTTGCTTTTGGCGAAGGTTTTCAGCATGAGTCAGGAGAAATAGTTACAAATAAAATATACTCTCTTTTAAGAAAACTAGGATTCAAAGCTGTTTTCGACACCAACTTCTCGGCTGACCTTACCATTATGGAAGAAGGAGCAGAATTCGTTAATAAATTTGTTAATGACCCAGGAAGTCTCCCTTTAATTACATCTTGTTGCCCTGGATGGGTAGACTATTTAGAAAAATACTATCCTGACATGATACCGCACTTTTCTACTGCAAAATCGCCTCAGCAAATGCTCAGCGCTTTAGCTAAAACGTATTATGCTGAAAAAAACGGAATTGACCCTAAAGATATATTCATGGTTTCTGTTATGCCTTGTACTGCCAAGAAATATGAAATATCAAGAGATGAATACATGTCATCAAGCGGCATTCAAGATACCGACGTTGTTCTAACTACCAGAGAACTTGTAAGAATGACAAAATCTTCAGGCATCATTTTTGACGCCTTACCAGAAGGAAAAGCAGATACCATCCTTGGAGAATATACTGGTGCAGGAACTATTTTCGGAGTTACTGGTGGAGTTATGGAAGCAGCAATTAGATCTGCTTATTACCTAATAACTAAAGAAGACCTAGCTGAAGTTAATATTACTCCTGTAAGAGGACTTAAAGGTGTAAAAGAAGCTGAAATAGATATAAAAGGAACTAAAGTAAGAGTTGCAGTAGCTCACGGACTCAGTAATGTTAAAAAAGTAATGAACAAAGTTAAGGAAGCAAAAGCTAAGGGCGAAGAAACACCTTGGCATTTTATCGAAGTAATGGCTTGTGTTGGAGGTTGCATTGGCGGAGGCGGACAACCATATGGCGTTACAAATACCATTAGAAACAAAAGAACTGAAGGCATCTACACTGATGACAAAAAGTCTAAAGCAAGATGTTCACACCATAATCCTATGGTGCAAAAGGTATATGAAGAATTTCTTGACCATCCAAATAGCCATAAGGCACACGAATTACTTCATACTAGCTACACGCACAGACCAGTTTACTTAAAGTAATTAGCATTTAATAAATCCCAGTCTCCGACTGGGATTTATTTTATCCTCATGTTACTATTAAGAGTAACCGAAAGGATTTTAAATGTTAAATAGCTACAACGAACTAATAAACACTTTCTCAACAATAACTAATAAAGAGGAAATGCAAAAATTTCTAGAAGAAATACTTACTGACAAAGAAAGAAATTCACTTGCTCTCAGATGGCAACTCATGAAAGACCTTAATGCTGGCAAAAGCCAAAGAGAAATAGCAAGCGACTACCATATGAGTCTTTGCAAAATAACCAGAGGGTCTAAAATCTTAAAAGACACTAACTCTATCTGCAAAAAATACATTAACCAATAAGTTCATTATTGACTAAATTACGGTTTTCAAATAATCTATACGAGGTAAATCTTACGCAAAATCTAAGGAGCTATACAAATGGTAGAAAATAAAAGTTCACAGAGAAGTTTTGAACCAATGATCTCAATAATAATCCCAGTTAGAAACGCAGAAAGAACTCTAAAAACAACTTTTGAGTACATGAGCAACATTGACTATCCAAGAGAAAAAATGGAACTAATCATGGCTGATGGAGACTCAACAGATACTACAGTTGACATCATTAAAGACTTTCAGAAAAAAAACAAATGGGTAAAGTTCGTACAAGTTAAAAACTGTAAGACACCAGGACACGCAAGAAATGCTGCAATTAAAGAAGTTACAGGTGCTTACGTATTATTTACTGATGGAGATTGTGCCCCAAAACCTAATTGGGCATATGAACTAGTAAAACCTTTCAAGAATGATGAAGTTGGCGGAGTTGGCGGAGAAGTTCTTACACTAAGAGTAGAGCCTGACAACTGGACTGAGTCTTATTGTGAACAAACATTCTTTCTAAGCCCAAGAGGCAGATGCGGGATACAAAACTCAGGAATGATGCCTACTATTACAAAGGGTTACCCACATGAAGTAAATGGTGGCGACAACAGCCCATTCTTTGCAACAGCTAACTTTGCTGTAAGCACAGAAGCAATCAAGAAGATTGGTGGTGAATTCTGGGACCAACCTACTGGAGAAGACGTAGATTTCTCTTTTAGAATAATGGAAGCTGGATACAAGCTATATTACTCTAAGGAAGCTGTTGTAAGTCACATGCATAGAGTTAGCTTAGAACAATTCAAAAAACAATACTATGGTTATGGTTATGGCCACCCACTTCTAATTAATAAACATGCCAAAACAAAAGGATTAGAAATTTATATTCAATATGGAAAAATCAATTTCATGATTCCTTTTCCAAAGAAAGGCATTATCCATGTTGGAAACTTCCATATGATGAGATTATCTTTCGCTGTAGCTATTATTAGTTCAATATTAAGTATATTATTTAACATTCTTGGAGGGCTCTCAACAATCTCCATCCTTTCCTTGCTATTCTTCTCAGCACTTTACTTCCGTCCTATTCTAAAACTAAAGCCACTTAATAAATTCTTTACTTTTGCAAAAATTAGATATGCATCAAATAAAGCATTTTATCAAGGTGCTAAAGACGGACAAAAAGTGTTTAATGCTATCTGCATTGAACCAAGCTGGTAAGCAGCCCCCTCTGCCCTTTGGGCATCTCCCCCTAAAAGGGGAGAAAAAGATTGATATTAAACCCTCTCTTTTAGGAGAGGGTGGCTGTAAAAAATAAGTAAAAAAATCTTGGCAGATTCAGCCGGGAGAGGTTAAGGAGTAACTAATGACAAAGTATGGATATTTCGATGACGACAATTATGAATATGTTATAACAAACCCTAAAACACCTGTTAAATGGATAAACTACGTAGGAACACTTGATTTTGGTGGCATCGTAGACCATACCGGTGGGTCAATCATATGCAAGAAAGATCCTGCCCTAAATAGAATCGTAAAATACATACCACAGTTACCTTCTTCTGATTTCAAAGGAGAATCTCTATACATTAGAATCAAAGAAAAAGACGGATACAAGGTATTCTCTCCTTTCTTTGTCCCTACTCTTGATAAATATGACCTTTATGAATGCCATGTTGGTTGCTCTTACCAAACAATAATTTCTGAATTCTATGGAATCAGAACTGAAGTTAAAATCTTTGTTCCAGCAAATGAACAAGTAGTTATAAGAGATATAAAAGTAACTAACTTAAATGCTGCAGATGTCGAACTAGATATAATCCCAGTAATTGAATATACTCACTTTGACTCACTAAAACAATTTACAAATGCTGACTGGGTTCCACAAACAATGACAGTCGATGCTATAAAAGAAAAAGAAGGAACTGTTATTCATAAACAATATGCTTTTATGAAAAGAGATACAGCAGTAAATCTCTTTACTTCTAACTGCAAAGTAGATTCCTTTGAAACAGATAGAAAAAAATTCCTTGGTGATAATGAATACGGAAGTTGGAAAAATCCTCTTTCCTTACAGGAATCATCACTTTCCAACTATGAAACAAGAAGAGGCGATAATATTAGTGCTCTACTTCACAAAATGGGCAACGTAAAAAAAGGACAAACAGTTAGAGTTATAACCTTACTTACCCAACAAGACAACATTGAAATGGCAATGCCAATAATAAATAAATTCAGACAAGAAAAGAATGTTGATAAAGCCTTTAATGACCTAAAAACATTTTGGCAAGATTATTTCTCTTATCAACAAGTTGATACTCCTGACAAGGCATTTAATTCTATGGTTAATGTTCACAACCCAAGACAATGTCATACAACTTACAACTGGTCTAGATATCTATCTCTATACCAATTAGGACTAGGCTCAGACAGAGGAATTGGTTTCCGTGACAGTTCACAAGACACCATGGGAATTATGTCCAATATGCCAGAAAAAGGTAAAAAGCTTATTAAAAACCTATTAAGTGTTCAAAGACCAGACGGCTCTGCCATGCATCAATACTTTCCTTTAACTATGGAAGCAAATGAAGGTGATTCCAGAGAAGAAGCAGGACACAAGTTTTATGGCGACGATCATCTTTGGATAGTACTAGCTGTATCTGCTTACCTTAAAGAAACAGGTGACTATGACTTCCTAGGTGAAGAAATAACTTTCTATGAAAAGAAAACTCCAGTTGAAAACAGAGAAAAAGGAACTGTCTTAGAACACCTAAAAAGATCACTTAATTTTACTAAAACCAATACAGGCCAACATGGATTACCTTTACTTGGATTTGCTGATTGGAACGATACCGTTAACCTTAAAGGTAAAGCCGAAAGTATGTTCAATGCTAACCTTTATGGTGTTGCCTTAAAAGAAATCATGGATCTTCTAGATTACATGCATGATGACAAATCGGTTAATGAATACAAAAAGGACTATGAGTTCATGAAAGATTTATACAATAAATCAGCTTGGGATGGAGAATGGTATATGCGCTACTTCCAAGAAGATGGCACACCATTAGGTTCAAACAAAAACACCAACGGGAAAATCTATACTAATGGTCAATCATGGCCAGTACTCTCAGGCTTTGCACCAAAAGAAAGAGCTGAAAAAGCGCTGAATTCTGTTAATAAGCTTCTTAATACCAAATTCGGAATAAAACTAAGTTATCCTGGATTTAATGGTTTTGACTGGAGAGTTGGCGGAATATCAACCTACCCTCCTGGAGCCAAAGAAAACGGTGGCATCTTCTTACATGCTAACCCTTGGGTAATGATTGCTGAGACAATGATGGGTAATGGAGAGCGTGCCTTCCAATATTATAATCAGATTAATCCAGCATCAAAAAACGACATTATAGATTCTTTTGAATGTGAACCTTACTCATATCCACAAAATATTCTTGGAGATGAACATCCACAATTTGGTTTAGCTAGAAACAGTTGGTTGTCAGGAACATCTTCTTGGACATACCAAGCAGCAACTAAATACATCTGTGGTTTAATGCCTACTCACCTTGGATTAAAGGTTGACCCTTGTATCCCTAAAGAATGGGATGGTTTCTCTGCTACTAGAAAATTCAGAGGTGCTACTTATAAGATAACTGTTAAGAATCCAAATAATGTATGTAAAGGCGTTAAGTCCTTTAAAGTTGATGGCAAAGAACTAGCAGGCAATATTGCTCCTGCATTTACTGATGGGAAAGAACATAAAATAGAAGTAGTTTTAGGATAGAAGTCTCAACTAGCTCGACTTAAAAGTAAAAAGCCCTGGCGATGCAGGGCTTTTGTGCTTTTAATTTATTCACCTAAATAACCTGTTGAACCTTGTGTTGCTTGTGGTGGCAATCCTAATAAAGCAGCAATAAACCTTGAATTTGATTTCATTGTTTTTAAAGACTCATGTTGCAATACATTATTATCATCAATTTCTTTAGCTAATTTTTCTACAACTTCTTCTGCATCGTCTGTGGAAAATGATGTATCAAGCATCCCATTAAGTAATAACTTTATTGTATCTCCAACTCCTTGCTTAATCTCAACTCCTAAATTATTAGCTATATGAAACAAAACACCTGATGGTGTAGCTGATAATATTTTATTGATATCTTCTTTTGATAAATTTCTAGTATTATTTACACCTGCCTGCGTTAAAACAGCTTTTGTTAAATCATTAACATTTGCAATCGCAGCACCCTGATTACTTGTTATTCCAACCATATCTATACCCCCTTTATATTAATTGTTATTGTTTTCCTGTTTTTTTCAGCAAATTCTTTTAATACTCTTTTAATCACTACCTTGCCATTCACAGAATTTATTGGCTCGTTATTTTTAAAGACTCCTTTATCATCTTTAAACAGCTCATACCTAAACTCACTTCTTTTCCCTTGATAGATTATTAACATTGAATCTATCGTATCTATAATATAAAAAAATTCTCCTTGTAAATAAGAATCATATCCAATATAAATGGTTCCTGCCTTATGCCCTGCAACTGAATCTTTGCCACCATTCTGCATCACGGAATCTAAATAACCTCTTTCTAAAAGATTATCAACATTAACTATTTCCACTATTCACACCCCCTTTATTATTTACTTCTTATTTAATCATTCAATCCATTTTCTCGAAGAAACTGATTTTGTTCTTTTAATCTTTCTCTATATATTTTATTATTTGCTTCATTCATAGCTTTTTGTTCTGGTGTTACAGGTCTAAATTCTTCTTTTATAATACCAACACCCTCTTTTACCATTCCAGAAAGAGAAGAACCAGATTGTGTAGGGAGCACTCCTGCGTCACTGGCACTAACCATTCCTCCAACACCTCCAAACATTGCTGCTGTACCAATAGCCTCAACTGTCTCTCCAGCCTTTCTATCTAAAGCATTCAATCCAAGCTTTTCAGCTGGATTTCTTCTTACTTCTTCAGCAATTGAAGTTGCTTTTTTCTTAGTATCAGTTAAAAAGTCGCCAGCCTTAGCGAATGCTTGTTTTGTTGCATCAACAGCCTTAACAAAAGAAGAACCTCCTTCATTTCCAAAAGACAATTTTATAGGTTCTCTCCTATTTGCACCAACTACTTTACCATCACGAGTAATGTCTTGCAGTGGGCCATAGATAATAGCATCAGTATAAATCGATTTTGGTTTTTGAAACCAAGGAGTAGCGTCATTAACCCTTTGTTGCTCTTGATTAACTAATTGCACAACCCTTGACCTACATTCTTCTATTGTTTCATATTGTCCAGCACCAACAATTAAAGTCGTTCCTTCAACTCGAGAAAAACCACCTCTACTCGGAGGTTCACTTAAAATCTCTCCTACTGATCTTGGCTCTACTGAGACTGGGTTAGACCTTAACACTACCTGTGCTAATGCGTTGGTTCCACCATCTGGCAATTTTGCTATAGGTTGTCCTGCAAATTCATCTTGATTTGGAGCCGCTCCACCAGAGCTAACTTTATATACTTGATTAGTATTACTTATTCCATCTACTCCAACCATTAAAACCACCCCTTTAATATATTTACTTTTCTATATGATGCCCATTATTTGCATTTTCTAACATAAGGGATAACGTAGCTTAGAAAATAATTCTTGCAATAAAAATAATAATTTCAAAAAAGACTGAAACTAAAAGATTTTCTAATTCTATGGATAGGCTAAATCAGAAGAGTAATAGTCGTTCCAGTTAACAAGCGAATAATTAGAGGTTACTAAATATGCTCCCGATGGACCTGTACCATCATAAGAAATCCAATTTCCAGAACTATTTTTTACTTCTGCTCTATAATGAACATAAGTTTCTTTTATTGAATTATTCATTTGGCTCTGAGAAAAATTTAAATTATTCTTAAGTAGCTTTACCTTTAAAGCATTGTATTCATCACCATCCATCCCTGGCGGATTGGCAGGCTCAGATAAAGGATTATTAGAATCATTAAAGTTCATATATTTTTTCCACGCAGTAATACGAACACTTTCATCTGGGGTCAGCCCATAATAAATAGCAATAGCATTAAAAATTGCAGCATAGTCCCAACAAACACCATAAATCTTTCCATCAGAAGAAGAAACTCTCTCTACAACCATTTCAACTACTGGATAAATGCCAGGCAAAATATAATTCCAACGCATCGGATAAGAGACATCGGGGTTGGCACTGGGGCTTTTAAGCGACATATTGATATTTTGCCAACTAAGTATTGCATCTGCTATCTCAATATCAGAAGAAGAAGAATTGCGAGTGATTCCTAAATCCTGAGTTATACTTAAACTCTGAATATCTATAGAAGTTAACCCTACATATGGACATGATATTTGAAATTTTGAACTATTTCCCGATGTATTAGAAGTAACGCCACATGAAGTTAACAAAAAAATTATTAAAAAACAAAAAGCTACTAATAATGCTTTGTTCATAACAATAATTATATCATATCATTCATGAAGAAAAATGGAGCTCCCGCCCAGGATCGAACTGGGGACCTCAGCCTTACCATGGCTGCGCTCTACCAACTGAGCTACAGGAGCATTGAAGAAACTAAATTATATCACAGAGACTACTTACGTAAAGACTAAAGAACCTTTTTCAGACACTCTATAAAAAATTTATTTTCTTCTGGTAATCCAATACTAACTCTAATGGCTAAAGGAAAGCCAAATCCAGTCATTGGTCTTATAATGACTCCTAGTTTCATCAAAGCCTGAAAAACGCTTTGTGCGTCTTTCTGAAGGTCTATGAAGATGAAATTAGCCTTGGTCGGAAGATATTTGAGTCCTAACTTATCAAGTTCTTTATAGAGATACTGTTTTTGCTTGTCGTTTGCGTGCCTAACTTCCTCTACCCATTGCGCTTCATCTAAAACTGCCAAAGCACATTCCTGTGCTAAAGAATTAATGTTAAAAGGTTGCCTTGCACGATTCAAGACATCGATAATCTCTTTAGATGCTATACCATAACCTATACGACATCCTGCTAAGGCATACACCTTTGAAAAGGTTCTTAGAATAATAATATTCTTATACTTATTTAATAGAGGTATTGTCTCAGGATAATCATCACCATAAGCATATTCATAGTAAGCTTCATCAAGCACTATAAGCGTATCAGAAGGGACTTTGTCTAAGAATATTTCTAGCTCTTTAGCAGTAAAATAAGTACCTGTAGGGTTATTTGGGTTACATAAGAAAATCACATTAGTATCATCACCTAATGACTTTGCAAAACCAGGCAAGTCATAAGTGTAATCTTTTAAAGGAACCACTACTCTATTAGCGTTTAATAACCTTGCAACAAAATCATATTCAGAAAAAGTACCATTAGCTATTAAGGCAGAGTTGCCTTGGCCAAGATAAGCTAAAGCAATTATCTGAAGTATCTCATCAGATCCATTACCAAATATTAGTTGTTCATTATCAACTCCAAATTTCTCTGCTAACTTAGTTCGCAATTTAAAACATGAACCATCAGGATATAAAAACAAATCTTTTAGCTTACTTTGAACCTTTTCAATAACTCTTGTTGGAACACCAAGATTATTTTCATTACTAGCTAATTTAACAACTTTACTTATTCCAAGTTCCCGCTGCACCTCTTCAATAGGCTTACCAGGGACATAAGGCTTAACGTCTAGAATATTTTTATTTGCTTTCATAGTAAATTATTTTATCATGTTTTACTTTTTATTCCACTTCACAACTTATAACCCCCTCAGCCCGTCTTCGCTATAGCTACGACGGACAGCTCCCCTCTATGGGGGAGCAAAAAGAAGAACGAATATTCTCCCCCATAGTGGGGAGCTGTCCTGCGCCAGAAGGTGTAGGACAGAGGGGGTTTTTGGAATAACCATTGAACCAGTGAACCATTGAACCAATGAACAAATAAATGTTTATTTTTTTAAATTATGGGCAAAACCTACTTAGTAAGGGGTGAACAATGCAAAGCAATATATCAGTAAATAACATGCCAAACAATATTAGGACTTACTCTTCTTCTACTGAACAACAAATAAACAAAGATATGAAAGAGTACTTTGAGTCAGAAAAACAACCTGTTAATCCTGAGGCATTATCACAAAACATCAAAGGACTACTATCAAAACAACTAACAGTAAAAGATTTTGTCAAAAATATGATGAACTCAAATAATTCAAAAAACATTGAACAAATATCAAATATGCTTAAAGGATATAACGTTGAAACATTAGTTGAAAATATTCAAGATATGCCTAAACAAATGGACAAACTATTAAACCAACCACAAACAAAATTACAACAAGACAACACAATGATGAACAATGCTCCTAAAATTGAAATGACTTCGCCAGAAGTACAAATAATGGCTTCTAATCTACTTGGTATGCTCAAAGAAGGAAAAATGAAAGAAGCACTTCAGACCTTTAACAAAAAAGGAGACGTTTTGGAAAAAATGTTAGACTCTTTTCTATCACAATCATCTCAATCAGCCAGAGATTCAGCAAACTTGCTTAACTTTATTCAAAATGTAATATCTCAGGGACTTGTCATATCACCTGAGCTTCAAAAGATGTTACAAGAAAAGTATAAAAAATTAGAAAAACATTTATCGTTCTCAGAAGAATTAGCAATAGAAAAAGAAGAGGATGTTAATAAACTAAGCCAAGAAGCTCAAGATTTTGTTAAACAAATAATGGACCTTAGACAACAACTAGAATTTATGGATAGCGAAACTGCTCAGGAAGTTTTATCTGCTTACGAAGATTTACTTGAACTAATAGGTGTTGAATCATGATGGATGATAAGACCAGACACGTTGCTCTCTCATACAAAATCAATGAAATGATGCGTCATTATGATGAGCTACCACCTGAAACCAGAGAAGAAATACTAAGATTCTTCAAAACCCCTGAAAGATTAATATCTTTAAGGTTAAACCCATTTAGCTTTGCACGACAAAAAAAAGCAAATAATTCGCTATATATAATGGTTTAACAATCTCTCTTCTTGTTATAGTCCACAAATAATAATAAAATGAATATATGATAGATAAATATATTGAAAAAGCAAAAGTATTATTAGAGGCATTGCCCTACATTCAAAAATTCTCTGGCAAAACGATTGTCATCAAATACGGTGGCGCTGCAATGGAGAATGAAGATTTACAACGTTCTGTTGCTATGGACATAGTTCTCTTAAAATTCGTTGGGATTAACCCTGTTTTAGTTCATGGTGGTGGTAATGAAATAACTGCCTGGTTGGATAAACTTAATATTGAAACTGAGTTCATCGACGGACTACGAAAAACCTCCAAAGAAGCCATGGAAGTAACAGAAATGGTTCTAACTGGTAAAGTTAATAAAGCTATTGTCGGACTTATCAATAGCGAAGGTGGCAAGGCTATCGGACTAAGTGGCAAAGACGGAAACTTGATTCAAGGTGAAAAAATTGATGAAAAAAAGCTTGGACATGCAGGTAAAGTTACCAAAATAGACCCAAGTATAATATTAGACCTTATTGAAAAAGGATATATTCCAGTTATCTCAACGGTTGGCGTTGATAAAAACAACGAAACACTAAACATTAATGCAGATTATGTTGCTTCAGATATTGCCATAGCAATCAAAGCAGAAAAACTTATCTATTTATCCAATGTTGAGGGCATACTTAACGAAAAGAAAGAAATTATTAAGCAAATAGTAGCTGATGACGCAGAAAAACTGATAAAAAATGGCGTTATCTCTGGTGGAATGATACCGAAAATAAACTCTTGCTTAGAATCTATCCAAGGCGGAGTTCATAACGTACACATCATAAGCGGCGAAATCCCCCACTCTATCCTTTTAGAGCTCTTCACAGACTATGGGATAGGTACAATGATTAAGAAAAAGGAATAATCAATGAAACTCACTAACTTCATCAACATAGCCGATCTTTCTAAGGAAGATATCGATAAAATTATTGATATGGCTACAACTCTTAAAGAAGAGCACAAAAAAGGAATTACTAGAGATACCCTAAAGGGTAAATCTTTCGCTTTGATATTTGCTAAACCATCTACCAGAACCTTTGTTTCATTTCACGTAGCCATTACACAACTTGGAGGCCATCCTATAAGCATTCATCAATCCTCTATGGGTGGAAGAGAAAGCTTGCACGACGTAGCAAAAACTCTTTCTCGATACGTAGATGGAATAATTATTAGAACTTTTGCCCATGATGATGTTGTAGAGCTAGCAAAACATTCATCTGTGCCTATCATAAATGCTCTTACAGATAAATATCATCCATGCCAAGTTATGGCTGACTATATGACAATGAAAGAAAAAATCAAAAAAGATAAAATTAAAATAGCCTATCTAGGAGATGGCTTTAATATTGCCAACTCACTACTTCTTATCTCAGCTAAAACTGGCATGGACATCACAATTGCTTCACCAAAAGGATTTGAACCTGACAATGATGTAGTAAAAGCAGCCAAACATGACGCTATAAAAAGTACATGTAAAATAACTATTACTAATGACCCAAATAAAGCTGTTGCCGGCGCAGATGTTGTTTATACTGACACCTGGACATCAATGGGAATGGAAGAAGAAGCCAAAAAAAGAATTAAAATTTTTGCAAACTTCCAAGTTAATGGAAAACTATTCGCGTTAGCAGACAAAGATGCTATCTTCATGCACTGTCTACCAGCTCATCGAGGACAAGAAATAACAGATGAAGTTATAGATTGTGATAGATCTGTTGTCTTTGACGAAGCAGAAAATAGACTCTGGACTCAAAAAGCCATACTAGAATTAATGTACCAATAAGGAGTAACCATGTTTAATACTATCATTCTTGCTGCTGGTAAAGGGACCAGACTGAAAACAGAAAGCAGTAAAGTTGCTGTTGAGCTTATAAATAAACCTATCATACTGCACCTATTGGATAACATTGCAAAATGTATCATCCAAAAAGATACCTATCTAATAATTGGTCACAAAGGTGAAGAAGTACAAGCAATAGTCAAAAGCAAGTACCCTAACTCACAATTTGTTTGGCAAAGAGAACAACTTGGAACAGGACACGCTGTTGCTCAAGTTGAGTCAGCAATCAATATGAAAAACCCTTCAACGCTAATTCTTGCTGGAGATGTACCTCTTGTTAGCGGAGAAATGATTAAGAACTTCTTTGAATATCATGATGATCAGAAGTCAGACATAACAGTTCTAACTACAAAAATAGATAACCCAAGTGGTTATGGAAGAATTATTAGAGATAACAGCTTTAACAGACTTTTAAAAATAGTTGAAGAAAAAGACGCTGATGAATCAGAAAGAAAAATAAATGAAATAAATTCAGGAATATATTTAGTTAAAACAAGTATACTCTTTGAACTGCTAAAGGAAATAAAACCTAATAATACACAAAAAGAGTTCTATCTTACTGATATTATTAAAATAGGAAATGAAAAACGTTTAAGTATTCATCCTTACTTATTTGGAGAATATGAACTACTAAGAGGCATAAACTCTAGACATGACCTAGCAAGTATTGCTCAATATATCTATAAATCATCCATAGAAAAACACCTATCCAATGGTGTTACACTGCTCAGTCCAGAGACAACTTACATTGAACCAGAAGTTACAATCGAAAAAGACGTAGTGATTGAACCGTTCGTACACTTAAAAGGAAATTGTCTGATAAAACAAGGGTCTAGGGTTTGCAGTCATGTCTATTTACAGGATTATGTCTCAAAACCAGAAGAAATCATTAAACCCTACTTTAAAAATTAGTCATTTGATTGTAAAATGACTTTCGGCTTTCCTTTGGTAAGGCTGTATTTGTTTAAATAGCTTTTAGCTAGAATCTACTAATGGAGAGTTGGCCGAGCGGCTGATGGCGGTAGTCTTGAAAACTATTGTACAGCAATGTACCGGGGGTTCAAATCCCTCACTCTCCGCCA
>CAZXTL010000006.1:31491-79803 GCA_964643725.1 uncultured Candidatus Marinamargulisbacteria bacterium
TTGAAAACTATTGTACAGCAATGTACCGGGGGTTCAAATCCCTCACTCTCCGCCACAAAATAGATTCTTTAGTTCTTGGTTAATTGGCCTATGGTGTAATGGTAACACAACTGGTTTTGGTCCAGTCGTTTGAGGTTCGAGTCCTTATAGGCCAGCCATTTTACTTTGTAAAATGGCTGTATCACACTTTCTTAATAAAATAATCTCACTATTTAATTATATTTTCTAAGTATATGTTCATATAAGGACTCTTGATTTCTTATTGAAAATAAGCGCAGCGAAATTTGAATTAAGAAATCATTCTCAAAGCTTTTAGCTTTGAGAGAACCTCATTGAGGTTCAGAAACAACCCCGCTTAGCGGCTGGTCGAGGTTAGCGGTTGTCCCTAGCCCTGTACTCAGGGCGACGGTGTCCTTATAGGCCAGCCATTTTATTAATAAAACAATCTCACTATTTAATTATATTTACTCATGAAACACTACATCAAACAATAAGAACTACTCCAGATATAATAATTAATACTCCGCATATACGACGAAAGTAAATAATTGCCTTAGAATTTTCTTCCCAATTAAGTATAGTCTGCACCCAATTAATAAATGTTCCAGCAAAAATAATCACAAATGTATGCCCAAAGGAATAAGCAATCATCATTGCTACTGCAAATACTAAGTTTTTGGTAGCTGTTTGAAATGCTAAAGCAAGTACAGGCATCATGAATCCAAACGTACATGGACCTAATGCTAAACCGAATAAAATCCCAAGTATAAATGCCCCTAATAAACTTTGCGACTTTACCTTAGCTTTATAAATAGGGACTTCAGGAATTCTAATTAAATCTAACAGAGATAAACCCACAACAATAAAAATTATACCAACTATAATTAAACTTAAACTACCTGTATCACCCATCATTCTACCAAGCAAAGAAGTCAAAACACCTAAGGATATCAATGAAATCAGGATACCAAAAGAAAATAATGTTGATAAAGCTAAGGCTCTAAAATGGCTCACTTTACCTTTACCATTTATATAACCAATCGCCAATGGAATGCTAGAAAGATGACAAGGACTTAATACCACACTCAAAATTCCCCAACAAAAAGCAGCTAATAGAACAATCAATGGATTTTGATATAACATTGCCGTAAGCCAACCAAATATCGAAGTTAATAAATCCATTATTTTACGCCCTGTTGTTCAAGAACTTTAACTAATTCTTCGTAAGGGAAAAACCCTTCATGACGATAATATTCCTTTCCTGATGAATCCAAAAAAACCTGAGTTGGAATTACCCTAACTTTATACATCTGCCCAAAAGGTCGACCAAGAATGCTCCATACATCATAAAAAACTACTTTTACTTGATTGCCATATTTTTCTTCTACTTTCTTCATAATTGGTTGCATCATTTGGCAAGGGACACACTTATCTGACCCTAGCTCAATAAAAGTTACTTTTGTTCCTATTTGAGCTACTGACTTACTAATTGATACTATGTCATTTGTTGTTTTATTTGTGACTGCATACCCAGATATGCTAAATGTAATTATTATTAATAAACTCCATAAAATACTATTTTTCATTACCTTCTCCTACTATTAAGATACTTAATTACATATTAACTTACGGTACCTTATGATGATATTTTACTAATAAAATTTTTTATTAATGGCGATAAAAATATAATTAAAGGAAATGCCACCATAACTGCAATAATATAGTTATGTGCCCAAACATTAAAAAATTGAGCAGTAAAACCTACATTAATAGCAGTTATAACAAAAAGCATAATAGCTGGCAATAAAATTGCCATTAAAAAAGCGTGTAGCAACTGACCTGTTTTTTGAGTAATTTTCATTTGTTTTCTCCTTTTACTTAAAATATTTTCAGATTCTTCATTTACACAGCCACATTTAGAATCATAATGGTTGTCTTTACAACATCCGTTATCACTTTCTGAGAGAATTTGAGTAAGTTCATTAATGTTAGGCACTCGACCCGACAAAACAACCTTACCGTCTATAACCAAGGCAGGTGTCGACATAACACCATAGCTTATAATGGTTTTAAGATCTTCAACTTTACTTATATCTGCTACTATTCCATTTTCTTCAACTGTTTTAGTAACTAGAGTTGTTAAGGTCTTACACTTTGGGCACCCTGTTCCTAAAATCTCTACCTTCATTATTTACCTCCGCTATATTTATTAACTAAGTTGCTCATACCAGCCCTTGGTCTTATTTGCTATTCTAACGAGCATAAGCATCACTGGGACTTCCACCAAAACACCAACAATTGTAGCTAGCACTACTGGTGATGATGACCCAAATAAAGATATAGCAACTGCAACTGAAAGCTCAAAGAAATTAGACGCACCAATCATTCCTGCTGGAGCTCCTATATCATGGGCAAGCCTGATTTTCCTGCTAAACAAATAGGCAATGGCAAAAATAAGAAAAGTTTGAATCGTTAAAGGGATAGCAATCAAAACAATATGTAATGGATTGTTTATTATTACATCACCTTGAAAAGAAAAAATAATAATCAATGTTAACAATAACCCACTAATTGTAACTTTATTAAATTTAGTTACAAATTGATTATTAAAATAATTTATCCCATGCTTTCTAATAACATATATTCTTGTCAAAATACCACCAAATAAGGGAATTACAACAAAAAGAATAACACTTAAAATAAGTGTATCCCAAGGAATAGTTATACCTCCTATACCAAGCAAAAAAGCAACTATCGGGGTAAAAGCAATGAGAATAATCAGATCATTTGTAGCTACTTGAACAACAGTATAAGCTGGATTACCTTTAGTTAAATGACTCCAAACAAATACCATTGCAGTACAAGGAGCAGCCCCAAGCAAAATTGCTCCAGCTAAATAATCTTTGGCTAATTCTGCTGGAATTAAAGACTTAAAAACTACAAATAGGAAAAAATAAGCTATCCCATACATTGTAAAAGGTTTAATAAGCCAATTTACAACCCACGTTACGTATAATCCTTTAGGATTTTTGCCTATATTTTTAATACTGGCGAAATCAACCTTGAGCATCATAGGATAAATCATTAGCCAGATAAGAACCGCTATGGGAATAGACACTTTAGCATATTCAAATTGCCCAAGATATAAAGGAATTACTGGTAAGAACTTACCAATAAGCACACCAATAACCATACAGAAAGCAACCCAAACTGTCAGATATCTTTCAAAAATACTCATTACTTTCCCTCAATCCAAGCTTTTATCTTTTCCTCAATCTCGTCACGAACCTTACGAGTACCAATTAGTTTTTCTTCATGTGAACCTTGAAAACTAGAAGGGTCGGGAAATCCCCAGTGTAACCGCTCGGTAATTCCTGGGAAAATTGGACATTGTTCACCACTTGCTTCATCGCAGACAGTTATAACAGAAGTATAGATATTTCCCTTCTTATAAAATTCAAAAACACTTTTGGTAGGGTTATTTGAAATATCAATACCAATTTCTTTCATGACCTCAACAACGATAGGATTAAGTTTCCCTGGTTCAAGACCTGCACTCTCAGCAACAATCTCACCGTTACCATACTTATTTACGAACGCTTCTGCCATTTGACTACGAGCTGAATTATGAATACAAACAAATAATACTTTTTTCATTTCTTTTCCTCCTTGTTTATACGTACAACAACCACCAGATATCCTGATTTCCTTTAAGTTAATTAAAGCATCGGCTATCTTCTGATGTGCTGAAGTTAGAATACGAGACACTGTTGTTCGATGAACATTCATTATTTCAGCCACTTCTTCCTGTTTCATGTTTTCTTGGTCACACATTCTTATGGCTTCGAACTCATCTAAAGAAATATGAACAGTATCATTTTTATCGTTACCTATACATTTGGGAGCAAATAATCGTTCTCCAATAATATCACAACAAATGTTTCTTAATTTCTTAGGCCTCATTAACAACATCCCCCACCTGAACAGCCACAAGTTGGCTCAGTACCTTTAAGCGCTCCAAGCATAATTCCAGCCGCACACCCTACCCCAGACTTAACATGTACCGCATCAAAAGCACAGTTCTTCTCACATGCACCACATTCCATACATAAATCCTTGTCATTTATAATTGCTGTATTGTCTTGTATACGAAACACATTATGCGGACAAACATTCACACACATTCCACAGCCAGTACACTTCTCCGAATCAAGTGTTAAGGTCGATACATTTTTTAGATAAATCTGTTTCATTTCTACACTCCAATAAATCTATTAATAATAAAAAGAATTACCCCTATAAGTAAAACCCAAAACTGCATAGGTACAGCTCTACTCATTTCTTTTTTAACACCTGACCAAGATGTATAGGTTGATGAGCCTGTAAAATTCATTGCTAAAAAAGACGATATTACTGTCATAATTATTAGCCAACTAATAAATAACATTACGGTTGATGGAGTTACCAACATAAAAGAAACCAATGTTAAAATTACGCCTACTATTGCACCTTTTAATGAAAAACTTCTTCCAGGTATAAACGGAAGAAGTGCTGGAGTTATTACGGCACCAGCGAACACTGCAATAGAAAAATAACACAAAACAGTTACAAAATTTGAGAATCCGTAAATAGCTGAAAAAATCAAAGCAAGAATCAAAACAGGTATAACCGAATGCACCAATTCAATTGGCGTTAATACTAGTCTATCCCATAAAGTAAATTGTACTTCTCGCATCTCTTTGGTAGCTTTAAAATTGTTTTCAAAAAATTCAGGTATATCATCTGCTTTTACAGGACCATAAATAACTTGAAATCCAGTAATTTTCTTAACTTCATGAGCAGCAATTCCTACAGCTCCTAATTGTGGAAGAATTACTTTACTATGAACTACTATGTTTTTAAGGTCTGCTGATTCTATTTGATGAATCAATTCCTCTGTCCCAAATGTACCCTTACCTGCTGCACACCATACATTTATGCCCTTTGTATCAAGTACAAGTATCCACACCGGATAGCCTTTTAATGATTTCCTAAGAATATCAAAGCTAAGCTTATAATTTGCTGTTACTAAAACTGGACTTTCCTCACTCGGTGTCCCAAGAGCATATATTCCTGGATTAACTTGATAATTGCCTCGGCTGATACCCCAACGCACCTTAAAATTACCAATGTAATCAATAAACGCTAAATTGCTTGATGTTTTCATTATGCTCATATGTGCATAATACCATAAGTAAATATTATTTCAACTTTATTTATTTCTAAACTATATTTACCTGAAAAATTTGTTTTCCATATATACATCATTAGTATATAAATCTCGATAATTCCAATAATTCCTCATAATCACTTTCACATAATTTCTGGTCTCAGTATAAGGGATTGTTTCAACAAACTCCTCTGTACTAAGCTGAATGTTCTCTGACACCCAAATAGCAGTCCTGTTAGGGCCTGCATTATAACAAGACAATACATATTCAACATTGTTCGGATGTTTTCTAGTCATCTCTGCATAATACTTAACACCAAACCTAATGTTTACAGATGGGTTATCAAGATCATACTTATCTAGCCCAAAAAAACGAGCCAATCCACTTGCAGTTGCAGGCATCAATTGCATTAAGCCACGAGCCTTGCTCTTGGAAATAGCCTTCGCGTTGAATCTACTTTCTTGTCTCATTAACCCTAACAACATATATGGATCTGCTCCATACTTCCCAGACTCACTATTAACCTCTTCCCAATAATAACGTGGATTTGATTTCTCCCAAAAGACTAAAGGCATAGAATCTAATTTCCCTTTATACTGATATATCCTCCATACTGTATCACTTATTCCTAATGCATTATAATAGTCTCCTAATTTCTCATACAGCTCGATCATATACAAAGCTAATGGTAGATTATAAGTATTCTTTAAATATTTTTGTCTTAAAAAAATCGCTGCAGTATCATCATCTTCGAGTTCCAAAAACAATGCTGCACGAGGACTAACTGCTTTAATATCAATGTATGTATTGAATTTATCTGGATTTCTTTTAAATCTTTTTCCTAAATATTGAGCAGAAAGATGACCATAATAAGTCCAAGGGAACTCATTAAAAAGCCTTTGATGAATCTCGTGGCGTCTAATCGGGTTAGTTTGGGGCATCAAGGTCATAATAAATAAAGAAGCTGGGCCATATGACTGGTCCAGCTCATCCTTATTGGTAATTTCCTTAAAATATTTTTCAGCAGACTCATAATTAGCTGATATAAATAACATCCTTGCTAATTGAAACCTTATTTCATCAGAAGATTCTCTATTTGGGAACATTTTAAGAAAAGTAACATAACAATCCTCAGACTCTAAGTATCTATCCTTTATACGATAAAGTGATGCCAGTTCAGGAAGAACCATCGACATTAACTCAGTATCATTACCATAATCATTTCTTAAAACCTGAAATGCAGCGATACCTTCATCCAAGCCTTGTTGCGTTGATATAAGTTTAGATTTGTTAAACCTTGCTAGATTAATAAATCCTTTATCTTTCGACTTTATAACATCATCGAAATAACCATATGCGTCTTTATAATCAGAAACTCCTAGCTTAACAGCAGTCATCCCTAATAAATAATTAGCTTCTGTCAGTTTATCCTCTGTCTGATAATTTTCTAACCAATAGAGAAAAGCTTTCTTAGTGTCTGCCCACCTGCCTCTAGAATAGTAAGCCTTAGCTAGCATCCAGATATCAGCTGAATTAAGTTTTGCAAAGTTCTCTTTTGTAAAATAATAGTCAGCTATTTCTGTCTTAAGTCCTGTGGCAAGAATAAAATCAGGACACAAAGAAAGCAACTGCTCATAAATGGGGATTGAGTCTTCCCTTGAGGATAATTGTGCATAGTAATATAGAGCAAAGTCTCTAACCTCCGATGGTTGTTGACTTACATTCTTAAGTAAAATATAACTTTCCATCCTATCTGTTTTGAAAAGTTTCCTTGCTTTTGCATAGTCACTCAAAGTATCTGAAAACACTAGCGTTATCGAACAAAGAAAAAAAATAAATAAACCTCTACGAAAGTTAATTTTTAACATAATCTTTATTTTCAACCACAGCAAACTATTTGTCTAGAAAATAATTCTGCTTATTTCCCTAATGCTTTCTGATCGGCATACTTCCTATTTGAGCAGTATACTTCCCACTTGGATCAATATTATATAATCTGCCTGTAACTAAAGAGAGATCTCTCTTCCTATATCCTCTCTCTGTTAATGTAAAATCAAAACCTTCCATATCCAGATAAAAAGATAAAGCATCTTGATTGGACATTAAAGTAATTTTTGTTCCCATCAACGATTCATCATTATTGGCTAGATGAGCCATTAATAAATAAAATAAGGCACTTGATAGTCCTTTGTTTTTAGGATTTGGTTTTTTGGGACTATTCAAATTAGGAAAAAACTCATCAATATTTATTGTGCCATCTTTCTGAATTAATATGAATAAACTTTTAGAGATGTCCTTTCCTTCTTTATCCTGTAAAATATAACTATAAATACGCTCTTGACCTGGAGTACCAATACAAACTATTTTATAGGTTGAAAATAATCTTTCGATTAACACAATCAAGTCTTTTTTTAAGCTTATAATCTTATATATCATTTAACTTTATCGAAAATATATTCGTAAATTTGCATATTAATATTGTCTATTTGCAATTTTCACTAAATGCTGACTAGGCAAACTATCATCATCACATATAATATATTTACTATACTCTCCCTTTGTATCAATATTATATAAGTTACCTGAAACGTAATAATTATTTACTCCTGACATTAGTCCTATCGTAAAATCAAAACCAGATATTTCATGATAAAACCTAGTATAAACTTTCCACTGAGATTCAAGATTTACAACAGTCCTTTGATGCAACTTTTCATTATTTGCACAATGAGCTAACAGCAAATAAAACAATGCTCTGGATAAACCTTTATTTAATGGTTGAGGATCTTCTGGTGGATTTAATTTAGGATGAAAATTGTATACGTATATTTTATTATTCATGTTCTGTAAAAACAAAGTACCAGAAACCACTTTACCGGATGTGTCATTCTTATCATACAAAGAATAAGAATAAGAACCCTTTTCTGCGAGCAAACCATTATACCTTATTTCATAGGTGTTTAATAATCTTTGTATATTATCTAATACCCAATTGTTTTCTTCAATTAAACTAATGATCTTGCATAACATCTAAAGTTATCGATACTACTTAGATAAAATTGCATTTTAAAATTACTTTTATTGTAAAGGGGCATCTACCTAACAAAAAAGGAGGCTTTTGGCCTCCTTTTTAAAATATAATAATTAATATTAATCTAATCTTCTGAAATAGCATTTACTGGGCAAGTGTCTGAACATGCACCACAAGAAATACAACTGGAGTCATCAATAACTCTTTTACCATCTGCTTCAGAGATAGCTTCTACTGGACATGATGAGTCACATGCACCACAATTAATACAATCATCGCTGATCTTATAAACCATTCTTTTTCCTCCTTTAATTATGAATTCAGCAATATGTTACGACCGCTGAATATAATTGTCAATATTCACTACCTTACATCCATACCAACAGGGCAAAACGCCCTGCTTCTTTGCTTTCTTTTCTATATGAATAGTGCTCATCACCACACATTGTACATTCATTATCAAAAATTATTCTATCATCTGTAAGGCCAAACAACGATAGCTGATGGAAGATAATAACTCCTAAATCAAACAACAATTTTCCTTCTTTTCGTTGAAATGACTGGGGATACTCCTTAAATATTTCTAGAAACTCTTCACCCACCGCATAACAGCAACCTTTTGCAAATGGAGAGACAAGTGCTTTAGAAAAACTATGATCACAACCTAGGTCTTTCGACATATAACTAAGCACTCTAGGAATGATGCCTTTTTGTGTGCCTTTCCAGCCTGAATGGATAACCGCAACGACTTTACTCTTTTCGTTATATACGGCAATCAAAGGACAGTCTGCTCCTTGAGCCATCAAAACAACACCCACGTCTTTTGTAATCAAGGCATCAACATTTACTATTGCATCTTCTCCTAGGGAAGCGCCTCTACCTTTATGCTCTTTTTCTGCTAATAAAAAATCTGCTGAGTGACATTGATTCATCACCACTACATCTTCAAGACTAACCCCTAATTTCGCGAATATTGATTTACGATTTGACAAAACATCCCCAGCTCCAGCATAGAAGGAAACATTGCCGTCTGAACAATTTGAGATGTAATGTTTAAATTCCGTCACTTTTACTAACTTTTAAACCAACTTGGGTTTTTTGTATTAACACTGCCTCAACATTTTTGAGACTATTTATAAGCTTTAGACCTTTCTCTGCTCCCATAACGAAAACGCCAGTAGCCAAGCCATCTGCTATAACAGTTGTATCTGCAATAATAGTAACACTCACTAAATCATTAAAAACAGGATACCCTGTCTTAGGATCAATTATATGATGATATCTTTTCCCATCTTCATATAATCTAAAGTTACGATAATTTCCACTTGTAGCAACGCCCTTATTCTTTAAGCGCAAGGTAATGAGGCCCTTCTGAACATTTTCAGGATCCACAATTACGACATCCCAACCTTTTTTATAAAATTCATTACCTTTAACATATAATTCACCACCAACTTCAACCATATAATTCTTTTGATTATACTTTTCCAGCACTCTTGCAACAGCATCTACCGCATATCCTTTAGCTATTGAGGCTAAATCTATTGTTAAGTTTTTATTCTTTATGATTCTATTTCCTGTTATCAGAACACTATCACACCCTACAAGTGCTACAGAGGCTTCTATCTCCTCTTTAGAGGGAAATGCAGGATTGCTATCCCTACCAAACCCCCAAAGTCTGACAATAGGGTCTACCGTGGGGTCATAATAGCCTTCCGTAAGTTGATACAGTCCTTTAGCTAAGGACATAACTTTAATGAGTGCATCGCTACCCTTAAAATATACATTTTCAGAAATAGCATTTAGCTTACTTAGCTCACTGTCATCTTCAAATGTAGAAAATATCATATTCATAATAGATAGCTCATCCTCAATAGCTATCTTTATTTCTTGTAACTCTAAAGAAGAAATATATTTATTATAAACAACAATATGATAAGTAGTTCCTATTGCATATCCTGAAAAATTGTAGGCATGTCTATTGAAGAACAGATATAAAAGAATTGAAAAAGCTATGATTACAACTAGTATATTTCTAAAGCTTTTCTTCACTAAGGTATCCTTTTTGAAAAAAGTATTCACGCAACATTATTTTTTTCCATTTAGCTAATTGACACTCAGCCAGCTTATTAATCCAAGCTACTCTTAATTTCTCATTCCCTGACAAAATCAACCAAACCAACTTATTCAACACGTTTATACCCAAAAAAGTTTTTAATTCAGGATACTTATTTAACAGAATATGCACTGACTTACCCATATTTTCTCGTCTATAAACCTCCTGAAGATCAGACCAAACATGAAAGTGATAATTTACAGCTTTATCAGAATATATAAGTGTCTCTTTTTTCTTTTTTAAAAGCTCATATCCATAGGCCACATCTTCCCAACCATAATTCTTAAAACTTTCATCAAACCCACCATAATCATTAAAAAACTTTTTTGGAAAAGAAAGATTACCAGTAAGACAATAATAAAACCCAAGTTTTTGCCCATGCTTGACCTTATGTGTTATATACGGACGCCTTAGGTGAGATAAAACTGGCAAAGATTCTTCCTTTAACACCCAAGTCTTGCCCTCTACCAAAACTGAAAAATTATGCTCTTCTTGAAGGCTATAGTGTTCTTTAAGTAAATCCTTATCTGCTATCATATCCGCATCAGTAATTAGCACTAAATCAGTGGTCGCTTCTTTAATTCCCCTATTCCTAGCTGAAGCTTTTCCTTCATTCTTTTGTCTAATATATTTAAAAGAATAGTTAAATTTTGCAGATTTCAGCCATTTCTCCGTACCATCATCACTCTCACTATCAACTACTATTACCTCGAATAAATCATGACTTAAGGATTGCTCACTTAGAGAATTAAGAACTAACTTAAGTTTATCCTTAAGATTATAAGTACCAATAACTACAGTAATAAATTTGGTCATAAACATATTGTATTAAAACAAATGGAAATTGCAATTAATCTTTTATTATGTTATTTTAAATAAAAGGGGGACCTTCATAATAATGAGAGATATTACAGTGTCATATATTAATGAAGCATGCTATCTTGTCGTCAACGGAGATATTGAATTTAATGAATCAGAACAATTCTTAGAAATCATTAAATCACTTCTATCCAAAACATATTCTAAAATAGTAATTGACCTTGGAAACTGTAAATATATAGACAGCCTAGGATTAAGTACAATGAACCAAGCCAACGAACTAGCTAAAAAAAATAACAAGAAATTAATACTTTGTAATCTAGATAAAGATTGTGAAGATATTCTCTTTATGACAACGTTGTGGAATAAAGTTCCTATTCTAAAAGATCTTAAAAGTTGTCTTCAGGTTGCCTGAGCGCAAACTACCGTAGCCACTGCTAATCCACCATCATGAGAGATAGAAAGATCAAAGGATAAACCACTTTCCTCAACAAATACTTTTGTCTTACCACTAAAAACCAAATAAGGACGGCCATCACTTTCGTGATTAACGCTTACTTCTTTCATGATAAGCTCTTTGATACTTGGAACTGCCTTATAAAAAGCCTCTTTAGCAGCAAACCTTGCAGCCATACGATTAAGCCTCAAGGACTCGTTCTCTGACTTAAAAATATATTCTAATTCATTATCTGAAAATACTCGTTTTTTAAAATGCTCGTCTTCAAGAATATCCTTAAAGCGAGTTACTGATACAACATCTATGCCAGTTGTATATTTATTTCCCATTTCTTTTTTCATAAAAATACAATTGCAATAATTCAAAAGGAATATGCGACATTCTTTTGATTCTGATAGGTTCTTGCAAAAGCCTAAATAACCATTCTAACCCTAGTTTCTGCATCCAACGAGGCGCTCTTTTAAGCACTCCAGCAATTACGTCAAAACTCCCTCCAACAGTTATTCTAATTGGAACATTAATCTGTTCTTTCGTTTTATGAATAAATATCTCCTGTTTAGGGAATCCTGTCCCTACAAATAAAATATCAGCTCCACTTTTATTTATCTGACCAATTATGTCTTTCTCCTCTGCTTCAGAATAATAGCCATGGTGACTGCCAACTACCTCAAAAGAAGGTAATACCTTTACTGTATTTAAAACTGCTTTTTCCATAATACTTTCTTTGGTTCCTAAATAGTATACCTTATACTTTTTGTGTTCATTATTACCTAACTTATACATTGTATCTATTCCGGTAATCCTATTTGAAAAATCTTTACTAAAAAGCTTTGCTAATTTAACAAGGGTTATACTATCAGGCAATAGAATATCTGCACCAGAAATAATATCCCTTAAATATGCGTCCTTATAGGTTGCGAAGAGTATCTCTGTAGTTGGAGTAAATATTAAACAGCTCTTTTTTTTGCTTAAGAAACCATCTATCTTCTTAATAAGATTATCATAGTTACCTGTAAAAAAAGAAAAACCTAAAAAATTATTATGCATTGTTCCGTCACTTTTAAAATATTTTCTAGGTTACTAGAAATAGCTAATTTTGTCTAATGTAATATACCACTAATAAAACTTTATTAAAACATTCCCGATAAGCTCAGGCACAGATTCTTTCTCTATTTCTTCCATGCAACAATTTAATACATTTTTATGTATTACCCTATCTTTATAATATTTAACTAACTTATTCTCTCGAGACTTTCCAGCAGGCGAAATAATTCCTTGCTTGGCTATCTCAGCAAAGCCGACACCTTTATCTCCACTTCCTAAATATATAAAAGGAGTTCGAGCTGAAGCACTAAAAACTAAGCTATGATACCTCTGCCCGATAAACATTTCCATCTGTTTAATGCTTCCCATTATGATACAAGGATCAACTTCCTCTAAAAGGTCTATATCTAGCTTTTTCTTAAGCAACTCATATGCACGCATGTCTTCTTGATTAAAAGAAATAAATATAAGCTCTGCATTGCTCTTCTTTTGAAAATCAACTAATGAACTAATAAGATGATTATTTATTTGATTAAACATTAAATTAACTCCCACATACCCTTTATACTGATTGTCGTTTTGGTATGGCTGTAGCAAAAGCGCTGTGTCCATCACAAAACTAATATTCTTCTTAACCTTTAGAGTATCTTTCAAGTAACTTATGCTCCTATAGTCACGAGCACTAACTCTATTCGCTAAAAGAACTGATCGCTTAAGAAGCCATCTACTTAAAAAGTGTTTAAGGTGATCAAACCCTTGGGAATAAAAAATCAATTTCTTTTTATAAAACTTACAGAGCTGAGCCATACCTGCGTAATAAAACATATTAAGTAAACTTGTCTGGTCTTGGAAAAGACTGCCACCTGCAAAAACAATCATATCACAATAATTTACACCAGCTATTAAATGAGTCAGTTTCTTTCTTGAAAAAACTATTACTTCATATTTTTCTCTAGTCTCTTCTGGTGCATCTGTAAATACTACAATTTGTATAGGCTTATAGTATTTTTTAAATTGGCTAATCATTGCTCTCAGAATAGCCTCATCACCGACGTTATTGTTACCGAAAAATCCAACCAGCCCTATCTTCATTAGTAACTTATAAGATACCTTTCAATTGAGCTCGTTGCTATATGTGCATCATTTATTGCCGAAACACTCATACAGTTAGAGCCTAACCTACAGGCACCAATTGCATAGACTCCTGGAATAGAAGTCTCCATTTCATCATTAACTGAAAGATAACCTTTGCTACACATATCTTCAAGAAAAGCAGTATTGGCAATAGGTTGACTGCAATCAAAAACACAATCAACATCTAAGGTATCTCCACTATCAAGAATAACTTTTTCTATCCTTCCATCACCTATTAAATCAAAAAAATTTTGTTTATGAATTGATAAATTATTTAAGGCATATAGTCGTTCAACTATTGTAGAACTAACTTCTGCCACCTCTGCCTCTATAATCAGATTGACGTTTCTAACTAAGGGGCTAAAATATTCAGCGATTCGGAACGCATGAATATTATTACCAAGTACAGCTAAACTTTTACCCATATAATAAACTACATCCATCATAGGATCTATTGCAAGATCAAGAGCAGAATTTGGTATATCTCTCTTTTTAAAAGTAACGCCTGTAGCAACAACTACAGTTTTTCCAAAAATCATTCCATCTACTGCGCATACTTTTTTTACTCTCTCTGATAACTCAAACACAGAAACAACCTTGCTTTGTTTGATATGTATATTCCTTTCCTTTAACAATATTTCCAATCTGCTTTTATCAAAGACATCACTACTGGCTAAAACACCTAATTCTTTAAATTCCGAGACTACTTCTAAAACACTACAGATTCCTGTTTCCTCTATTAAAATAACTTTCAACCCTTTATCTGCAGACTCTATAGCTATACTTAGCCCTGATATACCACCGCCAATAACAATCACATCATAAACAAAAGGAAAATCATTTTGAATCTGTCTTAAATCTAACTTTTCTAAAGTATGCATATTATTTTTCGCTACTAATCATAAAGCTTGTTTGATTATCAGAATAAATCTTATTATTTTTCAAATCAAGGATGATATCATTGCTTTTTAAGACATTTTTATTTTGATTAACAGTTGTCTCTCCTGTAAACTTCATAATCCCTTTATCTGGATAATAAATAAGTTTTTGTCCGTATACTTTATAATCTTTATAGACAACTTTAACGTCTTTAGCTGCATCTATGATATTTTGTTCTCTGTCAAAAACCATCTCTTGGCAATTAATCTTCACATCTAAATAATCAGTTACTATATTATTAAAAAGATTTATCTTTTTTTTTGACTCTTTATAAGTCGCCTTATCAGCCTTAATGATAAGTTTGCCTTGTTCAATGATAATCTTTTCATTTGCTTCAAAATAATTCGAAGATAGATTTACCTCAAACCTCTCGGCCTTTATACTTAAAGGATTATTTTCTTGTGCAAAACACACAAAAAACAAAAACAAGAAAGATAAAGCTAAAAACCTTGTCATATTAAAGTAAACTCTCCTCCTCTATATGTCTTAAGCAGAAGCCTTTTCATATCATATTCTAATTCATTCCCACTGTAAACTTGATTGCCCCTTTTAAAATGAACATTAGAGCTTGCATGGATTAAATCGGTATCAAGGTAATACTCCATTATATTCGCGGATATCAAAGTTCCTGACTCAGAATCGATTGTTGACTCATACATAACAAAAATTTTATCAAAAATCTCAATCTTTTTTGCCTTAACGCGAAAACCAAGTTCGCCTTTTAAGAAATGCTCTATATTTGCATCCAACAGAACAAAATTTGGTTTATTTACTTCTACAGGTGTCTTATAAGAAAAATCTACCCTCAAAAAAATAATATACAATAAAGCTATAAATAAGAAAAAAAGAATATACTTATTTCTCATTCTTTAGATTATCTATACTATATTTATTAAACACGCTTGAAGCCTGCATTGAACCAACCTTAATTAAGGTTCCAGTTAATCCAAAGTAATCTCCAACCTGCTGTTGTCCATAACCTTTGGCAAGGAATAAGGCCACTCCGTCTGGTTCGTAACGGATAGCATCTTCGATAATCTTAAGAGCTGTTTTCCAATCTTTTTTTTCACCATATATATAGGCGATATACCCTAGAGCCCAACCTTTAATAGATCTTTCTGGACTAAGCTCAACTACTTTATAAAAATACTCTTTTGCCTCATCCTTTCTATCATTAAAATACAAGGCAAACGCATAGTAAAAATTAGTCTTCCAATCTCCAGTAGCAACAGCTAACTCTTTAGTAACATCAGCCAAAATCTTTTTATTATATTGAGAATCTGCCTTATTAAGTGCAGATAGTTCGGCAAATCCCTCTTGCAGAAATCCAGTATACGCATAACTCATTGCTAAATCGAATCTGACTCGAGGGTCAGAAGTATTGATTTGAGCAACTGCATAATTCTTCTTAAGTTCTTGCCATTGCATATCTGACATTACAGAAAACCCAAAACATAAACAGATAAGAATAAGAAATACTACTTTATTTATTTTCATATGGCCTCCCAATAGAATAATATGAAAACCCTTTTTCAGACATTTTTTTTGGGTCATAAAGGTTTCTTCCATCAAAAATAAAAGGTGTTTTCATTAGCTCTTTCATCTCATCAAAGTCTGGAGTACGGAATTCGTTCCATTCTGTATGAATAACTAAGGCATCAGCATTATTTAAAACATCATAAGCATTATCTTTACACGTTATTCTATTACCAAATACTTTTCTAGCATTATCCATGGCTACCGGGTCAAAGGCCTCAACATTGCAACCTTTTGACAACAACACCTCTATCACATCAATAGAAGGAGCTTCACGCATATCATCAGTCTTTGGCTTAAAGGCTAAGCCCCAAACAGCTATCTTAGCAGACTTTAAGGGGATACCTTTTTCTCCAAAAACCTTAACAATCTTCTGAGCCAGAACCTTTTTCTGTTTAGAATTAACTACTTCAACTGAGTTAAGTAAATCCATATTAAGTCCATTATCTTTGCCTGTTTTAATTATTGCCTTTACGTCTTTAGGGAAACAAGACCCTCCGTACCCAACACCTGGGAATAAAAACTTACTACCTATTCTAGAGTCGGCACCAATCGCTGTCCTAACATGATCAATATCTGCGCCTACTTTCTCACATAAACCAGCCATCTCATTCATAAACGATATTTTCGTGGCTAGCAAAGAATTAGCAGCATATTTAGTAACCTCGGCACTCCTATTATCCATCAAATGTATTCTGTTATTAGTTCTAGTAAATGGAGCGTACAATTCCGAAATTATTTCTAATGCTTTCTGTGAACTTCCACCCAATACGATTCTGTCTGGTTTAGAAAAATCATCAATGGCAGCGCCTTCCTTTAAGAATTCAGGGTTACTTATTACATCAAAGTCTATAGTAACTCCTCTTAAACTCAATTCCTTACTGATAGTTTCTTTAACTAAATCAGCTGTACCCACCGGAACAGTTGATTTATTAACTACAACTTTATATTCATTCATATATTTGCCAATATCCTTAGCAACTTGGATTACAAAACTAAGATCGGCAGAGCCATCTTCTTCTGGTGGAGTACCTACGGCTACAATTAAAACTTGATTATCTTGTATAGAATTTTTAATATCAACAGTAAAAGACAACCTATTTTCTTTGATATTCCTAATCATCATAACATCTAAGCCCGGTTCATAGATAATAGGATCACCTTTCTTCAGACGGTTAATCTTATTCTCATCAATATCAACACAAGTTACTTGATTACCGGTATCAGAAAAACAAGTGCCCGCAACTAGACCTACGTATCCGGTACCTATTACGGCTAATTTCATATGAATGCTCCCCCTTAACTATTGATATTCTATATTCTGAAGATATGAACGCTTGTCCTTGGTAAAAATCTTTACCTTTATAGTTTCGGCTATTTTATTTACAATAATATTAAATGTTCCAGCTTCGACAGGAACAAAAACATCATTTATATAGAGCGCTATAACTTGCGCATCGATTCTACCCTTTACTTGTACTTCATTGCCCTTTTCCTTTATGTCAGTAAAGATTACCTGATTGTCTAATGCCTGAATATCTTTCCTTGCTTTAAACATATAATCAACAGCACCTTTTCCTTCTAACTCTACTGTTCTTGGAGATGCAAGATTAAAAGAAAATGGAGCACTTGAAATATCTACTTTAACTATATATTTAGAGAAATCATCCGCACTAATAGAATATAGCCCCAAACTATCGGTTTTAAGAACATCTTTATTAACAAAAACCCTTACATTAGAAAGAGGCTTATCTGTTGGGTCAAAAACATCATTTTCGTTTACATCCGCAAATACCCTTCCATGTACCTTCCCAGAAATAAGCACTCCAAAATTTGCTAAAACTCTAGACGAATTATCAATTAATATCATCCTCGGATGGTCATAGGTATGAATAATATCAGAATCTTTCTTTTCAATGGAAATGTCATAATCTCCAACAGGAACATCACGTAAGGTGTAGATCCCTTGCCTATTTGTTGTTACGGTCATTCCGTTAGATAAAGAAACTTTTACATCAGGAACACCAGCTTCACCTTCATCATAATTACTGTTCATATTCTCATCTTTAAAAACAATCCCAGTAATAACAGAATTACCACCACCAAGACGCAGGTTATAATCAAAATTCTGAGAATACTCTACTCTCAACTCATCTAGATTTGAATTAGCTCTCAAGTTTGAAGTGGTTAGCCCATCTTCTTCGTTATTAATTCTTTTATACCCTCTAATTGCAAATTGACCGTCAGGATTAGGATACCAAATATATTGAAGCATAAAATAATGTAAGAATTTTAGCCCAGAATTCCACCCGTTATCTCTGTCTTTTTGAATGTATCTTGTTTGAAACTGATAAAAACCATCCAGACTCATATTTCCATTATCAAACATGATTGGATTCATTATAAAGAAACTATCATAATCACATTGGTTATGATTTTCTGATGCTGTACTATACGTATACTTTCTTTCTGTAGCCTCGAATTGATAAGTAAATGGCTTAATGAGAGGTATCTTAAATCCAGCACTTTGTTGATCCTTCTGATAATTTTGAGTTAAAGAACGCAAATCCTCGAAGGCGTATGGTCTATTCCTATACCATAAAGAAACAGGGCCAATATCTTTATAAACCTTTAACTGAGTAGACTTGTTCTTATATGCATAATTATCCGACGCTACTATATATGCTTCTGCCCTATAAGCTGAATAATCATAGGAAAAATCTGGCAAAAACCCATTTATTTTAGATGCTCTATAGTTAGCCATGACGTAATCTCTTTGATTTTCTAGTGGCTTAGAACTTACATAATTCTGAAAAGTCTCACCATTATAACCAACATCCCAAATAGGATCAGGCCTATAATTCAAATTGTACTTAAGCCCAGAATAACCCACATAGTTCTCTACTCCTACTGGCATCAAAAATCCTTCCTCAATAGCTAAATATCTTATAGCCGCATTAAGTCCAGGGAATGAACTATAAGCAAGCTTTATATCTTTTCCTGTTTTATTATTCTTATCCTGACCTATTTCACCATAAAACTGGTATCCCCTGACTGCCCAATCATAAAGCAAACTTAAAGACTTGTTGCTAAGATTAAATCCTACTTGCTGTGTTCTATCTAGATTATAAAGAACTTTTGCATAAGCTAAATTGTTATAATTTCTCATATTCTCTCTTTCAAGAACACTTCCCCAAAAACCAAAGTTATTTCTTCCTAAAAACAAAAACGTTTGAAGTTCAGAATACTTATTTAGCCAGCTAATACCTTGTAAAGGCTGAGAAGGCATAACTAAAGATGATTTCCCTTGGATATACTGATCCCCTACTTCAAATACTCCAACTTCACTTTCAAGTCGAGCATTAAAATCATATATACCTCTGAAGTCTGGTTTGTCTTTAATTCCAACTCTTCCATAAAAAGCTCCCCATGGAGTCGGCCCCTTTGTGTCTAATTTATAGTACATATAATGGTAGAACCAATTATTCTCTGGATAAGCAGAAGTTGAGTCTCCACGCCCATAACCTGCAGTAAAATTAGAAACAAACTTCTTCCCACTGTAATCGACATTGGACATCTTCTTTTCACCTGCAAGTGGTTTTGGATTAACATTTACAAGATAAAGATCTTTCTTGCCCTTCTTATTAATTACCATAAACTTTGACTTGCCAGGCTTTAATCCTTCGACTAGAAGTGTTTCATCGCTGATAGAAATGGCAATATTGTCTGGATTCTCGAAAACAATTACTTTATCTAAATCAGTTACCCTTACAACCTTTGAGTCTTTATAGTTTAACTCTATAACATTTGAAAATATTAGAGAGACAAAAAGAAAGGATAAAAGAAGTATCTTTCTCATTTAACCTTAATCTCTTCCATAAACACATTATCCTTACCAAAATCTAAAGTCATAATTAAGGTTAGAGCCTTACTCTTTAAACCATAATCAGAAAGAATTATACTATCACTCTCTGTTCTTAACTTCCCAGGTAATGCCAAAAGGCTGGAAACATTCTTCTTAACGACTATACTGTTGGCTTGGTCAAGCACCATAAGTGTAAGCGTTGGCCTAAGTAAAATATTTCCTTCATTTAAAATATTAAAACGATAGTAAAGTTTATTCCCTACTAAATTTGCTCCTATATCTGCTACTTTATACTTAACCAAAGAACGTTCTGGTATCTCTTTATAAAGGATACTACCAATCCTTCCACCAAAACTAAGCCCACTTCCCTTAGGTTCTGCTAATGGTCTTGCTTCAAAAAATAACACACCATATTCTCCAGCTGTATCTGTCTTTGTCGCCTTAACATTCATCATTACCTGTTTGGTTTCACCTGCTTTAAGATTGATTAAGGAAGGATAAAAGGTAACAGCATCCATTAAAGTATAAGGAGTATTGCCAGCAGGAAGAAAAACCTTTTCTCCGCCTTTTAAATCCCAGTCGTTCAAATATACTCTTACGCTTATTTCTTCATCTCCCTTATTGGTAACAGTAAAGGTTCTTCTTAAATTGGAATCAGGATCCATATCTAAATGATAATTAGAAGGAGCAACTGAAAGATTAACAGCTAAAGCAAAAGTCATCATTAACAAAAATAAACTTAATTTTTTCATACTAACTCCTAATTACTAATTGTTACCCTTATCCATGCATTTTTATTTTTAACAGCCAACTGATTATCCTCAGTTTTAATAATCCAACAAAAAGATAACCACATATAACTACTTCCGACAGATTCATTCTTGACGTGAAGAATTTTTTTAATAGAATCTTTTATTTCTCCTCTTCTTTCAAATTTCGGATCTGAAGGACTTCCATAAGACTGTGACATTGAAAAACCTGAAATAGGTGAAACCCCTTCAGGATTAAGATCTACACTATAATCTGTTACAGCTAAATTATATGTAGGTGAATATCCATAATAAACCGCATAATACAAAGCTGGCTGAGCATTCTTCTTTATTGGGAAATCACTACTATAACCTGGTTCTACCTCAACATAAACATCAAATTCTTCATTTATTCCAATATTTTCTACATTTATTTTTGAAGAACCATAGGATACATTTGAATCACCATTCATCCAAACCTCTAAGCTCTCAAGAGGATAAATGTTTACCCCATTAATCCCAGCCCACCCAGTTCCTTCGTAAAAATCAAAAGAAAACAAAAAACCAGATAATAATATTAATAATACAAACAGCTTTTTCATATCAACAGCCTTTCCAGTAAACGGCTACTCTGTAAGAGTAAATGCAACTATCGATCTATACTTTCCACTATTCTGCGTTTTGGGAACATTCAATCTGAACTTAAAGAAAAGGTCTGTCCCGTCAGGGAAATTATTATACTCACTTGAAGCAGAACCATATGCTAACACAGGATCTAAGGTAAACGCTTTTGCATCTTTGCCATACCAATTACCAAGAGCATTAGCGCCTAAGTGTCCATACCAATAAAAGTTAGAGTTTGGGATGGTATTATTGCCGTCTGTTAACTCCATAGTATTATGAATCTTTAGTTGCCAAGGCTCACCATTGTTGGTCTTAACATTAACCTTAATACCTTCATTATCAGGGATATCTGACAGAAACTGTCCTGGTCTTACATTTGGAACTTCCATAGTATACCTATCAACGTTTATCTCATATACACTCTGAACATTTACCACCACATTTAATTTTGCTGATGCACAAAAAGAAACTATACCAACAAGCAATACGAAAATTATTATTCTTTTCATAAAAGTCACCTATTCTGGTCCAACCATGTCGATAAGTTTAACGTCGTCTATTGCCATATCTACATTTCCTTCTTTTTCATCAGCTAGAACTATAACCTGGAAGTGCAATACTCCACCAGAACCATCTTTTGTATCGAAATTCATTTTATTATCGCCAACTGTAGGGTTAACATCTTTGAAATTCTTTAAAGGAATAAGTAAAACCTTCCAGCCTTTCCAAGTTACAGTCTGAGTATACTCGAACTTGTCATCGAAAATCGGTTCATAATTTTTCTCAACATCTTGCTCAAGAACATAATTCTTATTATCATCGTCATAAAGCTGAAGACTTAGCTTTCCACTCTTTGGTCCATTTCCATAAACCATTAACTTAAGATGAGTGTATCTGCTTGCATCCTTCCCAACATAAGTTCCAATTCCTCCTACATACCAACCCTTTGTGCTACCTTTAAGTGCAAGAGAATACTTGCCTAAAAAGCTCTGAACTGGATCGCCTTTGTATATTTGAGAACTAACTGGAACCGCATTAATATCACCAAAAGTCCACCATGCAGGCTCTTCTGTAATTGTTCCATCATCAAATGCATCTATATCATAAACCTTTGGCATACTACCCTCGGCCGCAAATATTATTGTAGTCATTAATAAACCCATAACCATTAATAATTTTTTCATTTTTCTATTCTCCCTTCTGAGTTTCAACTAAGTATCATTATACAAGATATGCTCTCTTCTTGGCAAACAATAAAGATTAATATTAGCCTGTATTTAAACCAATATTTTCTTACAAGTTATCGACTAAAAATGTGTATATTCCCAGTTATATTTTCAACATTATATTTACTTTTTTAGTTGCACTAACAGGGCTAATTAAAAGTGAACTTTTAAAAAGCCTATTTAGCCTCGTTAATAAATCCCAATGCCAAAACCCAAAATTCAAATAAATCAAATAATGACAAATAATTAAATAGTTAGGGTTAATAGACCCTGGTTTTGTATATTAGACCAAAATTGAGAATTTAAAAGTTAAGATTTCGATTGGGATTTTTGGTATTCCCTGATTTATTTGACATTTGTCATTTGAGTTTTGGATTTAAATTCTAAAGCCATGTTAGTGCAACTAACTACAAAAAATACCTGCTCCAATAGCACCATTCAATTGCTCAAAAGTAGGAATAATTATATCAACATTGTATTCTACTTTTAAAAACTCATAGATAGCTAAATTCTTGGAAACCCCACCTACAAAAACAATCGGTTCGTTCTCAACCATTTTAGATAACACAGATGAAACCCGTTCAAAGACACTATAATTAACACCTGCAGCAATATTGGCTACTGGAATACCTTCAAATACCTTACTCAAAACTTCTGATTCACCAAACACTGCACAAGTATTACTTAATACCTGAGGAGCATCAAAATGACTGGAAAGCTCATCTAAGCTTAACTTTAAAACAACCGCCATATTCTCTAGATATCGACCTGAACTTGCTCCACATTTATCGTTCATATAAACATCAACCATCTTATTATTTACTACTTTAACAATCTTTGTATCTTGGCCACCAATATCTAAAAGCACAAAATCATTAAGCCCTGTCTGATGCATCGCTCCCAACATATGGGCTTTTTGCTCTGATATCATCTGAATCCCCTCAATATGTAAGCCATGCTTACCATAACCAGTTGCGGTTATCTTATCTTTTATTGTAAGTCCCAACTTATCTATGTCTAAACAGAATGAGCGATTATCAGAATGTTTACGATAAGTGCCATAAAAACTTATTGAATCATGAATCTGACTTTCAACCAGACTGCCTGAGTTATCTAAGAACGCTATCTTTACTGACCTACTTCCTAAATCTATCCCAACATTCACTTTGCTAACATCTCCTCTATCTCATCTTCACTTAAAATACTTACCCCCAACTCAGTTGCTTTTTGCAGTTTAGAACCTGGACTTTCACCAACAACAACATAATCAGTATTCTTACTTACACTACTCGAAACTATTCCTTGATGTGCTTTAATCAAATCCGACATTTCCGAACGAGAATAATTTTTAAAACTACCAGTAATAACCACTTTCTTACCTAAAAAACTACTTCCTACAAAATCTTTTTCTAAAGAAAGATCAAAACCATGTTCTTTGAAATAATCAAATATCTGGGCTGCTCTTTCACTTTCAAAGAACTCTTTTAAAAAAATAGCTGTCTTTTCTCCAATGCCATCAATTCTTAAAAAATCTTCAACTTGCATGTTAAACAATTCTTCATAACTAGATACAGCTGATGACAATAACTCTGCAGACCTATACCCCACTTGCTTAATCCCTATTGCAAAAATTATCTTAGCAAGCCCGATATGTTTTGATTTTTCCAGCTGAACAACAATATTATTTATTGATTTTTCCCCCATTCTTTCTAAAGAACCTAATGTGTCTTTATCTAATTCAAAAAGCATAAGCCAATCAGTTAATACATCTTGCTCAACTAACTGCTCAATTAGCTTGTCACCTATTCCCCCAATATTAAAAGCATCTCTTGAAACAACATGTATAAGTTGAGCTTTAAGCCTACCCTTACATTTTAAATTAGGGCAATAAATAGCAACATTGTCATCTTCTTGTTTTAATTTCGTACCACAAACAGGACAATTACTAGGAAATATTATTTCCTTTCTATTTTCACCTTGATGTGAAACCATAACTACAGCAGGTATAACTTCGGCTGCTCTTTTGACAACAACTTCATCATTAATAGCTACACCTTTCTGCTGAACAAAATCATAGTTGTGCAAGGTAGCCCTTTCTACCATTGCCCCTGAAATCTCCACAGGTTTAAGCACAGCAACAGGAGTTATAGTCCCAAGTCTTCCAACCTGATATAAAACATCTTCTAAAATAGTTATTGCTACCTCTTCTAAGAACTTATAAGCTATTGCCCATTTTGGAGTTTTCATATTTGAACCCAAAAGCTCCTGTAGCAACAAATCCTCAACTTTTATTACTATGCCATCAAAATCATAAGCTAATTCATCTTGTTTATTTTCCCACTGCTCACAAAATTTGATTACTTGATTAAGGTCAGATTGAGCTAAATAGTTATCATTTATCACAAATCCTTGTTTCTTTAACCAACTAAACATTTCAGAATGAATCTTTAACCCATGCCTATCTGCTGACACAAGATAATATGGAGAAAAACTAAGCCCACGTTCACCGACAATATTGCTATCTAGTTGTCTGATAGTTCCTGCTGCGGCGTTTCTAGCATTGGCAAATTCTGCTTCACCTTCATTTTTACGCTTTTCATTTATCTGCTTTAATCTTTCTCTTTTTAAATAAACTTCCCCTCTTATTTCCACTTCATCCTTACAAATAATGCTTTTCGGAATATCCTCTATTCTCTTAATATTCTCAGTTACATCTTCACCAATCTTTCCATCACCTCTAGTAATAGCTTTATACAACAACCCATCCTTATAAATAAGACTGACGGCAAGCCCATCCATTTTTAACTCACAACAATATCGCAACTCTTTAAGCTCATCTACTTCTTTAAGAAGCGACTTTGTAACTCTAGAGTCAAAATCGATTATCTCTTGTTTAGAATATGAATTTGCCAAACTAAGCATAGGCACTTGGTGTGTAACCTTTTGAAATGAAGCAGAAACAGTTCCACCAACTTTATTTAAAGGAGAATCAGCAAACACTAAATGAGGAAAATTCTCCTCAAGATAAGCAAGCTCCTTTAACTTCATATCATACTCAAAGTCTGTTATGAGGGGAGAATCCTTATCATAGTAGCTTTGATTATGTTCTTTAATCTCACTAACTAACTCTTTAATACGTTTTTCTATCTTTTTTTCACTTACCATAATATCCTTATTCTAATCCAGAGTTATATACTGCTCCATAGCTTTTAACTTAGCTTCCCCAATTCCCTTAACATTTAACAAATCTTCTAACTTATTAAAATATCCTTTTTCGTTCCTATAATTAATTATCCTTTCAGCATAACTTGTTCCTATACCTGGTATTTGGCTAAGTTCATTAACTCCTGCTTTATTAATATTAACAACCACACTACCTTTCTTGACTGCTGCTAGCTTGACTGTCTTTTTCAATTCTTTCTTTATTAATGATGGTATCCTAAATAAACTTCCATCCTTGATTATCTCAGCCAAATTAAATTTTTGTAAGTCTGCATCTGGCAAAGGTTCTGCTAATAATAAAAGTTCGTATAAATGAGTATTCTCAGTGACTTGATAAACTCCGGGATTCTTTACCGCTCCATCAACCTGAACCACTACCTTTTTATTGGTGACCTTTGCTTCCTCAACTCTCTCAATAATCTGCACACTTTTTTCTCTGCCTTGCTCATAAATATAAATTCCGCTCAAAGAAATCAGAATAATAACTAATGGCCAAATAATTTTATTTAGATTCTTCATCTTTCACCTCTTTTGTTGAGTCTATTTTTGAGTCCTTTGACTGCACTTTTGTCTTATCCTTGGTATATTCATTTCTTTTCTTTCTTTTTCTCTTGATCTCATACACAAGTGCAAGAAGTTCTGCGACTTCTGTATACATATCTGGGGGCACCTCTTGTCCAACATCGGTTGTATTAAATAAATCCCAAGCAAGAACCTTATCCTCTAAAATATAAATGTAGTTCTCATCAGCTACTCTCTTTATCTCCTCGGCTATAAGCATCCTTCCTTTAGCAACAACTTCTGGGGCTTTCATTGTATCTGCATCATATTTAATTGCTACCGCAATGTGAGTCGGATTAGTTACAACCGCATCAGCTCCTGCTGCCCCCTTAGACTGTCTGCCACCTGATAATGCTAAAGCCATATCCCTTTGTCTTTGTTTAATCAACGGATCTCCCTCAAGTTTTTTATATTCGTCTTTTATCTCTTGCTTACTCATTCTCATTTGCTTCATAAACTGAGCTCTCTGCCAAAAATAGTCTAGTGCTGCTACTGCTAAGAAAAACATTCCCACCCTTATTGCTATATCAAAAGCAAGTTTACCAGCCATTGCTACTGCCCCCAAAATAGGCATATTCGCTGTTTCCATTAACTCAGGAAGAATTGGATAAATTGCTTTATACATAATAAAAACGATAAGCCCCATCTTAACCATTGATTTAGCTAATTCAAAAAGACCTTTAACTGAAAATATCCTTTTAAATCCTTCAATAGGATTAAGCTTACTAAGTTTTGGCATAAGTGGTTCTGTAGAAAAATTAAAACCTGATTGTAAAAACTCCAACATAATAGCAACAAAAAAGCATATAAGCATTATTGGCAAAAGTGAAGACAACAAAACATGATAACCTTTCTCAAGTAACTTTGTGGCTGAAAGAACAGTTAAATCTTCTCTTGATGCTGTAAGCGTTAGAATAAAATAATCAGTTATGTCTGTCCACATCTTAGGCAAAAAAGATCTAAGGGCATAATATGAAGCAAAAAATAAAAAAGCCGTTGTTATCTCTTTACTCTTAACAACCTGACCTTTTTTTCTTGCCTCTCTAAGTTTATGAGGTGTGGGTTCTTCGGTTTTATCTCCTTGATCACCCATTTCACAACACCACTATAGAATGAAAAAAGTTTACGATTTGTATAGCCAAATCATCCATAATAACCACTATCTTACTTACTATGGTAGGTATCATTAATAGAAAAATAAAAGTACCTAACATTGGCTTAATCTGAAAACCTAAAAAGAAAACATTAACCTGTGGGGCAAGTCTTGCTAATAGTCCCAAAGAAAAATCAAGCATAAAAATTATAATTATTATTGGCATAGAAATAGTCACTGCAATAAAAAACATCTTTGCACCTAAATCACCTAGCATCTGCAAACCCAAAGGATACATTGTTTCACTAAATAAAGGGATTGCTTTAAAACTTTCAAATAACCCAGTTAATAACAGATGATGTCCATCAATCATTAAAAAAATTACAATTGCTGTTATATACATAAGCCTACTCATTATTGTTTCTTGACTGCCTGTAGAAGGATCAAAGGCTGCAGCTACGCTTAATCCAAGCTGCATATCCATTAAAGACCCAGCTAATTGAATCCCGTAAAAAATAAACCTAGCGATAAGTCCAATGAAAAGACCAAGCATAAACTCATTAAGTAAACCTATTATTATTTCTAAATAATGTTGTGGAATAAGAAAAGTCTTAGGTATTGTAAAAAAAAGAATTATGCTTACCCAAACAGCAAGAATTAATTTTATCATCTGGGAAATAGATCTTTCACTGAAAAAAGGCATCAGGATAAAACAACCAATTACCCTAGCCAAGATAAACATAAATAAAAGGAGACTTGGACCGTCAATAATCATTTACATATTTGGGATTGCGGACCACACAGTAATAACCCAAGCAGAAAGACTTGAGGCCATCCAAGGGAACCCGATAGATATAACCAAAAATACTATAATCATCTTAGGTACAAATGTAAGAGTCTGCTCTTGAATCTGAGTAACTGCTTGAAATAATGAAATAATAAGACCAACGACTAAACCAGCACCTACTACAGGAAGAACCAAAGTAAGCTGAAGAGCTATTGCTTGCCGTAAATAATCTGTTGCAATATTAATATCCATGACTAATTAGTATACACCCTTTCTTTGACAATTGTAACGGTGGAAGGATAGTTAGAGCCAGGCAAAGGAAAGGTAATAAGTTTCTTTAATCCCGGGCGTTCTACCTTAAAGTTACCTATCTTTTTGTTATCATTACTGTATACACTAAAAAGCTTGCCATCTAACATAAAAACACAAGAAGCAGGCCCTCCATTTGCAGTAAACAATAACTGATATTCGCCGATTTCTGAGAACTCAAGGAAATACTCATAAAAAATACCGTAATTCCCAATTAATGAATATTTCCCATTATTAATATAATCTGCTTCATCCGCTATCTTTAGATTATACCTAATATCAACGTTTGATATTTTTACTCTCTTTGTTATCGTCTTATTTGGGAAAATATATTTACCCTCATCAAAAGCTATTGAAGATGCTTCCTTAAAATATACCTGTACACTACAAATTGCATTAGCATTTTCAGGAAAAATATCTATCATACCTGATAAAACATCTTGATTAGGAAACTTCACAGTCCATTCATATGGTAACTTTGATTCATGCAAATTGTTATAATTTGAAAGGAACCTTTCACCTAAAAGTTTTCCAACATAAAGTTCACTTTTATTGGGACCTGCAAAAGAACTACGATATTGTACTTTATTGTCTTCTGAGGATGTTATCTTTACGAAAAAATCTCCCTTTTCACCTGAACGATTAGAATGTGAAAAAAACAGCCTAAAACTTCCCGTTATTTGAACATCTAAAATTGTTCCTGATTTATAGATATTTTCAGGTTCATTACTAAAAATAATCTTAGAAGGTTCTCCAATAGAACAAAAAATTAAATTGAAAAAGAAAACAAAAAAGAAAAAATACTTAGCCAAGATAGCTTTGCATCAGTCCTCTTGAAATTAAATTAAAACCATCAACCAAAACAAATAACAATATCTTAAAAGGAAGAGATATCATTACTGGAGAAAGCATCATCATACCCAAAGAAAGAAGTATATTTGCGACTAATAGATCCACTAATATAAAAGGCAAAAAAATTACAAAAGAAATTATAAATGCGGTTTTTAACTCACTTATCATAAAAGATGGAATTAAAACAAATGTTGGGATATCGTCTTTAGATGTTATTTTTTTAAGATCTAACCCTGAAAATTGAGCAAACAATGCTAAATCACTTTCTTTTGTTTGTTTAAACATGAATTCCCTCAATGGTTTTGATCCGATTTCTATTGCTCTCGCTTGGGTAATTTTCCCACTGACATAAGGTTTTATAGCATTAGCATTAATATCATTCCAAACTGGTGACATAATAAATATCGTCATAAAAAGAGCCAAAGAAACTATTACCATATTCGGTGGCGATTGTTGGGTTCCCAAAGCACTTCTAAGCATACCAAATACAATAGTAATCCTTAAAAAAGAAGTTACTGAAATTAAAAAGAATGGAACAAACGATATCAACGATAGAAACAACATCAAGTTGATAGAGTTGCTGAACTGAAGTGGAGTATTTACTAAATTATTTAGATCCATCTTTACTATCCTTAGTAATAGCTTTTGATTTATTTCTACCTATTACCTTTTTCTCAATGGGTTCTAAGATTTCATCTGAAACTTTATCTGTATTTTGTTCCTTCTCTTTTAACACAGCAGAAAAAGCAACCTTTTCTTTTAAAGGTTGAATAAAATTAATAGTTTTATTACTTACCCCGAGCAAAAATTCTTGTTCATCAACTCGAACTAAATACGTTACTACACCAGGACTTAAAAACATTTGTTCAATAAAATGTATTCGTTTGTTTTTCTTATTTATTACATTATTGCCAGGTATTTTAGCCAATACATAATAAACAAAATATAATATTCCTACTATCGCTATTAAAGATAAAAAAATCTGAATGTATTGTTGAATCATAATTACGACTTAACTATATCTTTTATCATTATTCCATACTTATTATCAATGGAAACAACCTCGCCAGTAGCAATTAGCTCACCATTAATTTTAAGGTCTAGGGGTTCGCCATAAAACTTGTCTAGTTCGATTACTGAACCTTTAGAAAGCTCATGAACATCTTTTAATGAAATTGTTGTTTTACCCAAATAAACATCGATAGTAACCGGAATATTAGAAAACAAATCTACCTTAAACTTTGAACCGGAAAGCTGATTATTAATCTCCGGAAAGTCAAGTTTCTTAACATTTATATATTCCTGATTCATAGCATCAGAAAAATCATTATAATTTAAAGTGGTCTTTCCCATCTCTATTCCTTTATTCTCTTCTATATCCGGATAATTTTCTTCTATATTAATTGTGTCATTTTGAACATAATTTGTAAATGTATTATTATCTTCAAGCTGTATAAAGTCATCAACATATTCATTTTCTTCTTCCTCTTCTGTTTCTATTTCAATATCTGTTGTTTCTACCTCAACAGTTTCTTCTGCTTCAGCAGTTTCTTCAATTTCAAATGTTTGTTCAGTTTCTTCAAATTGCTCATAAGATTTATTAAGTATACTCGCTACATCTTTAGAAACATCTCCAAAAATATTTTCATCATTAGTAAAATCAATATTCTGCTTACTATCTTTTTTGTCATCATCGAAACTAAGCTCAGAATCGAAATCTTCTAAATTTAAATCACTTCCTAATAAACTTTCACCTTCATCAAAATCAAAACCATCAAGATCAAATACGTCCTTATCGTCTCCCTCAAGTTCAAAAATATTATCTTCGTTATTATCTTCTGATGTTTTCTTAGGTTGAACCTTTTCATTAAAATCCATAGAAATATCTTCCAACCCTCCTAATGGATCGCCTTCACCAAAAAAATCATCTTCCAACATTTTCTTTAAATCAGATTTTTCCATTACAATTTCTCCCAATCAAACTCATCTTCTTCAGAATTATCATCAAGCACAGATACAAACTCTACCTCTTTTTTTTCTTCTTCAAGATTAACCTTATCAAAAGAATTCATCAAGAGGTCCTCCTCCTTAAACTGATCAATTTGAATTGATACTTTCTCCTTTGCCAATGATTCTTCAATATTATCTAGTATTTGTTCCTCTAACTTAATGGCATATTTACCTTCACTTTGACCTACAGAAGAAGAAAAAGTTAGCTGATCAGCTAAAATAAATCTTATTTTCTCTCCAACTTTTTGTTCTAAAACTAAAACATCACCTTTTTGGATATTCATAAACTCACCAAATGTTATCTTAGCCTGGCCAAATTTAACAGTAACATCAGTACTTATCCCTCTTTTCATGTTGTCTGATAAAAAAATCTCCTGATTTGTATTTTTTTCTATTCTTTCTAAAAACTTTTCAGAAGTATGCTCAGAATAAAACAATTTAACTGAAGACTCACTATTCCCTGAAAAACCTAAACTAAAATCAATACTAATAAAATGTTGATTATTAGCTAAATAGCGCATTGTTCCAAACTTCCCGTTATGTAAATTAGTTTTATGCTCTTTCTCCAAAAAACCAGTTTCTATAAATGTCTGCTCAAAAAAATCATTATAAAACCTATTAATAAGAACCATCTCCATATCAGTAAATGAAAAACCGCCAACTTTACCCATATCAACACCTAAATACATACCTAATAAATTTCTCAAAAAAACACTATCTATTGAGAACAGAAATGACCCCTTTGAATCCTGATATTCAACAGTAAAGTTATTACCCAGCATCTTTTGTAAATCATTACTAGCTACGTTAGTAGTAGCTACTGACTTCAAAACAAAAATTAATTGATACTTATCCTTTGCCTTTAATGCTATGTTTCCCATCCATTTGGAAAAAATATTTAGCTCAGAGATAAGCCTCTTGCGAGTACTCTCAGATACTTCTTCCTTCATTACAGATGATGTATCAGGTTGATACAGATGCCACTGCCCAAGCGCTTGAGGCAGTTTTATCTCCATACTAACTACCATTCATTAATTTCCTAACTGTTGTATTATATTTTCTATCTGCTGACTAGCAATTTTAACTGCTGTTAAACTAGCAGACATCGCACGTTGAATTTCCATTGCATCGACTGTCTCTCCTATAAAGAACACATTAGATTTTTCTACTGCATGTGACATAGCCTGTCCCATGCCATTTACCAAAGGAGGCGAAGGCTCAAAAGGGATACCAGCAGCTGGAGTAGCTTTATATGTAGTGCCATCATGTTGAATCAATGCTGATTTATTCGGAAAATCAGTTAATGCTACCTGATATAAAGGAACACCTAGTTCTAAACTCTGGGCAGAAAGTGTTACATTTTCTACCATAATACCTTTAGTTCCATCTGCCTGCCACCCTGCATTTACAGTATTCACAACAACAATTGGTTCTATCTTGGAAGTATCAAACTCTCCATTTCCAATAGACTTATATCCATATACACTTCTTCCAGAATTATCTTGAAGTTCACCTACTTCACTAAGCTGAAAATTGCCAGACCTAGTATATAAAAAAGTGTTTCCTTTATCAGGAGAAACAATAAATAGTCCGTTACCCTGAACTGCCAAATCTAACTTATTCCCAGTACCAAGTTCCCCTTGAGAGAAATCAATAGTTATATTAGCCAAAGCAACACTAGATCCTTCTTGATGCGGATTTGTGCCACCCTGCTGTAGACTTCCAGCTGAACCAGTATTGATTACCTTATTAAAAACTGTCTTAAAAGAATACTTAAGTGACTTATACCCTGTGGTGCTCATATTGCCCATATTAGCTGTTTGGAGCCTGAGTGCTGTTTCAAATGCTCTCATAGCATTTTCGCCGTTTTTCATAATATCTAGCATTTTTACCCTGCCTTTCTTACTTCAAACAACTGGTCAATCTTAACTAGGTCTCCATCTATCTTAAAATATATTCCTCCATTATCATTTACCACACTTTGGATAAGACCTGTTAGCTTCTGACCTTTGTAAAAGTAATCCGCTTCTTTGTCTATTAGATTCGCAGCACCATTCAAAAGTTCCAACTGACTTGAAGAAGTAGCTGATCCTGACTGTTGTGTTTGCAAATTAATCATCTGAGAATAATAGTCATAACTTGATGAGAAAGGGTCATAGGATGAACTAGAACTACTAGAGCTAGAACTACTAGAAGATGTTCCAAATAAACTATCTGTTGTATCGCTACTAGTATCTTGTGATAAAAAACTCTCAAATATATTACTAAAACTTTGTTGAAAATAAAGGATTGCCTCCTCTGGTTTGGCAGGATCAAACTTATTTGCTACATTTGAAGTAAGAGAGGAATTATATATACCAATATTGCTACTCATTATATTGTTAAAGTTAGCACTGTAAAATAACAGTGTCAATGATACCAAATCCAACAATATAAAGCTTATTCAACAAATTGACCATAAACAATTAACACCCCATCATTTAATTCTATTTTTTGCTAACCTGATAATGACTGTTATTCAAAAAACGATTTTATACTTATCAGACACCTGTGGATAACTAAAATACAACTATTTTTTATGATGTTTTATAAATATGTGACTAATTCAGCCATTAAATCTTCAACGCCTTCGCCAGTGACTGCAGAAATAAAGAATACCTTCTCATTAAATCCTTCGACATATTTTTGCAATATACTTCTATCATGAAGAGTATCTATTTTATTAAAAACAATTAATTGCTTCTTTTCTAAAATCTCCTCATTATACAAGGCCAACTCATTATTCAGAACATCATAAGCTTCTTTAGGGTCCATAGACTTAAAGTCTGAAACATCTAACATATGAATTAACACTGTAGTTCTCTCAACATGTCTCAAGAACTGATGTCCTAACCCTTGACCAAGATGTGCATTCTCAATAATTCCTGGTACGTCTGCAACGACAAATTGCTTATCATTCTTATAATTCACAACTCCTAAATTAGGAACCAATGTTGTAAAAGGATAATCCGCTATTTTAGGTCTTGCATTTGTAATTCTAGAAATCAAAGACGATTTTCCTATATTTGGGAATCCTATAATGCCTACATCAGCGATTAATTTAAGTTCTAAGTGTATACTTATCTCTTCTCCTGGCAAACCTGGTTGAGCGTAATATGGGGTTTGATTTATCGAATTTGCGAATCTCGCGTTTCCCTTACCACCAATACCTCCACGAAGAAGAACAAACTCTTGGCCATCACTCGTAAGATCGATAATCAGGTCTCCAGTCTCTTTATTCGTAATTGTCGTACCAACAGGGAATCTTAATATTACGTCTTCGCCTTTTTTTCCATAACAATCTCTTCCCTCTCCTGGAAATCCATTTTGAGCCTTATAAACTTTTTTATATTGATAATCCATCAAACTCTTTAAATGAGTGTCAGCAATAACAATAATATCTCCACCTTTACTTCCATCACCGCCGTCTGGGCCACCTCTTGGAACGTATTTCTCTCTTCTGAAGCTTACGCATCCTTTTCCGCCATTACCAGCCTTAACTAAAATATCAGCTACATCAATAAACATTACCGCTCCCTGTCAAAAAAAAAGCGGACATAATAGCCCGCTTTTTATTATATTACAAAACTAACTACTTAATTAGACTACTGCTTCTACGCTAACTTTCTTAACATTGTCTCTTCCTGTCTCAAACTTAACTTTACCTTCTATTAATGAAAATATAGTATAGTCTCTTCCAAGTCCTACATTCTTGCCTGGCTTGAATTTTGTGCCTCTTTGCCTAAGAATAATATTACCAGCAATTACTTTTTCTCCGCCGAATTTTTTAACACCTAAATACTTAGGATTACTATCTCTTCCGTTACTTGAACTACCTTTACCTTTTTTATGAGCCATAGCTGTTTCTCCCTATTCTTTACTCTGCTTTTTTAACAGTTGTTTTTTTAACTGGCTTCTTTTCTGCAGAATCAGAAGCTTTAACTATTTTCTTTGCTACTGGTTTCTTAACTTCTGCAACTACTGAAGCTACTTCGGTTACGACTTCCTTGTTCTCTGCTTTGATAGCCTTACTATCAGACTTCAATATATCTTTAATAGTAAGCAAAGTATATTGTTGTCTGTGACCTTGTTTCTTATGGTAACCTGTTTTATTTTTATACTTAAAAACTATTACCTTTTTATCTTTAATTTCTGGATCTACTACTTCAGCTTTTACAACAAATCCATCTACGTATGGTGTTCCAACGCTGATATCTTTTCCATCATTAACAAAAAGAACTTTATCAAAAACAAGTTTGGCTTTATCTTTTTCACCAAGTTTGTCGACATAAAGCTTCATGCCTTTTTCTACTTTATATTGTTTCCCAGAAACTTCAACTATTGCGTACATAATATCTCCTGTTCATTGGTTCATTGGTTCACTGGTTCATTAATAACTAAATTCCACTATAGAATCTGCAAACCAGCTACAAATTTTACCTTCAAAGATAACGAGTGTCAACAAAGAAAAAAGAAGGGTTTTCTATTTTGCTTCTAACATAAAAATACAATAATCTGCTCTAACATTTGGTAACCAAGCAATTACCTTTTTTATATCACCTTTCGTTGATACAAAAGGAATAGTTTTTATTATTCTTATACCTATAGTATTACAAAACTCATAGAAATCCTTAATAGTAAGAACTCTCAAGTTAGGCGTGTTGTACCACATATGCGGCAATGCTTTTGTGACAGGAGTTATACCTTTAAACATTATATCCACCCTGCACTTCCAAAAACCAAAATTTGGAACGCTGACAATTGCTTTCTTGCCAACTCTTACTACCTCTTTTATCGCTTGGTCAGGTCTCGCTACTTGTTGCAAAGTCTGAGAAAGAATAATAAAATCAAAAGCTTTGTCTTGATAATCAGGAAGTCCTCTATTTAAGTCATATTGAATAACACTTAGTCCCTTGCTAATACATTGAGCGACTTTCTCTTCGTCAATCTCCAACCCAAAGGCCTGAATGTTTTTAGTTTTTTTAAGAGTATATAACAAGCTACCATCTCCACACCCTATATCAAGAACTCTTGAGCCTTCATCAATATAATTAAGTATGGTCTGTAAATCTTTTCTTTGATCTAACATTTTCAAAATTCTTTTCATTTATACATTCTCCAAAAATCCATGAATAAGTTTTTCGTGCAATTCATTCTGTAATAAAAAAGAATCGTGTCCATACTCAGCTTTAATTTCACAAAAGGATACATCCTTATTATTTCTTCTAAGAGCTTTAACTAAGTCTTCTGACTGATAAGTCGGGAAAAGCCAATCCGAAGAATAAGATAAAACAAGAAATTTACTCTTTATCATTACAAGCGATTCCTCCAAAGAAGCATAACCATCAGAAAGGTCAAAATAATCAATCGCCTTTGTAATATAGATATATGAATTAGCATCGAACCTTTCAGTAAAGCGTTGTCCTTGATAGTGCAAGTAGCTTTCTACCTGAAACTCCGTTAAAAATTCATATTGATTCTGCTCTGAACTACTTAGTTGCCGTCCAAACTTTTTGGTCATACCCTCTTCAGAAAGATAGGTTATATGCCCCAACATTCTAGCGATACTTAGCCCCTTATGAGGAGAATCTTTTTTGTCATAATAGTCTCCTTTATTCCAAGCAGGATCTGAGATTATAGCTTGTCTGCCTACTTCATTAAAAGCAATTGCTTGTGGTGAAAGTTTAGTAGTTGTAGCGATTGCAATCACTGACTTAATCATTTCAGGATACATTTGCGCCCACTTAAGAGCTTGCATTCCACCCATCGAACCACCAGATATGGAATATAAGCAATCAATGCCAAAAGACTTAACTAAGGCATATTGAACATTAACCATATCTTCAATAGTAATAAAAGGGAAAGTCATACCATAAGGTTTTTTTGTTAAAGCATCTATTGAACTAGGACCAGTTGTACCAGAGCATCCACCTAATACATTCGAACAAATAATAAAATACTTATTGGTATCAAAAGGTTTTCCAGGACCGACCATAACGTCCCACCAACCTGTTTTCTTGTCATCTTTAGAATATTTACCAGCAACATGAGCATCACCAGAAAGAGCATGCAAAATGAGAATTGCATTACACTTCTCCTTGTTTAATTCTCCATATGTTTCATAGGCAACGCTTATGGATCCAAACTCTCTGCCACTTTGTAGTTTTAGTTTATCTTTCTCTGCGAAAACGAAAACTCCTTGTTTAATATTTAATTCTTTAGGATACGACATGCTAGTATTATACAGTTCACTTGTTTGAGGTTCAACCTAAATTGTCCCCTCACTTTTCTGCAACATTTTCCTACTGCTTCCGATAAATTAACATGAATTTCAAGTTTATTGCCTTTAAAACCGAACTCATGCTGGTGGAAGAAAAGGCCACCACCCTATACGGGTTAAAGCCTGGCGACTTGCATTACGACTTTCAGCAGGCTGTCGAACAGTTACGTCGTGCAACGTTTCTGGCTGGCAATACTGGGGGAATTTCGCAGACTAAAACCTGGGATAATGATCGGCATCTCCTGAGATGGCAACCATGGGATATTTCTGCCCTCCAAATTTTAGATACCTGCAATGCCAGTTGTGGCCATTGCTATCTGTTATGTTCGCCGTCGGAAACCCACCGGTTGTCGGCCGAAGAGGTGAAACGAATTTCTAACTATTTTGAAGAACTGGGTCTTAAAAATCCTGATATATATCTTTATGGTGGAGAGGTATTGCTACATCCTCAACTTATCCAAATTGTAAGAGAAAATGCCGTTACTGGCATGGTAACAAATGCCGCTACAATGAATACTCTCGAAAAAGCACGTCAATTTGCCAAGGATCTTCGTGCAGCATTTTTGCAAAATCGGCAAACTTCAAAGTTTGAGGTTCCAAAAATGCCGGATACTTTTGAGGAACGAATGGCTATCCTGCGTACACAAGATACCTACCAGAGACAATGGTCGGGACATTATTATTCCCTTGAATCACTAGTGACTCCTATGTTTCAAAAGACATCTTTCAGACTCAATATTTCCTGTGATGAATTACACATGAATGAACCTGGATTATCCGTCGATAAAGTTGCCAATATGATTGTCGCTTTCATCGAGGAGTTCCCAGAAGCTGAACTACATATCATGGCCATCAAAGACCATTATAATCAGACTCTATTTTCAAAGTTGCCAGTCGCCATACAAAAACTGGGATTCATTATGTCTTCAGTTGATGAGGGCAAAGCCATCGAGATTAAGTCAGCTGCCGGAAATACAACCAAAATTACAGTTACTCCCAATGATATGTCGCGTTGTGGCCGTGCGCTGTTACAACCGGAAGAATTATTTGCAAGAGAAATACCAGATAAAGATTTTGATCGGTTTTCACTGGCTGAATCCAGCCATTATATAGGAACAATCGGAATCGATGCCCGTGGAGATGTGTATCCGTCCTGTGCGATACAGACTTTTTACGGCCCACTAGTGTTTGGTAACGTGCTTCAGGAGTCTTTAGCTGATATGATGCATCGGTTTGATAAAGACCCTTTGTTTCGATCACTGGTCAGCAAGAAAGACGATTTGGAACCAAATGCTATGGTCATGCTGATTCTGGCAGAAGAATTTTCCCCTGGAATTGTGAATCAAATTGTTGATGCACACCCAGGGGATATTACCAGTTTTTACCTGATGTTGCTATCCAATCCAGAGCGTAAACTCTATATTACCTATCGGTTACAACAACTATTATTCAGACAGGGAATCCTTCATGGTGAAAACCGATTCGAAGGTTGGGATGATCAGCAGTTAAAAGCGTTTGTGATTGACCAAGTTGCAGCAGTAAGAAAGCAGTTTGGATTTGAGATTTAATTTAAACATCATTTGTATATTCGTTTTCAATAACCCCATTAATTGCAACGAAAAGACCATATGACAATAAATCCCAAACCCCAAAATCCAAATCCCAATAAATGGGAAAATTCCAAATCCAAAAAAATTGTCCAGGAGCACACCTGAGCGAATATAACTCCGCTTAATGAGGAACGAATTTAGCGGTTATCTTCGAACTGTAAGTGAGAATATATAAAATCATAGATATTTCGACGAACCTCACCCACGGAAGCTAAACGTATTTTTAAATAAATATTGGTGCCGTCACCCTCTCCTATAGGAGAGGGTCGCAGTATGTTAAACTTCTAAGAAGTTTTACATATTTTTCTGCGGGGAGAGGTTTCGCAATGCTCCCGCAGGCTGAGTGCTTTATATTGAAAATAGTTATAAATCACAGGGTGATGAAAATTTTCCCAAATTATAATCTTCGAGTTTTACGAGGGGACGAGGGGATTAATAAGGGGTGCGGAACCCCTTATTAAAAAATCTAAAAATATATTTTTAATAAAGCCAGGTTAGTCACACTAACTATAAAACTTGTTATTTTTATAACTTAATCTTTATAATTCCACAAACTAACGCTATTATTATTAATACATAACAAAGGAGTCAAAATATGATTATAGTCACTGGTGGAGCTGGATTTATAGGAAGCAACATTGTTAAATCACTAAACAATAAAGGATTAACTGATATTCTGATTGTAGACAACCTTTCCAATCCTTCCAAGCATCTAAACCTTAATTCACTTAAATATTATGATTATCTGGATAAATCATACTTTATTGCCAACCTAGATAAATTTAAAAATGCCAGAACTATTTTCCACCAAGGTGCTTGCTCCGATACTACGGAAACAGATGGCAACTATATGATGAAAAATAACTTTGAATACTCAAAAGACCTTCTATTCTTTAGTATGAATAATGACATTGACTTCCTATATGCATCTAGCGCATCTGTTTATGGAAACGGAGAAAAAGGATTTAAGGAAGACCCAGTGTGTGAATATCCTCTTAATGTTTATGCTTTCTCTAAATTCTCTTTTGATAACTTTGTCAGAAACATACGATTAAAAAGAAAGAATATTGACTCTCAAATTGTTGGTCTTCGATACTTTAATGTTTATGGCTACCAAGAAAACCACAAAGGTAAAATGGCTTCTGTAGCTTTCCATATGTTTAATCAGATTAAAAATAATGAAGACATTAAACTATTTGAAGGAAGCGAAGGATTCGTAAGAGACTTCATTTTTATTGATGACGTTGTTAAAGTTAACCTCTTCTTTTATGAAAACAAAAAACATGGAATATATAATTGTGGAACAGGAAAAGCTCGAAGTTTTCTTGATGTTGCTAAAACCATACAATCACTTAACAAAACATCCAAACTAAGCTACACGACTTTCCCTGATAGTTTAAAAGGCAAATATCAAGTGTATACACAAGCAGACACCACAAAACTACGTGCAGCTGGCTTTACTCAAAACTTCAATACTTTAGAGGAAGGTCTTGGGAAATATTATCATAAGTTCCAGACAACAGGCGGTTATTTACGGGACTAGCTTATATCGTTACTGTTTTATCAACTTAATCAATTCGCTTGATATTTCTTGGGAAGCGCCACTTTTACCCATAACCTTTATACCATCAACTGCTACCTTTTTCATGAACTCTGGATCTTTTACCTTTTGTTTAATTATCTTAGCGATAATATCAGTATCCTGAGAATTAATATATTCAGGCAAATCACCTAACAACTTTTTTTGATCTACAAACCTTTTTCTGGTAGTTTGTGGTCCATATCCAGGGAACGTAAACAACGGTATACCAAACCCAATGACTTGCTCATTTGCTGTACCAGCTAATCCAATAACTGCATCAGAAGAAGTAAGCAATTCTTCAAACCCAACAATGAACACTGATTCGGATTTCTCTTCTATCATGAACTTTGCCTTTTCCATATTTGAAGAAACCGCTACTTTAATTATCCAATCCTTTGGAAGTTTTAATACTACCTTCTTTATTAATCCATAGTTCTTATAAGCTTCCAATCTGCTACCAGGAAGTATCCCTAAAACAAACTTGTCATTCTTCTTTTTAGCTTGTCTTTTTACTTCTAATCCATCCATCATTACATTCCCTAAATACGTAGCATTAACCTCTCTTGCTACTAAGTTATCTGCAGTTATCCTGTCCCTTGCAAAAACCTTAGCCTTAGCTCTTTTGAAAAAAAATCTTTCTATCCAAAAATGAGACTCAAAATGATCTGATTTGGCTGTAGACACTAAAACTATCTTGTTATATTTAAGAAACAAATACGACAACATAAATGGGAAAAAATCTCCAACACACACCACTAGGTCATATTTTTGCTTAGAAGCGTTTTTTATTTGCTTAAAATGAAGAAACAATATCCCAGAAAAAAGGTCTTTTGTGAAAGAGCTTATACTTTTAACAAAACCTCCTGAACTTGTCTCTTTCTGAGGACCTATAATCGTTACTTTCTTAAGCTTAGAAAATACTTTACCCTCTCCTATCATTGGAAGAACAAATACAGCATTATCATCTTTTATAGATATAAACTCATGAATAATCCTTAAAGATATAAGGTCCTCACCGTGACCATTAGAAATAAAAAGGATATTAGACATTTTCTCCCTGCAAATATTGTTTAAGCTTTTCCAAAGCATTATGTCTATGACTTAAGCTATCTTTCTCTTCAGAACTAAGCTGTGCCATAGTCTTCCCTTTATCTAAAAGATAAAATACAGGGTCATAACCAAATCCATTACTGCCAATCATCTCGTTTGCTATCACTCCATCTACCTTGCCTTCGAAAAACAAAACTTTCTGTTCAACTGGATTATAATAAGCGAGTACCGTTACAAAATAAGCATTTCTTTGTTTTAAAGGAACGTCCTTAACATCACCTATAAGCTTTAAACAAAGCGCTAAGCTACTCCTATCATTGCCTGCATATCTTGCAGAATGCACACCAGGAGCACCACCTAAAGCATCAACAACCAAACCAGAGTCATCCGCCAGAATATAATCTAATGGATATTTCTCTGCAACGGCTTTTGCCTTTATCTCTGCGTTTTCATAAAAGGTCAGCCCATCCTCTATTATCTCTTCTGTCCAACCAATATCTTTTAAGCTAACAACATCAACGCCAATATCCTGTAAAATACTTTTAACTTCTTTGGTCTTATGGTCATTGTGGGTAGCTAAAATTATTCTGTTTATTTGTTGATTTGTTGATTTGTTGATTTGTTCTTGGACAAACTTCATAATTATCTCTTTCAGAATACTTTCTCTAATTTATTACTTACAACAAAACTCTTTCCCTGAACAATTAAACACATAAACAGCGACGAAGTCGCCTAAACAAATAAACAACTAATAAAGATACTTATAGGCCTTCTGAGCTATATCCTTACGATAATACTTCTTTTCAAATTTAATCTTCTCAACAGCGCTGTAAGCCTTAGCAACAGCTTTCTTTAAATCAAGATCCATAGCTGTAACACCAAGAACTCTTCCTCCAGAATTTACTAATCTACCGTTTTCAATCTTTGTACCTGCATGAAAAACAAAAACACCATCCTGTTTAACGTCAGTAATCTCTATTCCCTTTGGATAGCTCTCTGGATAACCGTCAGAAGCAACAACAACGCAAACGGCATATTCTGGACTCCACTCAATCTTAATCTCAGATAGCCTGTCATGTACAACTGCATCCATTATTTTATACAAATCTGTCTTAAGTCTTGTCAAAACAACTTGTGTTTCTGGGTCGCCAAAACGGACATTAAATTCCAAAACTTTTTGTTTACCATTATTAATCATTAATCCTACAAAGATAATTCCTCTAAAAACAATGCCCTCTTGTTTAAGACCAGCCATAAACCGATCCAAAACTTCCACCTTAAAAAGCTCCATAAGCTTTTCATCCACTATCGGAGCTGGTGAATAAGTCCCCATTCCACCAGTATTTGGTCCTTTGTCTCCATCATATATTGCTTTATGATCCTGCGCAGGTACCATTGGGACAACAGTGTGAGCATCAACAAACGCAAGAATAGAGGCTTCCTCTCCTTCAAGAAACTCCTCAATAACTACCTTATCTCCTGCAGAACCAAAATCCCTATCTCTCATTATTTTATCTAAAGATGTTTGTGCTTCTTTTTGATTATTAACAATTATGACACCCTTTCCAGCAGCAAGCCCATCAGCCTTTAGAACCAATGGATATACGGCACTCTCTAAGTAAATACTTGCTTTATAATAATCAGTAAACTCTTCATATTCTGCTGTTGGTATCTGATATTTTTTCATAAACCACTTAGCATAAGACTTACTCCCCTCTAAAATTGCTCCTTTTTTCTGAGGACCGAAAACAGAAATTCCTTGTTCTATTAATATATCAGCAAGACCATTAACTAAAGGGTCTTCTGGTCCAATAACAACTAGTCCAACCTGATTTTCTTCTGTAAACTTTATTATCGACTCAGCGTCCGACAATGAAAGATTAACATTCTCTGCTATTTCCGCAGTGCCACCATTACCAGGACTTACAAAAATATTATCTACATCTTTACTCTTTCTTAATGCCCAAGCTATGGTATGTTCTCTTCCACCACTTCCTATGATTAAAATATTCATTGATTAAGTCTCCTTTAGCTTTGCTATAAGTAGAATAGACTACATTACTTGCAACGTCAAATCTTTGGAAAAATAACTGAAACTTTTTCTTAATAAGAACGATAATCTATTAGCACTTAATAATACAGGAGAAATACTAATGAAAAATAAGGTAATCGCTTTAGACAAAAGTTTAACAAAGATACTTGATCACTTAGAAGAAAGAGAAAATTTACTAACACTATATTTGCAATTATCAAAAGGAAATACACCTAAAAACCTTGCAATAACTGGTTTTTTCATTAACCCTCTCACCATCCTCCCAAATTATGCAAAAAGCGCTGCCAGAAGACTGCAACAATCATTAAGAGACGCATATGTACAAGATCCACTAACTTATATCCGATTATCAACAAATATCCCCATATTACAAAGGACAATGCTCTTAGAACATGCAACAAGCCTCGAAATAATTAATAACCCTGCCTTAAAGCAAAAAATTTACTCAGCATTAAGAAGTAAGCTTATTAGTCAAAATTATGATGGTGAAAAATTTTTAAAAGGACTGTCAAATATACTCGCACTAGATTTGCAAGACTTAAAGAACTTATGAAACGAACAAAAACCATAGGAATAAACTGCAATTTTTTACAACATTAAACGATAATTTAAAGATAAATTTATAATTTGAAGGAATACTATGTTTAAAATATGCTCATTACCTAAACGAACTATAAAAAGTAGTACCCTAGAAGCCTATGCGGATTTAGCTGAAATACTTGCCAAACATAAAGATGTTCTACAACAACTATCAAATACAAATAATCCAGCAAGAATTAAATCAATTTTTCTGAAAAATTTTAATATTCAACTATCCTCCATCCCAAAAAATATAGAGAGTATGCTATATCTTCTTCTCTATCATTCTCTAAAATCACTACTGAATTGTTCTGACGTTGTCTTATACCAAGCTGAGTTCGATTCAATTTTCGGTGGCACAGAAGACTATCTTTGGCTACGCGCAATAGTTTCCGACCCTAATAATAGCTCAAGATATGAAACTAACATTATAAATTTACGAGAAAATAATGAAACATCTAACCAGATTTCTAGATTTGAAACAGACTATATATCTCTGTACCAAAACAATAAAAAAGTAGAACTATTAAATGTATATCTTATAGAAGGAAAAGAAGACTTTGCTTTTGAACGAATTAGCACAGATATCCTTTTAGAAGATGGGATTTTATTTGCTAAATTACCAGACGTAAAAGACAAAGACGGAAATGTTCTCAAAACAAAAAGAGTAGAGTTATCTGGGACTACTGGAAACATATCAATACGATCACCAAAAACTACTCAAAAAGCAAGAAAATTTGAAGAATTCAACTTAAAAAATAGTCCAAATTCTGTAGCAACAGACTCTAAAGGGAAAACAACAGCAATCTACTATAATGGAAGTGATTCTGATGTGTCTGCTGCTAAAAGAATGCTTCACTCCGTTAAAATACAATCCCTCATATGTTTACTTGAAACTACTGGACACGAACTCCTCATACCAAAACTTCTATCTTCGCTTTTTAATGAAGGTATCATGTTAGAGGTCCACAGAGAACAAGAATTTAATGGTATTGCTGGGCTTAGTGTTATTGCCCTAGCTCATAATGTTAATTATTATATTGAACTTATAATAGAGGCACTAAGAAAAGGGGAAGACTTTGACGTTAAAGAAGGAATAATCTACTTAGACGGAAAACCAATAGAAAGATTAAATCATAATAAAACATTATTACAAGCAAAAATTAACGCAGCGATAAGCCTAATAAATGATATGAAAACGATAATAGAACAAAAAAAATTAGATACGATTCGAGATCAAGCAAAATCTTTCGAAGCAAACAAAAGCAGAATTATTCAAAAGGAAAAGAATAGATTAAAAATACTCCCTTTACATGAATTAGCAGTATGCTTCTTTGATCCAATCTCAGTAAATACAATTCTACCGTTGATACCAAAGGACAAAATTAAATACTTTTTAGCGTTTTTAAAAACAAACAATATGCTATTACAATCAGAAAACGAATTATTTTTAAATATAAAAACACTAAGTCAAAGATCTCTCCTATTAAACGGTTTCTTTCGAGGTTACCCTCCAAAAGATATTCAAGCCTTACTCCAACCTAATCTAAGAGGAAAGGTCATCTGCAAACCAACTATAAGTAAATCAGGACAAATTCAAACAAGAGTTATTCTTTTATTTGATAAACCTATCCATAAAAATATAGAGGAACTACTAATGCCAATCTTTATTCAGGATGAGCTCTCTTCTGAAAAAATATTTTTAGACCCAAGATTACATCTTGAGGATTTCTCTCCAGATAAAGTCCCATATTTCGAAAAATCTAAGGATGGAACTACTTTAGAACTAATTATTGATTATGATATTTGGTCATATCCAGACAGAAAAATATTCTTCAGATTCTGTGAAGGCATAGCTAATGTGATTCAATATGAAGATAATTTGAAAATTAAATCAGCTACAGATATTCCTAATATATTATTAACAGGAGGAAAAATCTCCACGGTAAGAAACTCAGAAACAGATATAATGGAATTTTTTGAAACAATTATGAAAACACGAAAATATGAATCTCAACGAAATAAAGAACCAGAATCCACGTCTATCCTTGGCAGATGCATACTTTACAAAAACTATAAAAGAAGCGTTTTGTCCTATTTCATTAAAAATCATATTGATGACCTTACTGCTATAAAATTAGAGCCGATGTTATTAAGAATCATGTTTAGATACCTTATCCTAAATATAGATGATGCAAATTTTGCAATTCAGCAAATAAAAACTTATAGATCTATTAAAAAACTAGAAGACGATGATAATCCATTCTTAAGAGCGATTAAGCTTGATATAAAAAGATTAAATGCTATTTTGCCAAATAGTTAATAAAATACTTTTTATCTCTAAAACCTACTACCTGATCTATTACATTTCCTTTTTTATCAATAACCACTGTTACTGGAATACTAGAAACATTAAAGTATTGTGCTATCGCGCTAGTCCCAATCACTACAGGATACGTAATTCCTAAACTTTTAACTTTACTAACAACTTTCTTAGCTTCATTATCAAACCCTATCGCTAAAAACTGTACATTCGCAGAAGTATCTTGAGCCATTTCCTCAAACGCTTCCATTTGTTTTGCACACCATGGACACCAAGTAGTAAAAAATACTAAAAAGGATACATCTTTGTCTTTAGTATAATAACTAAGCGCAACGGACTCTCCCTTTAAAGAACTAAGAATAAAGTCTGGAACTTTCTCCGTAGATACTTCCTTTCCAAAAATAAAACTGAACATCAGAATATAAAACCCTATTAACAATATTTTTCTCATATTTTCGCTCCTTATTATCCGACTAAAGCAATAACCAAATACCCAAGCAAAACAATAACAATCCAGAAATCAATTCAATATAACGTGAGTATTTTGTTAACCCTTGAACTTTTTTCCTTAAACCAACAGACATAAAAGCTAATGTCACAAAAGGAATAATAATACCAAAACAGAACATCAAAAGCACAAAAACTTTACCTAAAATACCACTACTGTTTGATGCTAATACTATTACATTACCTAATAATGGCCCCATACAAGGCGACCATCCAAAAGCAAATAACACTCCAAAAAGAAAAGAAGAAATAATATTAAACTCACGTATTTCCATCTTCCTTGTATCCATATAAAGAAACGGAATATTAATAACTTTCCAATAATGCAGAGCAAACGTTATCATAAGAATACCCAGCAACCCATGAAACAAATAATACCTTTGCAAAAAAGCAAAAGATATACTAAAAGATAAGCCAAGAACTAAATATACAAAAGTAAAACCAATAAAAAACGATAATAGATTCTTAAATAAATTTATCTTACTAGATATTCTTTCTAAATCGCCTGCTCCAGAAAAATAAGCGATATATAGAGGTGCTAAAGGCAACACACAAGGTGATAAAAACGATAGCAACCCCGACAATATCGCTAAAAATGCAATATAAAACATTATTTTAGTAAACTATTTATATCTTGTAGCAACTGAGGCGCTGGTCTAAAGCCGACTAACCGTTCGACTTCTTTGCCATTCTTAAAAACTATTA
>CAZXTL010000007.1:0-76064 GCA_964643725.1 uncultured Candidatus Marinamargulisbacteria bacterium
GAATAGCTCAGTTGGTAGAGCATCAGCTTCCCAAGCTGAGGGCCGTGAGTTCGAATCTCATTTCCCGCTCCATTTTTAAAGTTCAACGATTGTTATAACGCCATGAGTTTTACTTTTAGGAAGTTTGTAGAATTGTACAAATGATGGCGTTACTTTTTTAAAAGTAGCAAATAATTTATAAATAAATTTTTCAGTTACGATATCTTCCATTCCATAGAAAATCACCTTTTCATTAATATCATTTTTGCTGAGGATTGCTTCTACATCTAATATCTCCATATATCCATAATTAATCTCAAAACGACGCAATCCATTTGTGATTCTCTCCTTAAAATCTCCTGTAATACCATATGGTTCATTGCTAACAGTAATTGACAATGCAATATTATCTTCATATAAAATACCATTATTAAATAACGTATTTACTATATATGGAGGGATAAGTTTAATGTTGCTAATTAGAAATATTGCCGTTCCCTTGATTCTTGTTTTATTGCTATATGCATGATCAAATTTCTTTAGAAAATCATCTTGTTTCATAAATGTTATTGTGTGAAATATTTTACGTTGAACGGTTGTGAAGAGAAGTATACTTAAGAAGGGTATAGAGGCTATTATTATCGACCAATATCCACCAGCAGGTAACTTATATAAATTAGAAACAAAGAATATGCCAACAATTAATGTTACCCAACCAGCGATGAAAGAGTGCCAGCGACGTTTTGTTAGATAAAAAATAGTTGTCATAATGATGCCATCAATGCACATAGTTCCAGTAACTGCAAAACCATATGCAGCAGCAAGTTTGCTGGATTCTTTAAAAACGAACATTACAATAAGAACCAAAATCAGTAATAACCAGTTAATTGAATCAATATAGATCTGAGAACGTAATTTAGAAGAAGTATATTCAAATTTTAAAAGAGGAAGTATATGAGTATTAATAGCTTGGTAAAAAATTGAAAATATTCCACTAATTAAAGCTTGGGAAGCAATGACAGTAGCTATAATTGCTAATAATAGAAAAGGAACATACAAAAGAGAGAAGTGAAAGCTAACCATTTCAAATAATATATTTTTTGCATCTGGATTTGCAATTAAAAAGGCTCCTTGTCCAAGATAATTTAAAACTAAAGCTATAAAAACAAATTTCCAGGCATTTTGTATAGGTCTTTTGCCAATATGCCCCATGTCTGTATATAAGGCTTCAGCTCCAGTTGCACAAAGAATTACCTCTGATAAAACTAAAAAAGCTATTAACCCATTGTTAATTATGAAATTAAATCCATAGACAGGATTAATAGCAGAAATGATTTGTGGGTTACTTGATATTCCTGTAATACCTATCAGTGTCAAAGAAATAAACCATATAGTCATTATCGGCCCGAATGTTGACGAGATTTTATCTATGCCATGTTTTTGAAAAGAAAATAATAATATAGCAATTGTTGCTGCAATTAAAATTAAAATACTTTGAGGAACATGTGACATACCGGGAATAAGCAGAATTCCTTCAACAGCACTTAATATACTTATAGCAGGTGTAATGACTCCATCACCAATCAATAATGAAATCCCTAAAAAAGTTAAAATAGTAAAAAAAGCTACAGTTTTACTATTTTTTAATAGAGGTAATAACAATTCTTTAAGAACAATTGTCCCACCTTCATTTCCTTTACCTAAACTCATTGCTAACCAACTATATTCAACTGTAACTAATATTATTAAGGTCCAAATAATGAGCGAAATAATACCCATAATATTTGGTAGAGTAGAGGGGATAATTAAAAAGATTACAGAAATTGTATAAATTGGACTGGTGCCAATATCCCCAAACACGAGCCCAAAGGCCCGAATAATATTCATGAATTTAGACATCGAAGTAAATTATACTACAAAATTAGTTTTAGATTAGCCTTTATTCTTATTGAAATAACTACTAATTTGCCAGTCTCATTGTAATATCTACGCCACCTTTGCCTAAATATGCAATGGGGTCAGATATTCCCTGACGTTTCAATTCATTTATCATTAGTTGTCTCATTTCTAAAGTTTCGTCACTCTCTTGTAGACTATTAAGGAAATTGTTGAAATCAAAAATAGCTGTTTCGTCTATGGGAACTTCAATTTCATCTGAAATAGCCTTTTGAATATTTGTATTAATCCTGTTTGAAAATAATGAAGTAAAACTATCAGTTGAGTCAACTTTTACTTCAGTAGGCGAGTTGGTTATAGTTTCTATCATTTGTTCCCCCCGAAAATTTACTATCATTCAAATTAACGGGTTAAACTAATAAAAGAATGCATTGAAAATAGTTAATATATAATGAGTTCCTGAATTAGCTCATTTTTGTCGACACTTAAAATAGATATAGTCTTTGTTTCATCGTTTAAAAGAATATATGTTGGAATATTGGCTTCATCCCTTGGATAAGCAACTGACCCTGGATTTAAAAATAGCAATCCTTCTTCAATAGAAATAGAACCAATATGAGTATGCCCAGACAAAAGCACATTACATTCATTTTCTATTAAATGGTTTTTTCTGTTTTCATCTTTAATTTCATGTCCGTGCTCAAGTAAAATCTTTTTTCCTAAAAATTCTTTTACAAGGGTACTTTTATTATAAAAAAAATCATTATCTGTTGTTTCTTTATAATCGCAGTTACCGTTAATAATGACTTTTAATTTGTCTTTTGATATTTCTTTAACCCATTCATAGATGATTTTGCGATTTTTAGGAGTATCTTCATTATTTTTGTAATCAAAATATAAATCTCCAAGAAACCATAGCTCATCTATGTTAGGTACAATATTTATTTTAATAGAGTCTAAGGCCTCAATGCTTCCGTGAATATCTGAAATAATTGCTATTTTCATTAATTAAAACTCAACTAAACTAATTACTTTTTTGGTTGATAATTTTTTTAAACCGTCTAGAAAAGTAAGATTAACAACAAAAACATCAGCAACAATCTCTGCGCCAGTCTGCTTAATAAGTTTTTCGACTGCTGATACAGTTCCTCCTGTAGCCAATATGTCATCTATGATAATTACAGCGTCATCAGCGGTTAATGCATCTTTGTGAAGCTCTAAAACATCAGAGCCGTACTCAAGGTCATATTCTATGGAAATCGTTTCTGCTGGCAATTTGCCTTTTTTTCTAACAGTGATAAGCCCTTTATTCATATATAAAGCTAAGGCAGAACCAAATATAAAACCTCTTGATTCAATAGCAACTATTTGATTAAAGGTAATATTTTTTAATTTTTCCGCTAAAAGTTCTATTGTATATTTAAAAGCGTCAGCATTCTTTAGAAGAGGAGTAATGTCTTTAAATATTATACCTTTTTTTGGAAAATCATGGATGTCTCTTATATAATCTGATATATTCATTTATCTCCCCTTGTTACATTTATCTCTAAATTGTAATTTATTAAACTTGATTTGCCAATTATTGTATTTAAGTATAGTATTCGAGTATTATATAGAAAGTAACTGATAAGGAGAAATAAATGGAAAAAAGGAAAACAGTTCTTATTGTTGATGATGACCAAACATTAATCGATGTTTTAGAAATATCCTTTAGCGTTCTTCATAATATAAATATAGAAAAAGCCTACAGTGGAGAGGAATCTATAATTAAAGCCGAACAAATTGTTCCAGACTTAATAATAATGGATTATAAAATGCCTGGGATGAATGGATGGGAAGCCTCTAAAAGAATCAAAGCTAATCCTAAGACTGAACATATTCCTATAATTGGATATACTGCTTGGGCAGGACTTGAAGACGTTAAAAGAGGGTTAAGTAGTGGAGTAGAAGAGATAATTACTAAACCTATCGATTTAGACGCTTGGGAAGAAAAGCTTAAGAAGTATTTAGACTAACGATTTTTTGTAAAAAATAAATCAAAAATCCCAATGTCAAAATCCAAACAAATCAAAAAATGACAAATCCTTAAATCATGAACAATTCCCCCTTAATAAGGGGGATCCTTTTTTGCTTAGCAAAAAAGAGGGGGATTTATTTGGATTTTAGTTATTAAAGTATTTATTTGTCATTTGGATTTTGACATTTGTCATTAATAGAAGATTCTATTCGCCAAGTTCTCTCTTTAGCTTAAGGAACAGTGGACTCTTTTTTAACCAATTCATTAGTTCATCTCTAGTAATAAATATTTCTGGATCATAGAACCTACCAGTTATATCTAAATATCCTTTTTCAATAAAGTAATTAATAGCTTTGATATAAGGATGGTCTTGGCTTATATTCTCGAAATATTTTGAGGAGACATATGTATTAAATAATGAGTAACTGAATGCTCTAGATATCATATCCATTGCTTCACCTCTGCTAACATAACTCATATCATCTCTAAATCGTATTAATCTGCTTTTTAAAGCTAAATCATATGCTTCATCAACTGTTAGTTCTTTTGCTGAAAAAACGCTTGTAATGTTCCATAGAGATGTCACCCATTTGATTAACTCATACTGTCTGACTCTCTTTAATGGTTCGAATAAGGAATCCTTAGGTAAAACATAACAAGTAGCAAGCAAATCTGCATCTTCATCTATTATGTCTTTATAATTAAATTTCCTGAAAAAAGAAAAATAATAGGTTACTTTTCCTTTTTGGAGTTCATCTATGAATAAAATATTATTAAGACCAATTTCTACGGGAACAATCGGCTTGAAAATAGTTACTCTTTTTCCTACCAAAGGAATTTCTTCCTCAAATTTATTTCTTAGGCTTTTAACCTTTAGGCTATGGTATATTCCAGCGTTTCCAATGAATTGGAATTTATCTTTATATGTAACAGTCATTTTTTGTTGTGGAGACGTAAAATTTATAAATGGCTCTTCTATAGCTACGATAGCTTCGTTTTTTGCGTTATCTTGCAATTTAATAATAAATGAATCAAATATATCTTTTAACTCAGCTTCAATTGAGTATTTATTGTTATTAAAATAAGCAGATCTTTTTAACTCTGAGACATAAGGAGCATTAGCAAGTATTTCATTCGGATAAATGTCTACGGTAACCATGTCTCCATTTACAAAAGCTTCAAATTTAAAATCTGGAGGAATTTGGTCAACGATTATTCGATATTTTTTTGAAGGATAACTTTCTTTCTTTGGTCCTTTCTGGATAGCTTTAAAATAAAAATCATTTATTTCAGAATTTAAGGGTAAGGTGGCTTCCCAATAGCCGTTTAGATTTGTTTTTACCATATCTATAAAATTGTCTTTATAAAAGATTTGCACATTGGTGTCTCTCAATGACCAACCAACAACGTTTGTTGATTTTTTATTAGTGAAGGGTGGGTACTTATATAAAAATGGAATAGGGAGCTTGTCTTGTTCTCTTACGGTTAAACCAAAGAGATGTTGTGGCTCAAACGGGTATTTTTCCAAAGGAATTTGAAGTGTATAATCAAATCTAAGACCCATGTCATCTTTACCAAAAAAATAAAATCTATCATATAGAAGACCAACACCCATATCCATAAATTCTTTATCTATGCCACCACGAACAAAGATACTATTGTATAAAGAATATTCGCCGCCAACAGCAATACCTTTATCCCCTTTATCTATAAATACTCTGTATTCAGGTTGTCGATACTGTAGGCCATAATTAATTGGCTCTTTTTCAGAATTATCATTGAATAGAAGTCCAAAATATAGGTCTGGAAAAAAGTCTAATGAAAATACAGACCCAAATCTGAAAAAGTAGTCATTATCAGACATAAAGGAATACCGTTGAAGTCCTATAGTTGCACCTACATCGAAGTCTTTGATTATAGGTAAATTAGTTATCTTGTAAGCTGAATGTAACTGCATTTGAGAGATAGATTCAGAAAAACTTCCATTTTGCCTAATTCTATCACTGTATAAACCAGTAATTGGAATGTTGCCAAGGTTTTGATAAATATATGAAAGGCCTATCGCTATATCAAGAAGTTTAAAAGACATTGTGAAATCATTATGGGATAAATCATTTTCAAACCTAGCCTCATACCAATAATTATTCCAGCCATTATATTGAGCAATATTTGCTGGATTGAGCTGTACAGCATTAGGTGCCGAAAATCCAGCAATTCCCGCATTAGCGAAAGCCGCTACTTCAGGATAATATCTTCCCCTAGAGATATCGTATCCCTTTGCAAAAATAAGTCCTAAAAATAGACTAATTAATAATAAATCTAGTAGTCGTTTTTGCATCTATTTTCTTTCCGTTATCAATAATAATTGTCTTCAATATATACATGCCCTTAGGGATAAGTTGTCCGTTATCTAGTATCCCGTTAAAATCTAGTAATTGGTAATAATCATTTACTAGCGAGGAATCATATTTGTTTGACCAAATTTTTTCTCCTCTTGAATTAAATAGATATAATTGAACCTCACAAGATCTACTCAGTTGAAATCCGATTTTTAGGGGGGTGGCAATAATTGAATCTTGAGATTTTCTGCTTGGATAAACCAAAAGATCTTTTATATAAAATTGATCAGGGTCATATACTGAAAAATCTATATTAGTCTCAGGAAACATGTTCCCTGCATTATCATAAAGCCTAATAATTAATTTATGTGAACCCTTAGCAAATTGACCAATTCTTATAGAATTATTTTGATTGTCGTATCTATAGTTAGGCTCAGAAGAATACATGTTTAAAGTGACTCCATCTAGAGTAACTAATATTTTATTGGTATCTAGATTAGAAATAGTGTCTTTTAAATATATAATGAGATATTCTTTGTTACCTATAATATCTCCATTCAAAAACACAAGAGCACTTTTAGACCGAATCACTTGCTTAATATAACTAGGGAAGTCTAAGTAAAATATAGCACTTTCAGGTACTTCAACATCTAAGGATTGGTCTTTTGTTAAAAGCATCTGCCAACCAAACAAATCTCTTCTTTGTAAGCGAATTTGCTCTGCTGATAGCTGATACTCAACAAATGCATCCAGAAAAAGTTGATTACTTTGACTTTCAATATCAGTAGATATAATAAATAGAATATCTCTTTGCTCTGATGTATTTAGAGTAAAAGGGAAATTCAAAGTTGTTCCAATATTATATTGATAAGTTACGTTAAGACTTGAAAATCCTCCTTCATAAAATTGAGGGTAAACACTATTAATTGTTACTAGAGATGTGTTCCTATTAATTAGCCTAAGTAGGATACTTAAATCACCAGTTATCCATTTATCTGGAGTAATTCTAATGAGTTCAATCCCTAAACCTTGTGCAACAAAATTCATATACCTATTGTTCCTAGGATAGGGGAATAGACCAGCTGTTTTAATTGATGCTGTGGTAGTTGCAGCTACAGCATATAGTCTAGGTTTTAATATTATCTCGGAAATATTTGGAAAATTACTAATTTTCTGACCTAAAGTATACAAAACAAGGTAGTTAGGACCATCATGATGCTCAGAGTTATGAGGATCATTGGGATAAACATTTTTAATATTTAAGGTTAACCATCTTCCAATATTTGAAAAATCATTTATTATATCAAGGACTTCATCATTTGAAGTATATGAATTACTGTCATCAACGTCTTCTATCAATTTTACTGATTTTATACCTCTATCGTTATTAGAATATAATTCCCATCTATTTGTTTCTAAAAGTATGTTATAACTTAATATATTATTCTCATAACTTCTTAGTTTGAAACTAAGAATAGGAACATCATATGCACCTTCATGATTAATAGTAGTAAACAGGTCAAGTCCAGGAGTAAAAATATATTTAGCTTGTTCTAAAGTAACTTCTTGTAAAAGGGTTTTATTTACTGTAATCACCTTAACGTCACCTGAATGAACAAAGTAAAATTTATTAATTGAACTCTTCGCTGGTACAGGACTATCAATATTTTCATATGTTGATAATTGATAAATTAAAAACAAATCAGAATTAACTGAACCACTTATAGCTAGTTGATTAACTGTTAAGTATATTTCCGATAATTTATCTGAACTCATTTCGTATTCTACTAATAGGGCATCGTCGTCATCCCAAACAGAATTATCATTAATATCACGATAGATAGCAATGTATTTAATCCTATCTTCATATCTAGATGAAGTAAATTTGAAACTATCAGAACTAACAATTAATGAAAGTCCGTTAAAGGTAACATTATCGTAAAATGCTCCGTACTCGCACCTAAAAACAGGAATATCCATAATTTCAGTGTAAGTACCAGTTACTAAAGCAGAGTCTAGAGTTATTTTTAGTCCAGACAATCCAAAATTTGCTGTTAAGTTATCATCAAAACAAGTTGTTCTGTAGGTAATAGGAGGATATCCAGTACCCACAATATCTTTAATAATTAAATCAAAGGTTACTCCTGCCTCTCTATTAATGTTTGGATAATATATAAATTTATAGTTACGCGTTATCTCTGACTGGTCAGAAGTAATTGGAACGTAAGAAACATCTGTAAGATTTATTATTTTACTAACTACCTCATTAATTGTTGCAATAGTTGTAATTGTATTTAGAGGGTCTCCTGTATAGTCTTTAACGATATATATAGTTCCAAGACTGTAAGGTGAAAGAGTTTTTATTTCTAAATTAAAATTAATTTCTTTAGTAAATTCAACCAATGAAACGATAGAAAAAGTAGCTAAAGTAAATTTTTCATCTCTCATAAAGGGTAAAGGGAAAGCTCGTTTATCCTGTGTCATCTTTAATCCTGTAACAGAAATAGTTATTGTTTCACCTATAAATGCTTCTTTAATTACACTTTTGGAATTATCAGTTGGTAATTTGTAGTATCTATAATAGAAGAAATCAGAGATAGATAAGCTTATATTATCTAATCCAGTATCAGCAGAGGACAGAACCTCCATCATTAAAAAATATCCATTAAGATTACCTCCAACATCAAGCTGTATATTAGAATTATCAATTGTTACACGATTGGAAGTAGTATCAATTCTATATATTAAATATGGATTATTTATAACAGGAGTATCGGTTAGATCAACTTGTTTATTTCCATTAGAATCATAAATATATTTGAATCTTAATTTATCGATTGAAAGACTTCCTTTATTTTCAATTACAACGGTGTTAACAACCACTCGAGAATCAAAAATATCAACACCATTATATGAGAAGTCTAAGTATGCAATTTTTTTTGATTCTCCTCCTCGTGGAAAAATTATTTTATAATTTGACGTTACAAAATATCCTTCTAATCTAACAATCGCTTCACCTGTCATACTAAATACATTAAAAGCATTACCATAAAAAAAACTGTAAAAATCATGGTAATTCCAATTGCCAGTAAAGTATGTAATATTATTTACTTTGGTTTGTAGTGTCTTTGCCTCCAAAACACTAGTGGTAAGAACATAGGAAATAGTTAAGATAACACTTTCATTATTTATAGAAAAATCTGGCACTGCCACAGTAGGATTTATTGTTATCTGAATAGTGTCTGGTTTAATAATGTTATAGTCACCCACTGAAACTGTCAAAATTACGCTATTGTTTCTATAAATTAAGACACTTTGAATGACATTATCACCACTTGTATTACTGAACCAAAAATCGCCTGTTGCCATTAACTCTATTGTATTTAAAGTAGAATTTAGAAAATATGAATTAAATTGAACAGTGAATACAGGAATTATTCCGCCAACATATCTGCTATTAATGGCTAGAGCTGAAACTATTTGATCCATTCCAGCCAATTGCATATCTTTAGTTAGACTAGTCTCTAATGTTTTGTAAGAGTAACCTTTTGCTCCATTATTTGAATCTGAGCCAACTATATCATTTATAGCTACATTAAAACTTATACCTGTATTTCCATAGGAATTATTATAGTAACGAATAGAGAAATTTTTTGTGGTAGGTCTAATCTCTTCTGAAATACTAAGCAAAAAGTTATTATTAGCTTGTAAATTACGTGTTGCCAGCAAATCTCCATTAGAAACATTATAAATCCTTAATTCTCCAATGTTTTCACCTTCATTAGCATAATTAACATCTAAGTCAAAAGTTACAAAACATCGAGAATCTCCACTTAGCCTTAACCCAACATTAAATAACTCAAGCTCGTTATCTTTAATGAAATAATTTGTAGTTAAACCCTGTTGAATATCTGAATATAATCTTGCTAAAGTAAAGGAATAACTAACAACGTTTGAACTTAAAGTAGCAGCAACTCCAAGACTATTTATAAACAGATTAGGTGAAATTATTAATGTTGAAGATATATCTGCGGTATCGCTTATATCTAAGGCAATAAAATATGCTTGAGTGGGATAGTCCTCAAAATATACTCCAAGATTATTTAGCGTAATGGAATTAGTGCCGAAGAGATCTCCATCTATATCATTTATTACAACATTTTTTTCATTTATATTTAGAACACCATCTTTATTAGTGTCCATATATATTTTAATTTTTAACCATTCAGATAAGAAGCTAGCATTGTTGTTGTTAAATACAAGGCTTGACCATTGGTCAGAGGTGTTTCCACTAACTACAAACCTATAAATAACTATGTCTCTTCCACCTATTGGTAAAATATTTGGTTTACTGGAAAGACTATTTGCAACATATAGTTGTGAAAAGGCGATACTCAACATGGAAATAACCAAGATGAGCTTTAGTAATTTACGTTTCATTTTCCCTCCATTAACCTCTGACACTTTTTAAATTCGATAGTTCCTATATTACTTATTGTTTAACTGTTTATGTGTTTATCTGTTTAACTGTTCTTGGACTATCTTATTATTTAAAATAAAACATAAAAAAACAAAGTCATTAAATAAACATTTTAAACAATTCAACAAATAAACATTCTTCTTTACAGTGAACATTAATTCTATATATTAGCCGAGAAAATGTCGTATAAAAAGGTAGATAAATATTTTGACAGTACGATAGATTTCGTTATATTATGTTGCTCGATATGTCCATCCTAGATTGGTTTACTACAAAGAATAGTGCGAATAAAACAGTAACATCTAAGCTAGATATTCCCGGGAATCTCTGGATAAAATGTATCGCTTGCGGTGACACTCTGTACAGTAAAGATTTTGTTCAAAATCTTAGAGTTTGCCCTAAATGTTTCCATCACTACAGATTAACTTGTAAAGAAAGATTAGAAATTACTATCGACGCTAATTCTTTCATTGAAACAGACGCTAATCTTTCTCCTTGTGACTCACTTGAATTTACTGATATTAAATCCTATAAGGACAGGATAGTTGAAGCTAAGAAGAAAACTGGATTGAATGATGCGATTATAACTGGTGAAGCTACAATAAATGGCAACCCAATTGCAATCGGAATAATGGATTTTGGTTATATGGGTGGTAGCATGGGCTCAGTAGTTGGTGAAAAAGTTACTAGGATTGTTGAACTTGCTACAAAAAAAGACCTACCTGTAATAATAATGTCTTCTTCTGGTGGAGCGAGAATGCAAGAAGGAATGAACTCTTTAATGCAGATGGCCAAAACTTCAGCTGCAATTTACCGACATAAACAAAAGAAATTGCTCTTTATTTCTGTGCTTCTTGACCCTACAACAGGAGGAACAACTGCTTCCTTTTCAATGATTGGCGATCTTAATATTTCCGAACCTAATGCTTTGATTGGTTTTGCTGGTGCTAGAGTTATTGAACAAACAATAAAACAGAAGCTACCAAAGGACTTTCAAAGAAGTGAATATTTACAAGAACATGGAATGATTGACCATATTCTTCCTAGAAACAAAATGAAAGATTTCCTTATTAACATGATTGAGATGACGAGTTTCTATAAAACATATAAAGCAGACACAACAGATGTTGCAGAAATTACTACGGAGATTGAATAATGACTTCAGCTAAAAAAAATGTACCAACAAATAATTATCTTGATTTTGAAAAACCAATAAATGATTTATATAAAAAAATCGAGGAACTTCAAGCACTTTCTGACTTAGAGAAACTTGATATGACAAAGGATATTGAGTTGCTTACTGCTAAAGCAGAATCATTAAGAAAAAAAATATATGAGAATTTAGAACCAATTAACATAGTTAAACTTTCCAGACACCCACAAAGACCAATTGCCTGTGATTATATAGAAAATATATTTGAAGGATTTGTTGAATTACACGGAGATAGATCATTTGGTGATGATCATGCGTTAATTGGTGGTCTAGCTAAGTTCGAAGGAAAACCAGTGATGGTTATTGCTCAACAAAAAGGGAAAACAACTAAAGAAAATATTTATAGAAATTTTGGCATGCCACAACCTGAAGGTTACAGGAAAGCTTTAAGATTAATGAGATTTGCTGAGAAATTTGGTATCCCAATTATTACCCTCATAGATACTCCCGGAGCTTATCCTGGTTTAGCAAGTGAAGAAAGAGGGGTGGCAGAAGCTATAGCTCTTAACCTACAAGAAATGATAGGAATTAAAGTTCCAATAATATCTGTGGTTATTGGTGAAGGCGGTAGTGGAGGGGCTTTAGGTATAGCTATTGGAAATACAGTTGCGATGCTTACTTACTCTATTTACTCTGTTATTTCTCCTGAAGGTTGCGCTGCAATACTGTGGAGAGATGCCGGTATGGCGCCACTAGCTGCTGCAAACCTAGGGCTTATAAGCTCAAAGTTGAAAGACTTAGGTATAGTAGACGCTATTATTGAGGAACCATTGGAAGGTGCTCATACTAATCATAAAAAAGTTTTTACTAAAATGAGAGCATTTCTTAAAAAAGAACTTATTAAATATGAAAAAATTGAAAAAGAAGAACTTTGTAATCAAAGGTATGACAGGTTCCGTAAGTTAGGTGAATTCTCAGAGGAGTAGTTTTGTTCTCCAACACCATAAAAGTACGCTATAACGAGACCGATAAAGGTGGCAGGGTCTATCACTCTAACTATCTTGTTTGGTTGGACATGACAAGAACTGAATTTCTAAGGTCACTTGGTATTTCATATGCCGAATTGGAAGATGAAGGTATTTTTATCGTTGTTAGAAAAGCTGAAATTGAATACTTTTCTTCAGCTGAATTTGACAAAGAATATATCATCACTATAGATAGTGTCCAATTAGATAAAATTAAACTTGACTTTTACTATACGGTTAAAGATAATATTAATGAAACGTTGATTGCCAAGGCTTTTACAAAACTGGTAATCATAAATAAAATTGGTAAACCAATAAAAATTCCAGACCACTTAAAAGAAAAATTACAAAAGTTTCTTTAAGATTAAATAAGTTGCCGAAGTGGCGGAATTGGTAGACGCGTTGGTCTCAAAAACCAATGGGACTTGCTCCCGTGCCGGTTCGATTCCGGCCTTCGGCACCAGGCTTCGTTCTAAAAATAGAACTTCGCCTGGGTAAACCTCAAAACTAATTAACCCAGGAGGCGGATATGGATAATAAAGACGAAAAACAAGAAAAAAGACCAAATAACTACAAAAGAAGATACAGTAATAGTGGTAGCAGTAATAGTAATAATAGCAACAATAGTAACAACAAACCAAGACCAATTAAAATGCAGGAACCAGAAGAATTTAATCAGGAAGAATATAATCCTGAATTTAGTATAAATATTCTTCAATTACAACAAATGGAGCTTAAAGACTTATATGAGGTAGCTGAAAAATTTACCATAGAAAATTATCGAATATTAGCGAAGAACGATATTATTTTTAAAATATTAGAAGCCAACACCAAGAACAACGGCTTTGTTTTTGCAGCTGGTGTTTTAGATATTCTTCAAGAGGGATATGGCTTTTTAAGAATTAGCAATTATTTGCCAAGCGAAGATGATATTTATGTTTCACAAACACAAATAAGAAGATTCATGCTTAATACTGGAGATTATGTTAGTGGACAAGTTCGTCCACCTAAAGAAGGGGAGCGCTACTACAGTCTTATCAGAGTTGAAGCAATCAATAATAGAGACCCAGAGTTAGCTAAAAAAAGATCACTATTTACAAACCTAACACCAATTTATCCTCATAAAATGTTAAAAATGGAAACTGATTCAAAATCAATATCAGGCAGGGTAATGGATCTTATCTCTCCGATCGGAAAAGGACAAAGAGGTCTAATTGTTTCTCCTCCAAAAGCAGGAAAAACAACTATCCTTAAAGATATTGCAAATAGTATTACTAGAAATAACCCAGAAGTTATTATTAAAGTCCTTTTGGTTGACGAAAGACCAGAAGAAGTAACTGATATGGCAAGAAGCATTAAAGGTGAAGTAATAAGCTCTACTTTCGATGAACCTCCTGAAAGGCATGTAAGGATAGCTGAGTTAGTTTTAGAAAGTGCTAGAAGACTTGTTGAGTGTGGTGAAGACGTTGTTGTGCTACTAGACAGTATTACTCGTTTAGCTAGAGCATATAATTTAGTTGTACCTCCGAGTGGAAGAACATTATCCGGCGGACTCGACCCAAGCTCATTACATAAACCGAAAAGATTCTTTGGTGGTGCCAGACAGATAGAAAATGGCGGAAGTTTAACTATTTTAGCAACTGCACTTGTTGACACAGGTTCACGTATGGACGACGTCATCTACGAAGAGTTTAAAGGAACAGGTAATATGGAACTTCATTTGGATAGAAAAATGGCAAATAGAAGGATTTATCCTGCCATTGACATCATTGCTTCAGGAACAAGAAAAGAAGAGTTGTTGATGCCAGAGGAAAATCTTAAGAAAATATTCTTATTAAGGAAAAACATTGACTCTGAAACAGCTGTTGAAGAACTAATTAAACTTCTTAAGCACACTTCAAGTAACGAAGAATTTTTAAACTCAGGAATATTTAACTAAAGGCTAAAATCGATTTATTTAATGGAATTGTCAGTTTCATAAAACTGACACTCCATTCCTGAAGAAGCATAAACTTCATCGTATGGATTTTTTTTACTTTTAAAGCCTAATTTTTTGCATCCATAAGGGAATTTTTTATCCCAAGTAATGTAAAAAGAATTACAACCTTTACATTTCTTATTAGCCATTAATTTTCTTTGGGGATCTTTTTGCTCATATAGAGGAGAGTATACTGTCCTGGAAGAAAAACATATGATAACTCATCCATAATGGATTTCATAAGATAAATTCCTCTACCACCATGTCCCCAATCTTTTTTCAGACTTATTCTCTCGAAAAATTCAGGGTTAAATTCTTTACCACCAAAATCCTTAATTTTAATAAAGAAAGATCGTCCTTCAACGTTGAATTCAATATCAACAAACTTTTTTTTATTAGCAAATGAGCCATGATCAATAGCATTACTAAGTCCTTCATTTAAAGCTATTTCTAAATTCAAAACATCTTCTTTGGAAAAATTAATATCCTTACAAAATTCATTCATGAGTTGTCGCACACCTTTTACTTGTTTTAGCTCACAAGGTATTTGTACATGTAAATATTGTTTTTCCATATGATTCTCCTATAAAGGTATAATAAAACTAAACCTTGTTCCGTCATGTTCATTACTAATAGCAAACTCACCACCATGTGAAGTTAAAACATGTTTAACGTAAGCTAATTCCAAGTTTAGATCTCCAACCTCTTGATCGCTCTGCATAAATCTTTCTACCTGCAAATTAGCCTTTGTAAGCTCAAATAACTCCATTGTGTTGTAAAAATATCCAACCTGCAAAAATCTAACAACAAATCGTTCTTCATCGAATTGGCTTTCAATAGAAATATTATTGCATTTATCATTTTTAGTTAGCATGAAATTTAAAAGAAGATTTAAAGACAACTCAACCTTTTCAGAATCAAGAAAAACGCGTAAATCAGATTCAGCTAATTTTACTGTAATAGTTATCTTGTTTTCTAATAATTCAGAATCTCTTTTCTCTAAAACTTTGGAGATTAGCTCAGATATTTTGACAGGTTTTTTAAATAATCGGAGAGGACCAGAATCCATCTCTGCATGATAAATTAGTTTATTAAGTAGATTAAAACAATAATTAACAATATTTAATGAATTTTCAGAGATAGTTTCAGAATTATTTTTTACTTTTCTTAACAATGTACTAATTTCATTATGCATGGTGGTCGCGACTAAAAAGAAAAGCTCAGATTTTTCCCTTTCTTTACGTTTAGATTCAGTAATATTTCTTAAAATAAGAATATATGTTTTATTCCCATTAGATAATTCAGGTAATTCATCTATTTTACCATTTAGAATTAATCTTTCAGGCTTAAATAATACTAGGTTAATAGTTGAGAATTTTCTATTGTTTAGTAAATCATTAATTAATATATTCTTTTTTACTTGATTTAAGGAAAAGAAGTCCCTAGAGGCTGGATTTTCCATAATAATATTCTTGTTTTCGTCAAAAATAATTATTCCGTCGTTTAAAATATTAATAATAGAACCATATTTTTCAATTGCTCCTTGCTCCTCATTTAAAGTTTGGATTACTTTAAGCTGATTTGCTAAGAAAACTGCCATAGTCTGAACTAACTCCTTATCATTATTGTCAAAGCCTCCAGTCTTATTAAAGAGTTGCAGTATCCCTATAAATTCTTTATCTATAGATATAGGTATTTGTAAATAATTATGTACTTTACCAACTATTTCTGGAACAAATACTCGACACTCTTTGTCGGAAGGAATATTAGATAATTGTGGTTTCATATAGGTTGATTTATCTTCTATTTGAATATTTTCTTTAATTATAAGAGCAGGGAGACTCCTATCCTTGATTTGTCTTATATAAATATCAGACATGAACGCAGGCTTCATTACAATAAAACATACGACTTCTGGATGAAACATTTTATATAACGAATCTATTGCAAGTGAATATATTTTATCAGTATTATAATATGAATGAGCTTGCAAGAAAAATTCTGTAAATTCATATCTAATTAATTGTTGTTCTTGTAGAAGTTCCTCAATTTTCTCTTTCTCAATATTTAAAGAATGAACAATCTGATTGACCTTTTCTGCTATTTTCTTAAAGGCACCTGATTGAGAGGGAAGAACATTAAAGAACTTTCCTTCAATGAATTGTTCAAGACCAGTAAGCATGATTTTAGTTTGAAACATATAATAAATAAGAACAGCAACTAAACAAAATATTATAAATATAATTAAAAAAAGTTCCATTATGTTTGATATACCAACCTTGTTCTTTGTATTTCGATTATATCAAGATTGGGTTGTAGTGCAAATAATTTGAAAGGATTTATTTGTAATTGAGGGGTATTAACTGTTGTAATCAAATATTCATTCTTGCTTAGCTCAGTTAAACTGATAATTTTGTCAGGGAAAGTGGAACAAAATGAGTTAAGGTCAGAGCCTTCACTTGCAATTACCCGATAGACTGCTGCAAATAAATGCTTACTGAACCACTTAGAAGGATACTTAACATTAACAATTTTCTTAATGGTAAGTTTATTTTGTTGTTTATCTGAAATAGCTTTCAATATATCAGCAGTAGCCATTTCACTAGTCATCGTTATATGCAGATACTCGTTAAGACCTTCCATGCCTAAAGGTAACGGCTGAATAAGATTAAGTCTCATTTTTTTGCTAAAACCTTGAGTGTAAGCAAGAGGCAAGTCCGCCATCCTAGCAACCTTTTGCCAAAAGTTCTGTAGGTCTAAGTGACCGATATATTTCATTTCGCCTTTTTTTTGATATGAAAGTATATAATAGAATTCTTTTTCCATACCTTAATAATATCTTATTCAAAGCTTCTCGCACAGTACCTTATGAATAAAATATCAAAGATAGTAAATCCAAAATACAAAGCCCAAAATTCAAATTAATCATTAAATAACTTAAATCCAAATCATTAGAAAGTTGTTTATGTGTTTAGGCAACTGCGTTGCTGTTTAATTGTTTAATTTTAATGAAAAAATATATCCAAGAACAAATAAACAAGTTTGCGTTTGCAAACTATAAACAGTTAAACAAATAAACATAAATTTTTCATTAACTTCTGCTCCTCCATCCATTCACTATTTACCATTCACCATTAACCATTTACAATTTAATCATGTCAAAGAACCTATTTGTAGCAGCTACAGGACAAAGCGACGGAAAAACAACAACGTCGATTGGTCTCTTCGATGTTTTTAGAGAGAATAAGTTTAATGTAGGTTTTATTAAACCTGTTGGACAACGATACATAAACGTAGGCAATGACCAAATAGACAAAGATTCTTATCTTATCGAACAGATATTTCAGTCAAAATCTAATATAAGAGACATGAGCCCAATAGCTATCCCTTCAGGCTACACGACGCAGTATATCGAAAACCGACACGACTTAAAAGAAGAGTTACGCGATAGACTTGATTATTCTTTTAAATGTATCTCAGAAAAAAGTGACCTAGTAATTGTGGAAGGAACTGGTCACGCAGGAGTAGGCTCAGTGCTTGACTTAAGTAATGCTAAAGTAGCTTCCCTAACTCGTTCCAAAGTTATAATAATCGCTCCAGGAGGAATCGGTTACACCGTAGACGAGGTAATGCTTAATAAGGCACTATTTGACAAAGAAAATGTAGAAATAATAGGCGTTATTATAAATAAGGTAATAGAAGATAAATATGAAAAGACAAAACAACTAGTCACTCAAGCTCTGGCTTACCAAAACATACCAGTCTTAGGCTGTATTCCTTATAGGGCTTCTCTTTCTAGCCCTAATATGGCACTTATTCAAGAAAATCTTAAACAAGCAACCTGTCTTAACCAATGTTCAACTTCCTATAAAAATATTAACAAAATTGTTGTAGCAGCAATGACCCCAAAACATGTTGTAGACCATCTCGAAAAAGGGAGTTTGCTTATTGTTCCAGGAGATAGACACACTGTTATTGAAGCGGTTATTTCTGCTTCTGCTTGTATTCCAGAGAAACATGTTAGAGGAATAATTCTAACCGGCGGTATACTTCCAAGGAAAAAAACTTTGGATATGCTTACAAATCATGATATTCCAATTCTGTCAGTTCCATTTGAAACTTATGAAACTTCCAAATTAGTAAGCAAACTATTAGTAAAAATTACTCACAACGATGTAAATAAAATCCAGCTAGCTAAAGAACTAATTAGAGAATTCGTAGATACAGATGCTATTTTAGAAAGACTCTAACTGACCACTTTTGCTTTTTCTGCTAAAATTACTTCACTATGCAACAAGAATTTATTAAGGTTATAGGTGCGAAGGAAAACAATCTTAAAGATATCTCTGTAACCATACCAAAGAACACTATTACGGTTATTACTGGTGTCAGTGGTTCTGGCAAAAGCTCTCTTGCATTCGATACTATCTTTATTGAAGGTCAGAGAAAGTATCTTGAATCCGTTTCTTCATATGCTAGACAGTTCTTTGGACAGTTCAAGAAACCAGATGTCGAAAGAATTGAAGGTTTATCTCCATCTATTTCTATAGAACAGAAGAGTGTTTCGCATAACCCAAGAAGTACCGTGGGTACAATGACAGAAATCTATGATTACTTAAGGTTATTATACTCATCTATTGCTAAACCATTTTGCCCTGAATGCGGAAAGCATATCGAGAGCCAAACTATCGACCAGATCGTCACTAGGGTGACAAATGAGTTCCAAGGAAAGAAATCCGTGATTATGGCGCCTATTATTAAGAACCAAAAAGGTGAGTTTCGTAATATTATAGAGAAAGCTAGACAAGATGGATTCATGAGACTTCGTGTAGACGGAAATTATTTTCATTTAGACGAAACAATTACCATGGATAAGAACAAAAAACACAATATAGATTTAGTTATAGACAGAATAGTTATCGAAGAAAGCAAATTAACTCGTGTGTTTGAGTCTATAGATATTGCACTACAAGAAGGTAATGGTTTCTGCACTATAGAGATAGATGAGAAAGATTATTATTACAGCACTCATTTCTCATGTGCTGAATGCGGTATAAGCTTGCCTAAAATATCACCAGGGATTTTTTCCTTTAACAATCCTCAAGGTGCCTGTCCAACTTGTAAAGGATTAGGTGTAACAATGGACTTTACCTTGGATAGTTTCTTTTACCACAAATCAGTAACACTTAAGTATTGGTTAAATTACATAGGTGGTTTCTATGTCGTCAAACCTTTCACCGCAGAACTTAAGAAATACGCGAAGGATAAAGGCGTAAGTCTATTTCAACCTATAGACAATATCCCAAGAAACTTTCTTGAAGGGGTTTTCTATGGAGATGAGGATTACTTTACCATTGGACTTAGAGATATGCTACGTATCCGTTTTCGTGAAACAAAGTCAGAATATCGCAAAAAGAATATGGAAAAAGCCATGGACCAATCTCCATGTCCAGAATGTGGAGGAAAAAGATTAAGAAAAGAAGTCCTTGCCATGCGGATTGCAGATAAGAACATAATAGACTTAACAGAATTATCTATTCGAAAGCTTTTAAACTTTATTAATGGAGTTACTTTAACCCCAAGAGAAGAAGAGATCTGTAGACAAGTCGTTCTTGAACTCGATAATAGACTTTCCTTTATGATTGACATTGGACTTGATTATTTGACATTAGAAAGGGCAGCCTCAACACTCAGCGGCGGCGAAGCACAAAGACTTAGACTGGCAACACAAATGGGTTTTGGGCTATCTGGAGTGCTTTACGTTTTAGACGAACCGACTATAGGCCTTCATCCTAAAGATAACGACAGACTTATATTAGCTCTTGGCAAATTAAAAGACCTTGGAAATACACTTATAGTTGTTGAACACGACAGAGATGTTATGCTTCATGCGGACTATATCGTAGAAATAGGCCCAGAAGCTGGAATTAAGGGTGGACAGCTAATGTTCGAAGGTAAGATTGAAGATTATTTAAAGACTGACAATTTAACTGCTGACTACTTAAACCATAAAAGAAACGTAGTTATCCTTGCCCATCCTGACCGACAACCTACGGGTACTATAGAGATAAAAGGCGCTAAGATGCACAACTTAAAAGGTATCGACATTACCATCCCTTTAGGGCAGCTTAGCTGTGTAACAGGGGTATCTGGAAGTGGTAAGAGCACTCTTATTTTTGACGTGTTCTATAGAAACATTAAGAACTTCAAATTCACTAACTTATTTTCTTTAAAAGGTGGACCAGAGGACAGCTACAAAGAAATAAATGGCATGAATAACTTAGACAAACTTATCGTCATTGACCAGAGTCCAATTGGTAGAACACCAAGAAGTAACCCTGCTACATATATTGGACTTTTCGACAAAATTAGAACTATGTTTGCTACAACTAAAGAAGCTAAAAAACGAGGTTATAAGCCAGGCAGGTTCTCGTTTAATGTGCCTGGCGGCAGATGCGAAGCTTGTAAAGGCGATGGCAGTATGAAAATTGAAATGCTTTTTCTGCCAGATGTCTATGTGCCTTGTGATGTTTGTAAAGGCAAACGCTATAACAGTCAGACCTTAGAAGTTAAATACAAAGGTTATAGTATTGCAGATGTTTTAGATATGTCTGTCTCCGAAGCAGCTGAAGTATTTACTCACGTTTCAACTATTACCAAATATCTAAAAATGCTTTTAGAAGTAGGTTTAGGTTATATTAAGTTAGGACAAAGCGCTACAACACTTAGCGGTGGTGAAGCACAGAGGATTAAACTTGCCTCTGAGCTTACGAAAACAGCTACTGGGAAAACTTTATATATTTTAGATGAGCCTACAACAGGGTTACATTTTGCAGATGTTAATCTTTTATTAAAAGTATTACAGAAACTAGTAGACAAAGGTAACACTGTCTTAGTTATTGAGCATCATACCGATGTAATTAATTCCGCTGAATATATTATAGATCTTGGGCCAGATGGTGGCGAAAAAGGTGGAGATTTGGTTTACCAAGGTCCCTTGGAAGGGATTAAGAAAGTTAAACGGTCTTATACCGCAGGGTATCTATAACCTCTCCCCGCAGAAGACACATATGTTTACTTAGGAACTAACATGCTGCGACCCTCTCCATTTCATTAATGAAATGGAGAGGGTAACGGCACCTATCTTTCTTTAAAGATACTTATAGCTTCCGTGGGAGAGGGGGACAATTAAATATTAATTTAAAAAATTATAAATTAATATATACTTTAACCTATGGTCACTGGTAAAGACTTAGAAACAATTCAACCAACCAAAGCTGAACTGCTTTTAATAGAAACTATCCGTCAGGAAATAGAACAAGGTAAGTTAGTTACTTATTGGAAAGTAGGCAAGCATATAAAGAAGCACTTACTTAAAAACAAAGAACGTGCCAATTACGGAGTAGCACTTTTCCCTCTGCTTTCTAAGCATTTAAAAATAGACGCAACGACCCTACATAGAAGCGTTACTTTCTTTGAAGAATATCCAAAGATTGTTGCCACGTGGCAACAATTGACGTGGTCACATGTTAAGGTTTTACTTGCTATCCATGACAAAACAGAAAGACAAATACTAGAAAATACAGTAATAGAAAAGCACCTTAAGATTAATGAATTAAACGAACTTATTCACTATCCAAAAACTAAACAAACTAGCGCAACCAAATCAATTCTGGAAGTTAGTCGAACCGCACCCTATGTATACCAGACCAAGCAAATCCAAGGTAAAGACATGGTAGACCTTGGATTTAATGTCTTCCTAGATGGCAAGACACTCCAAGAAAAGGGCGCTACTAGACTACATCTTAACTCCATACCGCATTACACCTATAAAGCATTTGTGTTAGAGGTGCTAGATGGTGACACTATTTGGGCAGATATTGACCTTGGGCTTAACGCCTGGACTACTCAGAAGTTACGTTTCCGAGGCATTAATTCCGAAGGCATAGAAACCAAAGAGGGTAGGACAGCTAAAGATTTTGTTATTAACGCGCTTAAGGATTGCGAATTTATTGCTATAAAGACATCTTGGCGTGACAAATACACTCGTTATCTAGTAGATATCTTTTATGACAAGAATGAACAAGACCTTTTAAAGCTAATTAATAATGGAAAGTTTCTTAACCAAGAGCTGTTAGATGTTGGTTTAAGTGTTGAATACTTTTAGTTAACGTTATCAATATATGTATACTAATAAATAACGTTGACTTGATATATTTTTAAGTATATTATTGTTCTTATGGAAAACATAATACCTATAGTGAATATCCAGTCTAAGATTTATGTAATCAGAGGACATAAGGTCATGTTGGATCGTGATTTGGCTGAATTATATATGGTTGAAACTAAAGTTTTAAATCAAGCTGTAAAGAGGAATATTGAAAGATTTCCTAAAGACTTCATATTTCAATTATCTAGTGAAGAGCTTCTTAATTGGAAGTCACAATTTGTGACTTCCAATTCTATTAAGATGGGATTAAGAAAGTCACCATATGTATTTACAGAATTAGGAATTGCAATGTTATCATCTGTTCTTAATAGTGATAAAGCCATAAAGATTAATATCCAAATAATGCGTACATTCGTCCAGTTAAGAGAATTTCTTGCAACAAATGAGGAAATCAAGAAGAAACTTCAAGAACATGATTATATGATTAGCTATCTTGTTGAAAGCGTTGATGAATTATTACATCCAGTAGTTGAAGAGACCAAACATAAATTCGGATTTATAAAGGATTAATAATATTATGGGAAACATAATACTTATTGAAAATATTCAGTCCAAGATATTTATGATACGAGGTAAAAAAAAATATATGCATGACTTATTATCTTTTATGAGTAAAATAATAATATGACAACAACCTATATTCCTTTTAGAGATGAATTAGCGCTACCTGCAGGACACTTTAATAAATTAATTTCTATACCTAGAAAACTAGCAACTATTGAAGAAGCTTTAAGTTGGGAAAGAGGATATTCAACGCAATCTCAAAAACTAACTGTCACTCATAAATTAGGAGAATATAAAATTGGATATTTAAAACCTGGCAAAGAATTTGATGTTCTTACGCTAAGACATAAAGAAGGTCGTTTTAGTAACAATCAAAACGACATGAGACCTTATTATATTAAAAAATGACAATATAGTTGATGTGACACAATCCTTTACTGGAGTATTTGAAGAGCTACAGTCACTTGGGAGACAAGATGCTTTTGCCTTGGAATTATTAGCTTGTCTATTATTTAGAGCTGCTTTTATGTTAGATCATTATTACGATGATGAATTAAATGTATGGCGTTATTTCCCAGCTGAAAATATTATTAATTCAATAGAAAGTAAAACAAAGAAAATTCATGGAATGCCTTTATCTGTTTATTTAAGATATCTTGATGCTATCGCACTAAATGAAGATGTAAAGTACTCAACATTAGGGTATGACATCACTAAAGGAACGGGTAGGCAAAACAATCTACTTACATGCGTTAATATAATTGGTGTATTTTTAAATAAAGTTTCCATAGCAAAATTTGCTGGAAACTTTGCCCGTCCACCTGTTGGAATAGCTGCAATTTCTACGAAAATGGCAAAAGAAATTTTTCCATTACTAAATACAGAATTACCATTACCATTGTTTTAAAAAAATTATTTGTTATTAATTCTCTTACTTAGTTCGCGAGCCACATCATTAATAACTCCAACTACTAGAGCATTTCCCATAAAAAATGCTCTTTTTGTGTCAGTTGCTTCTTTGGTATGATTTTCGGGGAACATATTCAAAGCTTCAAGTTCAATAGGGGTAAGTCTTCTTGGTCTTCCCTTAACTTCTACAACATGTTTGAATCGAGAAGGAGCTTTTCCTCCTTCTGAAGTAATAATTGTTCTTGCTGGACGATCTAGTGGGTCTGGGAATGGCAAAGGTCCTTCTGTATAGATAAACTCAAACCCATTGCTATTTTTTCTTGGTTCGTTTTTGGAACCTTTTAAATATGCCCATGATTTCTTGTATTTACTGTCCATTGGTCTACCTATATTATTTTCTTTAAAGGTTTTATATTCTTCATTTAAAGCGATTTCTTCTTTTGACAGGTAATATTGTTCAGGTACTTCTTCCTTTTGCAGGATATCTTTTAGTACTGTTCGTTTTCCATTGTAGTCAGCTTTGATATCTACTGTTAAATAATTTCTATTAATCATTACGCCAGAGGTTTTAAATGGACTTAATGAACCAGTTTCCTTATTGAATTTATCAGAAATATCAGCGAATTCACCTACAATTGAACCGTTTACTGGAATAGTTTTTTCTTTGAATTTTGCAGGAAATGATTTCGCAAAAATTCCATCTGTTTGCATCCAGTCGAGCATTTCTAATTTATTCGGATATAGGGAAGAACTTTTGTGATAGCCAATAATAAATATTCGTCTTCGTTTCTGAGGCATGCCATAGTCAGCAGCGTTAATAACGCGCCATTCTACAGCGTAACCTAAGTCTGATAGTGATGCGAGCATAAGGGCAAAATCACGGCCTCTCTGACCAGCAGGTGACTTTAGTAATCGATCAACGTTTTCAAGAAAGATGTATTTTGGCTTTGTTTTATCTTGATTAGTTTTTTCAGAAAGAATACGATGAATCTGCCACCAAAGAACACCTTTTTTGCCAACTAGTCCACAGGCTTGGCTTAATGTCCTAGCTACTGAGTAATCTTGGCAAGGGAACCCGCCAACAAGAAGGTCAAAGTCTGGTATATCATCAACATTAACAGTAGCAATGTTTTCATTTGAATGTTCTGTTTTAGGAAATCGAAGTTTGTAAATTTCAGAAGCGTGTTGGGTCTTGGTTGCTGGTTCCCATTGATTGCTCCACACTAAATTGTATTCATCTTTATACTGTTTTTTATTGCCTACTAGACCGAGATGGAATCCACCAACACCTGCAAAAAGTTCAGCAACGCGGATTGGTAATTTAGTATTATTTTTAGTCATATTAGGAGTATATCATGAGGATAAATTTTGATCAACGAGTTGTTTTTAGTTATTAATGACCTATATTATTAACTCTTTATAAAGATGTTATGGGACTGAGCAAGTCTACGTATACATCTATAATTTCTTTCCTTAATAAAATATTTAATTTATCTTATACTAAATATATTGAGATGAATTACTGCCAAAATCAAAAAAAATATTGATAAGGTGTGGGGGGAGTAATGAATTAAGTGGCAGGTTCCAAATTATAAGTCAAATTGGTTCTCCTACCACCTTATGATTAGTTTGCCTTTTATCCCTATGACTCTTTAAACCAAACATAAAACATAGTTTCCGTAACAGATTAAAGTTCGGACTATGCTAATTTTTTTCTCAACCCTAAAGAATCCTATTATCAGATTACCATGTCCCTTAGTGACTTATACTAAGTGGTTACATGGGTCGTCCAACGGGAAGGCAGAGATCGGTGCATTATGGATTTAATTAAAAATTCCATATATCTCACCTCCTTTCGGATTGATGGACTAATTGTAACATGACCATCAAATGCTATATTATATAATTAGAAAAAATCAATAAATCAGATAATTTAGGAGAAAAAATGAAATGCCATGAAGTAGACTACAAAATAATCGGTGATGACTTACAGTTCGTCGAAATAGAACTAGACCCAAATGAAACAATTATCGCCGAAGCAGGCGCTATGATGTACATGGATAACGATATCCAATTCGAAGCAAAAATGGGTGATGGTTCAAACCCAGTTGCAGGCTTTTGGGACAAAGCACTTCAAGCTGGCAAACGTCTAATTAGTGGTGAATCCTTATTCATTACTCATTTCACTAATCATGGTAAGGGCAAACAGAGAGTTGCTTTTAGCTCAGCAATCCCTGGCAAAATCGTTGCCATAGACATGGGCAAGAATAACAAAGACATTATCTGCCAGAAAGATAGTTTCTTATGCGCTGCACTTGGTAGCAAGCTAGACATAGCCTTCCAACAACGTCTTGGAGTAGGGTTCTTTGGTGGTGAAGGTTTTATCCTTCAAAGAATCAGTGGCGATGGAATGCTCTTTATTAACGCTGGTGGCGCTATTATTGAAAAAGAACTTAATGGAGAAACTATTAAAGTAGATACAGGCTGTATTATTGGCTTCGAAGAAGGTATAAACTACGATATCCAATCAGCAGGTGGTCTCAAATCCATGGTTTTTGGTGGCGAAGGCATCTTCCTTGCAACCTTGTCAGGCAAAGGTAAAATATGGCTACAATCACTACCATTCTCCAGACTTGCCGACAATATCCTAGCGCACGCACCACGTGCCATGGGTTCCAATCAAGGTGAAGGCTCCTTACTCGGTGGCTTCTCCAACATCTTCGAAAAACGATTTTAAAATTAAATCCAAATGACAAAACCCAAAATCCAAACAAATCTATTAATGCTAAATCAGTTAATAACCAATAGACATATTTTATATTTGGATTTGATTTATTTAAGGATTTATTTGACATTTGTCATTTGAGTTTTGGGTTTTTCATAAGCCATAGTTAGTGCAACTAACAAAAAATACCTTTTTAAAAATAACCTACCCGTTAGGGCGTAAGGGTGATTGCAAATCCCCCCAATTCATCAGATAATGATATAACTAAAACATATAAGTGGAGGAATTAAATGCAAATAATTGTTTCAGGACATAATATATCAATGACAAGCGCTTTACAGGACTATTCACAGAAGAAAATAGGCAAATTAGATACTTTCTTTCATGAAGCCTTAGAAAAAGGTAAAGTTGAATTAGAACACCACTCAAACAAGTCACCAGAAAAACAAAATGAAGCAAAAGTTAGTGTACATGTTCATGGTGCAATTCTTGCTGCCAAAGAAGAACACGCTGATATGTATGCCGCTATCGACCTTATTTTCGAAAAACTAGAAAAACAACTTAAAAAATACAAAAACAAAATGAAAGACAGAAGAAGAGAAAAGACTTCTGTAGCAATTAATGACATTATCCTAGAAACAGAAAACCCTACAGATGAAGATCGCGCCAATCCTATTGTTTATAAAGTAACAGCTCCACTTAAGCCAATGTTTGAAGAAGAAGCTGTACTTCAGTTGCAATTAGGCAACATGGAATTTCTTACTTTCTTAAATGCAGAAACTGAAAGAATGAATGTTATTTATAGAAGAAACGACGGAGATTTTGGTCTGATTCAACCTGTATAGATTTGGTTTAAAGGAATATTAATGTTAAAACTTTTAACAAATTTAATTTTTGGTCGCACGCTTACTGATGAACTAAAAAAATACGAAAAAACCGTAAAAATCATTAATGAGTTGGAACCTAGATTCCAAGCAATGTCCGATGAAGAACTTAAGTGTCAAACAGACATATTTATATCAAGATTAAATAAAGGTGAATCGCTTGAAGATATCCTTCCAGAAGCTTTTGCAACAGTAAGAGAAACCTCAATCAGAACTCTTAAAATGCGCCATTTTGACGTCCAGTTAATCGGCGGATTAACACTACATGAAGGCAAGATTTCAGAAATGAAAACGGGAGAAGGTAAAACACTTGTTTCCACGCTTCCGGCTTATCTTAACGCTCTTACTAAAAAGGGAGTTTTTGTTGTAACAGTTAACGATTATCTTGCAAAAAGAGATAGTGAATGGATGGGTGAAATTCATAAGTTCCTGGGACTTTCTGTTGGTCTTATCCAATCAGGGATGCCGCTAGAAGCAAAAAAAATTGCTTATGAAGCTGATATTGTTTATGGTACTAATAATGAGTTTGGCTTTGACTACCTAAGAGACAATATGACAACAGAGCTTTCACATTGCGTACAAAGGAATTTAAATTACGCAATTATCGACGAAGTTGATAGTATTTTAATAGATGAAGCTAGAACTCCACTTATTATTTCAGGTATGGTTGAAGAAGATACTGAAAAATATAAGAAATCTGCCCAGATAGCTAGGAAATTAAAAATAGATGAACATTTTACAGTAGAAGAAAAACATAAAAACATTATTCTTAACGAAGAAGGTATCGCTGAAACAGAAAAACTTTTACATATTGAATATCTATATGACATCGAGCATATGGATCAAGCCCACATGTTGATTCAATCTCTTAAAGCTCTTCATCTTTTTAAACGAGATGTTGATTATGTTATCCAAAACGGTGAAATAATAATAGTAGATGAATTCACTGGTAGACTTATGCAAGGCAGAAGATATAGTGATGGCCTTCATCAAGCAATTGAAGCAGTTGAAGGACTTACCATCCAACAAGAAAGTCAAACCTTAGCTTCAATAACTTTTCAGAACTATTTTCGTATGTTTGACAAACTTTCAGGAATGACAGGTACAGCAATGACTGAGGCAGCTGAATTTGAAAAGATATATGGACTTGAAACCTTAGAAATACCAACTAATAAACCACTAATAAGAAAAGACGCACCAGATGCAGTATATAAATCCAAAAATGGTAAATACAACGCAGCAGTTAAGGAAATTATTGAGCATCATAATAATAATCGCCCAGTTCTAGTAGGTACTATTTCCATCTCTACATCAGAGCTAATTAGTGGTCTACTTAAGAAAAAGGGTATTAAACATAGCGTTCTAAACGCAAAATTTCATGAACAAGAAGCAGAGATTATCGCAAACGCTGGACAGCCAGGTGTTGTAACAATTGCAACGAATATGGCAGGAAGAGGTACAGATATTGTGCTTGGAGAAGGAGTAATCGAAAAGGGTGGACTAGTTGTTTTCGGAACAGAAAGACACGAAAGCAGAAGAATAGATAACCAACTTAGAGGACGATGCGGACGACAAGGCGACCCTGGTATGACTAAGTTCTTTGTTTGTATGGAAGATGACCTTATGCGTTTATTTGGTTCAGATAAAATAATTGGAATAATGGAAAGCCTCGGTTTTGATGACGAAACAGCAATTGAGCACAATATGATTTCTAAATCCATAGAACGAGCTCAAAAGAAGGTAGAACTTTACCACTTCAATATCAGAAAACAACTTCTTGAATACGATGATGTTATGAATAAGCAAAGAGAAATTATTTACAAGCAAAGACGACTTATTTTAGAGCAAGAAGGACTTATTAATAAATGTTTTGAAATTATTGAGTATCATATTAAGCAATTAGTTACAGACTTTTTCCCAGACAAAGCGAGTGTCAAAGATGTAAATTGGGAAGAATTAAACAAAGAGCTTTCTGTTTTACTTCCATTCACTTTTATAAACATTGAACAAAGAAACCAGGAAGAAACAATTTCAAACCTTCTTAGACAAAACAAAACTTACTTTAATAATTTTATTGAGCAAATAAATATAGATGATCTCTTATCGATAATGAAAATTATTTACCTACATTCTATGGATACTAGATGGATAGAACATCTAAAGAATATGGATTTCCTCAGAGAAGGGATAGGACTTAGGGCTTATGCTCAAAAAGACCCTCTTTTGGAGTATAAAAAGGAAGGTTATCAGATGTTCCAGCTACTTATGGACAGCGTTGAACGAGAAGTAATAACAAATCTTTTTAAAGTTAAAATTATTTCCGAAGAAGACATGGAACGACTCATGGAAGAAGAACAAAACAGAATCAAAATCACTTCTTATGATAGAGATACTAATAATAAGGTAAAAGTTAGCCAAACTAAAGTAAATAAAGATAATAAACCAGGAAGAAATGATGCTTGTCCATGTGGTTCTGGAAAAAAGTATAAGGTTTGTTGTGGAAAACAAACTTAATCATGTTAGAAGATTATAAATCCAGGATTGAAGAATTTAAAAACAAATCCGACTTACTTGAAGGTTATCTTCAAATAAAAATACTTCTCAATGACAAAGCCTTACTAGAAAGACAACTTCAAGAAAAAGACATCTGGAACGACCATGATAAAGCAGGAAAGCTCTCTAAAGAAATCAAAATTATTGATAATAAACTAAAAGAATTCTCAGATTTCAAAGAAAGCATTATCTATATTCAAGATTTACTAGAACTTGGAGATACTTCCCTAGAAGCTGAAATAAAATCATTTTTAGCCGAGATAAGTACTAAATATAAGAAATTAGAGCTTAAGACTCTTTTAAATGAACCTTATGATCAAAACGATGTAATCCTTACTATTAACGCTGGAGTAGGTGGTACTGATGCTCAGGATTGGGCAGAGATGCTTTTAAGGATGTATAAAAGATGGATAGAAAACAAAAAGTTTAATTATGAAATAATCGACATTTCTGAGGGAGATGAAGCAGGAATAAAGAGCGTAACCTTAACAATAGAAGGGGAATACGCTTATGGATTACTTAAATCTGAACATGGCATACATCGGTTAGTTAGACTATCTCCCTTTAATGCTAATAGTAAAAGACAAACATCATTTGCTTCTGTTGATATACTTCCTCAATTAGACCTTTCTTCTGAAATTAACCTCAGGCCAGAAGATATTCGAGTAGACACTTACCGCTCAAGCGGGGCAGGTGGTCAACATATCAATAAAACTGATTCAGCAGTAAGAATAACTCATCTGAAAACAGGAATAGTTGTCCAATGTCAAAGTGGAAGATCTCAATTACAAAATAAAGAGAAGGCAATGCAAGTATTAGTCGCGAGAATAGAAAAACATAACCAAAAGATTCAAGAAGAGGAAAAGAAGAATATTGCAGATACCAATAAAGAAATAAGTTGGGGTAACCAAATTCGCTCTTATGTTTTTCATCCATACACTATGGTAAAAGACTTAAGAACGAACCATGAAACAGGAAATGTTGGATCAGTAATGGATGGAGAATTAGACGCCTTCATTGAGGCTTATTTACATTTCAGAAAAGACTAGTTAAGATAGGACATATTAAAAATGCATATACTCAAACAACTACTTAGAAATAAAATCTCAATTCTTCTTATAATCTGCGTCATTGCTTGTATTTATCCTATATATAATAAAATAACTTATGAACAAAAGAATACCAATATTGAGATAGTTTTAGATTTTGATACTATAAAAAATATATATCTTAATTCTGGCGTCAATTATCAAGAGATTCTTACTACTTTTAAATCAGCTGGAATGACATCAATTATCTTAAGAGAAGACAAAGTTCGTGACCTAGTTGAAGATGGCAAGGCCACTCTTGTTTCTGGGAAAGAAATACTTAATGATAATAGAATTAGTGGTGGTAGATACGGTTCTATATACAGCAAGATTCCAAGAGAACGTCCACTTCAACCTGAATATAACTATCTTGTAATTGGTGACCCAAATCTGTATGAATATGCTAAAAGAAACCTTGAAATCAAGCTTGGAACTAGCCGTATAAAGGACCTTGGCTCAAATCTTCTTGAAATCGTCGCCCAAACTGATGATTTATTAGATACATCCCTAGATATAAATCCAGACAAAATAGCACTTATTTACAAATATAACTTAGCAGTTATTCCAGAGATAAGTAATTATGAAGGATTTGCTGAGGAATTAATTACTTCTAAGATATCTGATTTAAGTAAATCAGATGTAAAAGTTATAACATTTAAAGACAATGAATCTCTTGGTTTTAAGAAATTTCTTCATGTCACTGCCTTAAGGATTAGAGAACAAGACATGTTTTTTGGTTTCACTGAATTTGTTAAACCAAAAGGCCTAGAATATCTAGCACTAAATGCACCGAATAAAGCACTTAAGATTCACTATATGATAGTTGGTGAGGATACTCAAAATTATCTAAATAGAGCATATAGAGCAATAACCGAAAGAAACGCAAACATAATTCATATTGATGTTGCCTCTAATAAAAATAACTTCTCTAAAAATAAAAGAGATAGCTATAAGGAAACGTATAATTTAATTCAACAATTGAGAGAAAAAATCAACAAAATAGGGTATGAAGTTAAATCAATAGATTACATAAAGAAACCTCAAACAACCAATATTATATTTTTTCAAATCATAGCTTATTTTGCAGTTAGTTTAATGTTTATATTATTTGTAAAACTATTTATTAAAGAACTGACGTCTAAAGAATCATTTATTTTATTTTTATCTATTCTGGCTATTGGTGCAGTTGCTTACCTGACGACTACGGCTAAGCTATATAATGAATATATGGCGTTACTTACTGCCTGTGTTGCTCCTGTTATAGTCTTTATTATTATTAAAAAAATACTGGATAAAAACTTAGATAAAGGGAAACCATTTATTCCAATTCTTGTTTTTATTTTTATCTCAACAATCATCACTGGTATCATAATTACAACCTTGCTTTTTCATTACAATTACTTTGTAGCCATTTGGACATTTAGAGGTGTTAAACTTGCAAACACCATACCTATTCTTTTTTTAGCTATTTTTCTATTTGTAAAACCTAAAAGAATAAAATACCTTTACCAAGTACTTGATAGATATTTTGCTGGAATATTAACTTTTAAATATTTATTTATAATTGTTCTTTTAACCGGTTTTCTTGCTTTTTACATACTCCGTACAGGCAATTACGGAATACTAATCCTTGGTAGGGCAGAAATCGGCTTCAGGGAATTATTAGAAAATATCTTTTTAGTTAGACCTAGATTTAAAGAATTTCTATTTGCAGTACCTTTATTAATGCTTGCAATTAATTACTGGAAAACCACTAAAATCCACTCAACAATGATGTCAGTAATTTTACTATTTGCTTCCATTGCTTCGATCTCCCAAATAAATACTTTTTGTCATCTACATTCTCCTTTTATAACAAGTCTTTACCGGTCATTTCTAGGTTTATTCCTCGGTTATCTAATAGGACTATTTTTAATATTTATAATTAATAGATCTATTAATTTTGCAAATAAAATATCCAAGAAACTAGACACATGGGAAAATTAACAGTACTAGGACCTACTAAATTATCTGGCGAAGTAGTCATCAGTGGCTCAAAAAATGCAGCCTTACCGATACTCGTTTCAACAGTTCTATTTAAGAAAGATGTAACTCTAACCAATGTTCCAGAACTAACTGACATTATAACTGCTATACGTCTTTTAAATAGTCTGGGCATGAGAGCAGAGTTTTCTAATAATGAGGTTAGAATACAAGGGACGGCGGACCTAAGACATATAGCTCCCTACGAATTAATTACAAAAATGAGAGCATCATTCTTTGTTTCAGGTGCTATAGTTGCTAGAGTAGGGATGGCTAAAATACCTTATCCTGGTGGATGTTTAATCGGTTCAAGACCAGTAAATATTCATTTAAGAGGACTAGAAGCCTTTGGGATTGAAACATCAGTTGAGCATGGATTTGTAATACTTAAAACCAACGGACCACTCAAACCAGCAAATTTTAAATTAGACTTTCCAAGCGTTGGCGCCACTGAGAACCTAATGATGACCGCTACCCTGGTAGACGGAAAAACTATTTTAAAAAATGTCGCAAGAGAGCCAGAAATAATTGCGTTAGCAGAATTCCTAAATAAAGCAGGCGCTAAAATAAAAGGAGCCGGAACATCAACAATTCAAATAGAAGGGGTAAAAGAACTATCTTCCGTAAATTATAGAATTATTCCTGACAGAATAGAAACAGCTACTTTTGCAATGGCAGCAGCAGCAACTAGAAGTGATTTAACATTACTAAATATTAATAAAGCACATATCCCTGACTTAATTAGTATTTTTGAACAAACACATATAAAATACGAATTTACTAACAATGAAACCCTAAAAATCTTTGCTAAGAAATCGGATGTATTACCAATAAATATTAAAACAGGACCTTATCCTGCCTTTTCAACAGATATTCAGCCACTTTTAATGAGCTTTTTAACAACTGTGCCTGGCAAGAGCATTATCACTGAGAACATCTTTGAAAATAGATTTATGCACGTTATGGAGCTAAATCGTATGAATGCAAAAATCGAGATTGTTGGAAGCAAAGCTATTATTGATGGATCAAAAAAATTGCTATCTGGAGCAGACGTTAAATCAAAAGACTTACGGGGTGGGGCTGCTTTGATTATTGCTTCCTTATCTGCTGAAGGTAAATCAACCATTTCTGGAATGCAACATGTTAACAGAGGTTATGAAAATATCATGGGGAAATTCAAGAAAATAGGGGCTTGCATTGACGATTACGAATAATCATGACGACTATTATAAAACAATAATTTATAGCGGACTTGGTCTGCTTATGATTATTTTTATAGCTATGGTTTACTTTCCAAAGAATCAACACTTAGTTGTAGGAGCAACAAGCCCTGACAACATCGTTAGTCCTAAGAAATTTGTAATTCAAACATCTATTGATAAGGAAACTTCAAAAAAACTACTTGAAACTAAAATAAAACAGATAGAAACAGTATACAAGAGAGAGTTCGAAGTTGAAAATCAAACAAAAAAAGATATTAAAAAAATATTTTTTACTTTAAAAGAATTAAAAGAAAACAAATATTCAATTTCTCAAATAGTTACAACAGATCCCATTCTGAAACTTTCTCAAGTAACAATTAAGCAACTTATTAACCAAGATTCAAATACAATTGTCTTTTTAGAGCTTGTGGCGGAGCAGATGGCTTCAAATCTATATTCTGAAGGAATTAAATCCACTGATAATATTAATGAAAAAATAGAGAAACATCTTAACCCTTATAAAGATATAAAAAATAACAAAGATTATGGTCCTCTTTTAAGAAATATTCTTGTGCCACTTCTCTCTATCAACTTAAGCTATAATGAAATAGATACTTTAGAGAAAACAGAAGAAATTAAAAGAAACTTTATACCTCAATCAACCATAATCAAAAAAGGACAGCCTATTATTTATAAAGGCGATGTTATACAGCCTGTAAATCTTGAAATCTTGCAAATGATAGGACTATATAGAAACACTATTAATTTAAGGAAATTTTTACCTCTTGTCCTGGGTGTCATTGCCTTAATATTCTTGTTAGAAAGAATGGTTACTCGTTATATAAATCCAAATAATAAACAACTTTTATTACTTATTTCTGTTCAGTCATTATATTTTCTAACTATCTACTTTGTTAACTACTTTGATAAATTCCCGCAATTTTTCGAGCCTGGTCTGCTTATCCCTGTAAGTTTGTTTTCTATCTTAATAAGCATGCTTATTTCAGAAAACGCAGCATATATCATCACTTACTTTAACATACTTACAATGTTACTAATTTTTGACATAAGCTCTTTCTCTATCTTATATATGATGGTTGCTAACTCATTAACTACTGTACTTGTCAGAAACTTTAAAACACGAAGAGATATACCTCTTACAGGATTAATTGTTGGAGGTATCTCTTTAGTTTTAATGTCTATAATACTACTCAATAGTAGCACAACATCCTTTCACTTTACTTTATTGCATTTACTCATTATTTTTCTAAATCCCATAATTTGTTTTATTATTGCCATAGGCACTATTCCATATCTTGAAGAGATTTTTGGAATAACGACTAATCTTAAACTTTTAGATTATAGTGACATGAATAATGAACTTATGAAAAAGCTATTAAACGAAGCTCCAGGAACTTATTATCACAGTTTAATGGTAGCAAACCTGGCAGAAGCAGCCGCTGAAAGCATCAATGCGAACGGAATTTTAGCTAGAGTTGCAGCTTATTACCATGATATTGGTAAACTTAAGAAACCTGAATATTTTATTGAAAACCAAAACCAAGCACAAAACCCACATGAATATACTATGCCTTCACTTAGTGCACTTACAATTCTTGGCCATCCCAAAGACGGTTTAGAAATAGCCAAAAAGTATGGTCTTCCTGTAGAAATACAAAAAATTATCCAAGAACATCATGGCACTAGTTTACTTGTATATTTTTATTATAAAATGCTTAAATCTAATATAAACGAAATAGTTGAGGAAGAACAATTTAGATATACAACGCCAAAACCTTCAACGAAGGAAAGCGCTATTATAATGTTAGCTGATGGGGTAGAAGCAGCTATTCGGTCATTAGATAAACCGACTCCGGTTAAGATACAATCCATCATTACTAAAATTATTAAAGACAAACTTGATGACCATCAATTAAATAACTCTGAAATCACTCTGTCTGACTTAGAAAAAATCAAGAAAACCTTTACTACTGTTATTAGCAATCAATACCATTCAAGAATTAAATACCCTGACCAAGAAAAATAAATTATGGATTTAAATATTAATTTTAACGATCCATCGAGTTTAGAGAATAAGCAACTTATCAATAATACAGTTGAATATATAATGCCAAGAGCGCTATTCCCAGAAGGTGAACTTTCTATTAGTTTTATTACCTCAGAAGAGATGAAAGAACTAAACGAAAAATACAGAAACAAACAAGAACCAACAGACGTCTTAACCTTCCCTATGTTTGAAGATGAATTAATAGGTGATATCTATATTTGCCTAGAACAAGTAAACTTGAAGGCTCGCACTCATAAAATAGATAAAAATGAACAATTAATTATGACCATTGCTCACGCTTTTGCTCATTTATTAGGGTATGACCATAATAATGATGAGGAAAGAGAAATAATGGAAGATTTTGAAGATTTCTTACTTAAACGATATATAGCGATTTAACCATGAATCTTACAATTGTATTTGAAGTGTTCGTGCCTTATAATAAAACAATACATTCGGTCGATTAAACATAGGATTATTTAGTGGAATATAACTCGATTTACTTACAAATATTTATTTTATGCATCCTAGTAATGCTATCTGCTGTTTTTTCAGCTTCTGAAACAGCTCTTACTTCACTTTCTCCACTAAAAAGAAGAAAACTAGAAGCAGAACACCCTAAAAGCTCACAATATATACATAAACTATTTCACAAACCGGGGAAAATGATAACTACTATCCTTGTTGGAAACAATGTAGTAAATATTCTTGCTTCAACTATTTCTACTTTTATATTTATAGATATAATGACAAAAATTGGAATAGAAAACGAGTCCGTTATAGCAGCTACATCAGCAATATTTATGACTATTTTCCTTTTAATATTTGGTGAAATAACCCCTAAAAATGTTGCATTAATAAATGCAGAATTTCTCTCAATAAAATTAAGTCGTTTTATTTATTATTTATCAATAATTTTATCCCCGGCAATCGTAGTTCTAAACTTACTATCCAAAGGAATCCTTATAATTACTAAAGGCAATCGTCTTGAAAAGGGTTCTCTTGTGTCTGAAAATGAAATAAAGCTTCTTATTAATCTTGGACTAGAAGAAGGTGTATTAGAAGAAAATGAAGAAAAAATGCTAACTTCTATCTTCGAATTTGGTGATATTATAGCAAGGGAAATAATGACACCAAGGCCTAATATTGTTGCAATAGAAATGCATTCAACCCTTATTCAGACAATCAAGTTAATTAATAAGTATGGCCATTCAAGAATACCAGTTTATAGAGAAAAAATTGATAATATAATAGGATTTATCTACGCAAAGGATATCTTCTCTGTACCAGTAGACAAGTTAGAATCAACTGATTCATTATCTCCTGAAATGATTAGACCAGCATATTATGTTCCTGAAACAAAAAAAATTGATGAGCTACTTAACGAACTTAGAAAAATGAAAACCCATATAGCAATCGTGGTAGACGAATATGGTGGAACTAGCGGACTAGTTACCTTAGAAGATGTTATAGAAGAAATTATTGGAGAAATTCATGATGAATATGATGATAAAGAAGAAGAAATGATTACCAAAAAAAATGATGGATATGTGATTTCAGGACTTATGAATGTTTGGGATTTAAATAACGAACTTAATTTGCATCTTCCAGAGGATGAAGATTATGATTCGTTAGCTGGATTTATGGTTAATAGGCTTGGGAAAATGCCTCAAAAGGGTGATGTATACGAAGATGAACGTATAAAAATTCAAGTATTACATATTTATCACAGAAGAATAACAAAATTACATTTGATTATCAAGGAAGGAGAAATGAAGCAAAATGGCTAAATACGTATTTATAACTGGAGGAGTTGTTTCATCACTTGGAAAAGGGATTGCTGCTGCTTCATTAGGACGAGTTTTAAAAAACAGAGGGTTCAAAATTCTTATCCAAAAACTAGATCCATATTTAAATGCAGATCCTGGAACTATGTCTCCTTTTCAACACGGAGAAGTATATGTAACTGATGATGGAGCTGAAACAGACTTAGATCTTGGACATTACGAAAGATTTATTGATGAAAGTCTTGGTAAAATAAATAATGTTACTTCAGGAATGATTTACCATAATGTACTTTCTAAAGAGCGAAGAGGTGACTACCTAGGTGGAACGGTTCAAGTAATCCCTCATATTACAAATGAGATTAAAGACCATATTAGAAAAGTATCAGAAGTAAATGCTGTTGATGTAGTTATAATAGAAGTAGGAGGAACAGTTGGAGACATCGAATCACTTCCATTTCTAGAAGCTATTAGACAATTCCGTAAAGAACTTGGGAGACACAACTCCGTTCATATACATGCAACATTAATTCCATATCTTTCATCATCAGGAGAATTTAAAACAAAACCAACACAACACAGTGTTAAGGAACTTAGAAGTTTAGGGATTCAGCCAGATATTATTTGTCTTAGAACAGAAAAGGCATTAGAACAAGATGTTAAAGATAAAATATCCTTATTCTGTGACGTTGAAAAAAGAGCTGTAATCGAGTTAATTAACGTTAAATCTATTTATGAAGTTCCTTTAAATGTCGCAAAAGAAGGACTAGATGACATAGTTATAGACTACTTACAACTTACCCAAGCAAAGGAAAGAGACCTGAAGGATTGGGAAGAAATGGTTAAGAAGCTATACGGAGCTAAAAAACAAATTAAAATAGCAATAGTAGGCAAATATGTTGGTCTTAATGATTCATATCTTTCAGTTGTAGAATCTCTTTACCATGCTGGACTATATAATGATCATAAAATAGATATAGTTTGGATTGATAGTGAAAAACTTGAAAATCTAAGTGAGGAAGATTTCAAAAACACTTTAAAGGATGTCCAAGGGATTGTAGTTCCTGGTGGTTTTGGAGTAAGAGGGGTAGAGGGAAAGATTACAACCATTAAATATGCTAGAGAAAACAATATTCCATATCTTGGGCTATGCCTTGGTATGCAAATGGCTGTTATTGAGTTTGCTAGAAATGTTCTTGGATATACTGATGCAAACAGCAAAGAATTTGATCTTAAAACAGACCATCCAGTTATTGACCTTATGCCAGACCAGAAATACATCACAAATAAAGGTGGAACAATGAGATTAGGGGCTTATCCATGTACAATCAAAGAAGGCACACTTCTTTATGAATGTTACAAACAAACAAATATCTCCGAAAGACATCGTCATCGCTATGAATTCAATAATGAATATAGAAGCGTCTGCGAAGAAAACGGATTAGTATTCTCTGGAACATCACCTGATAATAAATTAGTCGAAGTTGTAGAGTATCCTAAACACCCATTTTTTATTGCTTCTCAATATCATCCAGAATTCAAAAGCAGACCAAATTCTCCTCATCCAATGTTTAGAGAGTTTGTTAAAGCCGCTATTGCTATTAAATAATGGGCATTATTAGGCTTCTTGATGAAAATACAATCAATAAGATAGCCGCTGGAGAAGTAGTAAATAGACCTGCATCTGTAGTAAAAGAATTAGTAGAAAACGCTATAGATGCTAAAGCCACAAATATTAAAATAGAACTTCAAGAAGGTGGAAAATCCTTAATCAAAGTCTCCGATAACGGTACTGGAATGGACTGCGAAGACGCAAAAATGTCTCTAATAAGACATGCTACCTCTAAGATATCTAATGTAGAAGACCTTCTATTCCTAGATAGTATGGGATTTAGAGGTGAAGCCATCCCTAGTATTGCTTCAGTTTCAAGATTTACAATACAAACAAATTTAAAAGACCAGGAAAAAGGTATTGAAATAATTACCGAATCAGGGAAAATAATTACAGAAACAACGCTTTATCTGCCTAAAGGAACAACGATAATTGTTAAGGATTTATTTTTTAATATTCCTGCTAGACAAAAGTATCTCAAGGGAGAAAGCACTGAATTTGGACATATTTTAAAAATCATACATGGACTATCCTTAGTTCATCCTGAGATAGCTTTTCAACTTTTTAATAATAATAAGAAAATATCAGCGACAACAGGTAACAACAAAATTGAGGAAGTAATATCAGACATTCACTCCTTTAAAGTTTTTCAGAACATGTTGCAAATTAGCTATTCCGACTTGGGCATTAAAATTAACGGTTATATTTCTACCCCAAAAGAAACCAAAGCTAATAAAGAAAAACAACTATTTGTTGTAAATAAACGAATGGTAAATAATAACACCTTTCATGCAGCAATTTCTCAATCAACTAAATTCATCTTTCCAAACAATATGTATCCATACCTTTTTTTAAACATAGAAACAGACCCTTCTGAAATAGATGTAAACGTCCATCCTTCAAAAACAGAAATCAAATTATATAAAGAAAGTTTTATTTTCGATTCTATTTTCAAAGCTATCAAAAAAACTTTTCAATCATCCAGTGAACATGAAATACCAACAGAAATAATTGAACAACAACAATATAAAAATGAAATAAAGTCTTTTCCAAAACAAAATCAAATTACATATAAACCAACAGAACTTTTTGAAAATAAACAACAAATTGAAATGTATAAAGAAATAATTAAGGAAGCACCAATTGTTTCTAGCACAAGAAAAGCAGTAAGTAATGAAAGTTCCATAACAGTTAATAATATTTTTCAATTCAAAGACATGTATTTAGTCTTTTATTATGATAATAAATTACGCATTATTGATCAACATGCTGCTCATGAAAGGATTCTGTTCGAAAGGTTAAAGTCAGGAAATACTACGAAAGGAAGCCAAGAACTCCTTTTTCCTGAAAATATTTTTATTGATCAACAAGATTATATTATTTTTGAAGAAATTAAAGCAATTATTGAAAGAACTGGTTATGTTATTGAAACTTTTGGTAATGACAGCTTAATAATCCGCTGCATTCCTACAGATCTTCCTTCAAATACTGACCATAAAGAACTAATAAAAGAAATAATTGATGACAACAGAAAAGATAGCAAGGACAGAATCACCAAAACCTATACGACTATTGCCTGTAAAGCAGCTATTAAGGCTGGTGATTTCCTAGAAGAAAGAGAAAAGATTTCTTTAGTAAACGACTGGCTAAATTGCGATAACAATATAAGCTGTCCACATGGAAGACCAATAGAAAAAACCTTTGATGAAAAAGAAATTGATAAATGGTTCCATAGAGGTTAAAATCGTTCAGGTATTATAAAGGAGCTACATTAACGCATATGGTAAAAAATCTTGTAATTGTAGAATCACCAGCTAAAGCAAAAACCATCTCTAAATATTTGAGTAGTGATTATGTTGTTAAAGCGTCAATGGGACATATTATTGATTTACCTGCTAAAGAGCTAGGTGTTGATGTAGAGAATAACTTTACTCCAACGTATGAAGTATCCAAAGAAAAGAAGAAAATAGTCACAGAACTTAAAGAATTAGCTAAAAATGCTGAGAAAATATGGCTAGCAACCGACGAAGATAGAGAGGGAGAGGCCATCTCTTGGCATATTCAAACTGCCTTAAAAATCAAAGATGCTGATTATGAAAGAATCGTTTTTCATGAAATAACCAAAACAGCCATATTAAAAGCTATAGACAACCCTAGAAAAATTGATCTTAATCTAGTAAATGCGCAACAAGCTAGAAGAGTAATCGATAGGCTTGTTGGTTACAAACTATCGCCATTACTTTGGAAAAAAATAAGAAAAGGACTAAGTGCGGGCAGAGTTCAATCAGTTGCAGTTAGATTTGTTGTTGAAAGAGAAGAAGAAATACAAAAGTTTAACACAAAAGAACAATGGAAAGTTAAAGGACTTGGGCTACACTCACAAAAGAATATACCTCTTACATTAAGCTCTATAGCTAGTAAAAAAGCAGAAATAACAGACATTGAACAAGTTAAAAATATTATTAATGAGATCTTCTCGAATCCAAACATTAAAGAAACAACTAATGAAAAAACAAACAATAAAGAAATTGAAATAACCATACCTAAGGATTTTCTGTTTAAAGTATTAGATGTAAAGAAAACAATGAGCAGAAGAAGTCCTTCAGTGCCTTTTACAACATCAACACTTCAACAAGAAGCACATAGAAAATTTGGCCTACCAGTTGCAATTACAATGAAATTAGCACAGCAACTTTACGAAGGTATAGACATGGACAATGATAGAATTGCACTTATTACCTATATGAGAACTGACTCTCTTAATATATCAGCAGAATCGTTAGATCAAATAAGTGGCTATATTAAGAAAACTATGGGAGAAAATTATTCACTATCGAAACACAGAGAGTTTAAAACAAAATCAAAAGGAGCTCAAGAAGCTCACGAAGCTATTAGACCAATTAATATTAACATAACCCCAGATTCTCTTAGCGATAAACTAGATAAAGATTTACTAAAGCTTTATACCTTAATTTGGAAAAGAACAGTAGCTACACAGATGCCTGAAGCTGAAATCGAAAACACTGTTATTAGTCTTTCTCCTGAGAATAACAATAAATATGGATTTGAAACCATTGGTAAAATAATAAAATTTGATGGATTTATGAAGCTCTACATAGAAGATACTGATGATGAAAAAGAAGATGAGGAAGATCATATCCTTCCAGATATCAAGGTAAACGACAAAGTCCCAGTAAAGTCTATGGATGCACTTCAAACGTTTACAAAACCTCCGGCGCGTTATACTGAAGCTTCTCTCGTCAAAAAGCTAGAAAGCGAAGGAATAGGGCGACCATCAACCTATGCACCGACAATATCAACTATCATAACTAGAGGTTATATAGAGAAAGATAAAAAATATCTTTTTCCAACTGAAATAGCATTCGTAGTAACTAATTTCTTAAAAGAATATTTCCAAGACATTATCAGTTATAAATTTACTGCAAATATTGAAGAAGCTTTTGATGACATCTCTATTGGTAAAACCGAGTGGGTTTCAATGATTAAAGATTTCTATCTGCCATTTGAAAAACAGCTAGACCATACTTATAAAACAGCCAAAAGACAAGTAGAAGAAACTGATAAAATTTGTCCAAAATGTCAAAACCCAATGGTTATTAAATTAAGTAAATATGGCAAGTTTCTCTCTTGTTCTAATTTCCCTGAATGTAAACATGCAGAGCCAATAGAAGGTGAAGCAGGAACAACAGCACCAGCTCAAGAAAACGAAAAAATATATGAAGAAAAATGCCCTACTTGTGGGAAGGACATGATTTATAAACAAGGACGTTTTGGTGAATTTATAGCTTGTGTAGATTATCCTAAATGCAAAACAACCAAGAAAATCATCAAAGAAAAAAGCTCCTCAGATGAAAATGGTGAAGTTTCTAATAACACTAAAATATCAGAAGAAAAATGTCCTAATTGCGGCAAAGACATGGTCTATAAACAGGGTCGTTTTGGCGAATTCTTATCTTGTTCAGATTATCCAGCATGCAAAACAATAAAGTCTGATAAAAAAGTGATTAAAGAAAAAGGTTGCCCAGAAGACAAGGGTGATATTATTGAAAAAAGAACAAGAACTGGTAAAATATTTTTTGGTTGCGAAAATTATCCTAAATGTAAATATGCAGTTTGGAATATAGAAGATCTGGATATAAAAAATGAATAAATTTAAAGCATTTAAAACCTATATTTTTAATAATATTGGATTAAAAGTTTTATCTATAATGCTTGCAATATTACTTTGGTTTGTTGCAAGGATAAATTCATAAAATGGAAATAATCAAGAGTACTCTTGATTACAATAATTTCTATAAAAATAAATTAAAAGACAAAACAATTGGTTTCGTACCAACAATGGGTTATCTCCATGACGGACATATCTCCTTAATTAAAGAATCTACAAACAATAACCAAATCACAGTAGTAAGTATTTTTGTTAACCCAACTCAATTTGGAAAGGGTGAAGATTACAATTCATATCCAAGAAACGAAGAGAATGATATAAAGCTACTAATACAAAATAACGTGGATGTTCTTTTTATGCCACCAGTTAATGAGATATATCCTGAAGGACACACTTCAATAATTGAACTTAACCTAAATAAAGATTTCTTTAGTAAACTTTGTGGCAAGTATAGACCAGGTCACTTTAATGGGGTAGGGCTAATAGTTATGAAGCTCTTTTCAATAATTAAAGCAGATAATGCCTACTTTGGACTTAAGGACTATCAGCAATACTTACTTATAAAGGATTTAGCTGCTAACTTTTATCCTAGCACAACAGTGTTTGGCCTTGATACAGTAAGAGAAAAGAGTGGACTAGCTATGAGCTCCAGGAATAGTTACTTAACTTCTGGACAACGACTATTAGCTTCTTCTATCTTCAATAACTTAGTTCTTATGAGTAATAAAATAAAAAAAGACAAAAATATCAATCAAGAAGAACTTAGCAAAGAATTTGAATTATCCTTAAAAAATATTTCTAATGAATTCAAATTACAATATTTTGAAATTTATGATGATGAGTTAAATACGATAACTACTTATCAATCTAAAAAAACATTTATTGGGGTAGCAATATATTTAAATAATGTCAGATTAATTGATAATATAATCTTTTAATGAGCTTAACATACGACTTAATAATAATCGGAGGTGGACCAGCTGGCATGATAGCTGGAATCTCAGCTAAAACTAATTGCGCAGATGCCAAAATATTAATTTTGGAAAAAAACGATTCCTGCGGTAAAAAATTATTAATTACTGGAAATGGAAGATGCAATCTTACCACAGCCAATATTGATATCAATCTATTCATGGAACAGCTTGGAAAGAAAGGAAAATGGATGAGGGATGCACTCAATGCGTTTCCTGTTGACGCTACAATCGATTTTTTTACTAATTTAGGCATTGCACTTCATGTAGAAGGCGAAAATCGCATTTTCCCTACAACAGAAAACGCAGTATTTGTCAGAGATAAATTAATTAGGAAATTGAAAGATCTTAATGTTGAAATTAAATATACTTCTTCAGTTAAACAAATTACTAATGATAATAATGAATTTATAATTATAACCAAAGATAACAGTAAGTATGTTGCTAATAATTTGTTAATTACCACAGGTGGTCTTTCCTATCCAACAACAGGAAGTACTGGTGATGGTTATATTTTAGCTGAAAAACTTGGGCACTCAATAATTAAACCAACTGCTGCATTAACAAGTTTAAAAACAAATGAGCAATGGATCAAAGAATTAGCAGGAATATCCTTGAACGATGTTAAAGTTGAGGTATTCCAAGATAATCTTAAACAAGAAGAACGCTTTGGAGATATTCTATTTACCCATACAGGACTCAGTGGACCATTGATTTTTAATTTAAGCAAAAACATTCATCACCTTACGAATAAGAAATCAGAACCTATTAGTTTGCAAATCGATACTCTCTATAAAGAGAATCATCAACAGCTAGACCTGAGACTTCAAAAAATTTGCCAAGGGAAATGGAAGAAATCGCTGAAAACCTTTATGCAAGAGCTAATGCCAGCTAAAATGGCTGAAGTATTTATTGAGTTTCATCACCTTGATCCGAACAAACAGATAGCTAGTATTCTAAAAGAGGAACGTAAACTTATTATTAATTCACTTAAACAAATAATCGTCACCTTAGGTGGCGTTGATGGATTCGAGAAAGCAACTATTACCTCAGGGGGTGTGAATCTAAAAGAAATTAACCCTAAAACTATGGAATCAACAATAATACCTAATCTATATTTTTCTGGAGAAATACTAGATATAGATGGTCCTACTGGCGGTTATAATCTTCAAATAGCTTGGAGTACAGGTTATTTAGCAGGAAAAAGTATTATCTGTAATTATTAAACTGTAAAACAACGCCAAAATCTTCAGCTCTTAACACTTGTATAACAGTTTGTAGTTCATCTTTCTTGGCAGCAGTTACTTTTAATTTATCTGCGTTAATCTGAGACTTTACTTTATATTTACCGTCCCTAATAAATTTACTTATTTCTTTTAGTTTTTCAGAGGTTAGTCCTTGTTTAATGTTAATCGTTTGCTTAACATTACCGCCTAGAGATTGAGTAATACCTTGAGGATCTAGAAATTTAATATGAATTTCTCTCTTAATCATTTTATTCTCAAGAATATCTATCAGATTTGCCATCCTAGTATCATCATCTGCAGTAAGTTCTAATGATGTTTCTTTTCTTTGAATATCTGCACAACTGCCTTTAAAGTCAAAACGAGTTGTAACTTCTTTCATAGCCATATTAATAGCATTATCCATCTCACTAAGATCGACTTCGGAAACAATATCAAATGATGAATCTTTACTCATATTTACTATTATAATAAGTGATTAGAAAAATGCAATGCAATAATCATAGTGATTTTACAAATTATTATATACATAATACAATTCATAAGTTATGTCATTAGAAACAGAAATACAACGACGAAGAACCTTTGCCATTATCAGTCATCCGGATGCTGGCAAAACAACTATAACCGAAAAATTACTGCTATTCGGAGGAGCAATCCAACAAGCAGGGGCTGTTAAAGCAAAAAAAACAGCAAAGTATACAACTTCCGACTGGATGGAACTAGAAAAGGAAAGAGGAGTTTCTGTTTCAACGTCTGTAATGTGCTTTGAATACAAAGACCATATAATTAATCTCTTAGACACTCCTGGTCACGCAGACTTTAGCGAAGATACCTACAGAACTCTCTCAGCAGTTGACTCAGTTCTTATGATGATAGACTCGGTAAAAGGAGTAGAATCCAGAACAAAGAAATTAATGGAAGTATGCAAGCAAAGAGATATTCCAGTAATCACCTTTATTAATAAAATGGACAGAGAAGGGATGAACCCTTTTGACTTACTCGATAATATTGAGAAGGAGCTTGATATACAAGCTACTCCCATGACCTGGCCAATAAGCATGGGAAAAACATTTAAAGGAATATACAATATCTACAAGAAACAATTCCTAAAATTTGACACAGACACTAAATCCTTTGTAGCCATTGATGTAAACAATATTCATGACTCAAATTTTATTTCACTTATTAATGAAAATAATCATACTAAACTTATTGAAGATTTAGAAATGATTAATGGCGCTGTTGAACCATTTGATATGGGATTATATAAAGATGGACTTCAAACCCCTGTATACTTTGGAAGTGCTATTAATAATTTTGGTGTTCTAGACTTATTAGAAGCTATGCTTTCCATAGCACCACCACCTCAACCAGCACCAGCAATAGAAAGAGTTGTATACCCAAACGAAGAAAAAGTTACTGGTCTTGTATTTAAAATACATGCCAACATGGACCCTAAACACAGAGACCGAATAGCATTTATGAGAATCAACTCAGGAGTTTTCACTAGAGGGATGAAAGTAAAAAGCCACAGATTGGACAGAGATATTAAAATAGCCAATCCTTTAACTTTTATGGCCCAAGACAGATCAATCACAGAAGAAGCGTATCCCGGTGATATCATAGGTATACACGATACAGGACTTATAAAAATAGGCGATTCTTTTACTGAAGGAGAACGTTTAACTTTTACTGGTATACCTAATTTTTCTCCTGAATTATTTAAAAAAGTAGTTGTTAAAAACGCCCTTAGAAACAAACAACTTACGAAAGGACTCACACAATTACTTGAAGAAGGAGCTATTCAGCTTTTTAAGCAAGTATTAGATAACCAACTTGTTCTCGGTGCTGTGGGTGAACTTCAGTTTGATGTTGTTAAATTTAGGTTACAAAACGAATATGGCGCAGACTGTAACTATATTCCATACAATATAGCCTTTGCTTATTGGATACAAGCTAATGAACAAGAATCAATTACTAGATTTATTTTTGAAAATAAACAATATTTAGCAATGGATCATTCCGAAAAACCTGTATACTTTTTTAGAGGCAATTGGGAAGTTGAGCATTTAAAAGAGCTGTACCCAAAAATTAAATTCTTTAAAACATCAGAGTGTAAAGAAAAAGACCTTGTATAATTTTGACAATGTTCTAAATCTAACTATACTATAATTATGCAAATAATTGATTTTAAAGAGCTAATATCCTTTATAGAAAACTCTCCAGAAAAATCTATTCCAAAATCCATATTAATTACAGAAATTAATAAAATGAAAAAAGATGCCGAAAACCACGTTCATAAAGCAGAAAAAAGGATATATATTTCCCTTTTCGCAACTGCTCTTTTTGTTTTTTCTAAAATATTATTGATAACGTATTACTATTTTCAAAAAGATATACCAATCCTTTTAAACCTTAATTTACTAGATATCTGTATACCATCTCTTCTTTGTATAGGACTCTACTATAAAAAAAAATCAGCTTCTCTTGGTTTATTGATTTACTATCTTATATCAACATACATCCACTTAGACATTCAAGGAATCAATATTCTAAGATTTATTTTCATCTTTATTTATTCATATATATATATCCAAGGATACTTCGCAAGCATATCTTATCAAAAACATAAGATATTAGGTAATTAAAGTCTTCCTACAGAGCCACCTATTACTAAAGAACTAGGGATTTTAATGTATTGCTGACATCCTAAAAGGTCTAAATATCTTTCTTTTAGAATCTGCAACGCCTTTCTTCCTAAAAGTCTCTTATCACCAGTTGCTGTTGTAAGAGTAGGAGTAGGAGCATTAATAAATCGTGGTAATTTAATTGCGTCAAATCCGGTAATAGAAATATCTCCAGGAATGGTTAATCCATATCTCTCAGCAAATCTATAAAAATAATAAGCAAGAAGATCATTGCCACAAATAACAGCAGTTATGTGAGGCGAATGAGACATTATCTGATTAACAACTATTTCTACAGTATCATAATTTTCGTAATCTGCCACATATACCATTTCATCCTTAAAATATGGGTTGTTCTTAATAATTCCTCTAAGAAATTCGGTATTAATATAATCATTAGGATGATCACCGAGCAGCACTGCAATATTCCTATGTCCACAGCTAACTAAGTAATTAGAAAGCATCCCTCCAACCTCCTCACGCTCAATGTATACAGAGGTTACAGGAATATCCTCATGTGGAGGGCTACCGCATGATACTATAGGAACTCTATACTTTATAAGTTTAGAATAATATTCGTCAGGTTGTTTGCCTAAAAATATAAATCCTTGCAAATTATGTATACTATAATAATCCATATCTAAATTTGTTAAAAATCTTGTTTGCAAATTCGACTCACCAGCTTCTGATAAAATGCCTTGAATTACCTCCCCATAGAATTCATTAGGGCATACATGCGAAAGATCAGAGACTACTATCCCAAAATTTTGTATTTTATTTGTAAGTTTTGAATAGCCTTCCTTTTGAATCAAGGTATATATTTTTGACCTTACTTGTGTTGATATCTTATATGGTTTATTTAAAGCTAAGGAAACTGTACTTTCAGAAACATCACATAAATTGGCTATTTCTTTTAATGTTTTCATGAATTCTCCTTAAAGATTCGTTATATGATAAGTTATCGTAAGAGCAATAAAAAAATCCCATTCAATTTTTGAATAAACTTGAATGATATATTTGAATAAATTCGGGAAAAATATTATATAATAGAAATAGTATAAGGCAGGTAGTAATGAATAATTTACTTATCAACAAAATTGATAATCAAACAATTAATAATCCATATAATTATGTTCGCATTATAGAACCATTTAACCAAATGTTTTTTATAGAAGAGAATTTACAAAGAATACTTGCAAGATATATGCAAATTGAACAGCAAAAAAATCGAATTAATTTATCATTAAATTTTTCACCTAAAAAAATATTAAGTACAAATACAATAAGTTTTAAAATATTAGAAAATACACCTATAAATAGTGATACCCAAACGAATGTTAATATTTCGTTAACGGAAGAAAGCTCACTTAAGTTTTATGTAGAAGAAGGCGTTAGCGTTTAATTAAAGTCTTTCAACATCATTAAACCCGTTATATGATATAATTCTACAAATTATCTAAGGAGATATTAATGAACAAAATTATACTTGAATCCTTTAAAGACTCCATATTACTAAAAGAAAAAGTGCTTAATGATGATTCTTTACTCAAACAAATTGATAAAGTAGCAAAACTTTGTATAGAATCACTTAAAAATGGGAATAAAATACTTCTTGCTGGGAACGGTGGTAGTGCTGCTGATGCCCAACATTTTGCTGCTGAACTTGTAGGCAGATTTTATCTTAATCGACCAGGGCTTGCAGCAATAGCACTAACAACTGATACTTCAATCATCACCTCAATAGGTAATGATTTTGGTTATGATCAAATATTCAAAAAACAAATAGAGGGACTAGGGAAAAAAGGAGACATATTTTTTGCCATCTCAACCAGCGGGAACTCGGAAAATATTATTCAATCAATAAACGTCTGTAAAGATAAAGGGATCACTATAGTAGGACTTACTGGTAAAAATGGTGGAAAAATGAATGAAGTTTGTGATATAAATATTTGTATTCCTGGAAACATCACTCCTAGAATTCAAGAATGTCATGGTCTTATTATTCATATTATTTGTGAAATCATAGAAACAGAAATTTTTGGATAGTTCTAAATTATTCTAAGTCGTTTTTTTTCAAAAAAATTACTTAAAACAGCTGAACATCTGTTATCAGGACAATATTCATAAGTAACTTTGTGAATTAGTTTATTCTCATCAAATATTTGATACTTACTAACAACACATCCAGCCTTAGAGTCCAATGCTCCAAAAACAATACTACTTATCCGTGACTGAATAATAGCACCAACACACATAATACAGGGTTCTAGCGTTACATATAGAGTGCATCCATCAAGTCTCCAATTATTTAAAAGCTTACAAGCATTCTGGATTGCATCTATTTCAGCATGAAGTAAGGCATTGTTCTCTAAAACTCGCTTATTCCTTCCAGTTGCAATAATCTGTTCATCTTTTACGATTACTGCTCCCACCGGAACGTCTGCATGTTCTAAAGAGAGTAGGGCTTGTTTATAAGCATTATCCATATAGTATAGATTTTCCATATAAGTCCTTTAATTATACACCGTTGACAGTGATTTTTTAGCATGGTATATTTTCTAAGCCTTTTCGTAAGGTGTTACAAATTGATAAGGGCGGTTAGCTCAGATGGTAGAGCATCTGGTTTACACCCAGAGGGTCGGCAGTTCGATCCTGTCACCGCCCACCAAACTTTAACAAGTGGCCCCTTCGTCTAGTGGTTAGGACACCAGGTTTTCATCCTGTAAGCAGGAGTTCAATTCTCCTAGGGGCTGCCATTTAAGATATTTAATCGCTTCTCCAATCCCCACCTAAACTAAAATACATAACTCTAAAAAATTTTTTAAAAGTTAATTTTAAGGGATTACAGTTATCGATTAGCTCATTTTTAAGATCTTTAGAACCAATTCGCGTATCACCAAAAATTATAGAAATTAACTTATTAGCAAAATTTGTTTTTTGAAATTCATTAGCACTATAATTCGTTACAAATTCCAAGCTTTTTTGTTTTGTAAGTAATAATAACCAATCAATAACAATTTCTAAATTATCTTTTTGAAGTTGGCTCATTTTAATATTTACAAAAACAGGGTTGGACAATGAATCCCTTAAATTACTCATACATTCAGGGAAATCAGCCATTTTTTTAGTAAAATAGGCATGTAGTGCATCCTCACGAATAGAAATAATTTTAAAAAGCATTAAAATAACTCCTTAATCTTACTATTAATAAGTTATCGTAATATTATAATAATTCCCCCGATTATTTCATTTTAATAATAGTATTCGTAGTGGAATAACCCTCAACGAAAGGAATAATCTCTACTTTGCCAGAAAATTCTTTACCAACAACATCCTCAGCCTTATAGTCTCCACCTTTAACTAAAACATCAGGATGAACTCCTTTAATAAGCTCAAAAGGCGTTTCCTCATCAAATATTGTTATATAATCAATAAAATCTAAAAAAGAAAGAACCTCTGCGCGATCTTCCTCATTATTAATAGGTCTATTATTTCCCTTTAATCTTTTTACAGAAACATCACTATTAAGTCCTAAGATGAAAATATCACCCAATTTACTAGCTTCTCGCAAATAACTCAAATGTCCTTTATGAAGAATATCAAAACACCCATTAGTGAAAACAATTGTTTTACCTTTTTTCTTGTCTTGATTAATTATTCTTAACAACTCATGACCGGAAACTAGTTTGGTTGAAATATCATTCATAGCTTTCAATAATTCATCTTTGTAAATAGGAGTTGTGCCGAACTTACTTACAACAATACCTGCAGCGATATTTGCCATTTTTACAGCTGACTCAATATCTAGCCCTAAAGAAATCCCTAAAGAAACAGTAGCGATTACGGTGTCGCCAGCGCCTGAGACATCATATACTTCTTTTGCTTCCGTTGAAAAATTTACAACCTTTTCTTGAGAGATAAGAATCATTCCTTTTTCTGACCTGGTGACTAATAGATACTTAATATTAAATTTTTCCAATAAGGGTAGAGCGTATTTTGTGATTTGGTCATCTGTATTTGTAATTTCTATGTTAGAAATTTGTTCTAATTCCTTCAAGTTAGGTGTCAGCATAAAAGAACCTCTATATTTACTCCAATCGTTACCCTTAGGGTCAACAATCACAGGTATTTTAAAATATTTACATAATTTAATAATAAACTGACAAGTATCAGTAGTACATGAACCTTTTAAATAATCTGAAATAATAAATGCTCCAACGTCAGAATTAATATGTTTATTAATAATATCTTCAAATAAATGTAAATAATTTATATCTATAATTAAAGGCTCTTCAAAATCAAGACGTGTAATTTGTTGATGGCCACCTATAACCCTTATTTTAGTTATAGTAGGGTTATCGGTTATTATGGCATCTAATTGAATGCCCTCATTTTGCCCTAGAATTTGAAGATCGTTAGCATTTTTATCTTTACCAATAAAACCTAATAAAATAGGCCTATTGCCCAATTTAGCTATATTATTAGCTACATTTGCTGAACCACCTAAGGTCATATGCTCATTAGTAACCTTAACAATTGGAACTGGTGCCTCAGGAGATATTCTGCTTACTTTCCCTGTAAAATACTTATCTAACATTATATCCCCGAATATTAGAATTTTTTTCTTTGAAATTAGTTCCATTGGTTGCTCCCATTAATCATTTTCAACTATTATGCTTTTTCTAACAATATTTTGCAAGTAAAGCAGTGACCATAAGCTCTATATTAATACATATAATGTAAAGTTATACTTAATTAATCGTAATAATTATGCTTCATGATAGACGATACACATGAGTAACTATAAGACCTTAATCGTCACTTTGGACTTTGTCACATAAAACAGTAATGAACTACAGTTAAAAATATTTAAAACTTAGTAAATTACGCCAATGGTTATTAAATCAGCATTTAAAAGAAATTATTTCTATTAGAAAACATATATTAATGAATGAATTTAATAACTAGTATTTCTATTAAGATCTTTCTTCAAATCATTAATAGTTACTAAAAAAAATATATTTAATACTTGGATTAGCTTCAATAGTTACAATTACAGCAACTATATATGAGAAATAGGGTATTTTCGATACATAAGCTTAACTAGAACATTAGCCAAAGCTAAAAAACAAAATCTTAACTGTATGATTCTTATACTATATAAAGGAATAGTTAATATAAACGAATAGACTCAACTCCGACTGACAATAACAAACAATACACGTGTATGATATTAGCTTACCTCATATCTACTTTTACAAATTCATATTATATTTCAATGTCGCATAATATATATTATGTAAAATATTGAATTATAGTAATTAGTCTTCTGCGCCTTACAAATGTTGAGTTGTTAGTATTTGTTAACATTTTTATAAGTTATCCACATTTTGTAAACTTATACATAGCTTAAATTTGGCTTTTCAGACCATGATAGATAATCTACAATAATTAAAACTAAATATTTTAAAAATAAGGGAGATAAAATGACTAAATACCGTCCAGCATTACTTGCAATATTAGATGGTTGGGGAATTGGGAAAAATGATGAAAGCAATGCTATTTTTTTAGCTGAAACACCCAATCTAATAAATTTTCTAAAAACATACCCAACTTCTTCACTTAATACTAATGGTCGCGAAGTTGGTCTTCCAGATGGAGTTATGGGAAACTCTGAAGTCGGGCATCAAAATATCGGAGCCGGTAGAGTCGTTTATCAATCTCTAGTAAAAATAAATGTTGATATTGAAAATGGAGATTTTTTTAAAAATTCCCCTATTCATAAAGCATTCTTAAATGCGCAGAAAAATAACACAGCTATCCATTTTATTGGCTTACTTTCAGACGGAGGTGTTCATAGCGATATATCTCATCTTTTTGCCCTACTCCAAAAAGCTAAAAACATGAACCTAAGCAAAGTATTCATACATGCATTAATGGACGGACGAGACACTTCCCCTACCTCAGGCATTAATTACATGCAAAAACTTGAAAATAAGATAAATGAGCTTGGTGTTGGGCGAGTTGTCAGTGTTATGGGTAGATATTACGCAATGGATAGAGACAATAACTATGACAGAAACCTTATCGCTTATAAAGCAATCGTTAATGGCGAAGGTGAAATTCACAATAATCCAATACAACTTCTTAAAGAAAAATATGAATTAAAACAAAATGATGAATTTATAATGCCTACTGTAATTACTAGAGATGGCAATATTACCAAACTTGAGGAAAATGACTCAATGGTTTTCTTTAATTTTAGACCAGACAGATCAAGACAGATAACTAAAGCATTTTTAAATAAAGTTAATGATGACCCAAAAAACATTTTCCAAAATATTGTAACACCTAAAATATTCTTTACTTCTTTTACGGAATATCAGTCAGGACTAAATGAGAACGTCGCATATCCACCTGATACTTTTACAAATACTCTTGGGGAATACTTATCTAAAATCGGACTTTCGCAATTGAGAATTGCGGAAACAGAAAAATATGCACATGTTACTTTTTTCTTTAATGGTGGTTCGGAAAAAGTATTTACTGGAGAAGACAGAATTCTTGTTCCGTCTCCAAAAGAAGTTGATGGCTATTATGACAGAAAACCTGAAATGTCAGCATATGAAGTAACAGACAAATTACTAGCTGCTATAGAAAGTGATAAATATGATGTTATCGTTCTAAATTACGCTAATATGGACATGGTTGGACACACTGGAGTTATCCCAGCTGCGATTAAAGCAGTAGAAACAGTTGACACATGTATAGGAAAAGTAGTTTCAGCTATTCAGAAAAAAAACGGACTAGTTATTGTTACTGCAGATCACGGAAACGCTGACCATATGATGGAACAAGACGGATCAGTAATGACCGCACATTCAATGAACAAGGTTCCAATGGTTGTCATTAGTAATGAGCAGGTGTCCTTAAAAAAAGAAGGTAAGCTTGCTGATATAGTTCCAACATTACTTGACCTACTAAAAATTGAAAAACCAATAGAAATGACCGGAGAGTCGTTATTAAATTAATACTAATTGATTTTCCAATTACGCAAATGTCCAGGAACTGCATCATTAGGCTTATCTTTGACTCTCTGCATTATCTCTTTTATTTTCATATAAGCTTCTCTGCTTTTAGGAGCACGGCTTAAATAGCAACATGCATGCCCTAGATTAATCTCAACTTCAGGCATTCCAATAACCTCAGCTGCATTGTATACATCGGTAGCTATTTGTAAGGCAACAGGATCTGCGAGTCCTACATCTTCGGAGGCGAAGATAATCATCCGTCTTGCAATAAACCTTGGGTCCTCACCAGACAAGAGCATTCTTGCAAGGTAGTATACAGCGTCATCTTCATTACCAGCTCTCATAGATTTTATAAAAGCAGAGATTAAGTCATAGTGTTCATTTTCGTCATAATGGAGAACCTTATGCAATGTCACTTGATGTATATCTTCTTCATCAAGGTCGACAATAGACCCAAATTCTGCTTTTTTACTTAAGACCATAAGTTCTAGATTATTAAGAACTTGCCTTAGATCCCCATCACAACTAAAAATAAACTTTTTTAATATATCTTTATTAATCTGTATATCCCAATTAGATAATAATACATCCACCTTAATTGCTCTCTCTACTGCTTTTTTAATATCTATATAGGTTAATGGCTTAAATTCGAAAAGTTTACTTCTGGAAACTAAGGCTGAATTCAAACTATACAATGGGTTAGCAGTTGTGGCTCCTATAAATTGGATAATACCGCTTTCTAAATCTTTTAATAAAACGTCCTGTTGGCTTTTATTAAATCTATGTATTTCATCTACAAAAAGAATTGTTTTTTTCCTATAATAAGAAAAATCTTTTTTAGCTTCTTCAATAACATTTCTTATATCGGACACTTTACTCTCAACAGCATTAAGTTCTACAAATTTTGATTCTGTTCTGTTCGCTATAATCTTTGCTAAACTCGTTTTTCCTGTACCAGGTGGACCAAAAAATATAAGAGCCCCTACTCTATCGGCGTCTATTATTTTCCTTAATAATTTACCCTCACCAACAATATGATCTTGACCTACAAATTCATCAAGAGATTTTGGACACAATCTAAATGCTAGTGGTTTTCTAGGGTCATCTTCGATAGAAGCAGAAAATATATCAGTCATCTTTTAATACCAATTCAATAGGACAATGATCAGAACCTAGCACTTGATTATGTATACAAACATCAATTATCTTATCAGCTACACTATTGCTTACTAAAAAATGATCAATACGCCAACCAATGTTTTTCTGTCTTGCATTTGCCATATAGCTCCACCATGTATACTTTATAACTTCTGGATAAAGCATACGAAAAGCATCTACGAAACCAGACTTTAAATATTTCACAAAACCTTCTCTTTCTTCATTGGTATATCCAGCATTCCGTTTATTAGCAGATGGGTTTTTAAGATCGATAGCCTCTGGCGCAACATTTAAATCACCACAAACAATAACAGGTTTAATCATATTTAAATTTATAATATATTGTAGAAAATCTTTATCCCATTCATTTTGTCTATAAGGTAATCTTAACAATTCTCTCTTAGAATTTGGAGTATACACATTTACCAAATAATATAACGGGAGATTAATTGTTATTACCCTGCCCTCTAAATCATGCTTCTGTATACCAATACCATAAGAAACCTCAAAGGGTTCAATTTTTGAAAATATAGCGGTACCTGAATAGCCACTTTTTTCAGCACTATTCCAATAAATATATTTATATCCTAATATATTAAAGTCAAAATCGACTTGTTCAGAAAAAGCTTTCGTTTCTTGTATACATAATATATCAGGGCTAAAATCAGATAAATATTCCGAAAAACCCTTACTAATAATTGATCTAATTCCGTTAACATTCCATGAGTGTATACGCATTTAAATATAATACTTTCTGATCACTTGTAAACATCCATCTAGTTCGTATACTAGCGGTATTCCTGTAGGTATATTCAAATCCATCACGTCATCGTCAGTCATATTGTCGAGAACTTTAACTAAAGCTCTTAAGCTATTACCATGGGCAGAAATGATTACTTTCTTATTATTAGCAATTTGAGGACAAATAATATCATTGTAATACGGAACAACTCTATCAATTGTCATCTGAAGATTCTCACAAAAAGGAATTTCATCCTTTGGAACGTCTATATACACTGGGTCATTGCCAGGATATCGAGAATCGTCTTCAGTTAAAGCTGGAGGAAATTCAGAAATACTCCTTCTCCATTTTTTTACCTGATCCTCTCCGTATACTAATGCTGTTTCTTGTTTATTTAAGCCTTGAAGAGCACCATAATGTCTTTCGTTTAATTTATAACTTTTAAATATTGGAATATTTGCTAACGATAATTCAGTTAAAATAATATCTAAAGTTATTTGAGCTCTTTGCAAAAATGAGGTATACGCAACATCAAAAGTATAAGCCAATGCTTTTAGCTTTTTTCCAGCCTCATGAGCTTCATGTATACCTTGTTCAGACAAACTAACATCAGTCCATCCTGTAAAACGGTTTTCTAAATTCCAAACGCTCTCGCCATGACGAATAAGAACAAGATTCATAATTATAAACTTAGTTTATTAAACATATCCAAAGTGCCCAATGATATAGTTTTTTTGTTTTCCCATGTTTCCTTTAAAGGAACATAATTAACACAATCATTCATACACGTATATCCAACCATTACTCCACTCATGCCTTTGTCTATCGCAATAACAGCTTCATAGCCTAATCTACTTGCTACTATTCTATCAAGAGCTGATGGAGAGCCACCTCTTTGAAGGTGACCTAATATAGACAAACGAATATCCCAACTATCACCAAGATCTACTTGAAGTTTTTCTTTAACCGCAAAACCGCCGCCTAGCTCATCACCTTCAGCAACTATTACAATAAAACTTTTTTTGCCTTTTCGTTTACCTTCTTTTAATTTTTCGAGAATACTAGAGTATTCATCTTTGCTTTCAGGAATAAAAACACCTTCTGCTCCTGATGAAATTCCTGTATACATAGCAAGATAGCCAGAATGCCTACCCATTACTTCGATTACAAATAATCTGTCGTGAGAAGTAGCAGTGTCTCTGATTTTATCAATACATTCAACAGCAGTATTAAGAGCAGTATCATATCCTATAGTATATTCAGTACCATATAAATCATTATCTATAGTGCCAGGAACTCCTATCCCCTGTATACCAGATTCTGTTATTATATCCTGTAGCCCTCTAAAAGAACCATCTCCGCCTATAACTATCAGCTTACGTATACCTCTTGATGCCATATGCTCATAAGCTATTTTTCTTCCTTCTTCTGTTTTAAATCTAGCACTTCTTGCTGTTTGGATAAAAGTTCCACCCCTATTAAGAGTATTACCTACAGAACGAATGTCTAAATCTTCAAACCATCCATTGATAAGTCCTTCATATCCTCTTCTAGCTGCAAGCACATCATAGCCGAGACCAACAGCAGTTCTTACTACTGCTCTGACTGCAGCATTCATTCCTGGCCCATCCCCTCCACTTGTTAAAACAGCAATAGTATCTTTCATGAAAAACGCCTCCTATGAATTATTTTTTTCAAATTTAATCATAAAGTCTACTAACGCTTGAACGCCTTCTATTGACATAGCATTATATATACTTGCTCTCATCCCTCCGACACTTCGATGTCCTTTTAAGTTCACTAAACCAAAAATTGCTGCCTCAGCTACAAACTTTGAATCCAGGTCTTCACTCCCTGTAAGAAATGGAACATTCATCAATGATCTATCGTTTCTATTTACAGGAGATTTAAATAATTTAGAATTATCTATACAATCATACAAAAGTTTTGCTTTTTTTTCATTTCTTATTTGTGCAGCAGCAACACCACCATTTTCTAAAAGATCAGCAAAAACTAAACCAGCTAAATATATTGAATAAGAAGATGGTGTATTAATCATAGACTCTTCTTTATCAGTAAGTTTGTAATTGTATAGTTTTGGAGTAATACTCATTTCTTTGCCTATTAAAGATCTCTTTACAATAACGATACAAAGACCAGCAGGTCCGATATTCTTTTGAGCTCCAGCAAATATACAAGCATAGTCATTAACATCAATCACTTCAGATAAAATGTATGATGACATATCAGAAACAATTGGAATATTCGTTTTTGGGAGTTTAGTATACTTTGTACCATAAATAGTATTATTCGAAACAATATGCAAATAATCTATATCTGTTGGAATATCTAATTTATCAACATCTGGAATAAAAGTAAAATTTTGTTCTTTAGAAGATGCTATAACATTAACTTCAACATATCTAACAGCTTCTTCTATTGCCTTATCAGACCATGTCCCTGTATTAATAATAGCTATCTTCTTTTTTTCAGACGCTAAATTCATAGGCACTGCAGCAAACTGAGCACTTGCGCCTCCATGCATAAAAAGAACAGCATATTCGTCAGAAATATTCATTAATTTTCTAAGATCTGCCTCAGCTGATTTAATGATCTTATCGTATTGCTTTGATCTATGTGACATCTCCATAACAGACATTCCTGTCCCTTTATAATCCAACATTTCTTTTTGTGCTATTTCTAATACATTTTGTGGTAAAACTGCAGGTCCTGCACTGAAATTATATACTCTACCCATCTTAAACTCCTTTTATTATATTTTATATTAATGATTATAGGTCTTTTTAAAAAAACAATAAATGGGAAATAATGATAGTTGTTACGATATATTAATATGAAATCAAAAATTATAGCTTTTAAACCCATAACTTCTAAAGCAGTTGATGCTTCTTACAGAATAATGTTAGCGTCTATTAATGCAAATCTAGAGGATATCCAAACATCAATTAATAAAATAAAACCAATTGTTAATTCATATCAAAAAGATGAACAAGCTGCTGTTATGAAATGCAAAAAAGAAATAGAATATATTAACAATACTATCAATGACTGTATGACTATCCTTAAAGATTTTGATTTATCATTAGGAAATAAATACTTAGCAAGTGAGAATTCTTCAGAAAAGTCAAAAAATACAATTTTTGAAAAAAGGCATAAATTTTTAAAAATATACCAAGAACTCTTAACTTTATTAAATAATCTTGCAGATGAAATAGTAGAGCATAATGGCAATCTTGATGATTTCAATATTTTCAGAGAAGACTTTCGAAAAATATATGATGAAATAAATGAAACACTTCCGTTAATTAAAAACCAAACAGCAGCTTTAAGAATACAATTACGATTATAAAGTTTGGCGTCCTCGGCGCGATTTGAACGCACGGCCTTTCGCTTAGGAGGCGAACGCTCTATCCTACTGAGCTACGAGGACGTTAGCAACTTAATAGTCACTTTAAATAATATCATACCCTGTTTTAGATCTTTGAAGATTATCTGGAACCTGGACTGGATAGTCTCCATTAAAACATGCTAAGCAAAGATGCTCTTTTGGTAAATGGATTGCATTAACAAGGCCCTTTAATGAAAGATATCCAATTGAGTCTACTTCTAAAATCTTTCCAATTTCTTCTACGGAATGATTAGCAGCAATCAATTCTTTTTGTGACTCAGTATCTATACCATAAAAACATGGCCATTTCACTTCAGGAGCACTAATCCTCATATGAATCTCTTTTGCTCCGACAGATCTTAATAATTTCACTATTTTTTTACTTGTAGTTCCCCTAACAATAGAGTCATCAACAAGAACTATTCTTTTATTCTTTATAGCAGAAATTATAGGGTTAAGTTTTAGCCTAACTCCTACTTCTCTCAAAAGCTGATCAGGCTGAATAAATGTTCTACCGATATATCTATTCTTAATCAATCCTTCAGCAAATGGAATTCCACTTTCTCTAGAAAAACCTATAGCAGCTGGAGTTCCTGAATCAGGAACACTAATTACTGAATCAGCGTCTACAGGATGTTCTCTATATAAATTTCTTCCCATTCTAACTCTAGCTTCATAAAGATTTTTACCACTAATACACGAGTCAGGTCTTGCGAAATATAAAAACTCAAAAGCACATGCTGCAAGTCTTTGTTGTGGTTCAAACACAGTATTAAAAGAAACACCATTTTTACTAATTACAACCATTTCACCAGGCATTACTTCTCTTATATGCTCTGCTCCAACAACACCTAACGCGCAATCTTCGCTAGCGATAGCAAAACCACCTGATATTTCACCTATAACCATAGGTCTAATTCCAAACGAATCTCTCATTCCTACTATTTTATCTGGAGTTAAAACAACAAAACTATACGCACCTTTTAACCTCTTAGACACTTCTGCAATAGCTTCCTCAATAGTATCTTTCTCAGACAAAGTGAGCATGGCACAAATAAGTTCTGTATCAGATGAAGAATTAAAGCGAAAGCCTTTATCCATACACCAATCTCTAAGTTCTTGAATATTTACAAGGTTACCATTATGCGCTAACGACATATATGTTCCCTTAAACATAAACGCAAAAGGATGTGCATTTTCTACAAATGAAGAACCAGTTGTAGAATAACGGACATGTCCAATTGCAATCTCACCTTTTGGAAGTGCATCCATATCTTCTTTAGTAAAAGCTTGTGAGATTAGTCCTAGCTTTTTAATAGTATGAACTTGCTCTCCATTAGAAACAGATATACCAGCACTTTCCTGCCCTCTGTGTTGTAAAGCAAATAAACTAAAATAAGTTGATTCAATTACATTTAACTTATTAGAATATATACCAAATATTCCACACATTATTCTATTGCCATCACTTCACCAATTGCATTGTCATAAACAGTTAAGGATTCTACTCCACTTACATTAATAAAGGTATTTTGGTTGATTTTAATTATTAATCTATCATCATTATTTGTCTTACCAATCAATGAACAATCTCCGTCAAATAGAGATTCAAAAGATTCTTTATTAACTAAAGGAACTGAAACAATATATCTACTCTGACTTTCTCCGAAAAGTATACTATCATTTCTTAAACCATTTGAAGTAAAGGTTACATCTGCACCTATTGAATTACCTTTTATACATTCGAGAAGTGCAATTGCAATACCACCATCAGAAACATCATGCACTGAATTGACTAAGATAGACTTTATCGCTTGAAGTATCTTTGTTTGCATTTTTAGTTCAAAATCAAGGTTAATACTTGGACAATCTCCGGAAACCATTTTATGAACAACCTTCAAATACTCAGTTCCACCAATCTCGTCCAAATTGTGTCCAATTAAATATATTAAATCATTATCTTGTTTAAAAGTCATAGTCATTGGTTCGACGCCTGCTTCAAAAAGCCCGACTATTCCTACAACAGGAGTTGGATAAACTCTTTGTTTTTCAGATTCATTATAAAGCGAAACATTTCCACTTATGACTGGCGTACTTAATTTACGACAAGCTTCTGCCATACCTTCAACAGCCATATCTAATTGAAAAAATGAATCCTGTTTTTCTGGATTACCAAAATTAAGACAATTAGTCATCGCTAGTGGTTTTGCTCCTGTACAAGCTACGTTCCTTGAAGCTTCAGCTACTGCTATTTTGCCGCCTACTAATGGATTCAAATAACAATATCTTCCGTTACCATCTGTCTTTACGGCTATCTTTTTATTTGTTCCTTTTATAAATAATACTGCTGCATCAGCTTCTCCTGGATTGATAAAAGTATTAGTTTGAACCATATGGTCATACTGTTCATATACCCATCTTTTTGAAGCAATATTAGGAGATGATATAAGCTTCTTAAAACATTCTTCTGCATTTTCAATTGTTACATCAGCTACATCAGAATTTTTAAATGCTCTAGTTGATTGAAGATAGCCAGGCTCTACACCAGTTCTTTGATATACTGGAGCATCATCTGCTAATGACCTTGCTGGAACCTCTGCTACAACCTTTCCATTTTCTAATATTCTAAACATTCCATCAGTTGTAACTTTCCCAATGATCACGCCATGCAAGTCCCATTTTTTTATAATTTTAAATGCAGTTTCTTCTTTACCTTTTTCTATAATAACTACCATTCTTTCTTGGCTTTCTGAAAGCAATATTTCATATGGTGTCATTTTAGATTCCCTTTGTGGAACTAAAGCAACGTCTATCTCTATACCATGATTACCCCTAGAAGCCATCTCACTCAACGAGCTTGTTATTCCAGCAGCACCCATATCACCAAGTCCAACTACACAGTCAGTCTTAAGTAATTCCAAACATACCTCTATTAATAGTTTTTCTTGAAATGGATCACCTACTTGAACAGAACTTTTATTTTCTGTACTTTCATCTGTAAGCTCTACTGAGGCAAAGGTAGCACCATGTATCCCATCTCTTCCTGTTGAAGAACCAACATATAGCACTAAGTTTCCTTCTCCTTTTGCAATACCTTTTATCATACGACCGTACAAGGAATCTATTTCTTTATCACCAGACTGAACAACTCCAATACACATAGCATTCACAAGACAATTATCGCTATAGGCATCTTCAAAATATACTTCTCCAGCTATTGTAGGAACTCCAACACAGTTACCATAGTTACCTATTCCCTTAACAACATGCTCAAATAGATGTCTACTATTGCTATCCTTGGTAATATCACCAAAACGTAAAGAATCTAAGGCAGCAATTGGCCTAGCACCCATTGCAAATATATCTCTAATAATTCCACCAATCCCAGTAGCTGCACCTTGATATGGTTCAATTGCACTTGGGTGATTGTGTGACTCTATTTTAAAAGAAAGACCAACCCCATCACCTAAATCAATAACTCCAGAATTCTCTCCTGGACCTAATAATACATATTCACTTTTTGTTGGAAATTTTTTTAAAACGTTTTTAGAATTTTTATAGCTACAATGCTCTGACCATAAGACAGAATACATCCCAAGCTCATTAATATTTGGTGCTCTTCCTAAAATATCATTTATTCTGGAATATTCTTGCATGGAAAGACCATGCTCTTTCACGATTTCTGGTGTTATCTCCAAAGCAATTCCTCCTGGTTAAATCTACTGTTTGTTTTTCTGGAGTATTATTCTACCATTTATTTGAGGATTGCATAATACGGTATCATCAGGAATATCAGAAAAAGTTTTCTGTTTTAAATATATTTGATTGTTATCCATGTAATCTAATACTTTTTGTGGTACAAATGATGATATATCTTCATTCATATACCTATAAATTTTTACCATTGTAGAAGAGATATTCATTCCCTTCTGCTCTAATTCTTTGATTTTAGCCTTTTTTAAAATTGTAGTATTAATTTCTTTATAAACAACATCTTTAGGGAAATCTGGTCTATTAAAAATATAAAAGGTTACTAGCTCCATTAATTCTTCTATCTTATGCCATTTCTTAAGATCCAGAACCACATCATAACCTATTAATATCCCAACATCCTCTGCCCCCTCTTTAAGAAAATGTTTTACAGTTTCTATTGTGTATGAAATACCCTTTTTGTTTATTTCAAAATTGGAATACTCAAATCTATTATTATCACTTATGGCTAACTTCAACATTTCAACTCTTTGTTCCGGAGTTGCCTTAATAATTTTTGAAAAAGGACTTTCATAACAAGGCATAAAAACCACTCTATCGGAATACTCTAAAGCTTGCTTAGCAATATAAAGGTGGGCATTATGAATAGGATCAAAACTTCCACCAAATATAATCTTATTCACAGGGTTTCTCCATACTGTTTTAAATAATACTCAGTATATGAACCTGAAGTAACATTTTCTAACCAATTATTGTTTGCCAAATACCATTTAACTGTTTCGATAATACCGTCCTCAAAAAAATATTTTGGGGACCAACCTAATTCTTCTTTTATTTTAGTAGCATCTATAGCATATCGCAGGTCATGACCTAATCTATCTTGAACAAATTTTATTAAATTTCTACTGTTTTTTTCTCTTCCTAATTCCTCATCAACTAAGTCACACAATAAATTTACAATATCAATATTTTTCCATTCATTGTTTCCTCCGATATTATAAACATCTCCAAACTTTCCATTTTCTAGGACAACATCAAGAGCCTCACAATGATCCATTACATATAACCAATCACGAATATTAAGACCTTGTCCATAAACTGGAATAGCCTCTTTCCTTACAATATTATTTATAACCAAAGGTATAAGTTTTTCTGGAAATTGAAATGGTCCATAATTATTTGAACAACGTGTTATAAGTAGTGGCATCTTAAAAGTTTCATAATAAGCCCTAACCAAAAGATCACTGGAAGCTTTAGATGCAGAATAAGGAGAATTTGGACTTATCGGTGTATTCTCTGTAAAAAAACCTGTTTTCCCTAAAGATCCGTAAACTTCATCAGTAGAAACATGTAGGAATCTCATATCAGTGCCCTCTTTAACCCAAATCTCTCTTAAAGCATCTAATAGAACCTGAGTGCCAACAATATTAGTTTGCACGAATGGTGATGAATCCTTTATGCTCCTATCAACATGAGATTCAGCAGCAAAATGGATAATCCTGTTTACTTTATGCCCTAGAGAATATTCACCTTCTAAAATTCTTATTACTAATTCTTTATCTAAAATATCGCCTTTAACAAAAAAATATCTTGAATCATTAACAATTTCATCCAAATTTGTTAGATTTCCAGAATATGTAAGTTTATCCAAATTGATAACTAAAGAAGTTTGATATTTTGAAAGATAATATCTAATGAAATTGGAACCTATAAAGCCTGCTCCACCTGTAACCAAAACAACCTTCAAACTAATAACCTCCACTAAATTTATTATAGAATTAAATTAATATTAACCTTCAACATTATATCTATATTATTCTGGTTTTAATATCTTTTTTAATTTTTCTACTGAAGCACGATATATTCTTGAAATTTGAGACTCAGAAAGACCTACTTTTTCACCAATATCCATTAATGTAAGATCATTTACAGTTTTCAAGGTAACAATCTTTCTTTCAATGTCAGTAAGGCTCTCCATAGCATGTCTAAGAGTAACTTTACTTTCAATTCTTCCTGAAAATTCCTCATAATGTTTATTTATTCCAATATACATATAGGCCGCATCAGATATCCAAGTATACAAACGAGTTGGATCAGCTTTAGTAAGGTAACGAATATAATCTCTCATAGCTCCATTTATTCTTGAATATGCAAATGGCCAAACAGCTGGATTATCAAGTGGCTCCCAAACTCTTAATGTTTGCAAAAATTCTAATCTTGCGATATTCATTAAATCATCTTTATCAGTTGTTTTCATAAATCCAGGAAGTTTTCTAAGATAATTATTTACTAAGCTACCTATTTTGTAGTCAAATTGCTCGAAAAGCATGTCACTAAACCTACAGATAAGATATTCCTTAAGATCAATTGCTAACTCTCTTAAAGTCTCTCTAGATAATTCATCGGGAAATTTACCAGAAAAACAATCTGTAAGCATTTTTAATGCACGTTTTTCTAAAAGCTCTACTAATTTTATATCCTTTAAAACAGTGTCTTCTCTATATTGATCATATTTTTTTTGAGAAAGAACTGCTTCCTCTAAATGCAATCCAGCTAAAATAACACTAATAAGTTCTAAAGCGCGATCTTTGTATCGCGACTCTACTTGTGAATCTATTATATTAGGTAAATTTTTAAATTCAAATTTTGTGCTAGTGGTATCAGAGTAATCACCCCAACCTGACATTTCTTTACGTGAAAATTCTGTTTTAATTGACATAGTCAAATAATAACAAAAATAAGCTTAATTTATAAGTGTTTTGTCTAACTCTTTTTGTTTACAATGCCTATCAGCAAAAAACTTTACCTTATCTTTAAGGTAATCATCAGCCAAAATTGCATCTTTTATAACATCAACAACATCAGCATCTTTTAATAATTGTTCTCCAAATTCTACAAGTAAGGCATTTTTAATAATATTTTCTATTAAGTCTGACTCTGACATATTTATAGCGGGAATAATTCCACAAAGCTTAACAAAGTCATCTACGTAATTAGTTGCTGGTTCTATAGTATTTTCTAAAAATTCCTTGTTAGCAAATAATACAGATAATGGTACTTCATTGCTGTATTCCTTATTTTGTTGAATGTTCTCATATACGCTTGACATGTATTTTCTCCTACTAAACTTAATTCATAAAAGTATCGTAACCTAAAGCTAACAATTTCACTATAATTCAATCGATATTTATTAATTCATTAATTATTAATAATACCGATAGACTGAACCTTAATCTGTGGCACAATCTCGTTATAAGACAATACTGCAAACATTGGGAAATTTCTTTCTATAAAACGCTTAAAGTGTGGCCTTAACCTTGGAGAACACAAAACAATTGATGGTTTTTTTAGTTTATTAAAATTCTTTAAATGTTCTTTAATCTGACCCAAAACACTTTCCCCTAAACCTGGATCTAAAGCTAAGAAAGAACCATACTCGCTCTGATGTATTGCGCTTATCATACTCTCTTCTAGTCTTGGGTCTATAGTTACTACGGTGACAGTATCTTCTTTGTCAGCGTATTGTCCGCAAATCTGTCTTGCTAAAGACTGCCTCACATATTCAGCCAAAAGATTGGTATCTCTTGATACATGAGCATAGTCAGCTAACCTTTCAAGAATTGTCGAAAGATCTCTTATGCTAACTCTTTCTCTAACTAAGTTTTGAAGAACTTTATGCACTTGTCCTAAAGAAAGCATATCAGGAACTAATTCTCTAACTATAGCAGCATTTGTATTTTTAACTAATTCTAGTAATGCCTGTACGTTCTGCCTGGTCATTATCTCATCTGCATATCGTTTAATGGTCTCAGCAAAATGTTCAGACACATAATCAACAATGGTTTTAGCTGGCACACCCATCTGCTGAAGTTTCTCACCAAATTCAGCATTTACCCAAACAGACCTACTTCCATTAACTGGATCTGTAACTTCTTCACCGTCGATTCCCTTTTCTTTAAGCTCTGCTAAGGTCATTCTTACATAATAGGCGTTTGTATAACCTTCGCCTAAGGCTACCTTCGTTCCTCTAATTTCTACCTTATATTGGTTAGGAGGTAAGCTCAAATCATCCATTACTCTAACGCCTGGAATAACAAAACCAAGCTCTTGTCCAATTTGATATCTAACGAGTGTTATTCTTTCTAATAGTGGTCCATTTTGAGAAGGGTCAATAAGTGGAACTAAGTTTCTACCTGTTTTAACTGATATAGGGTCTAAAGCCAATGTTCCTAATAAGTTCTCAGGTTTCTTCATTGCTTCTTTGGCAGCCTGCTCCTCCTGAGCAGAAACAGAGTCTTCCTCTACAGCACTAGCCTTGTTAAGCATGAATCCTAGGCCTCCAGCTCCTATAGCAAGAAGCAGAAAGGGAATTGAAGGTAACCCAGGCACTATAGCAAAAAGAGCTAAGATAACTCCTGTAAATAAAAATACATCTGGCTTTTTAAAAAGTTGTAGAACAATATCCGTACCCAAACTTTCTTCTGATGCAGATTTAGTAATAACTAAACCTGTTGAAATAGACATCAAAAGCGCGGGTATCTGGGCTATTAGACCATCACCTATAGTTAGTTTTCCAAATGTCTCTAAAGCTATTCCCAAGGTTAGGTCTTGTTGAAAAATACCAATTATAATACCACCAACAATATTTACAATTACAATAATAATACCAGCTACAGAATCTCCTCTTACGAACTTATTAGCACCGTCCATAGAACCAAAGAATGTTGCTTCTTTCTGAATGTCAGACCTTTTCTGCTTAGCCTCAGTGGCATCTATAAGCCCAGAATTAAGGTCAGCATCAATAGACATCTGTTTGCCTGGCATAGCATCTAAAGTGAACCTAGCAGCAACCTCAGCCACACGCTCAGAACCTTTAGTGATTACCATAAACTGAACAATAGTGATAATACCGAACGCTACAGCTCCTACAACCATATTGCCTTTGGTAACAAAATCAGCAAAGGCAAGAATAACCTTTCCATCAAAGTCGGTTCCTAAGCTCAGTACTAATCTAGTAGATGCAATATTTAAGGATAACCTAAAAATAGTTGTAACTAATAGAATTGAAGGAAAAGCAGCGAAGTCTAGAGGTTTATGTAGGAAAATAGCTACTAAAAGAATAACAATTCCAATTGAAATATTAAATACCATCAGAAGGTCCAACAGAAAAGTTGGAATAGGAATGATCATTATAGCTAAAACTAACATCAGCAATATTGCTACGCCGAGGTCGTTTATAGGAAATCGTTTAAAAAAATCTTGCCAGTTAAAATCACCGGCAAATGGAATTGACGCCAAAATATCCCCCTAGTCTATATGGTATATGTTAGATTATAGCGTGCTAGCTCTGGTTTTTTAAGCTGTTTAGAAAAAAACTTTAATAATATCTTTATCTACAGAGGCAATCCCGTTATTTATTGTGACTTTTTCAACTCTATCTTCAGAAAAAAACAACGAAATTTCACCATCAACTTGAGCTAACATAGAAATATGGTCGACTTGTAAGGTAGCGTCACCGAGCAAAGAAGGTAAAAAAACTTTTTCTACCTCCGTATATTCCTTTTGCTCAAAAAGATTATTAATAATAACTTTTAATGTCATTTTTAAAGTGTCTTTGCTTTCTCATACACATCTTCAATGCTTCCAACCATATAGAAAGCCTGTTCAGGTATATTATCTAGCTTACCATCTAAGATATCTTTAAAAGAACGAATAGTATCTTCCCTAGATACATACTTTCCTTCTTTACCAGTAAAATGAGAAGCGACATAGAAAGGCTGAGATAAAAATTTCTGAATCTTTCTTGCTCTAAAAACAATTAGTTTATCATCTTCTGAAAGTTCATCAATACCAAGAATCTTAATAATATCTTGAAGTTCTTTATACTTCTGAAGTATAGAAATAACACTATTTGCAACTTGATAATGTTCTACTCCAACAATATTTGGGTCTAAAATAGTAGAAGTAGACTCCAAAGGATCAACGGCTGGATAAATACCAAGTTCAACAATATGTCTTGAAAGTACAGTAGTTGCATCTAAGTGTGCAAAGGTTGTTGCTGGAGCTGGGTCAGTAAGGTCATCAGCAGGAACATAAATAGCTTGTACAGAGGTAATAGAACCATTCTTTGTAGAAGTTATTCTTTCTTGCAAATCACCTATATCCGTACCTAACGTAGGCTGATAACCAACAGCAGAAGGCATTCTCCCTAGTAAAGCTGATACTTCTGAACCAGCTTGTACAAATCTAAAAATATTATCAATAAATAATAAAACATCTTTGTGTTCAACGTCACGGAAATACTCAGCTACAGTTAGTCCAGTAAGCCCTACTCTAAAACGTGCTCCAGGCGGTTCATTCATCTGACCATAAACAAGAGCTGTTTTATCAATAACTCCGGAATCCTTCATTTCTAACCAAAGGTCATTACCCTCTCTTGTTCTTTCTCCAACACCTGCAAAGACTGAATAGCCTCCGTGTTCTTTAGCGATATTTCGAATAAGCTCCATAATAAGAACTGTTTTGCCTACACCTGCACCACCAAAAAGGCCAATTTTTCCACCTTTTGGATAGGGAACAAGAAGGTCTACAACTTTAATCCCAGTTTCAAACATTTCTGTTGTAGTACTTTGATCTTCTAATTTTGGTGCTTCTCTATGAATAGACCATCTTTCACCAGTTAACTGTTCACCAAAATCAACAGCATCTCCAGTAACATTGATTATTCTACCAAGAGTTTGAGCACCAACAGGCACGGTAATCGGCGAACCAGTATCAGTTGCTTCCATGCCCCTGACTAATCCATCTGTAGAGGTCATTGATACTGCTCTAACAACATCGTCACCTAAATGTTGCATAACTTCTAATACTATTTTCTTACCATCATTCCATATTTCAACTGCGTTATACAGTTTTGGCAAACTATCCCTATCAAATCTGATATCAACAACCGGTCCTATGATTTGAGTAACTTTTCCTTTTTGCATCTTACCTCATCCTCCTCTTAGTGATTTACGATTTCATTCCTTCAGCACCAGCTACAATTTCTGTTAGTTCTGTAGTAATGGCGCTCTGTCTGGCTCTGTTATATAACAATGTTAATCTATAAATAAGATCACCAGCATTATCAGTTGCACTCTCCATAGCTGTCATTCTTGAGCCTTGTTCAGCTGTACCACTTTCTAGTAAGTATTTCTGTACCATTGCGTAAAGATATTTTTTTGCTGCAGATTCTATTAATGCAGTTGCTCCTGGCTCGAAAAGAAATTCATTTTGTTCTGTAACTTCTATATGTTTAAAATCACTTATTTCGATTGGCAATAATTCCTCTGATTTAATATTCTGCACAACAACAGATTTAAATTCATTAAATATAACAACAACTTTAGCGTATTCTCTTGAAGTATAAAACTCTAAAAGTCTATCAACTAATGGTTGAATTTCATCAATTGAAATTGTCTCAGACACTCCTGTAAATGAACCAACTAGATTGTATTTACTTTTTTTATAATAAACTACTGCTTTATTGCCAACAGCAAAAACATCTGATCCAGCAGGTACATCTTCATTAACTTTTCTAAAAATATTTTGGTTAAACCCACCACAAAGACCTCTGTCTGAAGATAATACAACAAATATTGATTTACCTTCTCTAGGAGTAAAAAGATCGTTATTTACATCCATTGTCCTGGCAATAAGATTTGCTAATAATTCACTTAAATCATCTGAATACTTTCTTAACTTATACATAAGCCCTTGATTCTTCTTAAACTTAGCTGCGGCAACTAGTTTTAAAGCTGCAGTAATCTTCTGTGTCTTTTTAACACTTATGATTCTTCTTTTAATGTCTCTAATATTTCCTCCAGCCATCAGCTTACCCCAAAAACTCCTGTTTAAATTTAAGTGTTATATCAGTAACTTGCTTTTTAATATCATCATTCATTTCCTTAGTATTATGAATCATTTCTACTATATTTTTGGCATGAACTTCTATATATGAAAATAATTCCTTTTCAAATTCTTTTAATTTATCAACAGCTAAGTCATCAAGTAAACCAGTAGAAGCAACATATAAAATTATTACTTGCTTTTCAATTGCCATAGGCACATATTGGTCTTGTTTTAAAACCTCCACCAATCTTTTACCTCTTTCTAACTGTGATAAAGTAGCCTTATCCAAATCTGTACCAAACTGAGAAAATGCTTCCATTTCCCTATATTGTGCAAGGTCAATTCTCAAAGAACCAGATACATTTTTCATGGCTTTAATTTGAGCCGAACCACCAACTCTAGATACAGAAATACCTACGTTAACTGCTGGTCTTACTCCAGAATTAAATAAATCTGATTCTAAGTAAATCTGACCATCTGTAATAGAGATTACGTTTGTTGGAATATATGCAGAAACGTCACCTGCTTGTGTTTCAATAATAGGTAATGCTGTAAGAGAGCCAGAACCCTTTTCATCACTGTACTTTAAAGCTCTTTCTAATAATCTTGAATGACAATAAAAAACATCACCTGGATATGCTTCTCTTCCTGGTGGTCTTCTTAATAAAAGCGACAATTGTCTATATGCTTGTGCATGTTTACTCAAATCATCATAAATAACAAGAACATGCTTGCCTTGATCCATAAAATACTCACCTATAGAGCAACCTGCATATGGAGCAATATATTGCAAAGTAGCTGAATCACTAGCAGTTGCTGAAACAACTATTGTATATTCAGTTGCCCCAAAATCTTGAAGTTTCTGATAAATCTGAGCTACTGTAGATTTCTTTTGACCAATAGCAACATATATACAAATAACATCTTTTCCTTTTTGATTAATAATTGTATCTAAAGCAATAGCTGTCTTACCTGTTTTTCTATCTCCTATAATAAGTTCTCTCTGGCCTCTACCAATTGGAATCATACTATCAATAGCTTTAATTCCAGTCTGTAATGGTTCCTTAACTGGCTGTCTATCACAAATACCAGGAGCTATACGCTCAAGCGGACGTTGTTCTTCAAAATGAACATCACCTTTGCCATCAAGTGGCTCTCCAAGAGGAGAAACAACTCTGCCCATAAGTCCATAACCAACAGGAATATTTACTATTTTATTAGTTCTTTTTACAAGTTCGCCTTCTTTAACAAATTTATCAGAACCTAAAATAACACAACCAATATTATCTTCTTCTAGGTTAAGAGCCATTCCAAAAACTCCGCTTTCAAATTGAAGAAGCTCATTAGACATAACATTTTCTAAACCATATATTCTAGCTATATTATCCCCAACTTGGATAACGTAACCTACTTCTTTAACATCTATTGAACTAACATATCCTTGTAGTTCCTCATTTAATATTCTTCTTATTTCACCAGACTTGATATTCAACTTCATCCCCCCCTTTAGTTATTTGCTTTTGTTTTTAACTTAGATTTCATTGCTCTCAATCTTCCGTTCACACTAAAATCGAGAACAAAATCATCTTTCTTAATAATAACCCCTGCAATTATCTCAGGGTTTAATTTCTCATTTATTGCTATTTCCTGCTTAAAACGCTTCTCTAATGCTTGTTTTATATCTTCACGCACTGAATCAGTTAAAGGATAACGCGTCTCAACTGTAACGTATCCTTTATTATAAGAACGATTCATTAATTTAACATATTCATCATAAATATCATGTAATAAATTTAATCGTTTCCTTCTTATTAAAACAACCAATAAATTCTTAATTTCTTTAGGAAATGATATCTTTTGATCTACTTTCTCTAAAAACTCTAATCTAATATTTACATTAACTATATCGCTAATTAAAAATCTAATAACAGCGTCGTCGAAAACTTCAGAAGTAGACTTTAAATCAGCAGCTACTTCTTCGTACCTATCCCTTGGGATATTTCGAATGAAAGCATCTGCATATCTACTTACTACTTTAATGTTTATCATTATTTAAGCTCACTTAACTCATAAATATGATCTTTAATAATTCTGTCATTATCCTCTTCTGTAATCTCTTTCTCAATTATTTTTTTAGCTATATCAATAGAAATATCAGCTATTTGATCTTTAAGCTCTTTCTTAGCTTTAAGAACTTCATCTTCTAAGTTCTTCTTACCAACTTGCAACATATTCTTAACTTTATTTTCTGTCTCATCTAGCATTTTTTGTTTTTCATTTTGAGCACTAGCTAATGTATTCTCAACAAATGTCTTAGCATCAATTTTTGCTTTTTCCATTTCTTCTTTAGCAAATTTCAAAGCTACTTCAGATTCTTTTTTCAAATTCTCTGCATTATCATATTCTAACTGAATATCATGTGCTCTTTTCTCCAAAAAATTCTTCATTGGCTTATATAAGAACTTCTTCAAAAGAAAAAGAAGCAATCCAAAATTTAACATCTGCATTATTAGCTCATAAGGATTAATCTCAACCATTTAAATTCCCCTTCTTTGCCTTTAGCTGGCAAACATAAAAATAA
>CAZXTL010000008.1:0-61432 GCA_964643725.1 uncultured Candidatus Marinamargulisbacteria bacterium
ATTTCCTTCGCCGTCAATTAGCGTTCAATAACTGCTCCCAATAAACAGAAGCCCGTGTATTTTACCTAAAAGGAATACTGCCGTCAACATAATAATTACATCTATAATTTGTGATGTAATAATATGCTTAACTAAGGCTCTCAATCCATTCATTTAGTAGGTTAAAAGAGAAGTCATTATTGGTTAAAGGACTGTTTACGTCGATTGAACCCAAATACTCGTTGCCATCACTTAACAGCTTCTGCGCAACTTCTAGCACCTTTCCCTTGCCACCCTCATGGCAACAGAAGAAAGCGACTTTCTTACCCTTTATCTTGTTCTCACTGAAGAACGCATGTAATGGTGGCGCATATGTAAATGCCCAAACAGGCGAACCAAAAATTATTGTATCGTATTTTTTTGCATCAAATGAGTACTTTTCCAGCTTAGGTTTTGTCTTCATAACTGCTTGTCTTCCACCCCAAACATACTTCATAAATCCATGGGTGTTGATTTCCTTCTCTGGTTTAAGGGATAAAATATCTGCATCAAGTTTCTGCGCAAGATACTCTGCAATAAACTTGGTATTTCCCTCAAATGAATAATAAATGATGATTGTTTTGCTCATATAACTATTATACACCCTTCCGCCCTATTGGACACCTTCCCTTAAAAAGGGAAGGATTTTACGTTTATCTATATGAAATCTATGTAAAAACTTTTATCTAAAATTTATAGCAATTCTAAATAAAGCAATTAATCCACTAAATGGATGGTCCTTTGCAATCTTCATCTTAGAATAATCATCTTCAACTCGCTCATTCAAATCATATACTAGAACTAAGGCTTCTCGAGAATCTTTAATTGCCGAATCAAAATATTCCATTACATCATAACCACTTAGTTCGTCACTATTCTCGTGATATAAATCTGTTACAAAAACTGTCTGATATTGCGGGTAAGCTCTCCCTGTACGAATTATTACGCTTTGCTTTGAGGCAGGATATGCTGCATATGATAGACTATCCTTATATATACCCTTCTTATTTAGTTCATCCATTATTCTTTTTACAGTATTGGCTTTCCAATCCCAAATCTCTGATTTAGGTACTGCTATTTTTACAAGGTATGGTTTCTGACTACTTTTACTATTATTACTCTCAAAGGATACAAATTTGTTTTTCATTTCTCTGCCTCACCTTGCATATCCAACATATCGATACTTAATCTTTATAAGCATTGTTTGCCAAATCTAAGAAATACCAGATTTTCCAGCAATAATTACTTACTTATAAAATTATCGTAAAATATATAAAATAATCCCACGGTCTACCATTATTCAGGATTAACTTTCATCGCCATACAAATTGGCTTAACTAAATTTATAAATGAAAAAACTTTAGCAACTCATAAACAAGAAAGCCTGGCCATAGATTGTATTAGACGCGGCGCCCTTACCATGACAACCGCAAGAACATTTTTCTTTATTATCGTTTGACATACTTGACCACCCTTCCTAAATTAAATCCAAATGACCAAATCCCAATACTACCAATAAATCTTTCAAATCCAAAATCCAAATCTAAATAATTATACCCAAACCTAAAGCCAACAAAAAGCCACCACCTTCTGCTGAATTTAATCTATTAGATGCAAGACCATAACCAGCTTCAATATCAAACAGCAATAACCCTAATTTTGCGTGATACCCAGCAGTTAAACCAAGAACAGACCCATCAAATCTTGTAGGAGATGAAAATATTGAACTCCTATAAGAATACTTAAGCTGTCCATAATAAAGCCCAACGAATCCTCCAACCCCAGTTGAGTTAACCTCATGTTGATTCTCATAAAAATATCTTACTCCTAACGAAAGACTACTAAATTCCTCATACCCCATACTGCTTCCAAGGGCACCTATCCCAAGACAAACCTCTACAGTATCATCAAACATTAACCCACCATTATATCCACCAAAACCATACGGAACTCCTACACCAAGCGAAAACTTAAAAAAAGATTGATGCTGATTTTTTTTACGACTATTATTAGCTACGTACTTTATCATATTTGGTTCAGCTGTATTAATTTGAGGAGCAATAAAAACTGAAGGCTTTGCATCTTTTTCTTTCAACGCTTCTTTTTCTCCCTCTAAATAAAATCTTTTCTTAATAAGATGATTTGGAATAGCTCTTTCTTTCTCGCCAACTATAACATAAGTAAACTCTCGCCCTTCCTCTGTTAATATTCCTCTAACATAAGTATTATCTTCAAGGATTAAAGTATAAGCATTGGTTATCCCTATAATTAAAACTAAAAAACTAATATATATTCTCTTCATTAAACTCTCCTCTGTTTTGAATTTATTAACTATCTACCATTAACGTACTATTATTTACGGTCTATTCCTATTTTCCAAATACCATTTTCTATAAACGCTGGAATAGTTTGTCTTTTTGCTTTATTGATAAGATTAGAATGAGAAATATTGCTTTCTTTTGCATATCTTACAAGAGGAATAATTTTCTTGCCTTCTAAATATGCTAACCTTTTATAATAACTATTAGTTAATGCTTTACCTACAATGTCTTCCATGATTCCTGTTTTTCCTGAAGAATCGAAATCTTTAAAAGCATCATAATAAAGAAATCTATCAATAAACTTAATATTAATTGGCACATATCCTTCTCTAATCAACAAATAGTTATTAATAACTCTACCAATTCTTCCGTTTCCATCGACAAAAGGGTGAATGTTTTCAAATGTCAGATGTAATCTCGCAATTCTTTTAATAATGTTTTCGTTTGGATAAGAAACATATTCTATTAACATTCTTTCTAATTTTCCTATAACCAACTTTGGATCAGGTGCTATGTAATTAGCTACCCTAACCCATTCTTTATCGTTTCTAAATCTACCAGCAACATCATCTCTAATATTTGATAAAAGAGTTTTGTGTAAAAACAAAATTGTTTCCAAGTTTAGTTCTTGTTCTTTTGCTTTCTTATTTATATATTCAACAACTCTTGCTAAATTCTTTGCCTCAAAAAGCTCTCTCTGTGAAATATAACGATCTAAATCTATTTCCATAAGTATCTTTGCAGTTTCATCAAGAGTAAGCGTACTATTTTCTATTGCATTTGAGTTATATACTTGCTCAGCAACTTCTGCTTCGCTTATTAATTGAAGTAAATTATCTTTACCCCGAGACAACTCATAATACCTTGCACGAAGTGTACTCACATTTTTATGAATAGTTGAAATGTTAACCATCTTCACATTATATAAATTTTCACGATATTGTCAATATAAACGTGAAAACAATAAAAATAACACCACGTTTTCACGATAATAGAACTAGAAACGTTAAAAACATACGAGAATAAGCATTTTTTCACGATTTTGAAATACCCTTCCGTCACAAACACACCCCCTAACCCCCTCTCCCAGAGGGGGAATAACACTCCCTCAGTCTCGCTAACGCTCAACAGCTCCCTCTCAAGAGTGAGCCTAAACCCATTATGTACAAGGATAGGATAACTAATATAAAATGATATCTAAGATGCAACATAAAAAAACTTTAATAATCTGCCAATCCATCCATCATGGCAATACTCTAAAAATTGCAAACATTATGGCAAAAGAACTAAATGCAGAGCTAAAGAAGCCTTCCGAAATTACTGCTGATATTATTAATGAATATGATGTGATTGGATTTGGTTCAGGTATCTATAACCAAAAACATCATGTAAGTCTATTTAATTTAGTAAAAAATTTTAGCCCACAAAAAAACAAAAAATGTTTTATTTTTTCTACAGCATCTATTTCATATAAAAAATTGCATGAAGCTCTCAGACAAGAACTTATATCAAAAGGGTTTATTGTAATAGATGAGTTTATTTGTAGAGGATTCATGGATTATAGCTTTATTAAATACCTTTTTGGTGGAATCAACAAAAATAAGCCAAATGATAAAGATTTAAAAAAAGCCTCGGAGTTTGCAATAAAAATTGGGAATACTCCGTTAAATTAATCCCACCCTTCCGTCTCAGCAAAGCTGAGCCACCTTCCCTTGAAAAGGGAAGGATTTAAAACGCTCCCTCAGTTTCGCTACCGCTCGACAGCTCCCTCTCTAGTCTTCGCTCTAAGAGCTTCGCCTTAGCAAGCAAGAGGGAGCCTTTGATAAATATAATCTCAAATATCAATAAATAAACTACTTATTATTATTAAAATTGATATTTCAATAATACTTCGATACCACTAATTACATACCCGTCAATATTCCCAGATGTATTAGGAAAAGATCTTCCTAAATCAACATGCTCATACATAACTGAAAGCATTAATTGTTTACTTAAACTATAATCCACTCCTGCTTGAAAACCTATCTTTTGAGAAAATGTTGCTGTCACTGGTTGCTTACCCTTAAATCCTGGGAAATTAACCCCTGCATATAATGCAATAGAATCAGAGAATTTATGATTTAAATTTAAATAATAAAGTTCAAACTCAACTTCTGCCGGCACTGGCGTATATGCATAAGTTCCACCATTCCATGTTATGTTAGGAATAGACCTGTTTGCAGTTTTTTTATATCCAATAACATAAGAATCTATTCCTACCTGATTTAATAAATTGAACTCACCACAATACTCTATACCATAAACCATAGCCCCTGTTGAATTTTCTTTATAATCCATATTCACATACCTACTCATTAATTTGTCAACCATGTTATATCCACCAAAAACCCTAAGTGATGCATTACTTGTCGAAAAAATTGAAATCACAAACACTAAAACTATTAATATTTTTTTATTCATCCTGAACCTCCTAATTAATTTAGTTTCATTATAACTACACCTATCAGTTCATACAACTATTTAGTGTAGTAGGAGAGTATATTACTTATGGATTTGAAAATAATCGGACAAAATATAAAAACTATCAGACTAGAAATGGGGTTAACGCAAGAAGGTTTTGCAGCAAAAGTTAACTGCAGTTGGCGATACATACAATTCATCGAGCAAGGCAAGAAAATACCATCACTACAATGGATTAATAAATTATCTGAAGAACTCAAGATACCTATTAATAATTTATTTCAATAACTTTTCACAAAAAATAATAATTTATCCTATGCTTGATTTTTTATACCTCTTCATTACTGGCACTGTGCGAGAAGAGCTGTAGTTTAAGTTAGCGAGTGAAACGTAGAAAAATCAGGACGATTTTTCAGGACAACTGAGCCAGGATAGGCGAATTTGTCCGTTAGTGGAATAAGCTTTACTTAAACACAAAGCTCTGAAGCCTCATGTGCCTAGCGGATTGTTAAGGTCGGCAATGAGACCTTAACGTAGAAGGTTAAGGATACTCCTTATATAAAAAGAATCTAAAAGTTCACTTTTAATAAAGACCTGGATTCCCGCCTACGCGGGAATGACAATGAAAAGTCGCGGGAATGACAATGGAAAGTCGCGGGAATGACTAAAGTTTGACGGGAATGACGGCAAAAAGTCACGCAGGCGACAAAGGAATTGTTTTATAACAATTATAATCCTCTGAAAGCAACTGATAAGCCTTATCAACGTCCTCTTCATTATTAAACCCTGCAAAAACAGTCGAACCTGAACCAGTCATAAGAGCGAACTTTGCATCAAGCGACAAAAGCAAATCTTTGATTTCCTTAATAACCGGGTATTTTGGGAACAATGAAAGCTCAAAAGCATTGTAATACTCCCATCCATCTAAAACGTTATCTACAAATCTAGGAGTATAACCAGTATCTTTGACGAATTTATCCCAATCAGCAAAAGCTTCTTTCGTTGAAATATGCACATTAGGATTAACCAACAAAAAGTATTTTGGCAGATCAACATCTATCTCCTGCAGCTTCTCACCTCTGCCTGTTACAAGCTTAGTTCCGCCATAATAACAAAACGGTACATCCGAGCCTATGCGCAGCAACAAGGAAAGCAGCTCTTCTTCTGTGGGTCTTATTCCAAACTCTTGCAAAAACACCTTAACGGATGCTGCAGCATCTGCACTGCCACCTGCAAGCCCAGCACCCATAGGAATATTCTTTATTAGCTTTACTTCAAAACCATGTGTTACTTGTGAGGAGTATTCTTCCTTTAAAATCTGATATGCTTTAGAAATAATATTATCTTCATTAAGTTCAATTTTATTGGATACTATTATTATTTCTTTATTATCTGTTCTTTTAAACTCCAACTCATCAAACAAAGAAACTGTCTGCATAATCATGCACATTTCATGTAGATTCCCATTTATTCCTAAAATATCTAAAAGGAGATTTAATTTTGCGTATGCTTTGACTTGTTTCATAAAATCCCCTCAGGCTCTCCGAGCCAGCTCCCCGATTCGGGGAGCCTAAGCCTTCCCAAATTGGGAAGGTGGCAGGCAAAGCCTGACGGAAGGGTTATCTTATTTCTTTAAAAACAATTGTTCTGAGAAGTCTTCAACCTTAACTGATGCAGAAGCATCCTTTAATAACTTATCTAAAGCTTCTTTTTGAGCATTCTGCTTTAAGTATGTTTCGATTTCTCCAGTAACATCTTTATACTCTAATTGCTCCGCATCTTTCTTGTCTTCTACAAGAATTATGTGGTAACCGTATTGTGTTTGAATAGGATCTTTTGTATAAGCACCTTTCTTAAGTGAAAACGCTGCAGTTTCGAAAGGCTTAACCATCTGGCCTTTTGAAAACCAACCTAAGTCTCCACCGTTAACTTTGCTTCCTGGGTCCATAGAAAACTCTCTAGCAAGCGCTTGAAAAGACTCACCTTTATCAAGTTTGCTGATAATATCATTAGCTTCTTTTTCAGTAGCTACTAAAATATGTCTTCCCTTAACTTGGTCATCTTTTTTAAACATATCTTTATTATCATCAAAATATTTCTTTGTATCTTTATTAGTAACCTTTATCTTATTTTCAATAGTGTCTTTCAAATATTGAGCAACCATAACTTGTTTTTTAATGTTATCTAGCTGAGCTAAAACATCCTTGTTCTTCTCATATTTAGCTTTCTTAGACATTTCATAAACTAAATATTCTTTCTTGATGCTATCAATTAGAATCTTTTTACCATCTAAGGAACTATAATACTCTTTGTATTGTGCTGGTAATGCCTCAATCTTATCTTCTAGTTGCTTTTGAGTAAGAGTACTCTCTCCAACTCTCAAAATAACTTTATCCGTAAGACCAAAACTAAAAGCTAAAGAAACCAATGAACACATTAATATAAAAACTACTGCTATCTTTTTCATAAACACCCTCTCCTTTTTTTTAAAATAACAAAATTTATTTTACAACATCACACACAGAAATACTATGTGTCTTTTAAAAATTCATATGCCTCTAATATCTCTTTCATTCTTTTTTCACTAGCTAATCTTACCTCGTCTCCCAAATGTGCAACTACATCAGGGTGAAATTTCTTAGCAAGCTGCCTATAAGCTGACTTTATATCGGCTTGTTTAACCCCTTCAGCTAAACCTAATATTCTCAAATAATGGTCCCTTCCCTTACCACTAGATGCTGAAGAATATCCACCAGCCCTAGATGAACCATATCTGGCTTTCAAAAAGGATTGATCAACAGCTGATATACCAATAGCCACAGAAAACTCATTAAGAACAACTTTCTCTTGCTCATTAATTGTAGAATCAGAAGCTGCCACCCTAAATAAAAAATCCATAAGAGCAAGCTTGGAGGGATAGTCCATAAATTTATTGATTTCGACTGCCAAAGAAGCAACTGGCCGATTATATTTTAATTCGTTCTGTAATGTCTCCTCTACCCAAAGAAGTTCCTTACTTCCAAACCCAAAATTCAACGTAAAAAAATTCTTCACCATCTGAATCTCGGCCTTATCTATTTTGCCATCAGCAGCAAGTACCTTTGAGGAACAAACTATAAGTAATATGAAAAATTGGTTTTGAGCTTCTGGTTTATTTTTTAAATATTTTTTAAGAAGCTCATTGCGTTTAATTATCCAATACAGGTTCATCCCTAGGAAAACAAGAATCATCAACGGAACAATGATGATAAAAAATGACAACAAAATACCTGTAAATTGAATGATAGAAATAAAAACCATCCAAAAAACAAAAACCCACCCCATTAAAGCAGATCGTTTATTCCCATTACTTTTCTTTGTCATTAAGAAATTATATCATGGTAAAATAGAAATATGGCAAAACTAAAATTAGACCTACACGATATCTATAATAAAGGTTCTATGATCGAAAAAGAACTGGAAAATATCATCGAAGAAGCTGTTTCCAAAAAAATCTGTCTTGTAGAAATAATCCCTGGAAAAGGTAGCGGTCAACTAAAAAAATCAGTACTTCGGTTCCTAAATAGACCTGACATTAGAAACATCTATCACAGGCTTGAGAAAGATGATAAAAATTTCGGAAGAATATTTGTACACTTTAAGTTCTAAAGAAAATCCCACTCTTTTTTATAATAATCACTAATCATAAAGTACTTAAACCAAGAAAAATACTTTCTTCTTTTCTTGGAACCAAGAGCAATTACTCTTGCTTTCTCTGAAATATAATAATACAGGCCTGCCTTCTTCCTGTCATCTAAGTCATATTTACTTTTCAATAACTTGACCATAGCATATATGCGGAACCTATCCATTCCCCAATACTTAGTAGACAACTGATCCGCATGACCACCTTTTTTGATTATAAGTTTATCCGTCATAGTATATATAGGATAAAACAAAGATATCCTTAGCCATAAATCGTAATCCTCACACGCAAGCAACTTTTCATCAAACATTCCCACCTTATCGAAAACCTCTCTTCTAATCATTACCGCTGAAGGAGAAACAATGCATAACGGCAAACAGTCAAAGAATATTTTCCCACTCCTTTTTGCATGCTTTTTCATAGGATTAACTTGTTTTCCATTCCTTACCCATTTTTCCTCTGTTTGACAAATATCTACGCGGTTTTGCTCCATAAACTGAAGTTGTTTTTCCAGCTTTGAACTTATCCACAGGTCGTCACTGTCTAAAAAGGCAATGAATTCGCCTACAGAGTGCTTGATTCCTACATTCCTTGAGGCAGAAACACCTGAATGTTTACAAAATATAATCTTGATTTTCTGTGGATAACTTCCTTGATATTGACGTAATATATTCTTTGTTTCTTCTTGTGAACCATCATCTACTAAAATAAGCTCGAAATTATTGAATGTCTGCGATAGAACGGAGTCTATTGCATCCCGCACCATTAAAGGCCTGTTAAATACTGGAATTATCACGGAAACTCGCGGGTCAATCATAAGCTGTTGATAGGCTGTGGATAACTCCTGAGCGCCTACTTAGTCCTCCCAGGGATAAACTACCCAGCTATCACTACGAACCTTTAACCCGATGTACTCTGCCTTAATTACACTCTTACACTTATCAACTAGCACTGCTTTATCAAACTGTTTATTTGACTGATTCATCCACTCAGTCAATATTCGAAAGGTTGTTCCTGAGTCTAAGATATCATCAACTAGAAGAATATTCTCGCCTACTATTTTCTTTGGTAAATCTAAAACTCTTGGGTCTACAATTTTTCTATTCTCATAGGTCTGAACATTAACAATATCGACTTCTTTAATACCTAAATGATAAGAAAGATAACCTGCTAGAAATAAGCCACCACGAGCTACCCCAACTATAACATCATACTTTTTACCATTATGCTTAATGTCAGAAACAATATTATCTGCATATCTTTGAAAATCTTCCCAACTAATAAATATTTCTCTTTGTTCCACAATAATACTCCCAATTGATTATTATACTATATAATATAAGCTATCATGCTGTCAGCATTATACTTTGAAAAACAAAACGATAAGATTATCTGCAAGTTATGCCCTCAAGAATGTTCTCTTAAAATTGGACAAACTGGTTCTTGCCAAATTAGAACTAACATTAACAATGAACTTATCCCGCTAACACTAAATAAATTCTGTTCTGTTGCGATTGATCCTATTGAAAAGAAACCACTTTATCACTTTTATCCTGGAGAAAGAATATTATCACTCGGCTCTATTGGCTGTAACTTTCACTGTAAGCACTGCCAGAACTGGGAAATATCTCAACCACATCGAAGTTCTCAAAAGCCTTTTCTCTATGAAAATACAGTAGAAGAAATTATATCAAGAACACAACAAAATAAAATCGGAATGGTTGCCTTTACCTATAACGAACCACTAGTCCAAATAGAAACACTACAAGATTATCTCCCTAAAATACAACAAGCAGGAATAAAAACTGTACTAGTCACTAATCTATATATAAACAAAGACCCTCTTACAAATATCCTTCCTCATGTTGATGCCTTAAGCATAGACCTTAAAGCCTTTGATGCTACTAGCTATAAAACACTAACAACAGCAAACGCTCTAGAAACCATAAAAAACAATATCATTCTATGCTTCGAAAATAATAAACATATAGAACTAATAACAAATCTTGTAACAGACATCAATGATAATCTTGAACAACTAAAAGCAACTGCTCTTTGGATAAGCTCTATTTCTGCTAACATTCCTTGGCATATATCAAAATTCTATCCAACCTTTGAATATAAAAACAAACAACCTCTAAATGCTGACTTTCTTAACGAAATAGAAATACTTAAAATGTCGTTTCCTCTTAATTATGTTTACACCAGGCAAGACCAAAACACTTATTGCCCCAACTGTACAAATACTATTATTTCCAGAACCAACTTTGAGGTTTTAAATAAACCTACATCAAACACTTGTCCTTATTGCCAAAAAGAAGTACCTTATTTGCATGTCTAATAACTATATCGTTGCAATAGACGGACCTGCCGCATCAGGGAAAAGTACTGTTGCCAGAAAGCTAGCCGAAACACTAAAGATAACGTACCTCAGCTCAGGGTCTGTTTATCGAACGATTACTTATATGTGCTTACTAAACTATATTCCGGCTGATAACGAACTCATAAAACAATTCTTACAAAACTATAAAGTTACTATTACTAAAGGACTAGTCTTAGTAAATAATACAGATTACAGTAAATACATTTCACTGCCAGAAACAGAAAAAGCTGTTTCCAGTTATTCATCTCTTCCTAGTGTCAGAGAATATGCGGTAGGTATCTTAAGGGATACAGCTAAAAACGAATCTATTATTATGGATGGCAGAGATATTGGAACAGTTGTTTTCCCTAACGCTACTCATAAATTCTTCTTGACTGCTTCCGCTAAAGTCAGAGCCCAAAGAAGATATGATGAATTCCGCAAAAACCACCCTAATGAAAAGATTTCCCTGAATTCCATTCTCACTGAAATTATAAAACGAGACCAAATGGATGAAACAAGAGAACTATCCCCTCTAATAAAAGACAAAAACGCTCTTCTTATTGATAATTCTAAATTAAACATAGAGGAAACCATTCAAACGATATATAATTATATTTGTAAGGTTAATCAATAGGTGGGCTATGTTTAAAAAACCATATTTTATTCGAATTTATCATGAAACCTTTAACAAGGACACTTACAACCGTTTTCAAAAAAATCTACTAACTGGTTTCTTTATAGCTTTACCTGCAATAGCAACTATTTGGATTCTCTCTATTATGGTTAAAATAATTGGCAGTCCTTTTGGCAAAATATTAAACAATATATTTGCAGGAGGAAGAATGGAACCCTCAATAGAGTTACTTCTAGGCTTTATAATTGCAATATTATTACTCTCTGCTTTTGGTTTTCTTGCGAAACTCTCTTTTATGAGATCAGTGTTTTCTATAATTGAAGAGTATATTGAAAACCTCCCTGTTGTAAGTTCAGTTTATTCAACAATAAAATCCTTTGTCTCTGCCATCACATCTAATTCCAAATCTTTTAAAAGTGTCGCAATAGTTGAATATCCTAGCAAAGGGATATTTTCTATAGGATTTATAACTCAAGAAACATTTCCTACTGTTAAAACAGAATCTGACATCATCTTTAGAAATATGACAGCAGTATTTATCCCAACTACACCTAACCCTACTTCTGGGTTTTTTATTTTGCTACCAAAAGAAAAGGTAGAAATACTTGAAATATCTATTGAAGACGGACTAAAACTAATAATCTCTGCTGGAGCAGTAGGGCCAACTGAAAGAGCTGAATTAATGCAAAATGATGCTTTTGCTCCAAAATAACTATATAATTAAAAATATGCCTGCAACTCTGGGGTAATTGCATACAAAAGGGGTATATTGACATGTTTATGGTTATTATTTATGTTGCACTTATCTTTATCATCATAGGTGCTGTGTATTATTATGGGGAAAATAAACCCAAAAAGCAAAAAAAGGCAGATATCGCCGATATTCAAATAGAAGTTGAAAACAAACAAATAAGAAAAACAAGAGCCATTGAAGAAAATGCAGTTATCAGAGAAGCAGAAAGTCACTTTAGAACACTGTCACTTAAAAATCCATACTCTCCTCTTCCTTTCAAAATTTTAGCTGAATTTTACATAAACAACGGACTCAAAGACGAAGCAATAAAAAAGTGTGAACAAATGATAGTTTACCTAAACAAAGAGCTAGACATTACTAAGCTAGATTCACTTATTGCCTTTTTGGAAGAAAATAGAAGACAAGATTTGTCAGAAAAAATAAAATCTTTTTATGCCCCAAAAGGACAATAAATGAATTTGTCTAACATAAATTCTAATCTTCCCTTAGATGCAACACAAAACAATGACACATCATTCTTTAGTACTCCTCTGAGCCCTCAAAACAGTCCTAGCCCAATAAACACTAAATTTCAACCTACCCTTGATAATGAAATCCCAGATGAAATGCTAAAACAAGTCGAGTATAAGCCCTCTCAGGATATCACACAGGAAAAGACCCAGTCGCTTTCACTACAAGAAGAACAAAGAATGCAAAAAATACAGCAAAAAGAACTACTTATAAATTTACAAAAAACAAGTAAGATAACAGGCACATCTTACTCAAGAAACATGGATGAAGCCGCAGTACTGAATGCTCCAAAAAAGGATATTGATAATCAATCTATCAAAACCATAACAAACCAAAGGATTCAAGTAAACGATGCACTTGAGGATGAAATATATATTGATACGGCTGCTGAAAAATTTTTAAACTCTCAGAATAAAAAAAATAACAACGACCCTGAGAGCTCCTTAAAAGACTTTGAGGAACAAAAAAGAAAAAAAGACGACGAAGAAAACCATAAAAAGAAACGAAATATCTTCGACTTCGAAGATGATGAAATAGTGGATCTAGACAGAGGAAAAGTAACAGACAAACACCTAACAATAAATATTGAAAGACATCCAAACATTAACAAACTTAAAGAAATAAAAGAGACAAACCGGATAAATCCAGCACTAGAAAAAGCATTAAGAAAAGATAAACAAATAAATAATACTAACAAACTAAGACAAAAATTCCATAAATAATAACCTTTACTGCTTGATATTCCTTATGTTTTAAACTATTATTTATTCCTCAAAGACTAACCAGGAGGTATTAACATGAAAGTTTATGATATAGCAGTTATTCCCGGAGACGGAACTGGACCAGAAGTTGTTGCAGAAGGGATTAAAATATTAAATGCTGCCTCAGAAAAATTCGGATTCAAACTAAACTACACACAATTTGACTTTGGCGGAGAAAGATATTTAAAAACAGGAAAAATCCTTGATGATTCTGAGATTGAAGAATTAAAAAAATTCAAAGCAATCTTTCTAGGAGCTATCGGTCATCCTGATGTTAAACCAGGCATCTTAGAAAAAGGTATTCTTCTAAAACTTAGATTTACGCTAGACCAATACATTAATCTTCGTCCAGTTAAACTATACGAAGGCGTAGAGACTCCGATCAAAAACAAAGGTCCTAAAGATATCGACTTTGTTGTTGTTAGAGAAAATACAGAAGGTCTTTATGTTGGTGCTGGCGGTTTCCTAAAAAAAGGAACTCCTGATGAAGTAGCTATCCAAGAATCTATTAACACCAGAAAAGGTGTTGAAAGATGCATAAGATATGCTTTCGAATATGCTAAAAATAATGGCAGAAAAAAAGTTACTATGGTTGGTAAAACTAATGTTCTAACTTTTGCTTTTGACTTATGGCAAAGAGCTTTTAATGAAGTAGCAACCGAATATCCTGGGATTACAGCTGACTATGCTCACGTTGATGCAACAACTATGTGGTTTGTAAAAAACCCTGAATGGTTTGATGTACTCGTTACAGACAACATGTTCGGTGACATTATTACTGACCTTGGTGCAATGATTCAAGGTGGAATGGGTGTTGCAGCTGGTGGGAACATTAACCCAGAAGGTTCTTCTATGTTCGAACCAATCGGAGGAAGTGCTCCAAAGTACACTGGAATGGGCGTTATCAATCCTATAGCAGCTATCATGGCAGCGCAGATGCTACTAGACTACATTGGCGAAAAGAAATCTGCGGCTCTTGTGGAAGAAGCAGTAATGTCAACTATTCTAAAAATGGAAAGCATGAATGCAGGCAAAATGGGTTATTCTACCAAAGAAATCGGCGACCTAGTTAAAACTTACATTGAGAAAGCCTAAAGGCTTTCTTTAATAAGGGGCTCGCGCCCCTTATGTATCCCCTAACCCTCTCCCACGGAAGTTATAAGTATCTTTGAATAATGATTAGTGCCGTTACCCTCTCCAACCTCATCCCTAACCCTTCTCCTGTAAAGGAGAAGGGAATACTGTAATTAAACCTCTCCTTTGCAGGAGAGGTAGTGGCATCGTTTTGTTTGAAATACGTTCTAACTTCCACTGGTGAGGGTGGAGAGGGTCGCAGCATCCTAATTCCTAAGTAAACAACTGTTTCTTCTGCGGGGAGAGGTTAGCCATGTTAGTGCAACTAACTCAACTTAAGTGGGAAAACTTAAACCTACTTTCGATAATTATATATGGCAATACAAACTGGAACAAATACATTATCTATAGGACGTTCACCTAGCTTTGGGTTAACCTACTCTGCTAACATTCCAGGAAGTGAACTTGTTGTTCAATCTTCAACAAACTTAACTAATAATAGCTGGCAAACAATAGAGGAAACTAAAGTGCCTGCAAATGGTATAATCCAAAAATATCCTATTGATACTACTAATAAACCTACTTGTTTCTTCCGATTACTTGTACAAGTAGACAGGTCACCACTAATAACCGACCCAAAACTGGAAGATGCCATCAGAACATCACTCGGTTTAAACAATACTGATCCATTAACTGAAGGACAATTAGCAACCATAACTAGCCTAAATCTAATAGATAAAGGAATAACCACCTTAGAAGGAATTCAATATTTACCAAACTTATCGTCCATATTTCTAAAAGGTAATCCTATTATTGATTACTCCCTATTACTACCCACAACAACAACAGACTTGTCTTCTTTAATTGCCATGAAATCTGTACTGAATCCTAATTATAGAGACCATTTTGCTGAAACAAATGCTCCTTTCTATGTACAAGCCAATACTATTGACCCATCAATAACAGGCACCTTGGTTAGATACGTACATGCTGCCTACAACGGACAGATCCATACAGAAGGTCAATGGTATGCTGGATTTCAATTAGCACATCAAGGCATAACCTCTGGACTAACAACTGAACAACAGTCGCTACTTACAAATATTATAAATGGAGGAAACGATTACTTCCCAAAACTTACCATAAACGGTCAAGAAACAACCTTACAAGGATGGATAAAAACAGACAAAACCTCTGCTGCTGATGCGGATGTGTTTAGAATTACAACCCTAGCTCTTGCTGGAAGAACTGCTGAGGCAACCATCGCTTCTCAAGACTTCTTTAAATATGAAACTAAAGAAATAGGCGGACTAACCATCCCTTTGTGTGGAGTAAATGACACTACTGCTAAATTATTTGATAGTCCATTCTATACTGTAAAAAGGAATCAAACAGTATTTCTATGGAACCCTTCATACTCATACTCCTACGCGTCGAATGTATTAAGTAGTCTTGACCCAAAATGGGCAAACTTACAGAGATCTCAAAACCTCATAAATTCGCAAATACTTGATAAATATGGATTAATTGATTGGTGCGTAGTTAGCGTTAATAATGACACAGGAGCAATATCAACTTCCCTAGATTTAGATGCTCACTTCCCAAGAACTAAAGTAGATAGCTTTCATATTAATCAAATCTTTTCGGGAACAACTTTTGCAAATAATTGGAGAACAAAAAACATCTTCACAGAAGATACTGAGGGATACTTAACTTATAATACAGGAGCAGCAGCAACAATAGACGAGCTACTTGCTGGGACACAAGACAATAACACCATAAAAGCACTTGCTGCCTTAAGACAAAACTCCACTCAGGAATTTCCAGGTCGTGGAGCAAACATTAACCTTACCGAACAAAAAGAATGGCCTAGATTTATTATGGACCACCTAATGAATTATGCTCAATATACTGACGCGTACTCTCTGGAAATGTTAAATAAAATTATTGGAAAACATGGCGACAACCTTTCTACACATCCTATCTATACCAGATACCTAGAACTCAAAACAGGAACACCAGACCCACTACCTGACGATCAAATAATACTTACACTCGGTGCTTTAATAAATCAAGACCATTACAATAATAATCCACAATATATTGATCCATTATTTGGAGAGCCTATCTACGGTCATGGACTATTATATTATGAATGGCCTAATGAAATAGTCTTTGCGCTACGTACAGCACTAAAATCAACCTTTAATAATCTTTTAGCTTCGGATGTTGCCGACTTCCAGCTTCACACTCTTTCCAATCCACTAGGGAATATCGGGTATGGAGATCCATGGTATGAAGGATCAGCTTGGACCTTTAATCAATTTATTGTAGGAATGATAGTAAACACTTCACTGCAAAAAATAAAGCTTCCTTAAAGTACTGTCTGCAGTAGTTCTTTCACAAACTGGTTATTAATTAGATGGCTGGTTTTGTAAGCAATAAACTTTGCTCTAATGTCATAACCTGATGAATATAAATCACCAAGCAAATCTAGTATCTTATGTCTGACTGATTCATTCTCATACCTTGGCTCGTTAATGAACCCCTTAGTGTCAAATGCCAAACAATTATTTATGCCAGCACCTAAAGCTTTGCCATCAGCATGTAACTTAGCAAGATCATCGGCATTGCCAAACGTACGGCATTTGAGGATATCGCTCTCAAAAAACTGTCTGCCTTTAAAAATAAAGTTCTGGGCTTTAACCGGAACATTAGGAAAATTTATTGTATAGTTTATAACCAGCTCATCATTAGGAAACGCCATTAAAAATATATCGTTATCATAAAACCTAATAAAAGGTTCCTTTAAAAGCACTGTTTTGATTTCTGTTGAAGTTTGCTCTCTGCCAGCTTCCATTATCTTTTCCCAAAAAAGCTGCCCGCTTCCATCTACTATAGGGATCTCATCACCTTCGAGCTCAACCTTAAGATCTGTAATCCTCAGTGCCCACAACACAGAACAAAAATGCTCTATTGTCCTTATCCACACATCGCCTTTGTTTAGATTTGTACCCAAATGAATTGGGGAAATGTTCTCGATAGTAAGAGGGATTTCTATGCCAGTTGCTTTATGAATAAAAACAATTCCACCTTGATGTGGAAACATCTTCATCCTCACCTGTTGACCAGAGTGTATTCCTACACTCTCGATAGCTATCTCTTTAGCTATAGTTAAGCCCATTTTATCCTAAAGGATTCCGTGATAAGAACACCCTAATGTAAACTTTGAATCACTTGAATTTAAAACATCTTCCAAGTAGCCATTAAGCGTCCAGTCATTTGATAACTTTATTCTTAAACCTGTTGAAAGATTCCATTTTTTATCTGAACCAACAATATCTGAAACAAAATTTAACTCATCACTCATTCTTAACTCTAAACCAAACATAACATCAGCTTTAATTGTAGTAGAATTCAAGTTTGACCTAAATCCAAAATGTCCTGCTAATTTATTTGGAAATGCTTTACTTAACACCATAAACAGATTTGTCTCAGTATAAGAAGTTAATTTTGTTAATCCTGCTGCCAAACCTAATGGATAATCACTTTTATCACTTAACATATAATACTTAAGATTAACAAATACACCTTCTTTTTGTGTGCTTCCGATAATGCCTAACTCAAGGCCATCAACTACTCCTACGTTTATAAAGTATTGCCCATTCTTTGTTGTTTGCGCATTTTGAAAATTAGCACCAATATCGTATTCTTTATATTTAACAGAAGAGGCTATGGGCATATTAATAAGACCGTTTGTTCCTTCCATTGATGGTACAGACCATCCTATCGCACCTATTATCAACATCGCTATCATTATTCTCTTCATTTCTTTTCCTCCTTATTAGTGTTTAGTTTCCAGTTTCCAGTGTCTAGTTTCCAAGAACTAACACTAAAAAAATCCAAAACCCAAATGTCAAAATCCCAATAAATCCTTAAATCACTAATCCCCAATTATCCTGTTTAGGCCATTTAGGGATTTGGCATTATTTGATTTATTTGACATTTGGATTTTGTCATTTGTCATTTACTTTTTCCTTTAGTCTCTCTTTTATCATTCTCCTAAGTATTGCTTCTTCCTTTATAACCTCACGTTGTGGTCCTGCAGGAAAACCCCTTACTACCTGACCATCAGGAATATCTTTTGTTATTCCTGCCCTAGCCATAACAGTAACATCGTTACCAGTTTTCACATGACCTGCAGTTCCAACATCACCGGCAAACAAATTGTAATCACCTATTGTTGTGCTCCCTGCTATCGCACAGACCGAAGACAACAGACTGTGTTTCCCTATAAAACAATTATGGGCTATTTGGATTAAGTTGTCCAATTTCACACCATTCATGATGATTGTATCTTGTAGACAGCCTCTGTCCACACAAGTATTTGCACCTATTTCCACGTCATCACCTATGATAACCTTGCCTATTTGTGAAACCTTCTCCCATTCCTTTACCTGGTTTTTCTCAAACCCAAATCCATCTGCGCCAAGAACTGCTCCTGAATGAATAATGCAATTATTTCCCACACTCACTTCATGATAAATAGAAACGTTAGCAAAAACTACAGTATTATTGCCAATTACGCTATCTTTTCCTATATGCGTGCCTGAATATATCCTTGCGCCGTCACCTATTATTGCTCCATCATCAACCTTTACAAACGAGTCGATGTAAACATCCTTACCGATACATGCAGAAGCTGAAATATCAGCCATTTTGGAAACACCAATGCGAGCATCTTGAACATAAAACAAAGCAACAAGTTTTGCAAATACAGCCCTTGGCTTATTTACCTTAATAATAGAACTCACTGGAAGTTCATCTGTATCTGACACTATTGCTATCGCCTTAGTTGAGGTAGCTTTATCTAAATATTTCTTATCAAGTAAAATTGTTAAATCGCTTGTACTAGCGACATCCAAACTCCTTAAGGAAGAAACATCTTGATCAACGCCTATAAGTTGTCCACCTATACACTCTGCTATATAAGATAATTTCATTTTGCTTTCGTGTTATTAAGTTTGCTGATTACAAAACCAGTAATATCCGTACCACCAACAAGGACAGCCTTCTTATCAACAACTACGTCCAATCTCAACTGCTTGGCAATTATCTCTGTTGCAGTTATTATTTCTTTTTCTATTTCATTAGAAAGTTTCTTATTAAGATCAGCTAACTCTTGCCTTTGAGGCTCTATTGCTTTCTCTAAATCTTTTCTAATTTGAAGGATCTCCGCTTCTGTACTGTCAGCTTTAATTAAACGCTCATACTCTTTTTGTTTTACAGTAAAAAAATCTTGCACATCCTGTTGCTTCTGCACAAGATCTGCCTGAGCAGCTATTGCCTTATTATAAGACTGAAGAACCTCTGAAGTATCAACATATCCAGTAGCTGAAAACATAACACCTAAAGACAAAAGAACGTAAAAAATAGCTTTTCTCATTAACTATCCTCCCAATTATTTAATTAAAACGCATTTTCTATATTAAAATGCACTACCATTTGTCCGCTTTGTTTTAAAGCATAAGTCTCAAACCCACCATACTTTCCTCCGTCGCCCCAGGCGAAATCAAATCGTAATGGACCAATAGGAGTTATAACCTTAAAGCCCATTCCGTATCCATAACGCCAATCAGAAGCACCAGGGGTAATAGCAGAATTAACCATACATTGAGAGAACCCTCTGCCAATTTTACCTATATCAAAAAAACCATAAATATTAATAGTCTCGTTTATCATATATCTAAGCTCTGTTGTCCCCATAACTCTTGCACCACCAACACCAAATGGAGTCCCATCCTCATAACCTCTTACAGTTGTTGAGCCACCTGCAAAATACCTTTCTGTATCAAATATTGTACCAACAGAAGCATCTGCCTGACCTTTAAATCCTAGCGCAAAATTGTCTGACAATGGAAAAAACTTTTGAGCCTGAACTCGTGCCTTAAGATACTCTATTGATGCTCCAAGAAACTTCAAGGAAGTGTCTGCTCGTCCAGAGATAAATTCACCAGAGGAAGGATTGAACCTGTTATCTCTACTATCATAGTTTCCCCCAGCACCAATACTTCTTATACTGTAAGCATCTACTGATACACCCGTGACTGGCTCCGAAATAGGATTAGCTGCTCTAATATTATTAACCCTAATATTTCCGAACACACTAACAACTTTGTCTAATTTCTTTCCAAGAGTCCACTCTCCACCAGTATTGTAAGCATCTAAGCCCTGTCCTTCGTCTATCTGTCCATCTGTCTGCCATAAACGAAAGGTTGTATATGTCCTTGGCCCAAAAACCTCAGGATAAAACCATGGATTGTGGTATCTTAATTCATAATTAGTTTGTTTCTCGCCCCACTGACCTTTAACAGCCAAGTTATAACCCTCACCCAAGAAGTTAACAAACTCCAATTGCAAAAAACCAAAGAATCCAGAAGTTGAACCTATACCGCCACCAAACTGAAACGAGCCAGAACGTTTCTCTTGAACACTGATTACTGCAATTACTTTCTCTGGATCAATGCCTGCAACTGGAGGCTCAATATTTAGATTATCGACAAACCCTGTATTAAAAATACTCTTCATGTCGTCTTTTAAAACATTTATATTAAAAGCTTTTCCTGCCTGAGTATCCATTTCACGAGTTATAACAAAATCTTTAGTGTACGTAAGCCCTTTAATGAAGATATCCTCAATAATGCCTTCGTTAATTACAAATATTAAAACACCAGATTCTTTTGGCTCGATAACTTGCTTAATGTTCATAAGCACATAACCTTTTTCATGATAATAAGCCGTTATAGAGGCAATATCTTTCCTAAGTTTAGTGAAGTCTAAAGGAGCATTTTCCTTTGTATCCATGCTCGCTAGAAGTTCTTTTGCCTTAAAGGTATGTAGTCCCATAAACTGAATAGAAGTTAATTTTGGATTCTCGGAAACCATAAAAACTAAATCTAACTTACCATTCTTATGAAACACAGGTTCGGCTGTAATATCATCTTTAAAAAGTCCTGTTTCGTAAACTCGTCTAATGTCTTCTATAACATTCTCTGTTACAAGCTCATCTCCTGACTTACTAATTAATATTTTCAAAATCTCTGATGAAGGAATGGTAGAATTCCCACTAATAATAACTTGATTTATTGTGCCTGCGAATAATGCGCCTGAAAGAAAAAATAGTACTAATGCTCTTTTAATCATAACTCCACCCTCTTAAAAAATCTTAAATCATTCTAACATAAAGCAATGACTGACGGAAGAAGCTGACCATATATTAGAACGCTTGCCCTAATCCAAAATGGAAAATAAGTGCTTCTTTTTCGCTATAACCAAAATCAAGTCTAACAGGAACTAACGGAGTAAAGAATCTCAGGCCTACTCCACCACCCCACTTAAAGTCTGATAATTGCAAAGACCCATTTGTGGCATTACCCCAATCTGTAAAAAAAGCCAACTGTAACCAATTTAGCAAAAGTGTCCTATATTCTATGTTTACCAGAACTTTTTTGGTTCCTGAAATGGCACTAGCAGGATCAGCATATGGGTCCTTGTATCCTCTTAAAGAATAAGCTCCACCAACAGTAAAAATATCCTGTTCAAATAACAGGATAGCTCCGTCATCTGAATCCAAATATCCTGCCTCAAAATGAGTACCTAATACTCCATTCGGCCAAAGTTCTTGAAAAATAGTATATTTAAAATCATATTTTGCATAATTAATCCCACCAAAATTTAATACTCCAAATAAGTTATTACCTTTTTCAATCTCTAACGAATGCATAGTACCTTTTGTTGGATGGTTCAGGTCTTGGATATTATTTTGCAAATAAGCTATTCTTACAGCACTTGAATAGTAAGCCGGATATGTCCCCGTAGTATCTTTGACGTCTTCTTGAGAAAACCCAACAAGCAACTTACTTTCACCATAGTACAATGGTTGCAAATTAGTTTCCCAGCCTCTCCTTTTAACCGAAACTGAAGAACTAGTACCTAAAACATTTTCCATATTTACTTGGTGCCAAAGCATAACATTAAATGGTACATTAACTCCAAAAGGCCATGGCTCATTGTATTTAAAATAATAATTATAATCAGTCATTAGTCTACTTATCGTAGTTTGTGCTTTAAGAAAAAGTCCGTCTCCTTGATTCCTGAAATTTGGGAATTTTAGCCCAAAGGTCAAACTATACAAATCATTTGGCAGTTGCTCAAGACCTATCTGTAAATTATTTATCTTACTTTCAGACATATCATAAAATATATCAACTTTTCCTGGATATTCTGATGACGGAAGTATTGTTGGAACACTAACCCTAGAAAAATGTCCCAACCGCATAATAGCTAACCGATCTTCTCTTAATTGATTCATATTAAGAATTGACCCTGAGACTAATTTCATCTCTCGATAAATTATATTTCTATTTATAGTATCTAATCCTGTAAGAACTATTCTTGCTATTTCTCCCTCCTCAACGTTAAAAATAAGTGTAGAATACTGATCAACAAAAAAAACATTAGAAACCCTAGCTAAAACATAACCATTATTCGCATAATTACTTTCAATTATTTTTATATCCTCTTTTGTCTTAGAATAATCTAGTGGTTGGCCTACCTTACTTGTTAAAGTTCCTTTAACTTTTGATTCGTCTATGACACTTATGTTACTAATCTGAATATTCTCTATTTTCTGATTAAGCACCAAATTAAAGTAAATATTAACCTCGTTATCACCTATACTTCTAACTCGTGCGTTTACATCCTTAACAAGCCCACTCTTCAAAAGATTCGACATATCACTAATCAAATAATCATAGTAAAACCTTTCGGTTGGCTTCAAAAACTGTAATTTATCTGCTATTTCTATTGGGATATTCTCTTCACCCTCTTCTGACAATAAGAGAACTTTATTAATAACATAATTATTATATGTTGCCGCATTTTCAGGCATAACGCTGATAGCGAAAAGAAACCCGAAAAAACAAAGAAATAATAATCTAAAAAATAAAATTTGCATTTATTGAAAAGGCTCCATAGGTTGTCTCAACACTGTTCAAATTATAGTTTCCGTAATTCAAGCTCAAATAATCATTTAAAAACCATGCTAACTCATACTGACTCATATTAAGTAATGGTTTTGTAGGGTCTTGGCTGATACCTGTTTTTACTTTAACAAAAAATCTTTTTAACAAAAAATCTTTAACATATTCTACTGACAAAGAATTATCCTGCGCTTCATTAAAAACTTTATCTTCCCTATGTTGAAATACCTTTGTTGCATTAACAAGTTCACCCCCAAGGTCATGTTTAATATTAACATCATAAAGCCCCATATTCCTAGCTATCTCCTGCTCAAAAGGCTGCAACTGCTGATCTATCCAAAGATTAATCTGAGATGAAGAATACTCCCTAAGCATTGAGTTAGCCTCTTGGTTGTCAGCCAGTCCATCTTTCATGATAGACTTATAGAAATCAGGCCTGAATACCGCAGGAACTAAATAAGAGATAACAGTATCCATTTGGTCTGGTGTCATATCTGAAAGATAAATACGAGCCTGAGCTAAAGTATATCCAGAATCACCCTTCTTATAATGTTCAATGGAAAATGACCCCAAATCATTGATTGGTCCTTTTATAAAAATTACAAATAAATGTTCTTCATATGTTGTGTCTCCTGTTCCAATTACAGGCTTTTGAACTTCACTAAACGTTTTAATGTTAAAATATGGTGTTGCTTTTCTCTTCTCTGTAAAAACAGGATGCTGTTCCATCTTAACCTCAACCAAATTATCACCTATTTCTGCTGAGCCTGCACCGAAGATCTCTCTTTGTTTTTGCCTATCCATTAAGTTAAAAACCTTATTCATAAAAATAATCTTGCCATTACTGAATTTAAAAATACCGTCAGAATCTATTGTATTTAAAGAACCTTGAACTTTTAAAAGCTCAGGTCTTTCTTCAAAAACAATATTGATGTTTGTAAACCACCGATTAAGGTCTTGATCGCTACTCTTTTGCGCTATCTGAATATCCTTACCTAATGTCATTTTCAAATCTAGAAGTAAAGGTGGTTTTATATCAGGCAAACCCGATTTGCTTCCTATGCTCAGCGGAAGAAAATAAGTCCCACTTTCTGCAAAAACTTTGGTCTTAAAAACCGGCCCCTTTTCTTTCTCTGTAAGAACATCATTAATCTGCTCCTCTATTAAAGCCTTCTTTAAAGCTACTGTGTATCTTCCTTTTAAACTTGTGTCAAATATCCGAACTTTTCCCTGAAAAAGGTCTTTGATGTCCATATTAAGGAACACTGGATCTATATCAATATTTAAATCAAACATAAGCCCTTCAAAATTATCTAGGAAACCTGGGAAAACGATATCTCCATTACAAACAAACTCATTCAACTTTCCAGAAGTATCAACCCCCTGCCACTGAATCTTCATATCCTTAGGCAACCTAATAACACTATCTCTTATCTTAAGCTCTGCATCTGCTACCTTAATTGGTGTTCTTAACATAAAAGATGGAACGAATGCTAACTCGAAATCTTTTAAAACACATTCATCCGAATTTAATATTGGCTTAATAAATGGTCCTGATATATGCAACAAAACAGAACCTTGATTGCTTACTTTCTCAAAAGTCTTATTAAAAATAGTCAGAACGTCTATATCATCTTTATCCAGAAAAAGGTATAAATCTAACGCCTGTTTATTTGGGGTTTCCTTAAAAGCATTCTTTAAGTTAATCTTCCCTTTTAAAAGATCACTTGTTCGACGATTATTAATCTTTGCAAAGAAATTAACTATCTCAACTTGGTCGTCCTCAGGAAAATATTTTGCAAAAACACTGAGTTGCTCAAAGTTTTTGTTCATAAGCCTAGCTGAATCTGCTCGCACTGAAACATCAAAAAATTTACCTTTTAAAACAGATAAGAATTTAACTTCTTTTGCACTCATAAATTGATATCTTCCATCTTTTAAGGTTAGATCACTAAAAAGCAAAAAATCATCCAAATAGGAAATATACAAATCGCCTTTAAGCGAACCATAGATGCCTGGAATAAATCCTGTACTTGAGGTTTGATCTATTACCTTAAGTGAATCTAGTGCCTTTGAAATATTATCGCCTCTACGTGAATAAAGATTCTTTGTTTCTCTCTTTAATAAAGAATTATAAGCATCAAAAACACTTATATTGCTTTTTGCCTCTTTATTAACAAGATCTCTTTTGTTTCTCCAATTAATTTGAATATTATTATAAAGATCAAAAATATTTTCTAATTCTCCATTAATAACTTTAATTTTAATATCAAAAGGATTAATCCCTGACGCTAACTTCTTAAGATAAACGCTGCCAGAAACAACATAGCTATCTTTATAATGGCTGAGAGTTACATCTTGAAAAAGAAACTTCTCCTTATCCATCACAAATCTACCACTTGCATCAGGAAGTAAAACTCCATTATAAAAAACATCATGCATTGATGCCTTTAGATCAAAAGAAATCTTTCCTTTGGCATTATTTGCTTTACCACTTATCTTCCTTACTTCACCTTTCAAAATAGAAGGAAATGTCTTCCACCCTTGGCTACTTAAAGAACCGCTATTTATACTTACAGCAAAGTCTGAGGTGCTGCGATACTCTCCAGATAACAAGACATCAGTGCTACTATTAACAAACCTAGAATTCTTAAACGCTGCATTGTTTCTTGTTATACATATCTGACCATCGAAAAGGTCAATGTTCTGCGAAGCAATTACTGCATGAGTAAGATACACGGAACCCGTTACCCCTTGTCCTTTTAAAAATAAATAATTATTGTCAGGGAAAAGCGTAATATCACAATTCACCATTCCCTTATAGTCGATAGCGACAGGCTTAACAAAACTTTTAGCTATATCAAGGTTAATTGCAGTTGCTTTCACATTTAACCTCTTCATCTTTTTATCCTCAACCCTAGTCTTTATCGCAAGTGCAGACGTTTTATTGTTCATGTTAACAGCAACACTAAGTCCTTTTTCAAACTTTATTTCAATTTTACCTTTCATGCTCATTTGTGGTTTTATAACCTCAAAAAGCTCTACATTACCAAACAGGTCTCCAGCAATCCTAGAAACAGGATCCTTCTTGAAAGCGTTATCATATACCCCTGAGATTGCTCCCTCTACCACTGTCTTTGCTTTATAATTACCAGTATTGGTATAAAAAAAGTAAAAATTATCAACCTCTAAGGTGCTTGGATTAATAGTTACAGTAAAACTATTATCTTTCTTTAAGAAACCTTCCAAATTAATAATCGAATCTTGCTTATTAACCACAGCATAGGAATTATCGGCAAACTCTGTTCTGCCTTTCTCTGCTTGCCAATAAAGTTTTGCTTGTAATAAGTCTTGGCCAAAAACTTTAGCCTTATTACCAACAACTTCAACAACCCCATTTAAATTTTCAGTATAACTATCTATTCTTAATGCTAAATCAATCTTTCCTTTAAAATGTTCTGAATTAAAATACTTATATAACTCTATGCCTTTAATATCAACTTCCATTGAAACATATGGAGGAAAACCGCTTTTCATCTCCACATAACCATATCCTCTTCCGATACCGTTATAGGCATTAATCTCTGGGATGACTAGCTCAACCCTATTATCAGCAAAAACAAATGAAAGGGTTCCTTTATCAAGCGAGTACGATAAAACATTTCCAACATACTCATCTACATTACCAGTAATAACAACCTTGCCATTCTTTGCTGTAAAAATATCGACATTCGTACGGCCACTACCTCGTAGCTTTAATGACTGCAAAAATGGAAGGAATTTCTCAACATTAGCCATATCCGTTGACCCACTGTTAATATTAATCCCTAGTTTATAAAAATCATCTACTCTCCCGGTTACTTTAAATTTCTCTCCTTCCACTTGTGCTACAAGCCTATTAAGCAAAACACCGGAATTATTAACTATTACTTCGCCTTCTTTAATAAGCACATCTTTAGTCAACCAACTCATCTTAAGCAAGGTGTTCTTAGCCTTATAGTCAACATCAAATCTTATAGGAAAATCTGTTTTCTTCTTCACTTCATTATTTCTAAAATTAATCTCAATATCACCCTCTGCATGTTTAATATTTATCTCTTTAAGAGGAATAAAGTAATTCATTTCTTTTTGTATTTCACAATCTTTGCCTATTATTCTTAACCAAAAATCTTTACTAGCAACCTCACCAGTAACAATCATTTTATTTTTAGCCTTGTTTAAATTAGTTTTGAGTTTCTTAATCTTGGTATAACCCTCATTATAATTAATTACAGCATATAAATTATATGCCCTATTAATTTCTGGTACTTTTAACGGCTGTGAACCAAACCCTCTTTCATCAAGATACTCAACAACTCCGTCTTTTATCCTGATATTAAAGTTGATTCCGGGTATTTCCTTATTATTTCCTGACGGTAAGTTTAACTGCTCTAACACTTCTATAAAATTAAAAGAATCATCTCGATAATGGGTTATCTTCATTATTGGATTATCTAAAGTCAAAGAAGTGATTGCTGAAAAGTCTTTTACTTTAATACCCTTTAAAAGATTAAATCTTATTTTAATTGAATCTATTTCAGCTATCTTATTGGAAGTTGCAGTAACATCAGTCACCTGAACATCCCTTAAGGTAATACTTGATAATGGATTAATGCTAATGCTTTTAACTGTAACAAATTTTGGCAAGGCTTTTACTGACTCTTGTAAGACAAAGTTTTCCAGTTTTCTTATCCCCAGGAAATACCCAAAAACAAGAGCAAGACTTAACGTAATAAGTATAAGTTTTTTCATTCTCTATTGTATTATAATATCTTTCGGTCATAATAATAAATCAATACTCAATTATGATACACAAAAATAAAGCAATATTATTAATATCGTCTCCTGACAAAGAAGGTTTGGTCTACAAAATAACCGAATTTATCTACCTGCATAAGGGTAACCTTCTACACGCAGAACAGCATATAGATAAAGAGACTGACTACTTTTTTATGAGGCTTGAATTTGACATTTCCGATACTAGTTTAGACAAACAAACCTTACTAAACGAGCTTGCACCCATAAAACAACAATTTAACATGAATATTGAGCTATATTACATGGAAGCTCCACAAAATGTGGCAATCTTCACCTCCAAAACTGATCACTGTCTCTACGACCTACTCATAAAGAACAAATCTGGAGAGCTAAACTTTAACCCTTGTTGCATCATTTCTAACCATCCAGACAATCAATCCATAGCAAAACATTTTGAGGTTCCTTTCCATCATATCCCTGTGCTGCCTAACATTAAAAATGAGGCTGAAAATGAACAATTACAGCTGCTTTCAAAATATAAAACAGACCTCATTGTCTTAGCTAGATATATGCAAATCTTAAGCCCTGAATTTATCGCCAACTACAAACAAAAAATAATCAATGTTCATCATTCGTTCTTGCCAGCTTTTTCAGGAGCAGACCCTTATAAGCAAGCATATCAAAGAGGAGTAAAAATAATAGGAGCTACGTCACATTATGCGACATCTGTCTTAGATGAAGGGCCGATTATTGAACAAATAGTAGTGCGTGTTAGCCACAAAGATAGCTTAGAAGAATTCATCTGCAAAGGAAAAGAACTGGAAAAACAAGTACTATCGGAAGCGATTAAGAAACATACCCAAAAAAAAGTACTGGTTTTCGAGAGCAAAACCGTTGTTTTTGACTAAACTTTATACACTATTCTTCATTCAATACCTTTTGTTTAGTTAAAATGTCTTTAACTTTATTCATATCGCTAGTTCTATGGATATAATCCAAATCTTTTGCATCAATAGTCCCATAAGTTTTAACTAAATGACTTTTCAAAAATTCGAGTTCCATATCCCATTTAACGTCATCACCAAATAAAATGATAGGCACCTTTTTCATTAAACCTATCCGCATCATAACTGCTGCTTCAAAAAAAACATCGTGAGTTGCCATTCCGCCAGGGAAAAAAACAAACCCACAATTTGAGTTATTACACATTACCATCTTTTCATGAAGAAGTTTCCTGCTGCTCAGTGCAATATTGGAATCGGTTAACCCCTGATACAAAGAATAGTCGGTCCCTCCCTCTTTGTTATACAGAAGCACATGTTCAGTGTCCGGTGCACCTTTTCTAAGGCCATTCATATATCCTAACTGCAAAAAAGGCATTATGTTTTGATTGCTCCTAGCTATCATAGAAATCCCAGATTCAGTCAAAAACTCACCGAGCGAGATTGCTGCTGCTCTATCAGCTACTGGTATAGAAATGGCATTATTGGAGCCTCCGATAACTGTAACCATATTCTTGGAATCTATCTTTTGCATTACCCTTAAATTCCTTATAAGATCTATATTATCAACCGAAACATCTATGGGTTTCTTGCTTGAAACATTCAGATAGCCATCTAAATTCTTCTCAATAAATTCAACAACACTGGTTGGGTCTGACGGCATAACAACCATTAGTTGCTCTAAAGGTTTTTTGAAAGTTCCTTGTTCGCGATGTTTCTTTACTATTTGCTCTAAGTCATCCCAACACTTACTTCCTATAAATATAACAGGTGCTTTATCTTCTAGATTTCTATCCTTTTTTGCCAAGATTTCAAAGATTTCATCCATTGTCCCAAACCCACCAGGATAAACTAAAACTAAATTAGCGAATTTCCTTAATAGGTATTTTCGAGATATTAATTCTCTACAAACTATAACTTTATCTTTATCTACAAAAGGATTGATTTCTTGTTCGCCTGGCATATAAATCTTAACACCAAATGACGGAACGCCCGCATCATGAGCTGCTTTACTGGTAGCCTCCATTATCCCAGGACCTGCGCCACCGATAAACGACCAACCGAACTTATCGGCAATAGCTTTGGTTATCTGGTAAGCTTTCTTATACCACTGCTGATTAGCACCTATTCTTGCAGAACCATAGGCAGCAAAAACAGGTTTCTCAAGCAACTTTGCTTCCATCCCGCTTTGCTTAAAAGAAGCTAAGCTCTCAAAAAACATTCTAACTATCTCCTGATGATTAGCTGTAACCTTCAGAATACGTCCATCTTTGAATACTGGGAGACCGTCTTTCATGGCAGGAGTTTTCATAATTGCTCGCATTTTCCAAGCAACCTTCGCTGTGTCTATAGCAACTAATTTATTATTCAAATAAAACCCCTTAAATATGTATCAACAAATTATCGTAATAACTATTCATTAGTTGCACCTACTTCACTAGTAAACTGCCTTGATTGACACCCCTAGGCAAAAGTATTACAATAAAATCCACTTACAACGTGGGGCACAGATAATTTGTCTGTGTTCATTGACGCGGGATGGAGCAGTTGGTAGCTCGTTGGGCTCATAACCCAAAGGTCGTCAGTTCGAGTCTGGCTCCCGCAACCAAATTTAAAAGCGAATTACCATAAGCTTTTAAATTTCCTTTCTCCTTATCCTTTTCTCTTATACTTAGAACTAGCTTTATTTTTGCTTTTTTTTCATGTCATTCCCGCGTAGGCGGGAATCCAGGACTATTTTAAAAGTAAACTTTTAGATTCTTTTCAATAAGGCCTCATTACCGGCCTTATTAATCCGCTAGGCACATGGGCTTCAGAGCTTAGTTTAATTAAAGCTTATTCCACTAACGGACAAATTCCGCTGTCCTGCGTCAGTTGTCCTGAAAAATCGTCCTGATTTTTCTACGTTTCACTCGCTAACTTAAACTACAGCTCTTCTCGCACAGTGCCTTTTTAAATACAAATATAAAAGGGAATTAATTGGTTAAATGATTGCAAAATTTCTACAATTTTAAGGTTTCTCGCTTTCAGCTCGAGGATAACCGCTAAACTCGTACCTCGTTAAGCGGAGTTATTTCTGCTCAAACATTGCTCGGTCGTTCTAAAATTCAAAATGACAAAAAATTTTAACAATCTATACACACAATGGCATACATGTAGTCGTATTCGCTATTTTGCCATCACTGAGGTGTATCTTTCTATCGCTAATTTTAGCTAGTTCTGGATTATGCGTTACCATAATAATAGTAATCCCCTTCTTTTCATTTAATTCACGTAAAATGGTCCCAATCTCTTCGCTCCGATGAGTGTCAAGATTTCCAGTAGGTTCATCTGCAAGTAGAATCTCCGGATTATTTATTAGTGCACGGGCAATAGCAACACGTTGCATTTCGCCTCCAGACAACTCTCCAGGAAAATGATTAGCGCGATGATCGATACCAAGTAATTTCATAAGATCAAGAGCATTCCCTGCGCCTTTCTTGTGATAAAACGTTAAAGGTAATCCTATATTTTCAATAACTGTTAGGGTAGGGATAAGATAAAATTTTTGAAAGATGTATCCGAACATTTCTCTACGAACAACAGTAAGCTGCTTTTCGGAGAGCATTTTATTTGCTGAAAAAATTGATTGTCCAGCGATAGAGAGCTCACCATTAGAGGGGTTATCCAAACAACCAAGAATGTTAATAAGCGTTGTCTTCCCCGAGCCAGAAGGGCCCATAAAGGCTACAAATTCCCCTCTTATAAGCTCAACTGAAATATCATTTACTGCATGTACCTTTTCTATGCCTCTAGTATAAATCTTAGAAATATTTTTTGCTGTTAAAATAATATCTTTCTTATCATTTGCGTTCTCATTTATTGTTATCATGTCATCAAGCTCCTTCACTTCTAATCGACTCAAGTGGTCTTATACTTGCTGCTTTCCAAGCTGGATAGAGCCCACTTAAAATGCCTATCAAAATAATAGTCAGAAGTGTAAATAACACCAATTGTCCATCCACAATAACCAATTGTCCGGATGGCGCATAAGGAAGAATCTGTCTTATTAGAACATCCGTTACTACTGATAATCCTATAGCCATAATATTTCCGATTATTCCTCCAACACTACAAAGCAAAATAGTTTCTATCCAAATCATCTTAAAAATATCAAATGGCATAGCGCCCATGCTTTTTAGAATACCTATCTCTTGGTATCTTTCAAAGACAGACATTAGAATGGTGTTCACCACTCCTAGAATAGCAATGAGAATAGCAATGAAGGCTATAGACATTACTAAGACTCTTGCTGTTGCCACCAAATTCAAAATGGTCTCTTTTACTTGTGTCATTGAAATAACCTGAACATCAGGCAATTCGTAAAGCTTCTCTTCAAATTTATCCATACTTTGGCCAGGATCAACTTGTATCCCAATGCCAGTAAGCTTACCTTTTAGATTAAACTTCTCTTGTATTAATTTCATTGGAACAAAAATAGTCCCATCATCTTGAGAACCGGTGCGCTTAAGCACACCAACTATCTTAAGTTCAATATCTGTACCAGGGATAAGGATCATATCCCCTACTTCACGTTGTTCAAGTTCTGCTGCTTCAAAGCCCATTACGGCTTCATACATAGTTGCTCCAGTAAACCATTTCCCTTGTAAAAATTTATTGTAAGATTTGAGTTCTGGATAAGTGGTTGGATCTATCCCTAGATATGCTGAAACACCACCACTTTCACCCTTATTTGGATCAAAGACACCGTGCATTATCATAGGCGTTAATTTCTTTACTTCTGGGTATTGTTCAACCTGTTTAAGGATTGATTCATCCATATATTTTAAACCTGTACCGCCTTTGAGCATTAGAGTAGCTGCTTCATAAGGGCAACCCTTAGCTGTCACAAGTATTTGAAACCCCATTTGATCAATATCTTTAGCAAGTGCTTTTTCATAACCATTATTAAAACCAAGCAAACTAGCTAAAACCCAAGTTGACAAAGATATCCCTAAAATTGTTAGGATGGTTCTTGTTTTTTTACGAAGCAAATTCTTATATGCTATCTGATACATTTTCATAATTGTCTCCTTATTTGAAATACTGCAAAAATTTATTATTCAATGCAAACTCATCTACCAAAATCAAGTTCTTCTTAATAGCACGAAGCGTTGACCTGAAATCTTCTTCAGCACCTGGTGCTGGGTTTTTGATAGCCATAACTAAAGAATTCCCTTGATTAGTATTAATATCAAAATCATAAAACTCCTTGAGAGATAGTCCTTTGAATTGTGAGGCAAAAGCCTTTCCTCTTAATACTGTAGCTTCTTTAGAAGTTAGCTTCTGATAATAAAATCCGTTAATTATTCCATCCTTGTTAAGAACAAGAAATACTTGCAATCCTCCATAATGTCCCTTTTGATTTACTCCATGGATGTATCCTATAAGGTTGTTGTTTTTATATATTTCATATAGCGTGTAAGGAACGTCAACATTTTCATAAAGTCCAGTAAACTTATCTCCAAGTCTATTTTCTATCTTTTCCTGTAAAAGTTTTCCACCTCTGTTATTCAGAGAAAAATACATGGTCTTATAATTAGTTGAGTCTGGGAATAATCTTTTAACATCACGATCTGGGTCATTAAGATCACAACCAACAGCTGCAAAAATTTGGCTGGAAAGCAATACTGTCGCCACTATAAACACACTTAATAGTTTCCTCATCTTAAAACCCTCCTGAATAATATGCCTGCAAAACTATTCGTGGATTATTATCATTCCACTGAACCATCATTCTGGTTGTCCAATCCTCTGTCAGCAGATAGGTAGCCCCAATAGCTGTTTCTCGTTTAAATTGGTTATAACTCTCAGTTAACAAACTCTGAACTTCTAATTTTAATCTATTTTCCTCCATAAGATTTACGCTAAACCTACCCATTGCTGCATAAGCGTTTTGCGCATCTTTCTGTCCAACAAAAACCTCTCCTAACCATTCATAATTATCCCAACGGAGAGAATGATCTAGACCAATGAGGGCAATTTCCTTTGGGTGGTGCATCATTAACTGATACCCCATAACTTCATAAGCTTTCCCATATGTTACTGATAACCCTAAAGAACTATTATCCCTATTTAAAACACCCCAAGATTTTCTGCTTGAGAATAAATAATTACCTTCCGAGATTAGTTTCATTCCTGAACCGGTTGTCAAAGAATAAGCATCCTCACCGTCTTCCTGTTGCACAACCATGCCGATACCCCAATCACGATCATAACCAAACCCCTTCATTACCAACGTTGGCAAAAGAGCTGCATGCGTATCAAGCCAAGAAGAAAGTCCCATTGCTGGTTTGTTATGCCCTAACCACAAATAACCTTCTGGTACTTTAAAGCTCATATATGCATTATATAAATGCATACTAAAGTTATTAGGCAAATAATTAAGTCTTGCCTGCAATGCTATCCGACCATAATCTCCTTTATCTCCAGAAAGCTTCTGAAGAAAATCAAAACCTATGGAGCTTTGTTGCATACTATCATCAGGGTCTTGTGAATAATAAATGCTTTGAGCATCATTGTATCCAGCAATTGCCTGAGCTTCTAAAAATAATAATGACTGGTTTGCCAAACTTAATGACCCAATAAAAAAAATAAGTAATAGTTTTTTCATTTTTTTGCTATATCTTAAACTCAATATTTCCTGACAAAACTTCTTTATCTGCTTTTAATATTTTTAGCCTTACTTCCCAGTTGCCTCGCATTACAACATTAACTGGAAGCAAGTAGTCCTGTTTATTATTGGTCTGAAATGCTATATCCCCGGAATCATGAGACTTCATGCTAGGCATTCCATAGTCTCCTATAATCTCATATGGAGCAATCTGTTCACCTCTATTATTATAAACTTTAACAACTAAAATGGTTGTTCCTATGGCAGGTTTTTTTGAAAAGTTATATACAAGGTAATTCCCACCCTCTACAGGAACCTTCTTTCCAACTTTAAGACTTTGCTGTATTTCCTTAGTAATTACATTTTTGCTAGCATCAGCATAACCGCAGCTGCTATTCCTATAGATAACCCTAAAAACAATATTCCAACTAACATTTTACTACTCATAAAAACCTCCTGATAATTTTCTAATATATAAGACGATTACGAATAACAAATAGTTACATCGATTGTTTCTAGTGTTTCATCCTTTCACAAGATTCTCGACATTCTTTAATCATCAGCTGAATGTCACCAGTAGTTTTTTGCTCCATAAGCCTTAATGCTTCTATTTTATTTTCATTCATTTGATGAATCTTCTGTTTAACGGCACTCTGTTTAGCAACAGGAAGCGTCTGACTTATATCTAAAGCATCTTGTGCGTCTTGTAATAAAAGAGCCAGTACTTGCTTGTCTACTTTTCCCTTCATATTAAAATTTTGTGTCAATTCGTTCATTCTCTGTTGAGAAAAAACTATCTTAAGTTCTGCTTTGCCGGAAGGAGATACATTGAAAATATAAACAATCTTCTCAGTAATTAATTTAATAGGATAAAAAAAACTTCCAGGCATACTATAAGCTACAGATGAAAACAAAGTAGCACTCATTATTATCCCAATCAGGAAAGACGCAGCCATATATGAAAATGGTTTCATAGCGCTATGAAATCTTTTGAAAATAGAAACTTGTTTGCTATGGTTTTTCTCCGCTATTGCTTGAACATCAAGAATTGTCTGCCTCATTGCCTTTTGATCGATCTCAGGTTTTGGCACTGTTTTTAATAAATTTTCTATATTCATGTTATTACCACCATTTTCTTAAGCGTTGAAATTGCTCTAAAATGTAACAATTTTACAGCTCCTTCACTTTTCTTTAAAATTTCTGCAATTTGTTTATTAGTAAAATCATTAATATACTTTAAAATAATAACCTCCTGTTGTAATAAAGGGAGTTTCCCAACGCTAGTTTTAAACATTTCTTGAGATAAAGCAGTTTCTTCTAAATTTTCTTTAGAACTAACATCATTCTCTAAAACGTTTGTTTCCTGAATGCGTATTTTTTTCCAACGGTAGTAGTCGTTAACTACATTGCGAGCAATTGTATAAATCCAACTTGAAAAACTACCACTTTGGAATGAAAGATTATTAATCATTTTAATAAATACCTCATGGGTAAGATTCTCTGCATCTTCTTTGCTTTTGGTTCTAAAATATATAAACCTGTAGATAAGAGGATAATAGGTTTCACATAGCTCATTAATAGCTCCTTTATCATTGTTCTTGGCTTTGTTTATAAGTATATCTTTATCCATCTTATTGAAAGTTTGATACTATTTTGCTTAATTATAAACTACATTTACTATGACGATTGAAATAGGAGAAAGGTTACGCTAAGCGTATTTTTTTTAATTTTTTTATATAATCAAAAGTAAACTTTTGAAATCTTTTTCAATAAGGCCTCATTGCCGGCCTTATTAATCCGCTAGTCCCTGCGCAAACTCACTTTATTAAAATCTGGGGTATTTCTTGTCACCTTGTGAGCCACTGCCATCTTCATAATATAACACTCAACCTGCAGGAGCATTGCAACCTCTCCCAGCAGAAGATATAAATATTTTCTTAGCAGTTGAACTTGCTGCTAACCCTCTCCTTTTCATAATTGAAATGGAGAGGGTGACGGCACTAATCTTCATTGAAATACACTTATGGCTTCCGTGGGTGAGGTTCGTCGAAATATCAACGATTTTATACTCGTTCAGGAAGCTCCGGGACACTATTTTTAATAGAACTACACAAAAAACTCAAGGATATAATTTTAAATCCTTCCACTCTTTAAGGTCACAAATTGCGACCTTAAAGAATCACTATGCCTTTAACTTAAAAAACCAATCTTATATTTTGGTTCTTCAATAACTGTATGTAATAGTTTATTGTGCAACATTGTGCAACTAATTACGAGATATCATTGCACAGTAGGTGTTTATTATTTTAATTTTTCGAGAGCAACTCTAATAGTGCTACGTTAACATAATAATTCGCTCTACCGATCTTTTCTTTTTTAAGGAATCCATCAGCGGCCAACTCATCCAAATATTTAGTTGCAGTCAATCGCGTAACTTTAATATCTCGCACCAAAAACTCAATCTTAGTGTATGGATGAAAAAAAAGATTATTCAACAAATCTTGACTGTAGAAACGATAGCCCTCACGAATGCGATGTTTATAATCCATCATAATCAACTTAATTCCTTTAACAATCTCTATAGTTTGAATGGCTGTCTTCTCCACACCCTCAAGCATGTACAAAATCCAATCCTCCCAATTTTGATTATCTCGAACACCCTGCAACAATCCATAATAATCATCTTTATGATCTACAATGTATCGACTGAGGTAAAGAACTGGAATATCCAATAATCCCTGGTGAACCAGATATAGAATATTTAAAATTCGGCCAGTACGACCATTTCCATCATAAAAAGGATGGATACTCTCAAACTGATAATGAATAATTGCCATTTTAACTAACGGATCCAATTCTAACATCTGATTGTCATTGATAAACTGTTCTAAATTCTTCATCAAAAAAAGAATCTCCTTCTCATCCTGAGGTGGCACATAGACTGTTGCTCCAGTTTTGGCATTTTTAAGTTCAGTTCCAGGCAATTTACGAAAACCAGCATTATTTGATTCAATCATTGCTTGGACTTCTAATATATGATTATTTGATAATAATCTCGTCTTTTTGACAAGCTGATAACCAGACCGAAGTGCGCCTACATAATTTCTAACCTCTTTTGTGGCAGAATTAACCTCATTAATAATCTCTCCCTTAAATAAATCATCCTGAGTAGTTATAATATTTTCAATAGCAGAGCTATCTTTGGCCTCTTGTAAAGCCAATGTGTTAATCAAAATACTCTGATTTGGTATACTGCTTGAAATACCTTTTAATTCTGCAAGATAACGATGTGCTGTTGCTGTTTTCTTTAGCACCAGCTTCGACTCCAGCTCTACCTTCGGTGGCAGGATTGCTAACGTATTGTATTTTTTAGAATGATTACTTAAACTCATATGTATAAATTTTACACTATTTTATACATAAAGCAATAACGTGTATAATTTTATGGTTATTTTATACACAATCCATATACGCAACTATAATTATTTAGTTTCTATTAAACACAAAATTTAATTTATTAGCGAGGCTAACTATGGCTATTTAGAAAAGGATTTCTAGCTTTCTTTATGTTAAGGTCTCATTGCCGACCTATACTCAAGCTTCGCTTTCGTAGTCAGCCACTAAATTCGCAAAGCTCATTAAGTGGAGCTGAAATACAATCCGCTAGTCCCTGCGCAAACTCACTTCATTAAAATCTGGGATATTTCTTATCGCCTTGTGAGCTAATGCCATCTTCATAATATAACACTCAACCTGCAGGAGCATTGCAACCTCTCCCAGCAGAAGATATAAATATTTTCTTAGCAGTTGAACTTGCTGCTAACCCTCTCCTTTTCATAATTGAAATGGAGAGGGTGACGGCACTAATCTTCATTGAAATACACTTATGGCTTCCGTGGGTGAGGTTCGTCGAAATATCAACGATTTTATACTCGTTCAGGAAGCTCCGGGACACTATTTTTAATAGAACTACACAAAAAACTCAAGGATATAATTTTAAATCCTTCCACTCTTTAAGGTCACAAATTGCGACCTTAAAGAATCACTATGCCTTTAACTTAAGAAACCAATCTTATATTTTGGTTCTTCAATAACTGGATGTAATAATTCATCTACACTTTCAACAAGATAGCTAATCATATAATCATGCTCTTGCAATTTCTTCTTAATTTCCTCGTTTGTTGCAAGAAATTCTCTTAACTGGACGAATGTACGCATAATTTGGATATTAATAAGTATTGCTTTTTCACTATTTAAAACTGTAGATAACATTGCAATGCCTAATTCTGTAAATGCATTTGGGGAAAATCTTTTCATGTTAAAATTTGCGGTCACAAATTGTGACCGCAAATTTTTATACTCACTTTCTGTAAGCTTAAACATAAAATCTTCTGGAAATCTGGCAGCATTTCTCTTAACTGCTTGATTTAGTACCTTAGTGTCAACCATATACAATTCTGCCAAATCGCTATCTATCATGACCTTTTTGCCACGAATGATATAGATCTTAGATTGAATATTTTCTAAAGGTATTATGTTTTCCATAACAACTATAATAAACTATTATCCTACAGCAAGTCAACGTTATTTATTATATAATATATCAAATTGACGTTAGCTATAAATACTCAACTGCTAAACCAGTATCTAGCAGCTCTTGGTTAAGAAACTTTCCATTATTAATTAGCTTTAAAAGATCTTGTTCGTCCTTGTCATAAAAGATATCTACTAGGTAACGAGTGTATTTGTCGCGCATGGATGTCTTTATAGCAATGAACTTGCAATCCTTTAGAGCTTTAAGCACATAGTCTTTGGCTGTCCTACCCCCTTTGGTTTCGATACCTTCGGAATTAATGCCACGGAAACGTAACTTCTGAGTAGTCCAAGTGTTAAGCCCGAGGTCGATGTCTGCCCAGATAGTGTCACCGTCCAGCACCTCAAGAACATATGCCTTATAGGTGTAATGAGGTATGGAGTTAAGATGTAGCCTAGTAGAGCCCTTTGCTGTGAGTGTTTTGCCATCTAGGAAGACATTAAAGCCAAGGTCTAGCATGTCTTTAGCTTGGATTTGCTTGGTCTGGTAGACGTATGGTGCAGTGCGACTTACTTTTAAAATTGGTTTTGTTTTGGGAAGTTCTTTAGTAGTTGGATGGTGGATTAGAGCTGTTAGCTCGCTAACGCTAAGATGCTCTTTTTTTACCTGTTTTTCTAATGCCTTTCTTTGCTCTATGTCAGGAATAGCAAGCAATAGACGCATATGAGACCATGTCAATTCTTGACACGTGTCAAGAATCTTTGGGTACTCTTCAAAGAAGGTAACGCTTCGATATAAGGTGGTTACGTCTATCTTTAAATTCTCAGAAAGTAATGGGAAAAGTGTTGCTCCATAATTTGCACGGTCTTTGTTTTTAAGTAAGTGCTTCTTTATATGTTTGCCGACTTTCCAATAAGTAACTACCTTACCTTGTTCTATTTCCTGACGGATAGTTTCTATTAAAAGCTGTTCAGCTTTGGTAGGTTTAATAATTGCTAGATTTTTATTTGTTACCATACGTTAAGTATATATATTATATATACAATTTTCATTAAAACTAATTTTTTTTATTTTGAAAGTAAACTTTTAGATTCTTTTATGTTAAGGTCACTCTTAGCTATCGCTTTCGAGGATTGCCGCTAAATTCGTTCCTCATTAAGCGGAGCAATTGCATTGCCTATCTTATTACGTTCAGATAGCTCCGGGACACTTTTTAAAAAAACTACCCCCGAGTAATGTTTGAACAACTTAAATTGCAGAAATTTTGAAGTCATTTAACGACAGCAAATAAAGAAAAGATAGTTTCGCAATGCTCCCGCAGGTTGAAAAAATAATATTGAAAACAGTAATGAATAAAAGGGTGACAAAAAATTTCCCAAATTTAAGGAAGTGAGTTTTATGAGGGGGTGAGGGGATCATAAGGGCTGCGGAAGCCCTTATAAAAAAGAATCAAAAAATATATTTTTAAATAAGCAAGTTAGCCTCGCTAACAAATTAAGTTCCGTGTGCCTGAAGGCAATTAATAAAAAGAAAAATGAGACCTTAACGAATAAGAATTAGCAAAGTCTCCTTTGCGATAAGCCCTGTTAGTGCAACTAACTAAACAATTAAGATCTAGAACTCTCCATTATTATTCTAGATATTTGTAATGCGCCAGCCACAAGACTCAACACCTTGCCATCTACTTCCATCCTCTGTAACTTAACATGGTCGTTATCTGCATTAAGCAAATATTGCATCTTAACGACATGCTTTTGTGCTTTACCAGATGGCCTTACAGTAACCTTAAGAAGAACCATATTAGGCTTCTGCTTGTTCTTAACAATGGTCCATTTAACTTTTCCGTTTTTTCCAGCAACTGAGTCAATTAACTGACCTATTGTATGCGTTTCACCTTTAAAGGTTGTCTCTTTAACTATATTAATATATTCATTCGCACAACCAACTAACCCCAATACTAATAACCCACAGATTAATAATAAAACAATCTTCTTTAGTTTTGCCATTTTATTATTCCTTTCCTTAACTCAGTCTCAACAATATTTCTTTATTAACAATATAATACATAATTATAACTTTAATGTAGAGAGGCTCTTATTACTTACTTTTTCATAAAGCCTAACAGTAGGGGCATCTACAAGTAACGTATAAGAAGCCTTTGAGGTCATCTCCTTTATCTCTGCAGCAGAAAGACTGTCCTCGAAAGCACCAAAAGATTCACCAGTTAGCAGATAACGAATAGCTCTTGCTTTTTGGTTTGTGTTCCACCATCCAACAAATTGTTCAGTAGACACAGAGGTAACAGGACGGAAAATCATATATTCAAATGGCGCACCATTCTCACGATTAAAATACTGACGATAATACAAATGGGTAAGCGTAGTGCTAGTCCCTAAGACAGACGCTTCTGCTGGAACCAAAGAAACTGCTTTCTTCACGTCTTTCCAACCCTGGGTTGGGATGAAATATCGAACCTCCAGGACAACAAATGCTAAAAGATTAACTACAGCAAACCCAATAACTGTGCGCTTAAAGATGGTCATTATCTTTTGTTGTTTCTCTGTTGGTCGCAACTGAATCTTCTGGATAACAAGCATAGTAGAAAAAGCAAGAATAGGAATAAGTGGTGCTACGTAATGGTTAGATGGGTCTGTTAATCCTGGTTGGTTGCTAAGCAAGTTTTGCAAAAACACCAACGAGCCAATCCAAAACAAAGACGACCGTAAACAAAGAAACGCCAAAGGAGCCAACAAAACAAGCACATACGCAATTTTTTCAGACTTCAAAAGCTGAGCTATAACAAGCTGTGGCTTTAGGATGGCATTAATAATGATTTCTTTTGGGGTTGAGCCTAGATAATCATAGAACCGAAAGTGACTATAAGAATGAAACATTGGCATAACAAAATGAATTAAAACATAAGCAACTAGCGCACTATAAACAATAACCAATATACCTTGAGTAAACTGCTTCTTATAAATAAGATACAAACCTAACGGGATAGTAATAATAAAGAAGGTTTCCTTACCAAAAGGCATTAAGATAATGGGGATCCATAGCAAACGAAACTGCTTAGTAACTATAAAATATAAGGACCAACTAAGAAGCATCGCCATAACAATATCGCCATGGAAATCAACCATTCCAATGTGTCGAAAACTATAAGTAGTAAAAAGGATAAAAGCGGCTGACAACAATCCCTTTCTGCCAAACCACTGCTCTGCCAAACTAAGGATAGGATAAGCAAGTAACCCCATGGTTATTGCTTGGATTAGGAATAGCCAAACAGGACTACACTTAATTAGATACAACGGAGCAAGCACATATAAGTACGGATAGAAACGATTCCCAAACTGGTGCATGTTTTCGATGTTTAAAAATAACCCGCGTCCATGTATAAGATTCCACACAGGATGGTCAAAAAAGTATAAGTCAGCAAAGGTAGTATGGAACCCAAGGTGAGCACACCAACGAATAAGAAAAAAATATAAGATTGCAGCTAGTGTAAGGCCTATTCGAATTGAACGATTAGATAGTTTCATATGTTCCAGTATAGCTCAAGCTCGTTTCTAAAAAAAGAGCAACTAGCTTGCTTTGCAAGCAAAACCCAAATGCCAAAACTCAAATGACAAATAAATCGAACAAATCCCAAATCCAAATAAATAAAACCTGTCACTGATTTTCTGAGCGAATATATAATTGTTGAAATTTTGAAGTCATTTAACGACATTAAGTTAAAAAAGATAATTACTCAATGCTCCCGCAGGTTCTAATATCTATATTGAAAACAGCAAGAGCTCACAGGGTGACGAAAAATTTCCCAGATTATAATGAAGCGAGTTTAATCAGTGACGAGGGGATTAATAAGGGGTGCGGAACCCCTTATTGAAAGAAAGATTAGAAATTCTTTTCTAAATAAGCCAAGTTAGTGCAACTAACAAAAAAGGTTATTTGCCTACACAAAATCTAGAAAAGATATTGTCTAGCACTTCCTCCGATACGTCTTGCCCCACAATCTGCCCCAGATGGACGAGGGCCTCTTTTAGGTCTATAACCCAGCAATCCTCTTCTGTCCCTTCCGAAATAGAAACTACTGCCTTCAGGATAGCTTCCTTGGCCTTCAATAAACTCTCCTGATGCCGCTCGTTATTTAGAATGACATCGTCTTGGATGGTATCTAATTTAAACAATGTTTCAATCTTCTTTAATAAGCTCAAATTAAACTGCTCGAGTCCATTATCTCGCAACACTGAAAGCTCAAAAACATCTGCGGTTGGATATGTCCCCAAAATATGAGCTCTTACTTTCTCGGCTGAAACTAAATCTATCTTATTAATTAAAAATATTGTTTTCGCTGGCTCTATTTGACGTAGCAACAACTCATCCGAACTATCTATACCTGCTTTGGCGTCTAACATAACAAGCACAATGTCTGCTCTACCCAAATACTCTTTAGTGCGCTCGATTCCTAGATTCTCGATAGCATCTTTGCTAACTCTTACCCCGGCAGTATCTACAAGCTTTATAGGGATACCGTCTAGCTCAATCCACTCTTCAATAGTATCTCTTGTTGTACCTGGGATATCTGACACAATGGCACGATTATCTTCAAGCCATTTATTAAATAGACTGGATTTGCCTGCGTTTGGTTTACCTGTAATCGCAACAACTAATCCATCTTTATATATCTTACCCTTTGAAAAAGATGCCAATAATGTTTCGATTCTTGCTGTGATTTCTTCCAGACTTGAGAGGTATTGTATAGAACCTAACATCTCTTCTTCTTCAGGGTAATCGAGATGAACTTCTATATGTGCTACCAAATCCAAGATTGTTTGTCGTATTTCAATAATTTTCTTAGACAACATGCCGTGCAAATGAGAACCAGCAACTTCTGCTGCTACTATAGTTTTAGCATCTATAATATCTATGACTGACTCTGCTTGAACAAGGTCCATCTTGCCGTTAATTAGTGCACGCATGGTAAATTCGCCAGGTCCTGCTGACCTTGCTCCAGCTTGAAAAAGCAGGTTTAGTATTTTCTTAGCTACAACATAATTGCCATGACAATTTATCTCAACCATATCTTCACCAGTAAAAGATTTAGGCGCCTTAAAATAAGACACTAATACTTCGTCGATTACTTCTTCATGTATTTTGAAAACAGAGAACTTTATGGTATTAGGTTCAAACTTTTTAAGTGACAGAAAAGGAGCGATTAAAGCCAGAACCTCTTGCCCACTTAAACGAATAACGGCAATCCCTGATCTTCCCGGAGGAGTGGAGATTGCCGCAATAACATCTAAAAAACTATCTAAAGACATCCTTATGCAGGAGAAACTACTACTTGTCTGTCCTGTCCTTGTCCGATACTCTCGGTCTTAACTGCTGTATTTTCTTGAAGAGTTAAATGAACTATTCTTCTTTCCCATGAGTTCATTGGTCTAAGAATAACTTCTTTGTTTGTGCTAATCGCTTCTTCTGCTACTTCCTTAGCTAATATCTTAAGCGAATCTTCTCTTTTGTCTCTATAGCCACTAGCATCTAGTACTACGTTAATTGGCTGTTTGAATTTCTTACTTAAAATGCTTCTTAATAAAATCTGTAAAGATTGTAGTGTGCTACCTTCTTTTCCAATTATTCTACCCATGTCATCACCTTTAATATCTAACGATACAAAAGCATCCTCATATTCTACGACTTTAACCACATTGAAAAACCCCATAAGATCTAATATCTCAGTCAGTATATCTTTTGCAACTAAATGCATGTCGCTATCTACCACATTCCCGAAATTGTCTTCTATCTTCTTTTCTTCTACATTTTTATTTTTGTCAGAATTACCAAATAAATTTAATATTCCCATTATTTTACTCCTTTCTTACTTTTGCTTTTTTGCTTAGTTTGTTTTGGCACTATCGGCACCACATCTATAACAACAGGCTCTGTAGCAACAACTGCTTCTACTTCTTTCGCCTTTGAACTCAACCACTGTTGTTGTAACCCTGTAATTGCTTGAGACAAGGCCCAATATACCAACACTCCACTTGGCATATTAATTGCAATAAATAACATTAAAAAAGGCATATACTTAAACATCATTTGAGTAGGATCTTTAGGGTCTGTCGACATATTCATTGTCTTCTGAGAGTACCAAGTAGACAAGGCTACAAGGATCGGAAGAATTACAGTAGTATCAGGGCCAACTAAGTTCGTTATCCATAGAAATGATGCTTGGCTAGGATCTACAGCTGCAATTAATACTTTAAATTTTGGGTCATTTAGAGCCATAAAAATAGCTATAAAAAACGGTAGCTGTATTAAAGTTGGCAGACAACTTCCGAAAGGATTAACGTTATGCTCTTTATATAGTCCCATCATCTGTATTTGTAACTGTTGTGGGTTATCTTTATGCTTTGTCTGTACTTCCTTGAGCTTAGGCTGAATCTTCTTCATATCATTCATAGCTCTAACTTGCTTAATGGTGAAAGGAAGCAACCCAATCTTTATTACAAAAGTTAATGCAATTATTGCTAAAACATAGTTATTAGTATAACTAAAAAAGAACTGCAAAGATGGGAGCATTAAACTATCTACTAAAAAAACAAATGGGTTAATCATTATATCGCCTTTCTATTTTACCGGATCGTATCCGCCAGGATTCCACGGATTACACCTTAACAATCTATATGCACTCATTGAACTCCCTTTAAAAACTCCATGCTTCTGGATTGCCTCTACGGCATAAGAAGAACATGTAGGATAAAACCTGCATTTCTTGGAAGTAAAGGAAGAATATTTTTTATATATTCTAATTAAAAAGATAAGTATTTTTTTAACCATATTTTCTCTTCAAGTATGCCAACTGGGTTAACCAGTCTTGTTTTAACTCTTCGAAGGAATGATCCTTAGCAAAAGCATTTGAAATAATTACGTAATCCCCTGTTAAATCTGGCTTATTACACCTAAATATCTCTCTAATCCTTCGCTTTATCTTATTCCTTTTTACAGCTCTCTTGTCAACTTTCTTGCTTACTATTACACCAAACCGAGTTTCACTATCTGGCTTAAAATAAACTATTAAACTTCTTCCGGTTGCTTTCTTCTGCTCTGCATAAACTGCTTTGAATTCTGAGTATTTTCTTAACCGAAGACCCTTATTAAAAGAAAAATCTTTAAACAGCTATTTTAGCCCTTCCCTTTTTACGACGAGCGCTTAATACTGAACGTCCTCCGACTGACATTGATCTAACAAGAAAACCATGTGTCTTGTGTTTTTTTCTACTATTTGGCTGAAAGGTCTGCTTCACTGGAACTACCTCCTAAAACTTTTACTACTACTTTTACTAGTTTGTATAACGTATGAGCATTATAAGAGAAAATAACTATAGGGTCAAATAAAAAATTAAAATGCTTTTTCGTAGTATGAAGCGAAGGTCTCACAAGGATTGGTGTAGGCATAAAGATGTTGTTTTTCAACAGGCGCAATTAAGGAATATTTGCCATACTTGCTCTGCTTACTCTTCATGGAATCCAAATCAAAATTATGCTTTTGTTCAAGCGCTTCCTGCTTACTAAGTTTTATCTGCTGTAGACCTATATTATACATACTATTATCGCCGATATATGTTTGCTCATAATGGACTACATCCCAGCCGCTCTTTAAAGTAAACTGAAAGAACTCATCGAAACTCATATTATTTGTATGAACAGAATGGCCTACCTCATGCTTAACTACAGGAACTAACTGATTAGGATTATCTAAATCAAAAACCAATATTCTTTGGCTTATTTTATCATATGCGCCATATGCTCTAGTGTTATGTCTTTTAGCAAACATGGACTCAGGCATCGTTTCCATATTCATTTGAATACTCTTGTTTTTAACTATTGTCTTAACACCCTTCAAGTGGTCGCCTGGCAGATTCGCAAGCACATAATTAAGCAACCTTAATTCTTCTTCAGAGAATGGGATATCGGAATTATGAACTTTAATTTTAAATTTCTCTTCAATTTCTTTTGCTAAAAACTGAAGCGCCTCAGGTACATTCCTAAGCTGAATGTTATACCCGATGTTCTGTTGTTGTTGAGCTTCAACATTAGGTCTAAAGGATGGCGTAAACCTTCCAAGCCCAGCACCATCGAGATTAGACGCGGAAAGGCCTTGAGAGCCCCACGCACTTATTCCTGACATACTAGAATTTATACCTAATACCATGTTCTACCCCTTTTTCTTATTCAAACAACTTATAACTGACCATACTCTCTATTTTGGAAATGGTCTTCATGAAGTTCTGCGCTGACACTATGTTTATCTTAGACTCCAAACCGGTCTTTAACTCGAAAAACCCGTTATTGTCTTTAATTAACTGTGATTGGTCTGCGTTCTTATGATATGTTCCATCGTTGGATGTCTCTACAGAAAAACCCCTTTTTGCAAATTCATCCCAGAAATTCTTGCAAATTGAGTCTTCTTTAAGATTTAGTTTATGATCTACCCTTTTATATGTCATATTAACCACCCCATTTTTCGTTCTTATATAAATATATCGAACGAAAGATGAAAAATTCCCATTATTTTTTAAAATAATAACATAATTGCTATTATTAAGGGAAATTTTGTTGTCAATATGTTGTTCCAAAGATAAATTCTGACTTCTCATTATTAATTTTCCTTTCTTATAAAACACAGCAAACATAAGGCAAATCTCTGCCCATGTAGCGCTACAATGATATATAACGACAAAATATGTTAATTTATTGTACCTAGTTTTTGTGGTGTATCCGGCACTAATACTAGCTCTTCATAAAAAAGAAATTGGAGAAAATCTATAAAAAAGTAGTATAATAAATCCATGCTAATAGTTAGATTTTTCATTTTAATACCTATTCTTTTTGCTATTCATTATTTTATGTTCACTGAAAATACAAAAAAATACTTAGAAAAAAAATTAGGATTATTCTTTATTACAAAATTATATCGTCTATTTTATGCCATATTTACCATTTCACTAATTATCTTCTTTTTTAAACTTTTAATCCAATTACCCTATATTGAAATAATTAACTGGCAAGCTTCTTTTAGCAATATCGCTTTCTTAGCGATCGCTACAATCGCTGGACTAATTTGTTTATTTCTAATGGTAGAAGCTCTTTGGACATTAGGAATCAATAATTTACTTGGGATTAAACAACTTTTCTCAAACAAACAAACTACATTTTATTTAGATTATATATTAGTTCCACTAAAGATTACTGGCCTTTACAAAAGACACAGACACCCTTTTCTGTTTTACTCTATACCATTTACTTTCTTTGTATTACCTACCTTCACCACAAATAATCTAATTGCGTTAATAGCAGTAACTGTCTATTACCCAATATTTGCTAAAATGGTTGAATCACAACTTCTATCTATACACAAAAAAGATTTCTCTAACTACGTATCAAAAACAAAGTTTTTTTTCCCAATGCTTAAAAAATACCAAGATGAGCCTACTAAAAAATAGTTTTGCTGGTAGCTTCTACGCGAACAACCCTGTCATACTAAAGAAACAGTTAGAAGGTTACCTAGGCAACACTACCAAAACGATTAGCTCACCAAAAGCAATAATAGTTCCTCATGCTGGATATATATATTCCGCTAAAGTAGCTGCCTATGGATATAAACAATTAGAAAACGAAAACGTCAAAACTGCTATAATTCTTGGTCCAGCACATAAAACATTTCACCAAGGACTGGCCATCCCCATAGAAACAGAATTGCAAACACCTTTAGGAATTCTTAATGTTGACGCAAGCAAAATCAGCAAACTTCTCTCCTCTAAAGCATTTATCCTTGATTCCAAACCACATTACCAAGAACATTCATTAGAAGTACAGCTGCCTTTCATTAAATTACTACTACCTGAATGCAAGATTGTTCCCATAAGTGTTGGAATGATAGACAGCTCTACTATAGAAAAAGGAGCAAAAGCTCTAGCCAGTATAATGGATGAAAACACTATCCTTATAGTCAGTAATGACCTCTCTCATTACCACTCTTTAAAAAGCGCTAAACTTTTAGATGAAAACACTATAACCAACATACTTCATATGTCCTCTGATAACCTGCTTAACAAATACCAAGCAAAAGAAATTGAATGTTGTGGGGTTTTCCCGATTGCCTTACTATTATCAACCCTCAATAAATTAAAGGTATTACGTGCATCGGTTCTCAACTATGACACCTCCGCATCTACCTCTTTCGACGACGAACATGTAGTTGGGTATGCTAGTATAGCTTTTTACTAAACGTTTCTGAGTCTAGCTGCTTTAGCATGTGCTGGAAGTTTCTCGATATCTGCAAAACTTGCAGTATCTTTACCTATCTGAGAGAAGTCGGATTTCTTCATCCTGACAACCGTAGAATACTTCTGAAAATCAATAGCGCTTAAAGCTGAAGAAAACCTAGCAGTACCTCCAGTAGGAAGAACGTGATTAGGCCCAAGCATATAATCACCAATAACCTCAGCGGAATATTCTCCTACAAAAATAGCGCCTGCATGAGAAATAAGCTCTAGTATCTCTTCTTGCTGAGCATGAAATATCTCTAAGTGTTCTGGTGCTATCTGGTCTGCTATTGTTGCTAAGCTCTTAGCGTCTGCTCCTGCTTGCACTATTATCAAAGAGTTGTCGGATAAAGCTCTATCTAAAATATTTTTACGAGGAAGCTCCTTATATTGTAATGCTATTTGTTCTTTAACTTTTTTTGCTAACGAAAATGAATCCGTTATTAAAATTGCAGAAGCCAAGGTATCATGTTCTGCTTGAGCAAGCATATCAGCAGCAATAAATCTTGGGTCTGCGCTGTCATCTGCGATAATACAAACATCGCTTGGTCCAGCCATTTTATCTATCCCTACTATTCCAAAGACCTCTTTCTTTGCTAACGTAACATAAATATTTCCAGGCCCAACAATCTTATCCACCTTCTTAATGCTTTCCGTGCCATAAGCTAAAGCACCAACTGCTTGAGCACCGCCTACTGAATAAACTTCCTTTAACCCTAAAACATAGGCTGCTGCAAGTACCGACTTATCCATTTTCCCATCTTTTCCAGCTGGTGAAACCAAAACAATTTCCTTAACGCCTGCAACCTGCGCTGGTATAACATTCATAAGAACAGAAGTTGGATAAGCAGCAGTACCACCAGGCACATAAACACCAACCCTACTTATAGCTGTAACCTTCATCCCATATGAAGACTCTGCATAAACATTATCCTGCCATGAACTTAACAAAAACCTTTGATGATATTTACGAATATTATTTATTGCTACTTCTATAATGGTCTTCAATTGCTCTGAAGAACTCTCATAGGCAATCTTCATCTCGTCCTGAGAAACAACGATATTATTAATGTGCTTTGCTGGAAACTCAAATTTATTAATATATCCTAACAAAGCCTCATCGCCCTGTTCTCTGATATCTTTCAAAATATCACAAACAACCTCAGCTTCTTTTCTGTCTATAAAAGCTGTTCTTTTATGAATCTTATTTATTTCTGCTGTGATGTTTTTCTCGACGATACGAATCATAGTTAACCTATAAACTGTTTAACTGTCTCGTTTCTCAAACTATAAAAAACCCTGTTAACCAAAAGATGAGCTGTTGTTTCATATATAGTCTGAACCTCAACAAGTCCATTCTCTTTTAAGGTTTTCCCAGTAGCAATAAGGTCAACGATATAATCACTAAGACCTGTTATTGCAGCAAGCTCCACTGAGCCATAAAGCTTTATAATATCTACCTTAATCCCTTTTTTGTCGAAAAATTCTTTTGTGCTGTCAACGAACTTTGTAGCAACTTTGTCTCCGTTTGCAAAATGCTTATCTTTCTTTTTCGCGTCAGTAGCAACCGCTAGTCGACAATACCCAAACCCTAAATCCTTCAATACTATTAAATCTGGCTTCGTTTCTCTAACAATATCTAATCCACAAATTCCCATATCTACAACACCATTCTGAACATAAACCGTAACATCTGTAGGTCTTAATATCAGGAATCTATAACGCTTTGTTTTATCATAAAAGATTAAAGCTCTATCTGGAATCTCGCCAACCTCAATGCCATGTTCCTTGAAAAAGGATAAACTTTCGTCAAAAAGATAACCTTTTGGGATTCCTATAGTAATCGGTCGTTCCATTGTTACCCCTTAAAATAAGTTATTAATTTTTCAAATCCAATAGCAAACCCAATCGCTGGCATATCAAACGAATATTCTTGGTAAAGATTATCATAACGACCACCAGAACCAACGACATACCCTACACCATCCAAAAGCACATTAAACATAATACCTGTATAATAAGTAACTTCTTCTGCTAACCCTAGATTATAAACCAAATGATTAGCTTTACCTGGTGCTACTTTCCTGAAAATATCATCGAATTCTTTTAAATAAGACCCAGCTGGAAGTATGCTGCAATCCCCTAGTTCTGGAAGTTTTTCTAGCTTATTGTACTCCCTACTAACTAACGCCTCTCTTACTTCCTCTGTTTGATTCTTGCTATTCTCGATATGCCCAATTTCAATCTTAAAATCAGCTATTCCCGCTGAACTAAGCACATCTATAAGCAGATTAACTAACTGCACATCAGCATTTATGCTTTTATCACCTAGGAACTCCGCGCCTATTTGCAGGAATTCTTGTTTCCTTAAAATATGTTTTTTACGAAAAACATTCTCAAGATAAAAGAATTTTTGAGGAAAAGTAAGTTCTTGATTCCTTGCAGAAACCAATCTAGCAATAGGCGTTGTCATTTCTGGTCTTAATACCATAATGCTTCCATCATCACTTATAAATTTTATGGACTCTTCCTTTAGATATTTGCCCCATCCTTTGGAAAGCTCTTCGTATGGTTCAAATGTAGGAGTAGTAACTCTGTTATACCCTTTAGCCTTAAAACATTCAACCATCTTTTCCATTACATCATGCCGTTTAGATAACTCATCAGGCAATATTTCATTAACACCTTGTAACACTACTCAACCTCACTCTTAATAATAAATCCAAAATCCCAATGACAAATGACAAATAAATCTTTAAAACCCAAATCAAAAAAAATAAACAGTAAAACCATCAACCACTGAACCATTGAACTAATGAACGAATGAACTAGTACGGATGGTCTCCAGGATAAACAGAAATGCCCTCATCTCCAATTCTCATCCTATGTACATCAGTACTATGATTTGTGCCTCTTAGTTTCCTAACCTCAATACCTCTATAGGTATGACCCAAGTGCAACATTATTAAACCTTGAGCGATAAAGTCTTCAACACCAAAATGTGTTAACCCAATCTCTCCTGAAGGTTTCTCAGTAATTATGATAGTTGTACAGTTCAGTTTTCGGATCTCATGTAATAACAAAAATAGCTCTTTTCTCATTCGATTGTAATCATTAAATGCCATACCGAAAGCAGGCAGTGAATCGATGACTAACCTTTGATATTTGTTTTCTTTTATATGCTTAACTAAAGTAGAAAGAAGATCGAAAACATTTTCATCGAAGTCTTTCTTCAAGATAGGGAAATATAAAAACTTTAATTTATCGGCTTCAATCATCTTCTGAATATTCCAACCAAATCGACTAACATCAGCAAGGATATCTTCTATCGGCTCTTCAAAAGAAACATACAAACCTTTTTCTTGATATTTATATGCGCCATTATAAAGAAATTGCGTAGAAAGTATGGTCTTCCCAGAACCAGCAGCGCCTGACAAAAAGAAATTCCTACCTTTAGGAAATCCTCCTTCTACAATTGAATCCAAACCACTTATACCTGAAGGCGTTCTATCCATGATCTCCCAATTTCACCCAATCTCTTTCAAAATTTATCCATTTCATACTTGCAACCCTTAAATACAACTGTCCGTCTTTTTCCTTTGTCTCGATTACACCATCCATTATATACTTAATATTGTTAAGAACATACTCCGAAACAGTACCTTCTTCCAAAACAAACAAAGTATTAACCATCCCAAAAGCCAAAGACGTCCTAGCCAGCTGTGACAAGAACCTTTGTGCCATTGATAAATCAAAGTTTACTAAAAGCGAAGAAATAGAGTCTATTATTCTTCTTCCTCCTAATTTGCTCTGAATAGAGTGACCTATGCTTTGTCCTGAGTCAGCAATAATCATAGAAAACTGATTAAGATCGAGTATACCTTCTATTCTAAACTTTTCTATTTTCTCTGATGCACCAGAAGACCACGAATAGGCGTCAACTATAGAAAAAAGATCTAACTCTTCATACTCTCTAACATCTATTTCTAAACTAGAAGAAAGTTTATCCCTAATAAGTTTTGGAGAATCATCTACTGTTACGAACATACATCTATCTTTATTATGCAAACCTTCTAAAATAAATTTCCTACCCATCGTGGATTTGCCTGTGCCAAGTGGCCCAATTAACAAAATATTCGAACCCTTTGGAAAACCTCCACCTAAAAGATTATCCAGCTCTTTTATACCAGAACTAATCCTATCTATCTCTACTTCATCTTTCTTGTTTGAACTATTTTTTTCTTTACCCCTTGCTGCAACAACCTTTGACTCTTGCCTTCTCAAAAGCAATGTTTCTACTCTTGATTTAAGCTCATCTAGATTAAAAGGTTTTGTTATATAGTCATCTGCTCCACCTTCAAAACCTGTTATTTTATTAAACTCATCACCAATGGCCGAAAGAATAATAATAGGAACATCAGCAAAATCTTTATTTTCTCTTAAGGTTTTGCATACCTCAAATCCATCCTTCTCAGGCATAACGATGTCAGTAATAACTAAATCTGGAAACTCTTGCAAAGCCTTCTCTATGGCTTGAGCTCCATTGTTTGCTAGAATTGTTTTATATCCAAGGTCATCTAGCATCATACTAGTTAACATCAGGATGTTTGGCTCATCATCTGCTATAAGTATCTTAAATCCAGAATCACTCATTTATACTAATACCATCCTTGGGTTTAATCTCAAAATTTATAGCTTTCATCTTATAATCAGTAAATAATATTTTTTGAGGCAAAATACACCTCTTAATTATTTGCCCTTGTTGTTCAAAATACATCTTAATTATATTTGTCTCAATACTATTATCTTCCTCATTATTGTTTTTAACCAGAACGATAGTTAAATCTTCTTCTGTTTTCTCTATCATGTCATTAAGTCCTGAAAAATAAACTTTCTTAGTATTTGTATTTGCTGTAATAAACTGAGGGAAAGCTGGATCAACGACAACCCTCTTTATATTATTCTTGACGACAATATCCCTTATTTCAGTAATTAAATTAACAAAAATATCATTATTATCAAAACTATCAACATCACCAAAATAATCTCTGATATCCAAAATATAAAACCTTTGTTGCTCAAAAGCCCAATCAATATCCCACTCCAAAGAAGATATAATTGATCTTATCTGCATTGGTGTATCTTTGGATGTGATATAAAGAACTCTTTCGTCTATAAAAAGCCCTTCCTTTAAAAACTGTAGACCAAATATTGTTTTTCCAATACCTGAACTACCCTCAATAAAGGTAAGTTGGTTCTTAGGGATTCCTCCTATAAGTTGTTCATCTAAACCTTTTATACCTGTTGCAACTCTACTTTCCATAATTAAAATTATAGCCCTGATGGTCAGCATTTTGAAAGTGTTATTTACATTTATAAGTAGAATATTACATAATCTATGATATGAACCAAAAAAAATATGAGATGGACGTCTCTAGTTGCAACAATTTTTATATAAATATTATCAAAGAGTTAGGAACACAAGACATAATTGATATTAAAAAAATATATCCTGAGATTTCTTTATATGATCTTTTCAATACTATTGAATTAATTAACGAAGTATTTCGGGAAGAAGGACTTACCGACTTTATCTTCTTTTCTCAAATAGATAAGGAACATTCACATCAAGCAGAATACCTCTCTAATAATTGTTACATTTCAATTAACAAAGATGAAACTTTGGCAAATATAAAAATTAACCCTGATGGCAATTCAGATAAACTACAAAAAGAAATCAATAAAACCGGGATTATTTACGGATTAATGACAGAAATAGTTGACTATATTGTAGCAAATAAGATTTTAGACCCCTTTGTTTTTGCTAAAGGAGACTTTCCTGTTCCCGTCAAAGAAGCAAACTATACATATTTTTATGAAACTAAAAGGCCGTTTCCTGTCAATCTACAACAAGGCACCAAAGGTGTATATTTAGATACAACCATCGAAAACAGAACCATCCTTGGTAAAAAAATTGCAACTATCACCAAATCATCGAAAGGAATACCAGGAAAAACAATCACAGGATTAACGATTCCTACAAAAATACAACCTCGAAAAAACCTAACGCTTGGCGAAAACGTCATTGAAAACGGATCAACTATCCTGCCAAAAATAAATGGCGTAATCGACTATAGTAGTGAGATTATAGAGGTTATCCCTACCCTAATAATAAAAGAACCTGTCTTTAACCAAAACATTGAATTTGACGGCACAATCATTATTGAAAATATGGTACAAAACAGTACAGTAAAAGCAACTCATGACATAACCATTTACGGCACAAGTAATTCTGCAACTCTTGAAGCTGAAGGTTACATTTACATATTAACTGGCTTCACTGGCAATAGCTCTAAAGCAACTGCAAGAAAGGGTATCTTCTGCGGATATGCGCATAACTCTAAGTTAACGACTATTGAAGGAGACATTAACATTGGCTATGAGTCGCTACACGCTAAACTGACCTCTGGCAAAAGCATCTACGTTGAGAAAAAAGTTTCCGGAGGAAGGCTGTCTGCGAAAGAAAATATTTATATGGATTCTTCAGGCTCTGAAAGAATTACCTCAAAAACAGAATTAACACTTAACTATGATACCAACAAAAAAACCATTACAATGACTGACCTAATTCAAGAAATACAAACAACAGAAAGAAAATATCAAAATGCTACCAAAGAGCTAACTAGGTTTGAAATATCTTCCGAGAAATCTAAAAGCTTACTTATAAAAGACAGCTCCTTCCAACAACTTACATCTATTGTTTATGAGCTCCAAGAACAAATCAAGGGACAGCTTCTATCGTTATCTAAAAATAAAGACTCTAATGAAGAAACACCAGAACCACAAAAAACTGGACTTATCGTAATCAAAGATAAAGCCTGGAATGGAACCGCTATAACAATTAACCATGAATCATTTTTTGTTGATAAAAACGCTAACCAAGGCTCAACATTCAGACTCGGCAACTATGGTATAATCAGAGAACGCTATGAAAAAGAAGATATTATTTAGTCTGCTCCTGCTTTTTACCCTCATTCTTTCTGGATGTCAAAACTATAGTATAGTCCCTGAAGAAGCCACCCCGATTTTATATAAGGGATTAGTCTACTCGATATCTCCCTATACCCAAAGCAATCATCAACGTTACAAGATTCACCCTCTATTTACAAATAATACTCTCAGCACAACCTTTATTGTTAAAATACGAAACACCAATGAAACACCTGTATGGACTAAAATAAACAACAGTTTTGTACTTATTGACGATGCTCAGTTACAACATAAACCTTTTGAAGGCACCTACCCATTTTTAGCTGATATTTTATATAAAGGTTCTCAAAAAGACCTTTCTTCAGCAGAAATCAGAAATATGAATTTAGAATTGGAAAGACTACAAGAAAGAGATATCTCCAGTAGCAACTTGTATCTATATGAAGAAGAGATAAAAACATTACAAACAAAAATATATAATGTAGAAAGAAATCAATTGTTACAAATGGAAGTTCAAAAAACCGAGAAAGAAATAGAGCACATTATAGAAACAACTGGGTTCAAGGATCAACTAATTTATCCTAATTCTGAAATCGTTTCGATTATTATCTTCCCAGCTGTACTGGATAAAACAAATCAAGGATTCAACATTAATTTTTCTTTAGATAATGACAAAACAGTAACAATCCCCTTTAAAATACTACAGTCTAATTAAGACTCATATTAACCATTACAGCAACACTACCAAAATCCATCATATATTCAACTTTCTGTGATTTTTCTGTTTCTGGTCCACCTAACTGATTAACTTGATCGATTATTGTCCTTAATTGTTTTTCATCCATGATTTATTTGCCCCCTTTGTTTCTTACATTGTTATTATTCCCAACCGCAAGGTTATAAAACATTGTGTTTTTTTGTTCTATTAAAGTTGAGATTAAGAATACCGACTAAACTTATTGTCTTACTGGAATATTTTTTTTCTTTAGATAATCTTTTATCTGAGGAATAGTAAGCTTACGATAATGAAGCAACGATGCCAGTAAGGCCGCATCGCATACCTCTAAGGCCTCTGCAATATGTTCCACCGTTCCAGCACCACCAGAAGCAATCACTGGAATATTAACAGAATCGGCAATTTCTTTGGTCATTTCCAAGTCATAACCTTTTTGGGTACCATCACCATCCATACTAGTTAAAAGAATCTCTCCAGAGCCAAGACGCTCAACCTTCTTTGCCCATTTAACGGCATCAATCCCAGTTCTTGTTCTTCCACCATGGATTACAACCTCATATTTGCTGTGCACATCACAAGCACAATCCAAATTAACCTCTTTAGGCTGGACCTCTGCTTGCAACAAATTCTGCCTTCTTCTAGCATCTATTGCCACCACCATACATTGAGCACCAAATTTATGAGACCCTTCTGTAATAAGTTCTGGATTATCCACCGCAGCTGTATTTACCGACACTTTATCTGCTCCAGCTGCAAGGACATCTCTAACGTCCTCAACTGTCCTTATCCCGCCACCAACAGTAAATGGTATAAATACCTGTTCAGCCACTCTCCTGACAAGGTCTACAACAGTATTCCGTTTATCCGAAGAAGCAGTGATGTCTAAAAAAACAAGCTCATCGGCCCCTTGCTCATCATAAATTTTAGCTAACTCTACAGGGTCTCCGGCATCGATAATATCGACAAAATTAACACCCTTAACAACACGGCCATTATCTATATCTAAACAGGGAATTATTCTCTTCGCTAACATAACTATATTATAAAGACAAAAGACCAAAGACTAAAGATAAAAGATAAGATTAATTATCTAATTTCCTTTGTATGCCAAATGTTTAGGATTACTACATATTCTTCTTCCACTAAATACCTAAAAACATATCTACCAACACTTAATTCTCTAACTTCCTTAGAAAAACTTTCTAATCTTTTACCTATTTGTGGTGCTTGTGTTAAATTATTTATTGCTCCTATTATCTTTCCTGCAACTTTAGATGCATTCTCTGGATTATTTATTGCAATAAATTCTCTCAATCTTTTAAGGTCATTAATTCCCTTAAAGGAAAACTGAACTTTCATAAAGAAAAACTCTTCTCTTTAGTTGTCCCCCAGGTATTTAACCATTCAAATACAGCTTCCCCTTTTACTACATTGCCAAGAATTACGTCTTCTATTGCATCTAAAGTCTCTTCATCTCGTATAATTTTTTGTTGTTCTTCCTTAACATAATCCTCAATAAAATTTCTTAAAACTTTGCTTGGTGTTAACCCCTTTGATTCAATAATTGCTTCAAACGACTGTTTTAATTCATCATCTACTCGAGCTTTTATAATACAATTCTTCACGCTCATCACCTCATCATTTTGTGGATACATTGTACCACAAATGACCACAATATTACAAAACTAATTAAATAGAGGAATTTATCGTATTTCGCAGTTCTTTACGAATTTAGAAAAATATAATTGAAGCTCATTTAGCTTACTGGTTGAGAAGACTTCTTTGCTACAATCTTCTTCGAGAGTCTTTCTTGGATTATATTGCTGTAAAAAATACTGCTTAGCTCCTTTTACAAGTGTGGCAATACCTTCCAAATCACTATCTTCAAACAATGGAGGGTAAAGCGTTGATCTAAACTCATACTCTACTTTCTTCTGTTTTTTAAGCAACTCAATAGTTTTAGTTACTTTTATTATAAGTTCTTCTTTATTGCTTTGCTCAGCAAAAATTACTGGATACTTTGCTAAAGAAGTTTTTATATCCATAGCAACATAATCCAATAAATTCTGAGCTAAAAGTTCTTCTAGAATTTCAGGCGCAGTTCCATTAGTATCAAGTTTTACAGGAAGTCCTGTTTTTTCTTTAATAAGCCGAATCGTTTTATCTAAATTTTTAACAAGTGTGGGTTCTCCACCTGTAATAACTACTGCTTCATAAAGGTGTTTTTTTTTGCTTATCTTTTCTATAACTTCGGCCTCATCTAAATCCTGTTGTTCCCCTTTGCCTAAAACCAAATCGCCATTATGACAAAAAGGACACCTGAAATTACAACCTCCGTAAAAGAATACAGAGGCAATTTTGCCAGGATAATCAATAAAGCTGGTTTTTTGCCAACCCTGCATTAAACAAATAGTAACTGTTCTACTTGAGCTGACGTATGGGCCTTTTGTACAACATTTCCTTGTTCATCATAAAAAATAACTGTTGGTGTTCCTGTTATGTTATTTCTTATTGCTTCTTCTAAGCCTTCTCTGGTACTAGCATTAACATCTGTACCCTTCATGGTAGATTGTGACAAAATATTTTTTACTGGCTTACAACCTGGACAATGCTCAGAATAAAACATTTTATACTGCTTTATTTTACCTTTTTCATTCACAATTATTTCTAATGTCTCTTTTTTGTTACTAACCATATTTGCAGACTCTAAAACAACACTAGTCTCTTTCTTTGCTGCTGTATTATCGTCATTGCAAACAAAATGTAATCTTTGAGAGAACTCTTCTTTCTTCCCTTTATTCCAATTATTTACTGGCCTATAATATCCAACAATCCTTGCATACACTTCCGCCTCTTGACCTTTAACATGTTCAAGTTGCGATTTTAAATCCTCAATCTGTCTTTCTAATTCTTGTCTTATTTCCATTTTTTTTCTTCCCCTTCCTTAATCAAGCTGTCTTTTTTTCTTGCTCGTCAAAATACTTTTCTAATTCTTTTATCTTTGATTTCAATTCTAGTTCTTTTTCCTCCTTGCAAACTGGACAATTAAAATGCTCCCCATCCAAATAACCATGTATTGAACAAACTGAAAATACAGGTGAAATTGTAAAGTAAGGAATCTTATAGTTATACGCTATCTTCTTTACTAACCTCTTACATACTTCAGGGTCTTTTAGTCTCTCACCTAACATTCCATGAAAAACAGTACCACCGGTATATTTGCTTTGTATCTTTTCCTGATGATCTAACGCTTCAAAAATATCTGCGGTGAAATCAACTGGCAGTTGCGTTGAGTTTGTATAAAATGGATCCTTGGTACCAGCTGTTATGATGTCTGGATATCTCTCCTTATCCATCTTTGCAAAACGATAAGAAGTAGACTCAGCTGGAGTTGCTTCCAAATTATACAAATCACCTGTCTCTAACTGATACGTCTGTAGTTTTTCTCTCATGAAATCAATAATCTCACCAGCCAAAGTAAGTCCTTCCTCTGTTGTGATATCCTTCCCTATAAAATTAAGAAGACATTCATTCATCCCATTAAGACCTATTGTGGAAAAATGATTATGAAAATGCTTCAAATATCTTCTAGTGTAAGGATATAGACCTATTTCAAGTAATCTATTAACAATCTTTCTCTTTACTACCAGCGAATCACTGGCAAGCGCCATAAGGTCGTCAAGTCTTCTAAATAACTCTTGTTTAGTTTTAGAAAGATACCCAATCCTTGGAAGATTAATAGTAACAACGCCGATTGAACCAGT
>CAZXTL010000009.1:0-56886 GCA_964643725.1 uncultured Candidatus Marinamargulisbacteria bacterium
GGCCTGGGATGTTTCTTCAAAGGTTAACAACAGCTGAACCAGGAGAGAAAGAAATCAAAGCAGCGATTGCTGCCTTAAAGGAAGTTATTTAATGGACATAGTCTCCAAATTTAAGGATTTGGAAAGAAAATTTATAGATGTCGAAAGACAGATGACAAATCCTGAAGTAATTTCTGAAATTTCAAAATATAATGATCTTAATAAAACAAGAACTGAATTAGAAGAACCAGTTAAGAAATTCCGTGAATATATAAATATTTTAGACGGTATAGAAGATGCCGAAACAATGATAAAGTCTAACGAAGATAAAGAGCTTACGGAGATGGCTAGGGAAGAGCTAGCAATTCTTAAAGAGAAGAAAGAAACGCTTGATAAGGAACTTCTTATCATGTTGATACCAAAAGACCCTAATGATAGCAATAATGCTTATTTAGAAGTAAGAAGTGGCACTGGCGGTGAAGAGGCAGCGATCTTTGCAAGAGATTTGTTTGATATGTATTTTAGGTATTCGCAAAGAATGGGTTGGTCAACAGAGTTGATTGATGAAAATGAAGCAGATGCTGGTGGATTAGCAAAAGTTGTATTGTTAGTTAAAGGGCTAGGAGTTTATAGTAGATTGAAATTTGAGAGTGGCATTCATCGTGTCCAGCGAGTCCCTGTAACAGAATCAAGTGGTAGATTGCATACTTCTGCTGCAACAGTTGCTGTTATGCCAGAGATGGTTAATACTGTAGTTAATATTGAAGCAAAAGACCTTAAAATAGATACTTACAGAGCAAGTGGTGCTGGTGGTCAGCATATTAATAAAACAGACTCAGCAGTCAGAATAACACACCTTCCGACAGGTATTGTTGTCGCTTGTCAGGAAGAAAGATCGCAACATAAGAATAAAGACAAAGCTATGAGTTTACTTCAGTCTAAGATTTGGGAGGCGCAGGAAGAAGAACGTGCGTCCAAAGAGTCAGCACAAAGAAAACAAATGGTTGGGTCGGGTGATAGAAGTGAGAAGATTAGAACATATAACTATCCTCAGAATAGGGTTACAGACCATCGCATTAATTTAACTTTATATAAGCTTGATTATATAATGAACGGTGATCTTGATGAGTTGATCGATGGCTTACAGGCAGCAGATCAGTTAGAGAAACTAAAGAATATTTAATGGATGAAGTCTGGACAGTAAAGAAATTACTGGATTGGTCTGCTGGTTACTTTAAGAATAAAGGCATAGAACCATCCAAACTTACTGCTCAATTACTACTTTCCCATATTTTAAAACTTCCTAAATTACAATTATTTCTTCAATTCGATAGACCTTTGACTTCAAAAGAGTTAGCTGATTATAAAGTATTGCTCCTCAAGCGAGCTGACCATGTGCCCTTAGAATATATTATTGGTAAAACAGAGTTTATTTGTTGCCCAATTAATGTAGCTTCTGGAGTACTTATTCCTAGGCCTGAGACAGAAGAATTGGTTATTAAAGCTGAACAGTACATAAAAAGAATGTCAGGAGTACAAGCGATTGTTGATATAGGTACCGGTTCAGGTGTAATTGCAATTTATTTGAAGAAAAAATTTCCTGATATTAGTGTTTTTGCTACTGATATTTCAACCAATGCCATTGAAATAGCGAAAATGAATGCTAGCGATAACAAGGTAGACATTAATTTTATAAATGGGTTTTTCCCAGATAAGGAAGTGTTTAGCGAGCAACTTAATTTAGTTATTGTTTCTAATCCTCCATACATCAGGACAGGAGACATTAGCACTTTGTCCCCTGAAGTAAAGGATCACGAACCATATTTAGCATTAGATGGTGGAGAGGATGGATTAAAAGTTATTAAAGAGATTCTTGTTAAGGCATTATCTCTTAAATGTCATGTTACGATATTTATGGAAATAGGCTATGACCAGTCTGAGGATGTTAAATTTTTATGTGAAAGTTTGATGATTTTTGATGTGACTTTTTTCGAGGACATTAATCGTGTTGAGCGAATTGCTAAAATCGACATTAACGTTAATTGATAATATTTTTCCGCGTAAGTGCATAATTTGTAAAAAACTTTCTAAGTTAAAGGTATGCTCTAATTGTTTGCCTAGAAAAACCAAGATAACAACGTTTGGGGCTGGACTGTTTTACCTGTATAATTACGCTGACTCAGTTAAGGAATTAATACATATTTTTAAGTTAGATAAAGATAAAAGTGTGGCTAAATTGTTTAGAGAATCCTTAGACCTAGAGCTTTTTGATGATTATAATTTGGTTATTCCTGTCCCTTGTCATTGGTTCAGAGTTATAAGTAGAGGGTTTTTTCATTTAAAAGAATTGTTTGGAAGTGTCCCCGGATATCAAGGGGGATTAGTTAAGCGAGTAAGGTATACGGGCGTTTTGTATAAAAAGGGTAGAAAAGAAAGAGAGAAGACCATGAAAGATGTTTTTAGAGTAACTGATCCATCAGCGATAATAGGGAAAAGAATACTTATTATTGATGATATTTTTACTACGGGTACAACATATAAAGAAATCAAAAAGGAATTGGAGAAATATTCTCCGGCTAAAGTGGAAGGATTATTTTTATGCAGAGCATAGCAGATTTTATTCAGAGACAGCTAATTAAGGTGAACAAACCTTCTCAGTATATTGCTCATGAGATGAATATGGTCAGAAAGGACTGGTCAGCGGTTAAAGCAAAAGTTTGTTTAGTATATCCTGATAGATATGAGATAGGTATGAGTAATTTAGCGTTGCAGATTTTTTATGATGCAGTTAATAGAAAGTCTGAACATTTATTAGAACGATGTTTTTTGCCTGATAGTGACATGGAAGAGTTGCTAAAGGAGAAGCAAGTTTCTTTGTTTTCTTTAGAGTCTAATAAAGCTCTGATGGATTTTGATGCCTTGGCTTTTTCTTTTTCTACAGAGCTAAGTTTTACAAATGCATTGCTTGCCTTGGATTTGTCGTTTATTCCCTTGACTGCTAAAGAAAGACTTAAAGATGAAAGCATTCCGCTAGTGTATGCTGGAGGTGGTGGAATATCTAATCCTTTACCTATGAGTCCTTTTTTCGATTTTTTAGTTATAGGTGATGGTGAGGATATTTTTGTAGAAATTATAGACATAATTTATGAGCTAAAATATGTAAAACATTTCACTAAAGAGCAGATTTTAAATGAAATCAATAAGAAAGACTGGGCATATGTTCCCAGCTTAGGCAAAAAGCCGGTAAAGAGAAATGTATATAACGGTTTTCAGACAGAGCAACTTTTAACTGAACCACTTGTTCCACTTATAGATGTTGTGCACGGTAGATTTAGTTTGGAAATAATGAAGGGCTGTCCACGTGTGTGCCGCTTTTGTCAGGCGTCATATATCAATAAACCTCTTAGGGTTAGAGACAAAGACAAGCTTATTGAACAAGGAATGAAGGTTATAGAGAACACGGGCTATCAGGAGCTTTCTTTATCCTCACTTAGTTCAGGTGATTACCCTCAGATTATCCCGTTACTAAAAGAATTAAATCAGGAATGTTATGAGAGGCATGTTTCATTGAGTCTGCCTTCTTTAAGAGTAGATTCATTTACCGATGACCTTTCTTCAATGATGAATAAGGTTAGACAAACTGGAGTAACGATTGCTCCTGAAGCCGGTAGTCAGTTTTTGCGAGAAGTTATTAAAAAGCAAGTAACGGAAGAGGACATTTTAAGGACAGCAAAGTTTGCTTCTTTAAATAGTCTTAAAAGTATCAAAATGTATTTCATGATAGGTCTACCAAGGGAAACAATGAAAGACATTGAAGAACTAGTTGACTTGGTTTATAAAATAATGGATCACATTAAACCCAAAAAAAATAAGCTCATTGTTAATGTGTCCAATTTTGTCCCAAAACCATTTACTCCCTTTCAGTGGTGCACTCAAGACAGTGTGGAGATGCTAGAGCAGAAGCTTTCTTTTTTAAAAAACAATCTAAGACATAGGCAGCTTGAGCTTAGATGGACAGATACCCATCTTAGTAAACTGGAATCTATTCTTAGCCGTGGTGATGAAAAGGTTGCAGATTTGGTTTTACAAGCTTATAAAAACGGGGCAAGTTTTGATTCTTGGTATGACAAATTTAACTATAATACTTGGGATAAGTCAGCTGAAGAAATAGGGTTGGATGTTGATAAATATTTGTTAGGTTATGAACTAAATGAGGAACTTCCTTGGGGTTTTATCGATATGGGTGTGACTAAGGAATATTTACAGAAGGAATATGATTTAGCTTATCAGACTTAAAGCTTCCCCACTGATTAGTAGGGAAGCCTTAATAGTTCTTTAAATTCTTATCTGTTCCCAGATTTTATTGTACTTTTCAACTGCTTCACCTAGGTCTTCTTTAAATTCACAGTTAGCTAAATCCTCTATTTGATAGTTAGGAGTAGTTGTTGTGAACTTTTTTGTTCCAGTATTAATTGATGGAAGTCCAAGGAAATCTACGATTTTTGCAAAATTTTCTGGTTCAAGAATATAGTTAATGAACTGATGAGCAAGCTCTATGTTTTTTGAATCCTTTAGAATTACAATGCTGTCCATATACATTGGACCACCTTCTTTAGGAACAAAGAAATCAACTTTGCTTTTCTGAGCTTCATCAAGTTCTAAGAAAACATTTTCAGCATAACCTTGTACTACTAAGAATTCATCTGAAGCAAATCCTTTACCAAATGACTCTGAATCAAACTTTAATACATTCTTTTTCCATTGTAATACTAGGTTTTTTGCTTTGGCTAATTCCTCGTCGTTTGTACTATTTACAGAATATCCAAGGTTTTTAAGTGCAAGCCCGATTACTTCTCTCATATCATCTAATAGTGTCATTTTGTTTTTAAGATCACTTCGTCCGAAGATAGAGGAGCTGTGTTCATAATTTTTTACCTTATTTTTATTAACTGCGATACCTGCAGTCCCTACCATATAAGGTACACTGAACTTATTACCTTCATCAAATTTAATTTTGGCTATCATACGTCCGTCAATATATTTGAAATTAGGTATCAATGTTTTATCAATTGGAGCTAACATGCCTTCTTTAATCATAATTTTTGTAAAGTCACCAGAAGGGAACGTTAAGTCATAACCTTTTCCTCCAGCCTTTAGTTTAGCGAACATTTCTTCATTTGAAGAGAATACATCATAAACAACTTTAACATTAAATTTCTTTTCGAAAGAAGTTATTATTTCTTCAGGTAGATAATATGTCCAGTTATAAACATAAAGTGTTGGTTTTTCTTTTTTACCACCAGCGCATCCTGTTAAAAACAGTAATAAAATCATCGAACATAATATAACTAATTTATTAATTTTCATTTATTTCTCCTTTAATTTATTTGATTGTTTTGTTGTTGTTCACCTCCATATTATTTAAATATTTCTTTTGCAAATTTTAATGATAGTAAACTGAGGATTACAGTTGCTATAAGGATTATAACTGAAAGAGAATTTATTACTGGAGATACTCCAAATCTAATCATAGAGTAAATATATAAAGGCAACGTTGTTGAGCCAGGTCCTGCTACAAAAAAGGTTATAACAAAGTCTTCAAGTGATAAGGTGATGCTTATTAGAAAAGCAGCAACAATAGCTGGAATACAGATAGGCACAATAATTCTTGTTAATACAACTAATTCAGTTGCTCCTAAGTCATATGCTGCTTCCACAATTGATTTATCAAATTCGTCTAATCTGGACATAACTATCAGAAAAACATAAGGTATACAAAAGGTTGTATGGGCTAAGAAGATAGTAAAAAGGCCTAATTTCATACCAGCACTTGAGAAGAATATAAGTAATGCCACCCCTAAAATAATTTCAGGTAAAAGCATAGGAACAACAGTCATTAGTTGTAACGTTTTTTTAAATTTAATGTTGTACCAATAAAGGCCAATAGCGCCAATTGTGCCAATAAATGTTGAGACAAGGGCTGAAAAGAAAGCAATAATAAGGCTTTTGTTAAATGCCGCCCATAGAGCTGGTGATTTATAGATAAGATCGCTGTACCATCGCCATGAAAAACCTTCCCACATCATAGATTTGGAAGAATTGAAAGAAAAGATTAGCAAAACAAGTATAGGCGCATAAAAGAAAAAGATTGTGAAGAGAAACATTGAGGTACTATATAGTCCTCGATTAAAGGTAGAGGTTTTATGCTTTGACATTATTCTTATTTTTACTCCCTTTATTGTTTTCTCTTAGAAAGAAAAGAACACCGATAATTGTAATAAATGTAAGCATTGAAGACATAGCTGAAGCAAGGGGCCAGTTTCTTGTAACAGTAAGTTCTCTGGCAATTATATTCCCAATCATAAAAGAGTTTCTGCCTCCAACAAGTTGAGGTATTGCATAAGCTCCGAATGCTGGGATGAAAACAAAAAGTATGGCAGAAAATATTCCACTTTTAATATTTGGTAAAAGTATTTTATAAAAAGATTGGAACTTGGTTGCTCCTAAGTCACGTGCAGCTTCTAATAAAGAAAAATCAAATTTCTCAATGGTTGAATAAAGTGGAAGAACAGCAAAAGGTAGGTAGGTGTAAGTTAAAACCAGGATAACGGCTAAAGGGTTGTAAAGGAATTGAATGCTATTTTCTAACAGTCCTGATTTAATTAAAAATTGATTTAAGAAGCCATTATTTCCTAATATAGCAATCCAGGCATATATCCTTATTAGGAAATTTGTCCAAAATGGAATTATTATTAGAAATAAGAAGAAGTTTTTGTGTTTGCTTCTTGCAATAAAATATCCAGTAGGGATGGCTAACATTAACGTTAGAATGGTTGCAATGCAGGACATGTATAATGTAGTCATTAGTACTTTAAAGAGAGTAGGGTTTAAAAGTGATTGATATGCAGATAAAGAAAATTCATAAATCACACCACCGTATAGTCCTTTTTTTAAGAAACTAAAAACTAATATAATGCTTATAGGAATAAGGAAGAAGGCTAATACCCAGGAAATCAAGGGAGCAGTGTAGTAATAACCGTAACGACGGTTGGACATCTTTTTATTCTACCTCGATAATATAAGCATCATCTGGGTTCCAAGTAAGGTAAACCTTGTCTTTCCAATTAAATACTGTTTCTTGATGGGCGTTATATAAATGGGTACGATAAACTTTAAGCATTTTTCCGCCGATTACTTTGACATAAATCTTACTTTGAAATCCATTATAAATAATTTCATGAATAATTCCTTCTGTAACGTTGAAGTTATTTTCTCCAGTAGGTTTTTCTTTAGAAATGTCAATTTTTTCGGGACGCAAAGATAGTTTAATTTTATGTCCTATTGTTACTTCATTTTCATTGTAATCACTAGATAATTTGTATTCTTGAGACATTGTTAAATTATCAATTTTATTTGGTTTAACAATAATTCTTTCAGGATTAACTTCTGTAATAATACCTTCAATGTTATTTGTTTCTCCAATAAAATTAGCTACGAAATAGTTGGTTGGATGTTCATAAATCTCTCTGGAAGTGCCGACTTGTAAAACTCTGCCTTCATTCATAACCGCTATTCTGTCAGAAACACCAAGGGCTTCTTGTTGGTCATGCGTAACATAAATAAAGGTAATACCTATTTCGTCATGGATAGTATCAAGTTCAACAAGTAGCTGTTGACGAAGTTTGGCATCCAAAGCGCTAAGAGGTTCATCAAGGAGTAGAACGTTTGGTTTATTAATTAAGGCTCTAGCGATAGATACTCTTTGTTTTTGGCCTCCTGAAAGTTGAGAAGGATTTTTTTTAGCTTGGTCATTTAATTTTACTAATTCTAGATACTTGTGAACTTCTTCTTTGATGAATTGTTCTGGTAATTTTTTAAGTCTTAATGAAAATGCTACGTTTTCAAAGACTGATAGATTTGGGAATAATGCATAATTTTGAAAAATTGTATTAACTGGTCTTTTATTAGATGGTACTTGATTGTAATTTACATTGTCTAATAGAATATCTCCAGCGCTTGGCTCATCAAAACCAGCTATCATCCTTAAAAGAGTAGTTTTTCCGCAACCAGATGGACCAAGTAACGAGAAGAACTCACCTTTTTTTATCTCTAAATTGATATCCTTTAATACTTGGAAATCACCAAAGAATTTATTAACATTTTTTATCTCTACAGTACTACCTAACATACTGACATTATAATAGAAAATTTAAAAAAAATAAGCATTATTTTTACGATTATGAACTTATTTTTACTAAATATATATTAGGGAAAAATAGAATGCAATTTTTGAAATTATTAAACGATATATTAGTCGTATTATTAATAAATTCGTAATGATGGAGATAGCTATATGAATAATAAGTTAGTATCAAGTGAATCAATTTTGGATAAAATATTAAAAGATGGACCTCATGACTTAAATGAGTTCGAACAAGTATTTGCAAAGGATAATCCTGCTTGGGGATTATTGAAAGATATATTCCATAAGTGGGCTTATAAATATTTAAGTGAATTTAAAATATATTTTACAGACGAATCCTTTGATATGTTAATGTTGTATAATCAAAAAATTATTGCTGTAAATTCATCTTTTAAGGATGATCCACTTGCCTTTGCTGCGTTATATAAAAAAATGTATGAAATGAAGCCAAGAGCTGACTTGTCAATTAGTATGCCAAAAAACGGTGGGAAATTGGAGTTATTAGTTGAAACATTGGCAAGCATAATTAGTTTATTTATTGATGATCCTGAAGTTTATAAACTAAGATTAGAATCACTTATAAGTGTAATGGATAAGAATGGATTTAAGTTAAGTGATGATAGTTTTAAAAGGTTTGAAGGGGTCATCTATTTTTTATGGCAAGCTGAATCTGTTTTTTATAATAAAACAGAAGTAGAAATCCAGAGTTTTATTAGAGAATTTAAAAATATTTTGACTAACAATTCTATGCTTGAAAAGGCTTGTAGATTTGTTGTGGCGGAGATATTGTATGAGAATAATATTATATCTGATATAGATTTAGGTGATGATTATGTGTCTAATTTATTAAGGAATCAAACTCCTTAAATTTATATATAATAGCTAGGCAAGCGCTAGGTATTTAAGTGACTAATATAATAATTATATCTTAGATATGCAGGCTATTGAACCATTGAACGATTGAACTAATGAACGGTATACTATACTTATGCCCAAACAAAAGAAAAGCAAGAGTTTTAAGTACAAATTAGCAGCAGTATTAAGGGTACGAAATATTAGAGAAGCATTACAAAAAGAAGAAGTTGCTAAGGCTCAAAAAGCTTTAGAAGAAGAAAGAGAAAAAGAAAGAATAATAATCGAGGAACAGGATCAAGAACATAAACATATTATTGATATTTATCAGGGTTTAAAACCTTTTGATTTTACAGAGATTCAGTTAAGAAAATATCATCTTGAGGTCTTACAAGAAAGACTTGAGGAGCAAAAAAAGAGAACAATTAAAGCAGAAGAGAGAAAAAAAGAAGAAGATAAAAAACTTCTTAAAGCTATAAGAGATAGGAAAATTCTAGATAAAGACAAAGAGAAGAAAAGACTTGAATGGAAGAAAATGATGGATAAAGAAGAATCCAAGTTTCTAGATGATATATCAGTAACAAGATACTTTCGTGCAAATAATAAGGAAGAACAATGAGTCTAGAAAATATAGGTGCACATACCGTAAAACAGATGAATCAAGGTAACCGTTCAGAGCAGGCTCATCAACACAACCAAAATCAACAGATGGATAAATTACTAAATACGCATAACCATATTATGACTAAGATACTTCAACAAGGAGTAACAATTCCTAAAGATACTTTTGAAAAGGTTCAAAGGGAAGCTAGTGCGTTAAAGAGGATCTTCTTTGGATTAGATAACCAGTTGTTTGAACCTGGCATGTTGCCTCCTAATCAAGATGAATTTATGGTTTTTTATACAAAAACACTGCCAGTAGTAATCCCAACAATATTTTTTGAGACTGGAGATAATCAGGCAGAGATGTATGCTGAAGGTATTACGCTGAATTTAATAAGAAGTGATAATTGGTGGGATTATGATAAACATGAATTTGAGTTTGCTAAATTTTTAAAAGTTGGATTAGTATTCTTTTCACATGATAATTACATTAAAAAGGAACACATAAAGGATATAAAGATTGTTACTGATCCTTATTTACCAGAAAAGGCTATAGTTTTTTCCATGAGTTGTAATTTATTTGCATTACTTATGTTTTTTTATACTAATAAACAATATTTTCATAATCTTAATGCTGGAATACATGCTTTTCTTAAGTTTATCGAGAAGAAATGAATTATCATGTGCCGGTTCTTTCAGCTGAAGTACTTAAGTTCCTGGCCCCAGAAAAGGGCAATCTTATTTTAGATTGTACAATCGGAGGAGGAGGCCATGCTTCTTTGATTCTTGAGCAGTTTCCAGAGATTACTTACTATGGGCTTGATCAAGATAATGATGCTCTTAAATTTGTTAGTAATAGAATTGTGGATAAAAGATTAAAGTTATTTCATGGTAATTTTTCTGACGCAAAAAATGTTTTAGGGGAAAAAGTAAAGGTGGATAGGATTTTGATAGACCTCGGGGTGTCTTCTTTTCAGCTTGATGAGGCAAAGCGCGGTTTTTCTTATATGAACGAAGGTCCACTTGATATGCGGATGGATCAAAGTAGTTCAAAAATAACAGCTGAACAGATAATTAGCGATTATGATGAAGAAAGATTAGCTAATATTTTTTATGAATTTGGTGAAGAAAGAAAGAGTCGGCTTATTGCAGCAGAGATAGTAAAAAGAAGAAATATTTCTCCAATTACTAAAACGACAGAATTGGTAAGCCTTATACATGAAGTAATTTATGGTGATTATCAGAACAAGCAAAGTTCAGTTAAAAGGGTTTTTCAGGCACTGAGGATAGAGGTTAATGGTGAGCTAAGTATCTTAGAACAGTCTATTTTTGATCTTTGGTCAATAATGAATAGTGGCGGAAGGATGTTGGTTATAACCTTTCATTCTTTGGAAGATAGAATAGTTAAGAACACCTTTAAAACTTTTCTAAATAACGGTGATGGTTTAAAATTAACAAAAGGTGCTGTTCCTCCTAAATGGGATGAAGTTAAATCAAACAGCAGATCAAAAAGCGCAAGATTAAGAGGAATTGAGAAGAAATAAATGGAACGTTCAAGAATAAATATAATTTTATCTGTAGTTGTTTTTTTATTGATAGTTTTTTCTTTGATTATTCAGACAGTTAACGTTAAATTAAATTATACGCTGCAGGCAGAACAAACTAAACTTAATAAGTTAAGAGACGACAATAAAATACTTTTTTTAAGTATAGAAACAGCTAATGACCTTAAAGAGATAAGTAGAAAGGCTGAAGAAGAATTGGGTATGAGTTTCCCTACAAAGATTGAGTATATTTATGAATAAACAGAATAGGAATATTTGGATTATATGTTTATTCTTTATTTTTCTTATTTCATTAGTAGTTCTCAGAATGTTTTATTTGCAAATAGTCAGATACGATTTTTTTCGAGACCAATCTAAAGCACAACAAAAGAGAAAGATAACTCTTTATCCAAATCGCGGTGATATTTTAGATAGGAATGGTTGGCCACTTGCTTCTTCTTCAAAAGCATACTCTGTATACTTGGACCCTCGGTATAAGAAAAAGAATCAAGGATTGGTGTATAGAGAAATGATAGATGTGTTAGAACTAAGCCCTGCTAGGGCCAGTCAATTATTAGCATATAGTTCGTATATTTTAGTTAAACCAAAGGTTGATCAACCAACAGCGATGAAACTTACGGCTAAAGGATTTGATCTTTTGCCTGATTCTATAAGAATTTATCCAGGAAAAAGAACAGCTTCTCAATTATTAGGATTTACTGGGTGGGATAATGATGGCAGAGAAGGTTTGGAAAAAACTTACAATAAAACACTTGCTGGGAAATCCGGATACATGATTCTAGAAAGCGATTTAAAGGGTAGGGTTATTTTTAGTGACAAGAAAAAGGTTTCACCTGTAAGAGATGGTAACAATATTGAGACAACCATTGATAAGTATATGCAGTTCATTATGGAGGTAGCCTTAGAAAGAGGTATAAAAAAAGTAGAGGCAAGAAGTGGAGTAGGAATAATTATGGACGTATACACAGGAGAGATATACGCCATGGCTAGTTATCCTGCGTATGACCCTAATGACTTTTCTGCTGATTTCGCAAGCGATCCTACCTGTTTTTGGAATAGAGCTATTTTTATGGATTATGAGCCAGGAAGTGTTATGAAGTTGTTTACAATTGCTGCAGCCTTGGACGAAGGAGTGATTAAACAGAAGGAAAAAATATATTGTCCTAATAGATTAGTAGTCGATAGATCTATTATTGAGGAAGCTCACGATGCGTTGGCCACAGATTCACTTACAAAAGATATTTCAGAGATAATCATTAAGTCTTTGAATGTTGGAGCCGCTAAAATCGGTTTAAGTTTAGGTGCTGAAAAGATGTATAAACATTATGTCCGGTTTGGTTTTGGAAAACAGACAGGAATTGAACTACCCGGCGAAAGTCCTGGTTCAATGAGACATTATTCCCATTGGTATAAGACAGATTTAAGCAGAATGTCTTTTGGGTATGGGTTAACTGCAACCCCTATCCAACTTATAAGAGCGATTGCTGTTTTTGCTAATGGCGGAGACTTAGTGCAGCCACATATTTTAAAAGGCACCAAGATAAGAAAAAAAGAGCGAGTTCTTAGTAAACGCACTTCTGATTTTATGTTGGAAGCAATACGGCGTACAGTGGAAGAAGGTACGGGGGTAGCTACAAAGATAAATCAGTTCACGATTGGCGGGAAAACAGGAACTGCTCGTTTGTTTTCTTCTGAATTTAATCAATATATGCCTGGACAATACAATACAACATTTTTAGGTGTGTTTCCTGTTGCTAAACCAAAGTATGCAATGATAATCATGGTAAACGATCCAGGTACAAATAAGTATGCAGCTACTTCAGCAGTACCTATTTTTAAAGAAGTAGCGGAAAGAGTCATTCGTTATTTGCATATGGACCCAGTTTAGGAAATCCAAAATCCAAATGACCAGTCTTCGCCACCTCGATACAATTTTGCGGTCATCGAGTGATTGCTTAGCAATCGTATCGAGATGCGCAAAATCACTCAGTGACCGCTACGCCATGGCAGGCAAAATCCAAAATCCAAATTTTTGTTTATTTGTTTAACTGTTTATAGTTTGCTTACGCAAACTTGTTTATTTGTTCTTGGATTTATCTTTACATTTGAATTAAACTAAACCATTAAACAGCGACGAAGTCGCCTAAACACATAAACAACATTTTAATGATTTGGCATTAATAGATTTATTTGCCATTTGGGCTTTGACATTTGCCATTTATTTATTGGTCTCTTCAATCTAGACACTGGAAACTGTAAAGGATACAATAATGTTATGAAAATAAAACATATAAATAAAATTGTAGTTCTAATGGGTGGGACTTCTTCTGAGAAGGAGATTTCGCTTCGTTCTGGTAGAAATGTTGCTGATTCTTTAAGATTATCAGGTTATGAAGTTGTAGAGATAGATCCTGAGTTTCAAGAGTTACCAAAACAAATGGATTTCGTTTTTATTGCTTTGCATGGCGAAGGTGGTGAAGATGGCCAGATTCAATCCAAACTGGATAATTTGGGCATTCCATATTCAGGTTCTGGTGTAATATCTTCTGTTCTTGCTTTTGATAAACTGTTAACCAAAAAGGTGCTTTGTTTATACGGTATTCCTACAGCAGATTTTTGTTTGATTAATTCTGAAAAAGATTTGGAAAAGATAGCTAGTTTTCCAGCTGTTATTAAGCCAGCATTAGAGGGTTCAAGTATAGGGGTAGAGATAGTAGACAGCAAAGAACAGGCAGTCGCTGTATATCATAAGCTAAAAGACAAATTTTCTCATTTATTTGCAGAAACATTTATATCTGGCAAAGAAGTTACAGTTAGTATTGTTGGTAACCAAGTTCTACCAATATTAGAGCTAAGACCAAAGAACAGATTTTATGATTTCGAGGCAAAGTATACAAAGGGTATGACGGATTTCATATTGCCTGCTGAACTTAGTGAAAATGACGAACAACTAGTAAAAGAAATTGCTAAGAAATCTTATGATGCCATCGGTTGCAGAGGTGCCGCTAGAGTAGATATGATTATTGATCATAATAAAGGACCATTTGTGTTAGAACTAAATACATCACCAGGAATGACGGAAACGAGTGATCTTCCGGCTCAGGCAAAGGCTGATGGGGTAGAGTTTGACCAATTACTAGAACTTATTATGAAAAATTCTTTATGATGAACAAAAATAAATCATTTTTTGTTTTTGTTGTTGTATTAATTTTTCTTTTTATTTGGCTCGTGAGTAAGTTAGATGTATGGACAATCAAATCAATCCAAATTAAGAATAATATTTTTGTGACGAATAAAGGTCTTATTCAGCAAGCATCTACTTTGAATTATGGTGATAATATCCTTTATTATCCAAGCGCAAAGGTGCGTAAACTGTTGATTAAAGATATCCCTCAACTAAGAAAGGTTACGATTAGAAAGAATGTTTTCACTAAGACAATTACTTTCAAGGTTAAGGAAAAGGAACCATTTGTTAATGTTATTTTTTATCCTAATTATTATGTTGTAAGTGAAGAAGGGGTGCTTTTAAATGTAGATGTATCAGGTAATGTTTATGACTTACAAGAGGTTATGAATCTGCCAATTCTCACAGGAATAGATGAAAAATTAGTATTGAACCAGACACGGCTTCCTGAAGAGTATACTTTATTATTAAATAGAATATTGAAGAAGTTTTTTTCTTTTTTTGGCAAGGAGACATTGAAGCTTGATGTTAGTAGTAAGAAAGATATAGTGGTTATGACTGATGATATTTTTGATATTAAAATAGGGGATATGGAAAGAATTGATGATAAAATCAAGATTTTTAAGATACTATATAAAAACTTAAAAGACAGGAAAGACGATATTATGTATATAGATGTTCGTTATCCAGAATATCCGGTTGTTAAATATGTCAGATAGCATCCAGAGAGTTCTTTTTTTAGACAGAGATGGTGTGATTAATAAGAGACTTATTGATGACTATGTAACTATGGTTGAAGAATTTGAGTTTCTTCCAGGTGTGTTAGAGGCCATAAGAGAGCTTAATCATTTATTTAATAGAATATTTATTGTAACTAATCAGCAGGGTATAGCTAAAGGATTAATGACAGAAGCTGATCTGTCGGAAATCCATTTGAAGATGTTACAGCAAATAGCAGCTAATGGCGGTAAGGTTGATGCTGTTTTTTATTGTCCTCATATGCGTACAGAGGGTTGCGATTGCAGAAAACCAAAGATTGGAATGTATCAGCAAGCATTGAGCTCTTTTCCAGATATAAAAAATAACGTATTATATATGGTAGGAGATACTTCGTCTGATATGCTATTTGCAAAGAATATTGGCGCTGTAGCGGTGATGATTAATGATGTTTCTGCAAATGATGAAGGAAATTACAAATTTGTATTTTCTTCCTTAGAACAATTTGCTAAAGATATCCATTTAGTGCTTACTTGACATTGTGTTATAATCGAAACGAGGCAAAAGATGCAGACAAAGAAAAATAAACTTAATAGAAATAATATAGTTTACGGTCTAGATTTCGGAACGACCTCCTTAAAAATCTCTAAAAATGAACTAATAGATTCTCATGACTTCAAAGTGATTGATTATTTAAAAATTAATTATCCTGAACATTTAACTAAAAAGGTTACTGATTTTACACAATTTAAAGACTATATAGTTCGTTCATTTAACAAGATAGATGGTGAACCAGACGAAACTAAGCTAATTGAAAGAAAAGTTTTGGTGACTTTGCCCATGAGCCATTATACTTCCAGGATTATTCCAGTATCTATGCCTATTAGTGGTAATAGAGTAGAACATGAACATAAGGTAGATCTTATTAATATGGCTAGGGAAAAGTGTAAGGGTGGAATAATCCTTCATACGGCACCATTAACGTATAGAATCGACGGTAAGGTTATTAAAGATCCTATTTTTAGAACAGGGTCAGAGTTATCGATGGATTTATTTGTGGTTTCTTATAATGAATTTATTTATGAACAGTTCAATAATCTTATTTCATCGCTTAATATGCAGTTGGGTAAGTTTATTGCGCCTCCATTTTCATTTATCAACCTTTTTTTAAATAAAGCTGGTGCTAAGGAAAGAGAACAAGATGTTTTCTGTATTGATGTTGGCGGAGAAGTTACCTTTGCTTATTATATTAGTAACGGTCTTTTGCGTAACTTTATTTCTTTACCATACGGTGGAGATATAATGAGCCGTGATTTGGCATATGTTTTAAAGACAAAAATGTCTGACGCTGAAAAATTAAAGGTAACTTATTCTTCAATGGATTCTGAAATAGAGAAAGACGACATTCTTAATAAAGAGTTTAATTATTCATTAAAAGATATCAATCAAGTGGTAGCAGCAAGGTATGAAGAGATTATTACCATGATAGAGGATGAGATGGAGATTTCTACAATAGTTGATAATAGACCAAAACTATTGCTTTTGGGTAAGGGTAATCCAGCAGGTGCCGATAAATTCCTTAGTGAACGTTGGGATCTAGAGGTTTTTGATGTGTCCTCTATTTCCAGTCAACCAGAACATATTTATGCAGTTGGGAATATTCATTACTCTCAAAATAATGAGATTTTTCTTTACGATAGCGCTTCTATCCAAAAAAGCATCTTTACTAGGATGTTTAGGGCAGTTGAAGATTTGTTTTAATATGATATACTTAAAAAAGGTGATGAATAATCTCAATATGTGGAGTGTGGCATGGAAGAAATAAAACAATTTGCAAAAATTAAGGTAATTGGAGTTGGCGGCGGAGGAAATAATGCTGTTAACAGAATGGTCAGAATGGGACTTGATGGAGTTGAGTTTTGGTCAGTTAACACTGACTCTCAAGCATTAACAAGTACTTTAGCTGAAAACATTTTACATATAGGGAAAAATCTCACCAAAGGGCTTGGTGCAGGTGCTGATCCAGATACAGGCGAAAAAGCTGCAATGGAGAATGAAGAAGATATTAAAGAAGCAGTACATGATGCAGATATGTTATTCGTCACTTGCGGTATGGGAGGCGGTACTGGTACAGGCGCTTCGCCGGTTGTTGCAAGATTAGCAAAAGATTCAGGAGTTTTAACTATAGGGGTTGTTACCAAACCATTTCGTTTTGAAGGTCCCGTAAGAAGAAAGCAAGCAGAAGCAGGCATTGAAAGGATTCGTGAGAACGTTGATGCTCTTATTGTTATTCCTAATGATAAGTTACTTCAAGTAGTGGAAAGAAACACTCCGTTAAAAGATGCTTTTTCTATTGCTGATGATGTGTTGCTTCAAGGCGTTGAAGGTATTTCAAAACTTATAACTAAATGCGATCTTATCAATTTAGATTTTGCTGATATTAAGAAGGTTATGAAAGATGCTGGTTCAGCAATGATAGGAATTGGTAAAAGTAGTGGGAACCAAAGAGCAATAGAAGCTGCAGAAGCTGCTATTAATAGTCCTCTTTTAGAAGAATCAATAACTGGTGCGACTGGTGTTATTATTCATATTTCTGGCAATGAGGCACTGTCTATGATTGAAGTACAGGAAGCTGCTGATCTTATCTGTGATGCAGTGGATCCAAATGCAAATATTATTTGGGGTGCAGGCATTGATGAAAGCCTTGGTGAAGAAGTTGTTGTAACTGTTATCGCAACCGGATTTAAACCAAACGTGAAATCAATTCAAAAAACAAAGGAAGCTGCTATTATCGTTAACCCATATGCCACTGTTACTAAGAAAGAAGAGAAGGAAGTCGTTGCACGTCCTGCTTTTTTAACTAATAAAGTAGCTGAAGAAGAAGTTGAAATTGCAGATGTTCGAAAAACACAGATTATTGAAGAAGAGATAGAGGAAGAATTAGTAGCAGAAGAAATAATTGAGCAACAAGAAGAAGAACCTGTTGAAGATAATAAAGTTATTTATGCAACAGAAGAAGAAATAGATGACGATTTTGCTGATGAGATAGAAATTCCAGCATATCTTAGAAAAATGAAGGTTTTAAACTCTACTTCTATTAGGGGGTAAGTTTTGTTTTTTCTTTATAATTTATCTTAAGAGTGCATCCGGCAAAACCGAAAGCTTCTCTAATATTTTTAGCTAAGAATCTTGTAAAGTTTTCTTTGAAATATTCTTTTTTATTCACGAATACTGCAAAACGAGGAGGAGCTTTCTCTACTTGAGAGATATATAGTATCTTCCCTTGTGCTTTGAATACTGAATTAAATCCTGGTTTAGTTTTTATTTCTTTTAAGAAGTTATTCATCATAGGAGTTGATATTCTTTTTATGTAGTTACTGTAAATTGAATCAATAGTATCATAAATATTAATAAGTCTTTGTCTTGTTTTAGCTGAGGTAAATATAAGCGGTGCGTGGTCAGCAAAGTTAAGATGTTGGTAAATGTATTTAGTGTAATTAATCATTGAGTTGGTGTCTTTTTCAACTTTATCCCATTTATTTACAAGAATAATCATTGCTCTGCCTTCCTCAATAATAAGGTCTGCAATATGTTTATCCATATTGGTTACTCCATCAGCAGCATCAATTATAAATAAGCAGATATCACAGTCGCTAATGGCTTTGATAGTTCTTACATAGCTATAGAAATCAATGGCATCTTTAGTGTGTTGATTCTTCTTTTTAAGTCCTGCAGTATCAATAAACAAATATTCTCTTCCGTAGTAGGTTATCAGGTGGTCAACGCTGTCTCTAGTTGTTCCAGCTACATCACTAACGATTGTCATCTCTTTGCCTGCTAAAGCGTTAAATATAGAGGATTTGCCAACATTTGGTCTACCAATTATTGCAATCTTTTTTATTTCATCTCTATCTACAAAGCCACTTGTTTTGTTAGTTATATTAAGTTTTCTAAAGATTTGCGTCATCATATCTTCGATGCCGATTCCTTGGGTGGAGCTAATAAAAAAGACATCCTTTATTCCAAGTGTAAAGAATTCTGCAGCGCCTAACTCTTGTGAAGGGTTTTCGGTCTTATTTACGGCTAAGATAACTTTCTCCTTAAAAGGCCTTAGGCTATTAGCAATAACCTTATCGTAAGGATTTAAACCTTCTTGTGAGTCAGTTAGGAAGATAATCAGGTCAGCAGTTTCTATGGCACCTTTAACATTAGTTTCTATTTGTTTTTGGAATGCATCTTGAGTCATCATTACAGAATCTTCCATACCAATGCCACCACTATCAATCAGGATAAAGTTTTTTCCTTCATAGTTGCAATAGGAGAAGATAAGGTCTCTTGTTACACCAGGAAAGTCATGAACAATAGCTTTGCGTTGCTTGTTCAATTTATTAAATAATGTAGATTTCCCTACATTAGGTCTCCCGATAATCAGGATGGAAGGAGTAGACATTTTTATTCTTCTTTTGTGGCTTCTACTGTTTCTTCTATAACTTGTTCAGGTTTAGAAGGTTTTTCTTCCACAGGTTTTGCTTCTACTTCTTGTGTTTGTTTAAGGCTTAGACCTATCTTTTGTTGTTCAGGAATAATTCTAAGTATTTTTACTTTTACTTCTTGTCCAACAGCAACAACGTCTTCAACGCTCTTTACGTGTTCGTGACTTAGTTCAGAGATATGAATAAGTCCTTCAAGTCCTTTTCCAAGCTTTACAAAGGCTCCGTAGGTTGCGAGTCTGTTAATAGAACCAGTTACAATAGTACCAATTGGATATGTTTCACTTACAGTTTCCCAAGGATCAGATGTGAGTTGTTTAAGTCCTAAGGATACTTTTTGTTCGTCTTTATCTACGCCTAGAACAAATACTTCAATTTCATCTCCAAGCTTTAAGACATCTTCAACTCTATCTATTCTATCCCATGATACTTCAGAGATATGGATAAGTCCTTCAATGCCGTCAATATTCACAAATGCACCGAAATTTTTAATGCTAGTAACTTTACCTTTTAATACTTGTCCAACTTCTATATTATCCAACAGTTTTGAATTAACAGGTGCTGGTTTTGTAGCGTCAGCAAATTTATTAGAAAGAATAATCTTTTTTCTTTTCTGATCTACTTCAATAAGTTGAGCTTTAATTTTTTTATTAACAAAGTTCTTAAGTGGTTCATCTTTAGATCTGTTTACTAAAGAAGCAGGTATGAAACCTTTTAATCCTTTGTAATTAGCCACAAGACCACCTTTTACTGCACTAATAATATCTGCATAAACAATGTCACCTTTTTTAGATGATTCTAAGGCGTCATCCCAAGCCATTTCCCAGTCAGCTTTCTTTTTAGAAAGTAGTGAGTAACCTTCTTTAGTTTCTAGTTGAACAAGCATTAGCCTTAATTCATCGCCAACAGCTAGTTTTTCTTTCTCTTCAGAAACCATATTTAATTCTTCATTAGAAACAAAGCCTTCGCATTTGAATTGGATATCGACGAAAACGCCTGTTTTTTCAATAGTTAGGATAGTTGCCATAATAATATCGCCTTGCACGTGGTCTTTAATGGTCATGCCGTACATTTTTTCTTCTGATTCTTCTTGAGTAGGGGCAGGTGCCTTTACTGCTTTTATAGGAGCTACAGCTTGCTCTATTTTAACTTCTTGTGTTTTTTCTTCTTCATTTAAGTTTTGTTTTAAAGATTGCTCAAATTCTGTCTCACTACCAATAATAGTGCCTCTTAAAGACAGATTCGCTACAGAATTATTATCTAAAGTTGTGCTGGATTGGAAAAGTTCACTTTCTATTTCACCAAGTTTTGTTGCTTCAAAATTATCAATCATTTACAATGCCTCCTTACAATACTATCTGTGAATTTTACTATGTTTAGGGTATAAATTCAATCTTTAATAAGGCAGGGGCCAGACGGTGGTCTAACCCATCATAAAACTTTCATAGAAAATCACTGCAATTTTCATTTCTATTTTTCGATAGATGTACTGTGAAATATAAGAAATGTTCTTAGGAGGAATATTATGGGTGATGGAGCAGTTAGTACAAGTACAGTAAAGGTAGTTCCAACAGATTGGAACAGACCAGTTACAGATAAAACAATTGCTACAGGCAACACAGTATCACAGGTACAAAATCCAGATGTTTCCGTCTCAACTAATCCAATAACTCCTCCAAATATTATTGTAGCTAAGGCAACTCAAGAGACAAACCAAGTAGTCAATGTAGAAGCAGTTAAGCAAAAGAAGCCTGAATTTGTGTTGGATATAAGTAAGTATTTTAAGACAATCTATTTAGATTTAGAAGAGGATATAGTTATGCTTTTTGCTCAAACATCAATATTAACAAGCAATATTACAAAAAATAATATACGACCTATCCCGACCAATAAGATGATGTTAGGTAGACCAAAAACATTGGAGGAACTTGTTTCACAGGGCAGAAAACTATTGGATTCGCCAGAGTTTAAAGAGGCTTTTAAATGTAAAGAACAAAATGGAGTTTTTGCTATAGGTAAAACGCCAGAATGGCTTAATAAAAAAATTGAATTATTGGCAAAAAAACATGTGTTTTTTTATGCTTCTCATAAGGATTTAGAGGATTATGGAATGGATATGGATTATTTAACCATACCAATGATTGATAAGACTGCAATTCTTCCTGAGGCTCTGCAAAAACAATTTCCTGGGTATAGTAATTTGAGACAGTTAAAGTATTTAATTGAGTACGATAATTTATTAACAGAATATAGTGGAGTAAGTACCGTTGGCAAACTAGGTAGGGAGCTAGGCATTAGTGGAGTAGAACTATATAACCTCTGGAAAGAATTAGATAAGACTGGGATTGTAACCTCTCTAAATTGGGAACACAAAGAAGATGGAGATAAATCTACAGTCAAGACAGCCAAAAAGTGGTTAGAAGTGGCGAGTAATGTCAACGTTAAAGGACTTATGGCAAGCATAGATTGTGACCAAAACATTAAACCTAAGTTAGAAAAATACTTATTAACATTGCAACAAGGAAAGAAAAGGGATGATGCCTTTGCTAAAAGTTATGAAAACTTGAAGGTAGATTATTATGAGATAGTTTTAAAAGAAAATTATTATTTAGGTGGTTTGCAAGTTTTATCAGCCTTAGATGTTGCTTTTAATAATCAGAATTTAAATAATTACTATAGACCAAAGGCAAATGAATGGATAGAGGATTATGACTATTTTAGCAGTCAGGTTAAAGTAGCAATAAGTGTGTTAACAACAGCCAAAACTGAAAAGGCAATGTCATATTTTAAAGACTTTACAGATAAAAGGCTTGAGGGATTTAAGCAAGAGTATGAAGGTGAAAATTTACCAGTTGGGCAAGAGTTTTTGTTTCAAATATTAGAAGAGATGGATTCCATACCAAAAGAAAAAATTAGTGAGGCGTTATACGCTGTAAAGTATAAGTAATACAGTAGTTGACCTTTAAGATATAAATTATAGATTAACATAAAATCATATGTTTAAATTTTAATATTTCGGGAATACATTCTATTTAGTATAACTAAATGGAGGTATGTTCCTTTGAGTTCAGTTAGTTTAAATACGTCACAAGTAGCCAATTTTTTAAATGCTTACAATAATAGTGTTAAGCCTAGTCAAACACCAAACAATCCAAAACAACTTCAAGATGAGCAAGCAGAATTAGCTCCTTTAACATCAGATGTGTTAGTAAGTATGAGGAACTTTATTATGGAAGAACCATTAAAAGAGTCAATGAATGTTGACGATATGTTAAGTTTAGTCTTTTCTGGTGATAAAAGTTTAAGTAAGTTAGCGAAAGTATTTATAGATAATAATTCTACTAATGACTCCAAAGAATTAATTTTAGCTCGTTTTGCTATGAAGTTTTTCTTTGATAAGATTCTGGACCAAAATAATCCTAAGATGGCAGAAGTTGTGAATATATTAAATAACAATAATGATTTAAAAGAGGCGGTAAAACAAGTATTGTCAGAGTTAGACGATAAATCAGCTATTAATAGATTTAAAGAAGTATTTGAACTAAAGAAAGTAGCTATTCAAGAGCCTGTTGTTGCCAAAGCAATAGATTTGCCATCTGTTTCATCTGATATATCTTTTAAAAGCGGAGAAGTAGCGCCTATAATCTCATTCAGTATTTATACTGCGACTTTGAATGAAGAAGCAGAAGCACAAAAATGCAAAGTTAATGCTGATGGAACTTATTCAGCTGCTTGCAGAGTAACAGCCAATAGCAATAATGAATTGCCAAAGTTAAAAGAAGCAAAAGGACTTTTTGTTAGAGCGGCGGAGTCTGCTTCTGAGTTTAAACACAAAAAGGCTCAGTTTGATTCAAGTCATGAAATATTTTTTAATAGGGCTGGAGTAACAGAAGGGAGTGAAGACGAAACTACTTATAAATCTGAAGATTCACTTCGACAAGTTCATAGATTTGGAATCAGAAAAGGTTTTGTGAGTGGTAAAATGATGGAGGCTGTTATTTCTTTTAATCCAGAAACAGGGGATATAAAAGTAGATAGAACAAACTCTCATTTTCAATCAGTAGTTGCTAAAGTAATGAAGAAACATAGCCTTACTTTGGATGCAGCAGAGGCAAGAGTAATAGGTCATATTAAAGAATCATTATGTGAGAGAGAATTAGAAAAACGTTCAGCAAGTTTAACTAAAGATGAGGCAAAGATGAATGTTTTGATGAGTAAGGCAAATGATAAATTGCAATATATCAACCAACAGATTACTTTTATTCTAGAAAGAGAGCAGGCAATACTAACATTAAAAGAAACATTTAAGAAAATAGAAGTACCTATCACATATATTTTTGGTAAGGATTCAACGACAGCTGGTAGAGCTATGGTAGCTGCTATGGTAAAGAATAATCAACAAAGCAAGTATAACGAAGGCATGCAAGATACATATTTAACTGGCAAGATTCTAGCTTCGTTTAAAGCACTTCAGGAAATATTACAGCGAGTTTATGTCGATCCAAAGGTAGTAGATGCGGTGGAAGGTGTCCTTAAATTATCTAGCAAATAATTCTGTTAACAGTTTAATGGTTAATCGATAATAGTTAATGGAGAAGATAATATCTTGCTTTGCACTTTAAACTTTTCACTTTAACCCATAAGATAGATATATGCTTACGTCCCTTAATAAATATAAATTCATTTTTCTGATAATCACTATAATTGCGTCCCCTTTAATCATATTCTGGAGTATTGTCTATGGGTTTATTGTTGGTGGCATTGGTGGTGTTGTCTGGGGTATACAAAAAGGACGTAACTTCATTTTATCTAAGGATACTAGTGATGAACGTCCAGGCTTGGTGTTAGCTTTTTTTCAATGGATATTGTTTATATATATATTCTTTTTTATTTGTATCTTGGCATTTTCTGTTTGTTTGTTTTTAGGGCCATTCAAGGCTTTCATTAAATTAAAGCGACAAATTAAGTATCTAATAGAAGGTACTGCTTTTAAGTATAAACGAACACGTCCAGGGGAGAAGCCTCTTGTTTTAGTAGTAGAGGATGAGGTGGATTTAGCGGACTATGTTTCAGGAAAGATACTTAGCACAGGAAAGTACAATACAGTAACTGCTCATAATGGCAGAGAGGCGTTACGTGTATTAGAAAAGCATGAAAGGTTTTTAGGAATAGCTGCGAACAGAATAGGGTGCATTGTTCTAGATATAAAGATGCCTGAGATGGATGGCCTCCAGTTTTTGCAAGAACTTCGTAAACGTGAAGGGGCATTGATGTTTAGAGATAGTGGTTCCTTTCATCAGATACCTGTGATTATGCTGTCTGCATATGAGGATGTTGAAAAGATAAGCGTGGCAACTCATCCAACCTTGGGTAAAGCCGCTAGATACATTATGAAACCAGAGAAGCCTGAGCATTATGATGAGTTATTATCAGCAGTAGCAAGTGTGTTTGCTGGTAACGATAGAGAAATGGTGACAAGTGCCTATATAAATGGTAATTATCGGATGAATGAGCTGAGAAATTTGCAAGAGTAACAAATCCCTTTGTGGCAATGTCAAAAACCAAAATCAAAATTTATGTTTATTTGTTTAAATGTTTATAGTTTGCTAACGCAAACTTGTTTATTTGTTCTTGGATTTATTTTTACATTCAAATTAAACAATTAAACAGCGACGCAGTCGCCTAAACACATAAACAACTTTTTAATGATTTGGATTTCGTTAACTACTATTAGCAGTTAACGGGTAGTTTAATCACAAACGTAGTTCCTTTATTAACTTCACTTATTAATTCCAAGGTTCCTAGATGTTCTCTAACTATCCTAAAAACGATCGGAAGACCTAATCCTCTACCTTTTGTTACATGAGTGGAGAAAAATGGCTCAAAGACCTTTTCTCTGAGTTCTTCTGGTATACCACAGCCAGTATCTGCAATAGTTATGATTACATGTTCTTCGTCTGAAGTTGTTTTAATTGTAATTGTTCCACCGTTGGGCATAGCTTCTTTGGCGTTTTGTAGTAGATTAGTTACCAGTATTTGTAAATCTTCTGCTTGTCCTTCGATGCTAGGTACAGTCATTAGTTGCTTGTTCACAGTAACTCCACTTAGAGGAAGGATATATAGCGCTTGTTCAATTATTTCGTTAATATTTAGAGTGGATACTTCTCCCTCTTTGGTTGACGATAAACGAAGTGTTGTTCTGACAATATCTCCTATACGTGATGTTTGTGCATAGGCTTTTTTCTTTTTGTCTTCGGGAAGATCAGATTTATCTAATAGTCCAACTAATACGGCTAGTGGTGTCTTTATCTCATGGTTATACTCTTGGATAAGGTGAGCCAGCGAGGCTATACGTTCTGTCCTAGCTAGGTTACGTTCAGCGTCGTATAGTTGTTTCTGCGTTGACAGGAAGTTATTCTCTATCTTTTCATACGGTGTGAGCTTGTAGAAAGCAGAGGTAAGTATGGCGCGTAGTTGCTTAAGAAAATCGATGTCTTCGTTTTTGTACGCTTTACCAGAGCTTCTTTTGCCAAGTAGTAATATTCCTTCTAGCAGTTCAGGTGAATGAAGAGGAAATACCAAGGAATTTTTAGTATAATTAAGCTCAGTTAATATCGCACGTAGTTCATCTTCTAAGTCCTCTGAGCGATGGATGGACTGATTATTCTTAAAGTACTTTATAAGAGGATTATCCTTGGAAAGTTCGCTTAGCTCTAAGTTGTCATTCGCAAGAATCTTATAGTCTTGGAGTTTATCTTCTTTGTTTCTTACAGCAATTATAAAGGTGCTTTGTTCTAGCTCTAAGGCGTTATCTAAAATATCCAAAACAGCATGGAAAATACGCTCTCTATCTGTTTTGCTAACGAGCATGTCAGAAATAGATAGTAACACTTTTGCTGGCTCATAATAGCCTTTGATGAATTTACGTTTAGTTGTAGTAATAAGTAAGTTGGAAAATGGGAGAAAATTGAATGCCCAAAATGCAGAGAGAATTAGGATAGAAGCAAGAAGAATAATCTTATTATTAATGAGTAAGATAGGGAAAATAAAAGAGGTACAGAGCAGTGATAGACTGATAATGTACGAGAAGGTTTTAGTGATAGCAAGTCGTATGTCCATAAGTTCGTGCTTGAGTATAGCATAAGCAATCACAATCATATAAATTGAAAGAAAAATATTTCCATAAGGAGGAACTTCAATGCCAAACCATAGTGGGAAATTGGTTGCGCCACCAATAAAGCCAATGAAAGTAGAAAATAATATATATTTAATATCAAGTGACTGTAGCTTTTTAGCTTTATTTGTTTTTAAGATAATAACATATGAAAAAATAAAATTTCCAATAAAATAGATTAAGAATATAGGGTAAAGATATCCAGCTTGTGGCCAATATTTAAACATAAGAATAGGGCCAATATGAGAAATCATTAGTGGAGTAAAAGTCAGGAATGAAAAAAGAATTGCACAGAAGTTATTTGTTCTTGTTAATTTTTTAAAATCTTGAAGTTTATTTGTGTAAGTTAGTATGAATCTTGTGAAGAAAAACGGCATAAATATTGAGCCTAAGGTTAATAACTGACATGATAATAGGGCATCAGACTCATTTGTGCTAATTTGCCATGTAAAATAGAAAAAGCTCCAAAAAATAACAGCAAGGTTATCCCATAAAAAGTCTTTATACTTTATTTTATTCATATAAAGAATAACAAATAGTAGTGAGGTTGTGATGAAAACAATAACAGGTGAAACAATAAAATATAAAAGCATTTTATTGTTTGTAAATTATTAGGTAATTTTGTGTGGTATCTTCAGTAGTAACAGTTGAGTAACAGCCATAGTTGTTATCTTTTGCGATTTTTGTTAAATCACTTTTGGATCTGTAGCATAGATTCCAGTCAGCTAATAATTCCATATATGTTTTATGTTCATGCTCAGAAAGGTTGCCTATTATTAATATGCCAGAGTCGTTGAGTAGTTTGTATAAATTGTTCATTATTCTTTTAAAAGAAATATCATTAAAGTAATCAAAAAGTCCTAAGGAGTAAATAAGGTCATATTTTTCAGTATGACGTTGTCTAATAAATTTAAATACATTTTCGTTGATATACTTCACGTTAGTTTGATTATTTAAGAGAGTTTTTATGTGAGTTAATGCATTGTTGTCTATATCTAATAAATTCCAATTAATAGTATTTGTTATTTTATTTTCTAAAATCAATTGTCGTACTTCTTCTGCTGGACCGGAGGCTACATTAAGTATATTTAATGATTTATTTTGTTGAGAAAGATCTAATATATATTCTTTAATGAATTTTATTCTATTTTGGACACCTCTTCCACAAGAAGTATGGTGGATAGTGTATTGGTCTAAAAGCTGGTCAAAAAAGGTTAGTGTTTCAGAACTACCTTTGTAATAGTAGTTGATTACTTTATAGTCTCCTGGGTAACCAAAAGGTTTTAAGTATGCTTGTCTCCCTAAATTGAAATCAAGAAAAAAGTGTATTAGGTTGGATTGGTAGTATTTTTTGTGTTCAATAAGGGGAAATTTATAATTGGAAGTAGTTTTATTATGAAGAATATTTGATATTTTATTAAAATGTTGGTCTATGTGTGAATACAACTCATTTTTATCACTTAAGGTTATAGAATTTGCAATGTTGTATATTATTTTCATTTTTTGTAGAAATCTTTTAAATGATAAGACCTCAGCAGCAAAAGTGTAGTCAATTGCTTCTTTTTCTACAATTTGGACATCAGGATTTGTGATTATCTTTTTGGTTGTTTTAACTAATACAGATTCTTGAGCAACGGAGCTTTTATTTCCCATACGGCCATCCTTATTTTAAATTAAGAACTTCCCCCAAAGTCTATCCCCACAATAGAGTATAACAAAACTTTGAAACCAAAGTAAAGGGTAGGGGGAAACGAAGTGACGTGTGACGTAGTGACGAATTAACGAAGGACGTGGGACGTTGGAAGAATAGATGATTGGATGAGCAAAATATTTATGTAAACTTTTATTTATTGAGAAATGGACGTTATATTTATTTTGCATAATATAGTTGACGTAAGATAAAATAAGTGATATTCTGTTAACTAAGGGGTTGAAGGGAGGGGGAGATAATAAAGGAAGGTGAATGGTTATGGGCGATCCAATACAGTTAAATGGTTCAGTTGCTTTGCAATTTAAGGATGGAACACATCAACCACAAGTGAAGATAAATGGTATTATTGATAGGATTTTTCCTGTGGAGGGTAACCTGCCAAATGGTGAAAATCATTTTCATGAGAAGACAATAAATATTTCTGTAAATGGAATAGCAAACCATAATTATCAGTTGCAGGTAAGCCAAGATTTACAGGCATGGCAGAATTACGGCCAACTGTTAACCGTAGATGATGTTGATGGGGTTGTGACTAATATCTCTGGGATTGATGTTGAAGAGATAGTTGTATCCAAGCCGATTTATAGGGATAAAGAATTTTATAGAGTAATGTCTACTCGGGCACCTGGAGATATCCACTCAAATTTAGATGATTTCGGTGTTTTGGGATATATGGATTATGTTTTACAGAATCCTAATCAAAATGTTATGGAATACGGTCAATTTTTAATGAATAATTTGTCATCGAAAGTTGACATTAACTTTAGGTTCGACGAATTAATTTTAGCTTTTCCTAATAAAGAAGATGCCTTAACTGAATTGCAAAGCTGGTGTTTAGTCCAGAGAGCTGAACGATTGAGAGTGAATTTAGGTAGACCCTTTGAAGGATTTACTGTTGAGATGAAGCAGTCTTTACATCAAATATTAGATATTTTAGATAGTATTAATTATTCAGGGGCTGAACTAAGCTTTACTATAATTTTCGTTAAAGCTAAATCAGAAAACGTACTATTAGATAAGGCAATTGCTATCGCTTATGACGCAGCAAAGTATGGGACAATTGATTACTTTTTGAATGATTGTTCTGAAATTGGATTCACTTTTGATAAATATTTAGAGATAGTTTCTTTTGATGAGTTTTTTGAATCATTAAATATCACAGGATATCGAGAGTATATTTTGACTAATTTTGGTACTAACTTTGATTCCATCAAAGCCTTCGCAGAAAACCTATTAACATTAAAAAGTCCTTTAAAAGAGCCAATATTATTTAAAGATTTGTACGTTAAAGGAATCAATGTAATAAGTGCCATGAATGAGAATATTAATATACTTAAAGTAAATAAATCGTATCCTAACTTTATTGAGTTAAAGCAAACATATTCAAATGCAGAAGATGTGGTTATTAACTCTATTGCGAAGATGATTGATGATGGTGTTGAACTTGTTACTAATGGAGTTACATTTAATGAACTTGCTGATTTTTATACTAAGAACAATATTAGCTCACTAGAGATTTTATCAGAAGTAGTTAAGTTTTTGTCAGGTTCTATTAGTACAGTTATTGGTATGGACGGGTTTAATTATAAATTAGCTGATAATAAAAAAATCAGTATTACATTAAGTGGAGTTTTTTCTCCTTATGACTGCTTTGACGTCGAATTAGTTGATAATAATGGAAAGAGAGTAAGAAACCTGAATACGTTTGTTAATCTGGATAGTCAAAACACTTTAAGTTTCAATTGGGATGGACGTGACCTGAACGGCAATATTTTAGTGCCTAGTAATTATAATATTATTGTCAGGGCTAAAAAAACAGTTATTGATAGCGTGAGTAGTAAATCTGTAATTTTAGATAAAATAATGTCAACATCCTTAATATCAATTAGTGCTTTAGCTAGTGTGGATGGATGTTACAACAGAAACGTAAGAGAAGTAGGGATAAATAGCAATGGAAATGTACAGTTACGTTATGACGGTTGGTTGCTTCCAACAGCTGGCAACCCAGCTTCTGCAAGTAACTTTGATAATCTTTTTGTGGAAAATAATTATTCAGCTTCAGCTTCAGCAGGAAGTCCTAATGCATGGATTAACTTTACGCTGACTAACAAGAGTTTTCTCAATATTAACTATCAGGAAAATAACTATAATGAATTCGGTTGGTTTGGTGGTTATGAAGGTATGTTTTATGATTTTTATGAAAATGGAGTAAATACTATTCATAGAGGAGACAATTTTTCAGAAACTATTTTGAGAGATCCGGGTGTTTATGCAATTAAAATAAGTCAAAGTATTAATTTTGGTTCCGATAATAATAATGTATCAGTTGAAGTAAAAAGACCTTATGATAGAACGATTGAACTTTTAACAAGCGGACAGACTGGTGCAAAGTCTCATGTTAAAGAGCTGTTATCAGTTAAGGGTTATCTTTCTAAAATGGTAGATGACCAGAATTATTCATATTATATCCAGAAAATTGACGATAAAGGCATATGTTTTATTCGAGAAAATAAGCTTTCAGGCATAAGGGAATATTCTTCAGTTGAGGGGTTAAGTTTAGATTACAAATTATTTATGAATGGGAACAATATTTATGCTTTTGATCTTAAAGATGCTAATGGAGTTCAGAATACTGATTTCAAAGTTATGAACTTAGAGGATTTATACTATTCTTGGAATATATATGATTCAAATTTATCAACTTGGAAAGAGTCCTTAGCCGAAACTGTTGCAGGGTTAAGTTCTGGCGAACGTATAATTTATAATAAATATGCATTTAGAGTTTTGGAGTCATTAGATTTAAATGTAGTTAATAGTTCAACCGGTGACATCAAAGTATCGACAAAGAATAACCTTTCTTCTTCTGAATTATTGGGATTGTGTAGATATGCTCAAGTGCTTGAGTATGAAAAAATGAGCTTAAGCGAGATAAAGATGGTATTAAATAAGATATATTCAAATAATAACTCGTTAATTGAAGACGAAATTAATAGCCTAGTGTCTAATAAATGTACCAATGCAATCGCGTGGTTTAAAACAAATGGGTACACGCTAAATAATGAACAGAAATTGAAGGACAATCCATATATAACTCTAAAAATGTACTATGCATTAAAAGACATTAAAGTGTCTGCTGCAGATATTAAGATTAATGTGAATGATTTATTCACTACGACTACTGAAGATATAGGATTCTATGACTACAGAGTGGTAGTCCTAACAGATTTCCTAAGACTTAATAATATCTATAAAGGAAATAATCTTTTTAAAGATATTTTTGCAGGAAATATCGAGGAGCAGAGAAAATATGTACAGCCAAGATACGAGGATATTCTAAACGCATTAGAACTTAGACAATCATTACAAGGTATTCCCAATCCCTTGCAATATATATCAGAAACCGCGGCGGAGATAAATATTCTGCTAAACAATGTTGATTATCAGAAGATGGTTGCGTTTCATAGATTTGTAATGGATTTAAATACTTATGCTACTTCACTGAAGTTGCCAGATTATATAGCAAGTCATGCAAAACTTAGTTTCTCTGATTATTTTACAGCGCTTAATAATGGAGTGAATCCAGGGTTAGTTAATTACTTAGCAACTAAGAATTATTTCAATAATCAAGTTACTCCAGGCGAGGCAAATATATATATTGATACAGTTGGTAGTTATAAATTGCTTTATTCCGGACAAGCGATTTTTGTACAAGAAGCAGGTGATATCTACTATCGTATGGCCAAGATAGTTATGCCAAGTCACTTTTCAGTTATTGAGAAAGCAACAAATCCTAATGGAGTCGCTATTTCAACTACCACGTCGACTGAAACACATCGAGTAGTACCTGCTGAATTTCAAAGGGAGTTGTGGTTTTATTTAATTCAACAAGGGTATTTAACATCAACAGGACTAATAACTGAAACTTTTACTAATATGCAGACATTAGCTAATGCCAGCACAAATAAAGATCAGTATATCCTGGATCATTTTCACCTTTCACCAAATCTTACTGGATATGAAGTTTCAGCATTTAAGAAGATAGAAGAGATGGGCTTAGGTAACTGGATTCAGGTTAAAGATAAGATGATTCCTGTTGGTGAGGGTGGATGGGTAAATACAGCTGAGCATACAATAGAGATAGCTAGAAAGACAGGAACAAATTATACAACCCTGAAGACAATGACCAATACCTATTTTGACGCTACTAGTTTTGTCGGATTATTTAAAGATATATCTACTTTAGCGGAGATAGACACTCTTCCATATTCCAATAATGATATTGCAGATTGGTGCTTTGAGCTTAATGAACTTATGTCAGACACTGATATGTTTAACCAAGCTATACCAGATTTAAAACGATTTTTGTTTTACAGGAATGAAGGCAAAAATGTATTACAGGCTTATTTGGCTGCTTATTTTGAAAAGTTAGATGCTATTCATGATACTGCGGATGGGTTCCCAACGATTAATTATGCTAACCAAGATGTTCAGAATATTTTCAATCAGTTAAATAGCCCAATCGCCAGTGATTTTTTTACAACAATTGAAGTGCTTACTGCTACACAGTCAACAGCTATTATTAATTTACTGAAAACAAGTGGAGTGCTTACTCCAACTGGAGCGGTTTCCTTTAACTTTAATATAACTAATAGCGCTCAAGATTTGGGGTTAGGAACTGAGTATCAACAATATGCACATCAAATATTCACCTTGCTTGCCATAGAGAAGAAGGCAGTTGAGAAGAAATTTTTTAGAATTATATTTAATTTAGTTGATATCCAGTCCAGACTTTCACCAGCTGAACGTGCAACTAATTATGACTTAAAGGATTATGTTTATTTAAGCGAGGATTTTAAGAATTATTCGTCTGACGATATTGTTAAGCTAAGAAACATGTTTGCTATGTCAAATATTTTAGGAAAAAAGCTTACAACTAATAGCATACAGTCGTTAATAAATGTTTACGATAACTCAGGCAATGCACTTGATGCAGTGCTTGCCACTGGTGGACTGATGACTGCTGATGTTCAAAAAGTTATTGATGAGTATGAGCCTATTATTAATGCAGTCACTAATATTACGGAAAATATTATCTGTACTTATGACGCTTCAGGGCAGAATGGTGTCCTTAGAATAGGAGAGTTAAAAAATATAGCATCACTAAAGGTATACCATAAAGATGAGCTAGTTTATGTAAATAATGATTATGATGGATTAGACTTTGTGAAGGATATTCCTATTCCTAATGGTTCAAGTATTGATCCGATAAGGCTTGAGATAGTGTATATTGATGGAACAAGTGAACCAAAGATTGTGTATCCGTTAGATATAGATGTGAATAGTAATGTTGAAGATGTTAAGTTCCTTAAAGTCTTAGATGAGATGAGTAGTGAGCTGGATAATAGCCTTGAATTGTATGGCTTAAAGTATGGTGAAGAGCTAATAGACTATAAGCCATATATTGCAGAGCTTGGTAAAATGTATATAAGTGCAAAAGTACTTGCGGATAAGAGTGGAACAAACCCAGCACTTTCGGCCAAAGATATTGTTAATGCTTATTCAACTGCACTGATTGTCCAAGAGTTTCCAACCACTCAAATGCCAGATAGTGTATGGAAGAAGGTTTGGTTAATAAATAACCGAGACAAGTTGAGTCTTTTTGATGACAGCATTAAGAGCCTTATGATGAAGGCGTCTATTGACCTCAAAGAGGATTCCACAGAAATCAACAAAAAAGGTGAACGGTATCAGCTTATGATTGGTGGCGTAGGTTACACGCATGGTGCTGACTGTGGCAATACTGCTGGGTTTGGCGATGCAAAGGTTATTGGTGTACTGGATACTTTTACTGGACAGTTGATACAAGTTCCAGCAGAAACAATTGCCAGAGCTAAGGACGTAAAGTGGATTGGTGATACTGGTCAATTAGAGAGACAGCAACGTGATTTAGCAGTGGAGTCAGCACAGAGGAGTTTGAGCCTGAAGAGTTCCTATGCTTGTCAGATGGGTGAATACACGAAGCCAGAGAATGCTATGCGGTTTGATACTGTAACAACTACTAGTTGGAAAGACCTTGTTGCCGACTCGGAAACAGCAGTAGCTTCGTATTCCACGGTTCTTGAAGAAAGAAAGCATTTCATTGTAGACCTTATGCGTAATGTTACTAGAAATAGTAGTCTTTCAGAGTCAGATGCTAGAGTGATGTACGATAAGTTTCTTACATTATTCAAAGATTATTTGCCTAATGTTAAGAATATTGATTCTAATTCCTCTCCGATTAATAAGAATAGTTTGTCTATTACCTATCCAGGTAACAATATGAACTATATTCATAAAGATAACGAACCACAGGGACTCTACATCTCTAAAGAAGCTATCCTTATCCTTCAACGCATGAAGAATGCAGGTGTAAATATTTCCTCAATAGTAAATAGTACTCTGTCTCAATCGGTAGTCGAGACATATATAGACGCTGAGACTATAGGGCAGGTGAAGGCGACACAGTTATTGTCTAAAAACATCTCTGCACATACAGATGGAAGTCCTGCTGTTAATGTAACCCCAACAGTTACTAATCTGTATGGTGGGATACTTAAGAATATTCTAAGTAAATTGTTTGATACAGACATGACTGTTGCAAAAGCAATAGAAACATTGCCTATTATTCAAGCTAAATATCCTAATCTTATTTCTGATGCAGAGTTAGGCAGTATTGGAGTAGCAACTTTTGCAATGCTTTCATATTTGCAAGTTATTAACGACAAGAGCTTGATGTTAAAATTTAAAACACTAAATGACTTACCAGAGCGGATTAGTCTTGAGCAAGAGGATTATACTAAAAATGTTTTGGATGATGAAGGCAAAGTAACCTCAACAGAAGCCAAGAAAGGGACTGCTTTTCAGTTTATGAAAGTTACTAAAAATGGCATGATTGAAGTAGTTTTTTCTCCAACAGGTCAAGTGAAGTCATCTGTTTATTCTGACGGAACGGTCAGGACAAAGACGCTTAAGAGTATGGCAGATAATGCAGTTGAAAGTTTCACTGATGACGAATTTCAAGTTAGCAGTAATTCAACTGTACAGATAGGCGCTATTTCTAATTTTTCACCACAATATCCAAGGTCTGGTGCTTATAACGTATACGCAGGGTGGAATGTAGTTGGTGAAATAGCTAAGAATATTGTTTTAGCGATGATAATAGGTGAAGTGACTGGGCTTCTTGCCAATATGGCAGGGATGAAAGACTTGTATACATTGTATTCAACAACTCAGAGAAGTGTAGATATTGCTAAAGCAGGAGTGAATGGAGAGATGCAACAACTTGTTAATAATGTAGTTGGTAACGTTGTTCCTGCCGGCATTGTAAATATGGCAAATGGAGCTTATGGTGCGTATAAGACTTTCGAGACCCAGTACAACACGATAAAGGCAGATATGGATAAGTTAGTTAAAGATTCTTTAGCAGGGAATAATACTATTCAGCAACTAAATCAGATTCAATCATCAGTGAATGCCACATTACAGACCACCCAAACACAGCTTAATCAGTTAAAACAAGATGTTTTGAATAAGGTTGGAGCTTATGAACATATGACAGAGGCAGAATTAAAGAAGGCCTCTGAGTCGCTTATGGCATTGGAACGACAGGTAGCTTATACCCGTTATGAAATGGAGCAGAAGTTAAAAGCCATGGGCAATAAGGTGCCTGGGGTGGATATACCAGTTCAAGTGTGTCTTTTAGCAGAGGAAGAGATTCCGAATATATGCGAAACAGTAAAAAATGCAAGTGGTGAAGACATTCAAATTACAATGACAGGAAGTGAAGGGTTATTTGAAATAAATACTCCAAATTCTATGTTAAAAATTAGAAATGGTTTTCCAGTGGCTTATAGTAATAAAAAATCTGGAAATGTGGGTGTTTTTACTTTCAATCAGGTAATTTCAGGAGAAAAAAGTATAGAGGAGTATTTGCAAAATGTAGGAGAAATGATATCTAGTGAAATAGGGGAAACTAGTTATTTTTTATATGATTTACCAGGGATGAAAATAGATATAAAAGATGTTATTGGGGAAAGTGTTTCAGTGTCTGTTAATTCAGGATTGAGCAAGAAAACAGAATTATTATATGATTTTAATAAGGGAACAATTGTAACGAAGTCTTATGGGTTTAGTGAGAAAGAAAAAAGTGGGTTATTGGGAACATTAAAAAAGCAACTTATTACAATTATAATGAATAAATCTGTAAAAATGGCAAAAAGTACCAAAGAAGAATGGGAAAAAATAAACAAAGTGATAGACTCTAGTCAACCAAGATTAACAAGTGAAGAACTAACAAAACAATTAGCTGTTATGAGTGATTGGGTCTATTTTTGGGAAAACGATCCTAATAAAGGCAATAGAGAAAAATATGCAAAAAATTTGGCGTTGCTTAAAGCGAATGGATGGACACAATATTACGAAGAAGGGTATGACCAATCCATGGAAAACGCTGTTAATTATGACAATAAGACAGGATATCATGGAAGAATTTTGATAAACAATAATAGTAAGCAGATTGTTTTTGTGCATAGAGGAACTGAGTTTGATAGGGGTGGATTAACTTCAGTTCTTGATATTGTTTCAGATGTTGCAATCTTATTTGGGATGAATCTACAAGTATCTTCAGCCAAAAAATTATATGAAATTTTTTTTAAAAGTAACCCAACCTATAAGGGCTATGAAATAATCCATACTGGCCATAGTTTAGGGGGTGCGATAGCACAAGAAATGGCTATAATGTATAATAGGAATAATGGTGATAAAGCAGTTTGTTTCGCTGGCTTAGGGATTCATGATAGGATAAAGAAATGGGAGAAGATGAATAAAGGTAAATCTATCGATTTTATAAATAATTATGTTGTTGCTGAAGATGCCCTTTTATGGATTTACCCACAAGCAGGATCTTTGTTTATTGAAAATAAGAATGGATCAGAATTTGGTGAAAAAAGTCTTCAACAAAATAAAATCAATGTAAGGTCATTTATTATTAACAGGCAAGATTATACTTCGTCACATTCAATGGATTATTATATGGATGGATACCATCCAGCAGAAAACCTTGCTACATATGAAAAACTAAAATATTATTGGTTAGCATATAGAACAATTTCTAATTATTCAAGTATTTTTTCTAGATGGGACATGGATAACATTACGCCGATTGGATTAATAAGGAAAATAGGAGAATAGAAGAATGAACGTGCTTAAAAAAACATTTAAAATTATTATTGTTATTATTATATTGATAGTTTTTTATAAAATTTTCCGTCAACTTAATATAGACACAGAGTACGTTGGTGGAGCAAAGTACGACAGATATAGATTTAATACGTATTTAATGGAAGACGGCAAAGTATTAGTATACGGTGGGTATGATTGGGGTGCTAATGGCAAAGTTAGTGTTAATGAAGTAGAGATATACGATCCAGCAACAAGGGAAATTTCTGTTACAGACAATAAAGCGTTGGAGAATATTAGGCTTGAAAGAGAAATATATGGCATCACCTATAATTTAGGTGAAATACCTGTAAGATCAAGCAGTAATTTATATATAATCAAGGAACCAGACGTTTATTTGGAAAAATTCAAAGAAAATGCGATGGTCACAGATATATATGATATTAAATCAAAGCAAAAAATAGGCAGATTTTTGTTGTCTAGATTAAAAACTAATTATTTGGTTTTTGGCTTTGATGATCATTTATTGCTTATTTCTGGTAGTGCAAGAAGCTTTAAAAAAGGAGGATATGGTTGCACAAATTTATATTTAAAGGATTTTGATTATTCAAACAAAGAAGGCTCTCTTTATTGTAAATATGAACCAATAAATGCATACATGCATAAAAATAGGTATTCGGAGTTTATAGGATTAAAACTTAGAAATGGTAAGGTTTTAATTTATGGAGGTAAGGATGGTTATGCAAGTTATGCTAAGGATGGAGAATTGTTCGATCCTAAAACTGCTAAGTATAAGTTTATTAGAGGTAGGGAAAAAATATCTGATATTGGTAGCATGATAGAGCTTAAAGATGGAAGTGTTTTAATCGTGGGGGTAGGAAGAGGACAGTCTGAGATAATTCCAGCTCGAAAGCTAAAGTAATAATTAACCTGACCGAGCAATGTTTGAATGACTTAAAATTGTAGATATTACGAAATCATTTTACGAAAGAATGTAAGAAAATGCTAAATTAGCAATGCTCCCGCAGGTTGCATTATAGGAATAGATATAGCAATTACTCACAGGGTGATGAGTAATATCCCAAATTTTAAGGAAAGAGTTTTGCGAGGTCTTGATTTTTCGCTTCGTTTTTGATCAAGCAAAAATGAAGGTAGATTTTTTTAACTGTCGATATAGATGAACTAATTGCTTCACTTGCAACAAAAGGAGTTACTTTAAGTAACGGTCAGAAGATAAAGATCTTCGGTAAAGAGATAACCGTTAGCACTAACTATTCGCAAGCTGATTTATCCAATGCAACTCAAGAATCTGAGGTGCTCGCAAAATGTGCGGAGATAGATGCATGGTTGTTGGGTTCAGGAGTAACAGGTAGGACCGTTTGTTATTTATCTGCTGAGTTTGTCGTGAGAGTCATTGCTAGTTCAACAGAAATAGAGTGGAGAAATAACGATAATAGAGACATATATAGCTACGTAGTTTTAAGTGACAAGAAGCTTTATAGAATAAAAGTAGGAGAGTTACCAAACACAGGAGGTAATGACAGGATCGTCAACATACCTATTGTTCAGATACATAGAGCGATAGCAAGTAGTGAGGCTCTTCAAGGAGTTTCTAAAAAGGGATTATCTCAATTAAGAAACTTAACCATTTGGAATACTGTCGTTAATGGTATTGTTTTACCAGCTGTTGGTGCTAGCTCAGTAACTGTTTTGCCATTATCAAGTAATACAGTTTTTGAGAATAACGGTGATCTTATAAGGGTGCTAGAGCAAGAAAACAAAGGATATTATTACATGGAAATTAATGGGGAGTTGTATCCAATAGATGATACACAGTATTCATTAATGTATCCAGGAAGGGAAGATATTGTTGATGAGGTTGACTTAGGAAATTTAAAATACTTAAGGTTAATAAAAGTAAGTCCATTAAAAGCAATGGTTATTGACGGTGTAGTAAATAATTTTGAAGTTAGATTATTTAAAACAGATGCTCCAATAAGTGAGTCGCAGCTTGCTACAATAATTCCTAAATTAAATGCGATAAACAGCCGGACACTTCAAGTAACAAATACCTTAGGTGTTGATTATGAGGAGTTCTGGTCACGAGTAAAAGCTAAAGCAAGTTTCGTGAATAATCATAAGATTTTTGACCTTAAAGCTGAAGATAAGTTGTTGCTATATGATGGGGTTAGTTCAGTATGGAAATATTATTATGACAAAATGATTAAAGATATAAAAGCAAGTCCAGCAGAAGCAGAACAAGCAATTCTAGATGGCTTAGTTAACCCATGGATAGAATATATGGCATATAAAGATGTTACAGAATTATTAAAGGTTGTTAAGTACCAGAGGAATAATTATGGAAATATAATGTCAGATAGTTGTAGGTCTATGATAGGACTAGTTTTAATTCAGAGAATGATAGACACGAAAATGGAAACTTCAGTCCAACAAATGTTCCCCTATATTCAAGAATTGGGGAGTAATATAAATGGAATTCCAATTTCAGAAGTGTATAATTATGTACAAGCATCCCAATGGGTGTATGATAATTATAAAAAAGGAACAACAATAAGGGAGGCAGTTTTGCCAACAGGATGGGTGAATATAACAAGTGAGTTTAAGTCACAAGCAAATGGTAAGATAGCTCCGTCTTTAAAGACTGGTGAGTATTATTATTCGGACACAACTACTGGTTATCAAGCAGCTATTCTTAAGAAACCTAATGGAGATTTAGTTATGGTGAGTAGGGGAACGGAGCTTTTTCCTAATGTAGATAAAAATGATGTGACAACTGATGCCGGGTTATCAATGGGTAAAAATCCACAATTAACTTCATCTATTATTTTTTATAATTTAGTTAGAAATAATCAGAATTATGGAAGCAAAAATATTACTCATACTGGGCATAGTCTAGGTGGAGCGAATGCAAATTGTTTAGCGATTTTGGCACGAGTTAAAGGTCATGCGGATTCAAGTATTTCTTTTGATTCTCTAGGGGTTAAAGAGGTAGTTAAAAGAAGCATAGATGGCTTTTCTGGTTCGGAGAGGTTTGAGTATATAACAGAAATTGATGTAGCAGGTGATTTAATAGGTGGGTTTTATTCACATATTGATTCTCCCAAATATACTATTAGACCTAAAGTTGAAAATTGTCATAGTTTAGAAAATTTTAAGGAGTAATTTGTCATGGAAAAAGCTTTTATATTTAATATATTGAATAGACTAAAAAGGTTATTAATTGAATGGATTTTTGTTTTAATTTTTATAGTAGTAATTTTAAATTCTTTAGGCTTTATATATTTAATATTGAATTCACCTGAAAGCTTAGGAAATATTTTGGGATTTAATTATTTTTTATTTATTTATTTATTTGTTTATTTGTTTAGTAGCTTAGTAAGTTTTCACATAGGTTATTTCATTTTACTTATAGGTGTTAGAGAAGTTATTTATAAAAAATTTAAAAGAGGCAGGTTTCTAAAATTAATATTTTTTTTGTTTCCATATATCGTTATGAATTTATATTTTCTTGAATTGGTAAATAAGGTGTTTATATTAAAAGTAACTGGCTTCATCCTACTTCTTGTAGGCCTTTATCTGTATTTCAAAGTAGGACTTGAGGAGAAGAAAAATCTCAGTACTGAATAATTGGTAACACTTTGACATCTCTCACCTCGATACAATTTTGCGGTCATCGAGTGATTGCGTAGCAATCGTATCGAGATGCGCAAAATCACTCGGTGACCGATACCTATTAATTGCATTTGCTTCATTTTTGATTACGTGTCGTAAGTAGCTCTTAAGTAGCGAAGACTGAAGCAAAAGTAAAGAGAAACAGAATTCAATCATAATTTAAAAACACAGCAACTTTAAAGCATTACTTACGATAAATTGGATAGTTTATTCAAGGAGGCTAAGTAATGTTTAATAAAGTTATTGCTACGGACTCTGTTTCATTGTCTTCACTTCAGCAGGAGGTTGTTGGCATTGAAGAGTTTCTTCTCAATCAAAACGCTTTGCTTCGAAGCCCTTTACTTAATTATTTGAGCGAGCCACTTTCCCCAGGGAAAGTATATGATAAAGATACAATCCGTACAGCAATTATTGAATTAACAAAGCAATTTGTAAGTTTACCAACCAAAAATGCCATATTTTTTCCAAAAGAAATGAAAGCCCATGAGAATCGGTTTATTTTGACACAATTTCTTATCGAGATTTGCTCCAAAGCAGGCATCCCTATGATTGTACAAAAAGGTGCTGGACTAAATGTAAACTTAACAGACGAAGATATTGTTAATGTAGCTCAGAGAAATAGTGGAGTTGTGAGTTTTGTTGATAATCTAGAAGAAGGTCTGGCAGAAACAAAAAGGCAGAGCCACAATGGTAGCGGAATGGTTTATATGGTCAAAGAACCACAACCAGCTCTTCAGGAAAAGCTGTTGCAGATGGCTAACTTCATTATTTATTCTTATTTACATCCATTTGCGCCTGGATCTGTCGCTACAACAGACGCATTAGCAAAAGCCAACCTTACTGGGGTTTCGTTCGACTGCTTTAATCAAGGGCTTTGTCTAACAGGTATGAGTATAATTGCTGCTAAAAAGAGTGTAGATTTTCTTAGTAATCTAGATGCGGTTACTACAAAAATAGACGATAATACCCCACCACTTAAAACTACCACGCTTGGTTCAATTCCTGGATTCCCTTCAAGAAAAGGGCGAGACAATACAGTACTAGTTTTAGGGATAGCGGGTACAGCAGGTCAAACTGCAGCGTTGGAAGTATTAAAAGCAGGAGGCAGAGTAGTAGGTACGGATATAAACACAAAAAGCTTTCAAGCACTTGTTAAAGTACTTAAAGAAACCGACCCAACTATTGCTGACAGGATTACATTAATTAATATGAGTGAAGTTGCTACTGATAAAACCGAAGAGACTTACGCAAAAATAATGGATGAACAGGCTCTATATGTTGTAGACTGTGTCAAAGTTCCCAAAGGAAAGACTCCAGAATTATTTTCTGAAGACTTTGTTCAGAAGCGAAAAAATATTTGGGCGCTTATCTCTGTAGATGAAGGCAGTTCTATGGCTAAGCCACCAACCCACACGACTAATAAAGCTCCAATATCTTTCCGTAATGGCAATGTAATTTATTCATCACCAAATATGCCTTCAACTTCACCGGTTGAAGCTAGTACTATATTGGCTGATTTTACAGCGTTATTTGGAATTCTTATTGCTAAATTGGGTATTGATGAAGCCCTAAAACAATCCAATTTACTTATGGGTGCACTAGTGTATCAGAACGGAACAATTTTTCGACAATAGATTGTTGTGATGGATGTTTTTTTTGACTTGTGCTGAGCTTGCCTGTACTGAGTCTGCCTGCACTGAGCACTTCGACTGCGCTCAGTGTAAACTTGTAGAAATTTCGAAGTGTCGAAGTATCAAGCAAAAATGAAGAGAAAGAACAATAAATAACCATGCATATACCATGTTTAGTTATCAATTTTTCGGGCAATATATATATTGTATATAGTATCAGGCCGGACTTGTTGATTGGAGTAGTGTTGCTAATCTATTGAGTGAGGTTGTATTGTGAAAAATGATAAAAAAGTGAATTTAAAGTATTCTGCTCCAAAAAGTGATGGTCCTAAAATATTGTCTCAACAACAACGACATATTAATGTTTGTACTTTCCCAGATGTTTATGCTGACATGCAAGAACTGGCTTATTTTATAGATAAAAAGCTAAATTTAAAATTCACGGATACTAAAAAAGCAGCTAAGGTTATGTTGGCTGCGGCTCTCTATTGCTACGGCCAAGAAGATATGAATTTAGATCTTATTAAAACGTTATTTAATGATGACACTAGGGAAGATATTGTAACTTTAAGAAAGCTAGGGATATGTCAATTTATTGATGGCAATAGTCCTATAAACATTGCTATGCGTGCATTTGAGGCTGCTGGAATAAACAATAATGCAATATCAAGTGAGCAAGTCGTAGAAGAGATGCAAGAAATGGTGAAGTAAATGTTATAATTGCTGCATGCAATTTAATAGTTTTCTTTTTGAACCCAATGATTATTTAATCGTTGCCTTTTCCGGTGGTGCGGATAGTTTGGCTTGTTTGCATTATTTATCTAAGGCTCATGACGTTAGTAAGTTATCAGCTTTTTATTTACATCACGGCTTAAGAGAAGAAGCAGATGCAGAAGTCGTTTTCTGTAGAGATTTTTGCGATAAACTAGGGATTACTTTTTATACTGATAAAGCAGATGTTCCAAAGCTTGCCCACGAGCAAAAGAAGAGCCTCGAACAAGTAGGACGAGAAGTAAGGTATCAAAAATTAGCAGAACTAGCTAGATATATCAAAATCCAAAATCCAAATGACCAGTCTTCGCCTAAAGGCTACGACTTGGCAAGCAAAATCAAACCACCACAAGCCTTAAGCCCCAAGCCTCAAGCCATAATCGTTACGGCTCATCATTTAGATGATCAAGTCGAATCAGTGTTGATGCAAATATTCTCTGGGACTAGTGGATTAAGGATAGGGATAGCTGAAAAGATAGAGATTAATGGCGTGGACGTAATTCGGCCATTGTTACAGGAAACCAAAGTAAATATTCTTAATTATTGCGAAGAAAATTCCTTGGATTATGTGACTGATGGGTCGAACTTAGAGAACGATTTTAAGCGTAATAAGCTAAGAAACATTGTTATTCCAATGATTAGGCAAACAATGAACCCTAATATCGAAAAGGCAATTGAGCGGTTTAAGAATATTTCGGAGGAAATGAGCTCTTATCTTGATGATCAGCTTGCAGTGTTACAGAAAAGTTTATCATTAGGTATGGCCTATGATTTGCAGTTGTTTCTTAAGTTACATCCTTTTATTCAGAAAGAGTTCATTAAAAGAGAGTTAGCTGGTAATGGAGTGGCAATTACTACTGGCTTATTAGAGGAGATTATTGCTCAGTTAAATAGCGAAAAACCAAATATTAAATATCTTATTAATAATGAGTTTCAATTAGTAAAGGAATATAAGGTTTTTAAGATATCAGGAATAACTTCAAAAGAGGGTGTGTATTGTCCATTACAGTTTGGAGAGAATTTCGTAGGAGATAATTTGATTACGGTTTATGTAGATACTATGTGTGTAGTAGATAAACGAAGGAAGTCTTCCATCTGTGTAGATGCTGATATGGTGGACATAGATTCGCTTGTTATTAGGAGTAAAGAAGTGGGAGATGCTTTTGTACCTTTAGGTATGACAGGGAACAAGAAGCTAAAGGATTATTTCATAGACAAAAAAGTGCCAACCTCTGAACGAGACGAAGTTTTAGTAATCGAGCATATAGGTGGGATTATTTGGGTAGTTGGACATGAGATAGATGACAGGGTGAAAGTGACGCAGAATACTCAAAGTTTTCTTGTAATTGAATACACCCTTCCGTCAGGCTAAAGAGAGGGTGAAATAAATGAGTATTGATATTAAAAAAGGCGAAGGCCTCTGGCTTGTTAATTACGCTGAGTCGTTTTATAAAGATGATAAAGAGTTTGATAAGAATATCAAGCTTAAAATTGACCATACGTTTAGAGTGGTATCAATTATTAAAGATATTTGTGAACATGAGGGGCTTTCAGATAAAGACACGAAGTTGTCAGAGACCATTGCCTTGTTTCATGATGTTGGTAGGTTTGAACAGCTTAAGCGTTACAATACTTTTGCTGATGTGCTTTCAATAGACCACGCAGAGTTAGCATTGGATGTTTGTGAGAATTATAATCTATTGTCTGAGCTAAATGAGCTAGATGCTTGTTTGGTGGAGTATGCCATTAAACATCACAATAAGCTTTATTTGCCTAAGGATGCTTCACCTTCTGAACTCTTGTATGCTTCGCTTATCAGGGATGCTGACAAGGTAGATATTTATAAAACATTAATTAGCCATTTTGCTGCCTGGGATGGCAAAGAAGCATCTATTGTTACCTTCGGATTAACAATAGAGAAGAAACTCACTCCTGAGGCCGTAGATAAGGTTTTAGCGGGAGAGATAGTTGAACATGTAGATATGCGAACAGCTTATGATTTCTTGCTTATGCTTATTGGATGGCTCAATGACTTGAATTTTGATAGGAGCCTAGAGTTAATCATAGAACGAGGTTATTTAGAAACTTTACTAAACTTTTTACCTGAAGGAACTGAAAAGGACAAAATAACTCAGTGGGTTAAGGGAATAATCGGTTAAGGTTTTTTCTTTGTTTTAATAGGTTGTTCTTTTTTCTTAAATTCACCAGAAAAGTTTGTTAGGCTGCTGAGAAATTTTTCTCGATTATCTTTCAGATTGGTGATTGTTAATTTTTTAAGCATAATAATCCTATAATATATATCATATACTAAATAAATCTCTTTTCAAGTTTCAGATTATGGCTGGATGAAATTAGTAATTAATTATTTTGACCAGTTTTCTACTCTAAGATTGTCTATTCTAAGGAATTCTTTTTCATTATTTGTAACTATTGTCATTTCTTTTGCTAAAGCTTGAGCCCCGATTTGATTGTCTAAAGGTCCAATAGGCGTTCCTTTTCTTTCAAGGTCTGCTCTAATAATCCCGTAAAAGATTGAGTCATCATTATCGTAGGGAAGAATAGTGAATCCTGACAGGAAGTCTTCAAGTACAGTTAAGTTTTTTGAAACATGTATACTTTTACGAGTGCCATAATATAGTTCAGATGTAGTTATAGAGGATATGCAAAGTTCTCCTGGTGCGAACGAGATTATTTTTGATATAAGTTTTTTGTTATTATTTTTAATTAGATAAATACAGATATTCGTGTCGAGTAGGTATTTCACTAGAATATATCCTCTCTTTTTTGTTCCTCTGGTTGATTTCTGTTTTTCATAAAATCTTCAGAGAAATTGTTGAGGCTTTCAAGAAAAGGGCTCCAGCTATTTTTTATAGACATTATTCTTAGCACACTACCTATTTTATCAATAAAGACTTCCTTATCGTTGAAGCGATATTCTTTTGGTATTCGTATCGCTTGACTTCTTCCGTTAACAAATACAGTAGTTTTTTTCATTTTGCACCTCTAGTATATATCAAATAGTATATACCCATTTATGTAAAATTAAAACATGGTTTTTGTGAATTTAGATTTCAGTGGCTAGTTAAATCCCAATGTCAAATGACAAAATCCAAACAAATCATATAATCCTTAAAATCCAAATGTTGGTTTTGATTTTTTGTCTTTAAGTATTTAAGCATTTGGCATTATTGATTTATTTGTTATTTGGGTTTTGAGTTTTGGATTTACTTTCCTTCAACCCTTAAACTCTTAAACCATTCACTATTCACCATTCCCCCAAGATATGCGACAATAAACTATACAAAAAATGGAGGGTCTTATATGAAAGGTATAGTTTTAGCAGGAGGCAAAGGCACCAGACTTTATCCCCTAACCAAAGTAATGTCCAAACAACTTTTACCGGTTTATGACAAACCACTTATCTATTATCCATTATCAGTTTTGATGCTTGCTGGGATTAGGGAGATACTTATTATTTCCACGCCAGAAGATATCCCAAGGTTTGAGAGTTTTTTTGGAGACGGTTCAGATTATGGACTAGCAATAAGCTATAAAGTACAGAAAGATCCAAACGGACTTGCTGAGGCTTTTATTTTAGGCGAAGAGTTCATCGATGGTGATGATGTTTGTATGATACTTGGTGATAACATTTTCTATGGTCATGATTTTGTGAATTTCCTAAAGGAAGCTGTTATTAATATTAAAAAAGATGGTGGCGGACTTGTTTTCGGTTATAGAGTAAAAGACCCTGAACGTTATGGAGTAGTTGAATTTGATGCTGAGGGAAAAGCTATTAGCATAGAGGAAAAGCCTCTTAAACCTAAGAGTAATTATGCAGTAGTTGGCCTATATTTATATGATAATTCTGTTGTAGATATTGCTAAGAATTTAAAGCCATCTTCAAGGGGAGAGCTAGAGATTACAGATGTTAATAGGATTTATCTTGAGAATAATAAGCTACAAGTAATGAATCTAGGTAGAGGGTTTGCGTGGTTAGATACAGGCACCCATGAGAGCCTCTTAGATGCAGCATATTTTGTGAAGACTATTGAAGAGCGCCAAGGTGTAAAGATTTCTTGTATAGAAGAGATAGCTTATCTTAAAGGTTGGATTAGTAGAGAGCAATTGGCTAAGCTAGCTGAGCAGTTAAAAAGCAATCAATACGGCGAATATCTAAAAGGAATCCTTAAGTGAAGAAGGTACTAATCGTTTTCGGCACCAGGCCGGAAGCCATTAAAATGTGTCCTTTGGTCCATGAGTTTAAAAAATATCCTGATATTTTTCAGACCAAAGTATGCGTGACAGCTCAACATCGCGAGATGCTAGATCAAGTATTAACTATTTTTGAGATAGTTCCTGATTATGATCTAAATATAATGAAAGAAGGACAAGACCTATTTGATATAACCAGTAGGGTGCTTCTTGAGATAAGACCTGTTTTGAAAGAGTTTTCTCCTGATTTAGTGCTAGTTCATGGTGACACTACTACAGCTTTTGCTACTAGTCTGGCAGCTTTTTATGAGCAGATACCTATAGGGCATATCGAGGCAGGGCTTAGGACGTACGACCTAGCATCACCTTGGCCTGAAGAAGCCAATCGTCAGCTTTCCGACCGTCTTTGTAAGTATCATTTTGCCCCAACTCAAAGGAACGCAGATTGCTTATTAAGTGAATATATTAGTGGAGAACATATTGTTGTTACTGGTAATACGGTTAACGACGCCCTCCATTGGGTTACCGAAAAGATAAACTCAGATTCCAATATCAAAGCAACTTTAAATAAACGTATAGCAGATTTTGGTTACGATAAACTTTTCACTTTTCACCTTTCACCTTTCACTCAAAATGAGCGCAAGCTCATTTTGATAACTGGTCATCGTAGAGAGAACTTTGGACAAGGGTTCTTGAATATCTGTGAAGCCATCAAGGAAATTGCTAACAAATATCCAGAGGTTGATATTGTTTATCCTCTGCATCTTAATCCTAATGTGCGTAATCCTGTGAATGATGTGCTTAAAGGCATCAAAAACGTTTATTTGATAGAGCCGTTAGATTATTTGCCCTTTGTTTATTTGATGAGCAAATCAACAGTTATTCTCACAGATAGTGGTGGTATTCAAGAGGAGGCACCAGGGCTCGGAAAACCAGTGCTTGTAATGAGAGATACAACTGAACGGCCAGAAGGGATTGAGGCAGGGACTGTTAAATTGGTTGGAACAGACAAATCAAAGATTGTTGCAGAAATGAATGTATTGCTTAATGACAAAATAGCTTATGACAAAATGGCTAAAGCATATAACCCCTATGGTGATGGCAAAGCTTGTGAGCGAATAGTTAGTTATTTGAGGGATAATTTATGAAAAAAATATTATTAACAATTTTATTAATAGTTTTACTTGTTCCTACAATTTATGTTGGAAGGATTCTAATAGGATTTCCTTTTACTCCTGAGCAACTTATTGTAAATCAACCAGTTGAAAAGGTAGACATTATTGTTGTCCCATCTGGTGAGATGGAGCGCCTTGAGTACGCTTTTTCTTTAGCAGAGCAGGGTTATGCTGACAAGATTCTTTACTCTGGTGGTTATGTAGAAAATTATCAGAATGAGTATATGAATAGACTGCGAGTTAAGGGTGTAGAGTTGGTTGTATTATCTGACTCTATTTCTACTTATACAGACGCTATTTTAACTAAGCAATATATCCAAAATAGGAATATTCATAAGCTAATGTTAGTAACATCTCCATATCATAGCTATCGAGTGTATAAAACTTTCACTAAACTAATCCCTGACAAAAAACTTATCTCTGTGCCAGTAGTTGGTTCAGCGTTTAAGATAAGTGATGCAAAGTATAAGGAAAAGTCCTTTAGTCAGCTAGCGTTTCGTTCAGAGCAATTGAAGTATCTATTTTATGCTGTGAAATATGGGATATAAGAACGAAGTCACGGAAAAAACGAAGTGACTAAATAACGAAATAACGAAATGACGAAGTGACGAAATCCAAATAAATCATAAAATGCCAAATCTATAATTTAAGAATAAGAAATTTGATATCGCAAAATGTGATACATTCTTTAAGGAGCCATAATGGCACCTTAGAAGAGGCGCTCATTCTAACCCTTTAACTCTCTAACACATCAACTCATAAACAATTAATTATAATTATTGACGTTAAATTATTTGTAACACAAAAAGTTGACTTAAGTTTTAAGATTTAGTAGTATATACAGTTATAAGGAGAGTGAGGTTATGGAAGAACTATTAACTGTAGAGAATATTCAAGCTAAGATTTATCTAATACGAGGTAAGAGCGTAATGTTAGACCATGATTTAGCAGACGTTTATCAAGTTGAAACTAGGCGTTTAAATGAACAAGTCAAACGTAACATGGGAAGATTTCCTGAGGAATTTATGTTTCAGTTAACAACAAAAGAATATACAGACTTGATATCGCAAAATGAGATATCAAGTTGGGGTGGCGTAAGAAAGTTACCCTATGTTTTTACAGAACATGGGACAATTATGTTATCTAGTGTTTTAAAAACTAAAAAAGCTATTGAAATGAGTATTTTAGTTGTTAAAGCATTTGTGAAATTAAGAGACATGTATGCTTTTTATGATGAATTAAGAATAAAGATTAGGGAAATTGAAATTAGGCAAAGTGATTCAGAAGAGCATATTCAATCGCTTATTGAAGCAGTAAATATTCTGTTAGTTCCACCTGAAGAGAATAAGAGGCAGATTGGGTTTATAACGGAATAGTTTAAAGTTGAAAGTGAAAAGTTGAAGGTTGAAGGGGTAGTATGAAGTATAATAGTTTTGAAGATTTATCTGTGTGGCAAAAATCTTTTACTTTGAGTGTACGTATTTATAGGTATTTTGTTGACCTAAAGGATTATGGGTTCAAGGACCAAATAACTAGGTCTGCGCTCTCTGTCTCATCAAATATAGCTGAGGGTTATGAACGAGATTCACAAAAAGAGTTTGTGAGGTTTTTGAGAATCGCCAAGGGATCATGCGGTGAGCTACGAACACAACTAAGAATTGCAGGTGAAATTGATTATTTAAACAAAAGTACTGCAAATGAATTTATTAATGAAAGTGTTTGTATTTCTAAAATGATTGCAGCATTAATAAAAAAGGTAGCTAATTCTACTTGAAACTTTTAACTTGTTTCTTTTAACTATAATTCATTGACTCCTCCTGACACGCTTCCCGTTCCCTATTCCCCAATCTCCACCAAAAAGCTATAATACCCCCATCATGAATAAGCAACACTCCATATGCATTCTCGGTCTCGGTTACGTTGGACTTCCTTTAGCCCATGCATTTAGCTCTAAATACACTGTTGTTGGATTCGATATTTCCACAGACCGCATAAATGAATTAACTAGTGGGTTTGATAGGACACTTGAGTTAAGTGAAACGCAGCTAAAAGAAGCTATCCATAATGGTATGGTTTTTACCAACAATGTTGATGCTATTAAAAGCTGTAATATCTATATTGTCACTGTTCCAACCCCAATAGATGCTTATAAGAAACCTAACCTAACTCCATTACTAAAAGCTAGTGAGACAATAGGAAAAGTTCTTAAGAAAAACGACATTGTTATTTATGAAAGTACTGTCTATCCTGGATGTACTGAAGAAGATTGTGTTCCAGTCCTTGAGAAATTTAGTGGACTGAAATACATATCTTCTTCCAATTCCCAATCCCCAAAATCCGAAGGTTTCTACTGTGGTTACTCCCCAGAACGAATCAATCCAGGTGACAAAGAACATACCGTTACTAAGATAAAGAAAATAACCTCAGGTAGTACTCCAGATATTGCTAAGAAAGTTAATGAACTGTATTCAAGTATAATAACAGCTGGCACGCACTTAGCACCTAGCATTAAAGTAGCAGAAGCAGCAAAGGTTATTGAGAATTCACAACGTGATATTAATATCGCATTTATAAACGAGCTTGCCATTATTTTCGACAAAATGGGAATTGATACAAGAGCAGTACTTGAGGCGGCAGGAACTAAGTGGAATTTCCTTAAATTCACACCAGGACTTGTTGGTGGCCATTGTATCGGTGTTGACCCATATTATCTTACGCATAAGGCAGAGTCCATTGGTTATCATGCGCAAGTTATTCTAGCAGGTAGACGTATTAACGATATGATGGGGCAGTTTGTAGCTAGTAAGGTTATTAAACTTATGATTAAAAAAGGGCATAAAATAGAAGGCGCTAAGGTGCTTGTGTTGGGTCTTACTTTTAAAGAAAATTGTCCAGATATTAGGAACTCTAAAGTTATAGATATTATTAATGAGCTAAAAGACTATGGATGTAACGTGGATGTCAGTGATTATTGGGCTGACAAAGACGAAGCAAAGAGAGAATATGGCATTAATTTAATCCCTAACCCCCAATCTCCAATCCCTAGTCACTACGACGCAGTCATCCTAGCAGTAGCACATGATGAATATAAAACGTTAAAACTTAATAATGAAAAGCAAGTAGTGTTTGACGTGAAATCTGTTTTAGACAAAGCAGACGGACGACTTTAAAAACCGTAAAACAGTAAGCGGTTAACCTTTTACTTTTTACCTTTTCCTATTTCCAATCATCCATTCATCCAACGAAATGACATTTATCATTTGGATTTTGGGTTTCTCCTCATTGGTCTCGCAAAATGCGATACCTTCTTTATGGAGCCAAATTGGTACCTTAAAAATAGGAGAGCATTCTAATACTTAAGAATTATTGACGTTGAATTGTTTACATGTTTAAAAGTTGACTTAATCTTTAAGATTTAGTATTATTTAAATTATGAAGGTGAGAAGTAAATGACAAATGACAAAACTCAAATGACAAATAAATCGAATAATGCCAAATCTTTAAATTATGATCTAGATACAAGAAGCATGGAATTTGCTACTAAAGTAGCAAAATTGGTATTAAGTTTAACTCAAAATCAGGTGGCAAAAGAGTACTCTCGTCAATTAATTCGTTCTAGTGCCTCAATTGGTGCAAATATAGAAGAAGCAGACGGGACACTTTCAAAAAGAGATTTTATAAATAAGCTTGGTATTGCTAGAAGAGAAGCAAGAGAGTCTAAGTATTGGTTGAAATTAATTAATAATGTTGGGTTATCTTCAGACAAAGAATTGCTAGATTATCTAATTAAAGCATCTACGGAATTATTATTAATTTTGAGTTCAATAATCAATAAAACCAGAGAAAAGTTATGATTTGTTATTTGAGATTTAAGGATTTATTTGTAGTATTTGTCATTTGACATTTGGATTTACTTATAAGTCTTTGGATTTACTTTAAGTAAGGAGCGTGAAAGTCATGGATATAATTAAGTTTGAAGATATTGAGAATAAAATAATTAGTATTAGAGATATGCAGGTTATTTTAGATCGTGATGTTGCTGAAATATATGGAGTTACAACTAAGGAAATTAATCAAGCGGTATCAAATAACCCCAGTAAATTTCCTAATGAGTATATTATTAAATTAACTAATGGCGAGAAAGATGAGGTAGTCAAAAATTTTGACCACCTTGATATAATTAAGTTCTCCCCACATTTACCAAAAGCTTTTAGTGAAAAGGGTCTTTATATGCTAGCTACTATACTTAAGAGTCATCAGGCTACTGAAGCAACACTAGCTATTATTGAGACGTTTGCAAAGATAAGGCAATTAAGCAAAACAATAAAAGAACTTACAATCATTCAAGACAAAGATGTTCAAAATAAACTTATGCAAAAAAGTGGTGAGATTTTTTCTGATATTTTAGATGATGCATTTGATACTACAGAATCAGAAACATCTATTGAAATTAATTTTGCAGTTATGAAGTTTAAACATACCCTGAAGAAACGTAAACAGTGAATTTAGTAGTTAAAAGTTATGATTTGTTATTTGAGACTTAAGGATTTATTTGTAGTATTTGTCATTTGACATTTGGATTTAATAAAAAGTAAGTTTTTTTATTTCCCGAAATTGATTCTTTCTGCCTCATAAACTAATGGGCGTTTCCGAACTTGCGTATAGATAGCTCCTATATATTCCCCTAAAATACCTATAAACATTAGCTGAATCGCTCCAAAGAAGAAAATACCAATAACCATTGGGGCAAGTCCCAACTCGAAGCTATCCCAATAAACTAATTTATATATTGTATAAAAAATAGCTAAACAGAAGCTAAGGAAAGCAGTAAGAAAACCTATAAATACGGCTATTCTAAGTGGTATCTTAGAATAATTAACAAATCCTAACATGGCGATATCATATAATGAATAAAAATTATTTTTAGTCTTACCTTTGTTTCGTTTATTTTGGGTGTATTGAATTTCTTTTTTCTTGAAACCAATTTCAGCTATTATTCCTCTAAGGTACGGGTATGGGTCATCAATTTGTTGCAAAATTTGGATAATTTTTTTATCGTAAATACCATAACCCATGAATTGGCTAATATGTTCTATATCAGCAATTTTTTTAACTAAGTAGTAATAAATTTTTCTTAGAAAAAACATTAATGGGTTTTCTTTGCTTTTGTTTTTTATGCCAATAACTATTTCATGTCCATTTTCCCATTCTTTAATAAAGTCTAACATTAATTCTGGAGGGTCTTGCAAATCAGCAACTAATAAGATGACAGCATCACCAGAAGCTTGAAGTAGTCCATAATATGGTGAACGGATATGACCAAAATTTTTAGAATTTATGATAATTTTAATATGTGAATCAGAAGGTATTAGTCCCTTAAGAATTGCAACAGTATTATCAGTAGAAGCATTGTCAATAAAAATATGTTCATAATTAATATCAGGCCTTTTAGCCATTGTTTTTTGAACACAACTAACAAGATCAACTATATTTAAAGCCTCATTAAAACAAGGAGTAACAATGCTGATAAACTTTTTCATAGTTTTAAGTATAAAGTGGAATTGGTGATAAGTGAATAGGGGAGTAAAATAGGAAGCTATTTATATATTGTTGACGTTAAATTATTTAACGTCTTTAAAGTTGACTTAATTATTTAGATTTAGTAGCATATATAGTTATAAGGAGTGTGACGTAATGACAAATGACAAAACTCAAATGACAAATAAATCAAAAAATCCCAATACCTAAATGATGGAACTTTTCTTTTGATTAGTCATTTATGATTTAGAGATTTATTTGGATTTTGACATTTGGATTTTGGATTTACTTATAAGGAGTGTGACGTAATGACAAATGACAAAACCCAAATTTCAGATAAATCGAATAATGCCAAATCTTTAAATTATGATCTAGATACAAGAAGCATGGAATTTGCTACTAAAGTAGCAAAATTGGTATTAAGTTTAACTCAAAATCAGGTGGCAAAAGAGTACTCTCGTCAATTAATTCGTTCTAGTGCCTCAATTGGTGCAAATATAGAAGAAGCAGACGGGACACTTTCAAAAAGAGATTTTATAAATAAGCTTGGTATTGCTAGAAGAGAAGCAAGAGAGTCTAAGTATTGGTTGAAATTAATTAATAATGTTGGGTTATCTTCAGACAAAGAATTGCTAGATTATCTAATTAAAGCATCTACGGAATTATTATTAATTTTGAGTTCAATAATCAATAAAACCAGAGAAAAGTTATGATTTGTTATTTGAGATTTAAGGATTTATTTGTAGTATTTGTCATTTGACATTTGGATTTACTTTAGGCAAAGGAGCGTGTTTGTTATGAATATAATTAAATATGAGAATATTGAGAATAAAATAATTAGTATTAGAGATATGTCAGTTATTTTAGATAGCGATGTGGCAATTATATATGGGGTAGAGACAAAAAGAATAAACGAAGCAGTTAAGAATAATTTTGATAAGTTTCCTGATGGTTATGTTTTAGATATTGATGAGCAAGAATGGCAACTATTGAAGTCGAAATACTCGACTTCAATTAAGGGTGGAAAGGTTAAGCTCCCAAAAGCTTTTAGTGAAAAGGGTCTTTATATGCTAGCTACTATACTTAAGAGTCATCAGGCTACTGAAGCAACACTAGCTATTATTGAGACGTTTGCAAAGATAAGGCAATTAAGCAAAACAATAAAAGAACTTACAATCATTCAAGACAAAGATGTTCAAAATAAACTTATGCAAAAAAGTGGTGAGATTTTTTCTGATATTTTAGATGATGCATTTGATACTACAGAATCAGAAACATCTATTGAGATTAATTTTGCAGTTATGAAGTTTAAACATACCTTAAAGAAAAGAAAGCAATGAGCGAGATAAATGAAGAGTCGATAAATGATCGTGACTGAATGACAAATGACAAAGCCCAAATGACAAATAAATCAAAAAAATCCCAATCCCTAAATGATGGAACTTGTCTTTTGATTAGTCATTTAGGATTTAGAGATTTATTTGAGTTTTGACATTTGGATTTTGGATTTCTTTTAAGAAAGATTTCCTGAGGAATTTATGTTTCAGTTAACAACAAAAGAATATACAGACTTGATATCACAAAATGTGACATCAAGTTGGGGTGGGGTAAGAAAATTACCGTATGTTTTTACAGAACATGGAACACACCCCCCTAACCCCCTCTCAAGAGGGGGAAATAGTAATCAACAAGTGAACTGGTGACAAATTGGTGCCTTTAAAAGAAGCGAACATACTAACAATTAATTATATTTATTGACGTTAAATATTTTATATAATTAAAAGTTGACTTAAATTATCGTAGAGGTGTATTATATAAATATGATTAATAAGATTTTAGTTCAACAAAATACTATATTCGTTAAAAGCCATAATGGATTGGGGTATATATTATTAACAGATATTGCAAGACATAAAGATAATGAAAGATGTGTAGACATGTATTGCCAGAAAATACGTATTATAAAGTTGCTGACGATTTTCAAAAAGTTAAGAAATGGGTAAAAAACAGTGAATAGGAAAGAACTTGATTTCATTATTCAACAAGGAGAGGGACAGTTTCTAGAGTTTAAAGAGAGTTTTAGTTCTTCTTTATCAAAAGAGATAGTTGCTTTTGCTAATTCTTCAGGTGGAAATATTTATTTAGGGATTACTGATAATGGTTTAGTTAAAG
>CAZXTL010000010.1:0-55418 GCA_964643725.1 uncultured Candidatus Marinamargulisbacteria bacterium
AAATTAAAATATAAACAGCTTGCCGCAGCATTAACAGTATTATTAACCGTTCTTTTGATAATAATTCCTATTGGTATTATGTGTGTTGTTTTAGCAAATGAGTTGGTTAGAATTTATGCATCAGTGGTGGGTTCTATTCCTAATCTTCAGCTAATGATTGATAGGTGGAGTGAAATGCCTTTTATAAAACCTTTATTTGATAGTGGATTAGAGATAAATGTTATGAATGAGTTAGGGCATCTATTAAAAGGCTCAACTGGTAATATATTAAACTTTACAAGTCAGTTGTTAATAACCCTTAGTTTAAATATCTTTCATTTATTTATTATTTGTTTTCTTATTGATTTTTTATATACAGATGGGGATAAATTGCTTAGAAAGATAATGTACCTTTCTCCCTTAGATGATAAGGAAGAGCGTCAGTTGATGCATGAAGTGGTTACAATTACAGATGCAACACTTTTGGGTACTATGTTTGTGGGAGTGTTAGAAGGAATTTATGGTGGATTAATTTTCTTTATGTTTGGTTTGGGGCCACCTATTTTTTGGGGGGTTATTATTATGGTATTATCAATTATGCCAATAGTAGGAGCGATTTTTGTTTTAGTTCCTGCTGGTGTGTTTTTAATAGTTTCAGGGCAATGGCTTACTGGCACAGCAGTCATAGCCTTGGCCTATGGTGGTACAACAATAACACAAAGTTATGTTAAACCATTTTTTGTTTCAAGAAGAGCTGGTCCACATCCTGCTATTATTTTCTTGTCTACACTTGGTGGCTTGGCTTGGTTTGGACCTCCAGGGTTTATCATTGGTCCTGTTTTTGCTTCTTTATTTATTGGTGTTTGGAATCAATTTGGTAATAAATATAAGAAGGAATTAGAGAGCTGGAATAAAGGGATAAGTTACGAGCCGGACGCTGGCACCCCTAACGACGTGTATTAAGAATATTCATTTTGATTTTCTTTAAGTTGTAAACGTTGTCATTGAGTATCATTTTTTGTGGCACCTGAACTCCTTTTTCGGTTTTATACTCGGAGAAATTGGCTATATATTTTTGTGTTGAGATAGAGTTAATCAAGCCTTTTTCATTTGTTGTGATATCTGCAGTTATAAAGTTATTACCAAAGGATATTAAGTATTGATTGTTTTTCCCTTTGATGCGAAGGTGGCCTAAAGAGCTTGGCAAATATGGCAAGAAAATAGTGCGGTACATAAATGCTTCGTTGCTAGTTAGCTTATACTTGTCAGACTTAAAGGCTTGCAAAAAGTAAGATCTTATTTCGGCGGTTTCATATACATAGCTTAAGACGTTTTGATTAAGCCCTTTGTTTTCTAATTGATAAAAGTAGGGCTTATCTCCTAAGAGACTTAATTTTAAAGTATTTATTTTGCCTACTAATGTAAGATCTGTAAAGGTTATCTGCTCTATGTTTCCGTCAATAGAGGCATTGAATAAAGTATATACCGCTTTATCTGGGAATGACATTTTTCTGTTGTAGGTTTTATTATGTTCGTAGACTAATAGTGCCTTCGATAGTTTGATAAAATGTTTGTAATTATAATGAAGATAGCTAGGAACAAAGAGAGCGAATGAAAAGGCAATAATGAGTACGCCAATCGACTTATTATGATTCATTTATTTAACTCATGTTTCTGCTAACCCTTTTGTTTTTTTGGTTAGGATTAGGACAGACAGAATATATGCCGTCAATATGTTCAAATAATTCATCATCAATATGTTGCCACATTGGGTCTAAGATGAAATCAATCCCTTCTCTTCTAGCAACTTTTGCTGCTGGCACAAAATCAGCATCTCCAGCCACTAAGATAATTTGATCAACTTGTTTCTTATAGGCGAAGGTTGATATGTCTAAGCCAATCTTCATGTCTACACCTTTTTGTTGAAGATCAAAGTAGAAGTCGTCATCTGTTAAGGATTTAAAGTCGCTAGTTCCCTTGAGTAGGCCTTTAGTAAGCATGGGCTTAATTAGCCATCCATAACCAGTTTTAAGTTCCCCTAATCTTAAGACCATTTTTCTGGTTTTCTTAAGTTCATCATAAAGTTTTAATTTAAATTGAGCTAAAGAGGTTTGGCTAAAATCTATGGTTTTGCCGGAAATAGGTGTTTTCTCGCTGTTAATATAAGGGAAGCAGTCATAATAAAATATTTTCAGTAAATCGAACTCAAATTTCTTTTGGAATTCCAGACAAATGTTAGAGATAGTTTTGGTAACTTTGTCAGCACCATCTTCCATTGGTGATCTGCCATAAACTACATAGTATCTTTTTAGAAAGAATCCACCGTCAATAAGGATAGCTGTTTTAGTCATGTTTTTATTATCAGGGTAAAGATGATAAATGTAAACTTTAAAGCAATTTATTTGGTGTTAGGAATTTCTAATGTTCTGCAATCTACACCAGAATCAAACTCTAAGGAAGATTGTTCTGCTGGATCAAAAGAAAAATTATCTAGTGATCGCCCAGTAAAGTAGACGCTATTAATTCCAAAGTGTTTGAAAAGACTAGCTACAACATTATTTAGTCTTGGGAAATTGCTACCATTAGTAATATAAAATGTTCCTGTTTTCCCTGTTCCCATTACTCCATTCATGAAATTGATACGTTTAGCAGGAAGGCTCCAAGTTTTTTCGCTGTAAAAGTCTCCAGGAATTTTGATTACATTAAAGCCATACTTTGTTAGTTTATTGTATGTTTCTTTATATTCTTTAGCGTATTTGTTTTCCATTATTTGAGCATGCTTTAAAAAGGAAGAATAATAGCTTTTTTCTTCAGGAGAAAGACCAGGACTTTTTAGTAACTCAGTTAGTAGTTGTTTTGAGGTGCCCCAATCATGGATAAATATTTGGCCCTTTAATCCTGGCCTTAAGCAAGTGTCTATATGTAATCCAAGCTGAGGGATAAATAGTAGTTGTTCACGTCTAATGTTTAAATCTTGAGCAATCATGTTGACAGTTTTGCGGTCGATCATTTCAATAATGCCAGATTGACCTGCAAAATTATCTGCTTCTGCTACTTCTGCATAAGTCATATACTTTGTTCTATAAAGTGCGGTATTTATATCAAATGAACTGTTTCCCATTATTACAACTGTAGACTTGTCTGTAGCAAGGGCAGTTAAAGTGTTACCTCCTTCAAAATAGCTTTTTCCTCCTTTGATTTTGCCTTGGTTATATTCTTTCATGTCTTTAGTTAAGTCTCCGTCTGATGCGCTTCCCATAGCTTTTTTGTAGTCTGTATGTTTTTTGTCATTATAGTAGGCAGGAGCTCCGTAACCATAAGAATGTTGTAGCACAGGAAGAATATTTGTGGAGGTTGGAGCAACGCTGGAAGCATTCTGCAGCACAATTTGGCTATCTTCAGGGTTGATTGAAATTTTTGTTTTAATAATGTTAAGTTTAAATCCTTCTGTTATAGAAATTTCTTCCATATTTTTATTGTATTCAGCAGAAAATTCTTTTTGGTTGTTTTCTGCCATTATTATTGTGTCTATTTGTCTTTCTGCAGCTTCAGGGAAGGGTCCGGGTAAAGGACTTCTGAAAGAGACAGGACCTTTTGATTTAACGATTATGTCTTTTAGTTCTATTCCAAGTTTTTGAAGTTCTTTGATGCTTATCATGTCTGTTTCAGAAAACTGTAATTTCAACTTGTGTGAGTGAAAGTCATTTTCTAATTTATTCAGTATAGTAGTAAAAAATGTTATATCTGGTTGAGATAGTTGAGCTTTATCTATGACGAGACCTATTACCTTCATCGCTTTTAGCGTTTCTTTTGGGCTGAATTTATCGAAATTAACAGTGGAATCATAAGATTTTTGGAAGAATGAACCTGAGTTAACCTTTATGCTTAACGATTTCTGAGAAAATGATATATCTATTGTGTCTTCGTTTTTTCCAAAGATAGTGGCATTGAGCTTGAAGGTTTTAGGTTGAATAGGTCGGTTGTTAGTTAACGAGCTAGTTGTATTATTTATGTTACTAATTGTCATGTTTTTCTCCGTAGTATTGATATATCGAATATATCGCAATAGCTTTTGTAAATTCCCAGTTTTTTATAGGCTTAGTTGTTATACAATATAAGAATGAGGCTATTATTTTTGATTAGACATGCCAAATCAGACTGGGGAGATCCCTGGCTAGACGATATCCAAAGACCACTTAACGAGAGAGGTAAGAGTGACGCAATATTAATGGGAGAAAAGCTGAAGGAAAAGTTTTCTGTTCCTGATGTAGTTATTTCTAGCCCAGCTAAAAGAGCAATAAATACAGCTCAAAGAATAATAGACATCATTGGATTTAAAGGGAATGTTTCAATAGTAGATAGTCTATATGAATTTGAAGTGCCTGCTTATTATAAAGCGGCAGAGAAGTTGCCAGATAGTGCTCGAACTGTTTTCCTGTTTGGTCACAATACTGTTATTTCAGAGTTTGCTAAGGAGCTTCTAGGAGAATTTATTGGTGTTATCCCAACTTGTGCGGTAGTAGTAGTTGATTTGGAGATAGATAGTTGGTTAGAAATCACCTCTGGTTGCGGGAAGAAAGTCGACTACTTATATCCCAAAATGTTTAAGGAATAGCGAGATATATAATGGCAAATGATTATCAGTTAACAAAAGCAGGTAGTGACTTAGAGAATTACTTTCTCTCATTTAACCGAGAATATTTTTCAAAACTGACTAAAATAAGTAGTTCTAAAAATGCCACTATTTATTTCGACGAGAAGAATGAGTTGGTGCTTAAGGTTTATTCGGATTCTCGTTTAGCCAAAAAGATTTTAAATAATTATCAATATTTGGTAAGGAATAAAATACAGCATTGTTTTGTTAAAGTTTATGGCTTAATGGAACTTGATGATGTTTCTGTTATTGTCATGGAAAAGATAAAGGAGCTAACAAGTAAGGAATATTTGCAGAGTATTTCTTATGATAAGCAAGTTCTTGTTACTCAGAAAATGACTACTTCTCTAAAAATGATTAATAGCAAAGCTTTTTTCCATAGAGATGTGGCACATTTTGGAAACTGGTTTGTCAGAAATGATGATATTTTGCTTATTGATTTCGATAGCACCACAATTGAGAAATATAATTTGTTTAAAAGACTATATTTTGCGTGCGACGAGCTTTATAGTTTTTCTCAAGCATTAATAATTATTTTTGGGAAAAAAAGAGGCTTAAATTTTGCTAAAATAGCGGTTTCAAAATATACTATTTTTTCTTTTTTATTGTGGCCAATTTTAAAAATAAATTTAAGTTATTGGGTACAAAAGGTTAAATATTTAGTCATTGAAGATTAAAACAATTAAGAATGTTTAAATTCCTATAAAAGTGGGCTTAATACAAAGTAACAGATAGTTTTATGGGGGTACTTGTGTCACAAGAAATGAATGTTACTAGTAATGATGGTGCTTATTCAAATTTAAACATTAAAGGTAATCATGCAGCATTACAGCTTTGCAAGGCAATGCAAGATAAGTTTTATTTATCTATGAATAATTATCAGTTTACCCCAGCATTTGTTGCCTCATTACCACAAAGCACACAGGATTTATTAAGTGATTTGTTGTTAAGTACTGGTCAAAACGATAAAGTGACTTTGTCAAAATTAAACAGTTTAGACAACGGGCAGGCTTTGTTTAGAGATCTTAAAAATGCTATAGCACTATATTATAAAACTAATAAGGAATCAGTCACAAAGTTAGAAAATGTAACGGATGCAATTTTTAAGAATCTAAAAAGTAATCAAAACCAGATAAAGGGAACCGAAGAGAGCTATGATGTTACACCTTATATTTCTAAGGATGGACCAACTTCTTCTGTAGATTTAGAACAATTTGTTAAAAAGAATTTGGATATAAAATATCCAATCGGTGCATATAATATGGAAGATGATGAGCCCTCTCTTTTGCCTTTGCTGCCACAAATAGGAACCAACGGTTCTTTAATAGCCGAGGGTACAACGGAGAAAACTCCACAAATACTAGGAAATAACCTAGCGGAGCCAGCTAATACTTCAACTGAGCTTGATAAAAAAATATCATATAAAATATGGGAAAATGAAAGTGGAGCGACTAATGAAGGGTTAATGGCTTGGAATCCAGGAGAGGAAATGGCTTCAATGGGTATTGGTCATTGTATTTGGTATCCATCTGGTGTGACTAAGACACATGGAGAGAGCTTTAAGCAATCACTTGAATTTGCGCAAGAAAGAGGAGAAAAGATCCCTGAATTCCTGATAGATGAAAAAACTGGCAGAATAAAGGATTGTCCTTGGCAAAAAGAAGAGTTTAAAGAATTAGTAAGTGGAAAGAAGCAAAATTCTGATTTTGATAAGTTAAGAACTTTTATGGAAAACACTAAAGTGTTGCAGTATGAGTTTATCAAAAATAGGTTAGATAAACTTTATATAGCAAATAAAGAATCTGCAATCGGTAAGACGATGGGAAGGATGCTACAGTCAGAAGCTGGAGTGTATGCCTTGACTGATTATGTTAATTTTAAAGGAGAAGGTACTTTAAGCAAGCCAAGTTGGGGATTAGTAAATGTGCTAAACCATATGAATGTTAATGATAGTATGAGTTCAGAACAACTTGTTGCTGAGTTTGCAAGTTCTGCTATAGCAGTACTACATGAAAGAAGACCAGAAGCTTGGAGTCAGAAAGATGGCCCTGGCCCTGGATGGGTTAATAGAATAAATACTTATCCAACATTTAGTAGTAATTCAGCAGAGTATAGAGGATCAGCTATAACAAATAGCTATTCCGAGTATGGTTCGGCTACTAATGCTTCATATTATTCAAATGATGAGAAGCTAATTAATGATCCTGTAGGGGTAGTATTTAAAACTAAGATTTCCGGAGGTGATGGGGTAATAGACTTCAGAGGTGTTTCAGCTATGCCGATTCCGGAAAGGACATCGTTTTTATCGATACTTGCAGGTACAAATCTTACAAAGGATCAAGTTGAGAAACTTACTGAAGAACAATTTGCTAGCATGGTTAGGCAATTTCAAATGAATAAGTATCTTACTGAAGGCTATAGGCTTGGGAATGGGACAACGGGTATTTCTGCGATTGTAGATGGACGATTAGGTATTAAAACATTTACCGCTATGTACCCAGACAGATCTAACTTTACAATTCCAATTGCTAAACATAGTAGTGATAATAATATTTCAGAGGAACTAGATAAAACAATTATAGATGAATTAAATAAGATGGGGATAACAATTACAGAGGAAGGTGGGAAATTAAGGATTAAGGGGTTTGATAAAGTTGTAGATAAGGATAAGATGTATCTATTATTTGCACAGCTTCTTAAGAAATCTGTTGCGAGCTGCATGAATGTAGACGAGAACACGCTTAAGAACTATGCTGAGTTTTATTTCAAGGATATTTTAAATAATATGTTGCCCAACGAGGAAGGTTTCGTAGACTTTTACTTACCTAGTACTGAGTTGTTGAATAGTTCTGAGGCTGATGGTAGTTTTACATCCAACTCTTCTTTTTCTGGAAGAGACATTTCTCAAGACCCTCCAGATACAAGTAATTTAAGAGGGTATGACCATAATAGCGCTGAACATAAAGCCTTACTCACTAAAGTTGATTTGTTGAAAACAAAGGTTGGTGGGGAGATTGAGAATGCCTTAAATATATATGGAATAGCAGAGGTAAATCGAGATAAAACCAAAAATATAATGTGTGCAATTCTTGCTGCAAAAAAGAGCGAGGAAGAAGTTTTTAATAATCAAGATAAAAATACCTTAAGGGAATTATTTAGAGCAATGAGGACAGAAGGAAAGATTAAAGGTGACGGAGAGAATATTGAGATTAGCCTTGCTGGCATTAGTGAAGACAATAAACTAGCACTAATTGAGATAGTTAAGTTAGCAGAAGGAGACAAAGAAGGTGCTCAAGATGAAATCAATGGCATTCTTGCAAAGAAAGAGAATCGTCAGGTAGCTGTCTTATTAACAACAGCTAGAGTTGTTCACTTGACAAGTGAGAATAATGGATACGTTCCGAAAATACTTGCTAGTTATGCTGTTGGTGCAGGGAACGCTTCCAGTCTTTTGGCAATTGACACCAAGAAGCTTGATATAAAAGAAGGTGAGCCAGGAGGATATACCGACGATACTAAAAAAACTGCAAGTTTTATTAAAGACGCCTTGTCTTCTTATGAAGCGGCAAATGGTAACACTGCTTTAGATATTATTCCTTCAACTTATGGGTCTAAGGATCAATTGCCTAAGAATGTTTCTGAATTTATTAGGGTTACTGAAGACTATGGAAAACATTTAGTTGCAGGAAGTGATTATACAAATGTGCCGGTAACGATAAAGATAAAGAATAAAAAAGATGGCGAGTATGTTGATACAGTTGTAAACCTTTATAAATTCGGACCAAAGGGAAAAGGTCCATTAACTGGTTTAACGTATCAGCTGGATGCTGGGCATCAAGGACCAAATGATACTGGCGCTAAATACTTGAATGGCTCAGTATCAGAGTCGGCGTTAAATAGAATGAACACAATAAGATTAGCAGAGAGGTTGTGTGAACAAGGAGCAACAGTTATTACTGATGGAAATCCGCAATTAACTTCTACGCAACAGACATATATCCCATCTGGAGATAGAGATACTGCTATGAATAAGTACATGGAGATAACTGGTACAAACAAGAAGGACTCAGTGATGATGTCTATTCACAGTAATGATGCGAATGGTTCAGCTAAACTGAGTGCATCGGGCATGTTAGTTTTATATCGAAATAATGATACAGCTCAGGATAAACTGAAGACACTTGAACATATAACTATGGGTGGAGAACTTAGCTTTAATGTAGGCCATAGGATTCAGGGAGTAGGAAGCGGTATTTTTTCTCAGTCTAATGCAACTTATGCAGTATTAGCAGAGTGTGGCTTTAATAAGGATATTTTAAATTTGATTAGAAGTGGCGGATATAGCGATATTAGTGATAAGTTTTTGTTTAATTTGGCGATGAGGCTTAACCCCAAACGATAATTATAACTTTCTAGTACAAGTTTCACTCTCAAAATGACGTTATAACTATAGGCACAATAATGTTTAAAAAGATATTTTTGTGGGCATCATAAGTGTACAAGGGGGAGCATGTATGGCAGTTGCTTTAACTAATGGCATTATAAACGCTAGCACATATGCGCCTAGTACTGTTTCAAAAACACAAGATCAGAGTGGAGAATTGTTTGGCAAGACAATTCCTTTGCAATCACCAGGTTTAACATTTGATAGCCCTGATGCCTTTAAATTAATGAATTATACAGGAGTTCCATCATTTGATATTTGCTCGGTTTCTGTTGAACAATTGCAGGGCAAAGAAGCAGATAGTACTTCAGAAAAGTTATCAAAAGGAATAGAGGATTTAACAACAGGAAATGCAGATGTTAAAGTAGGCGAGGAAGTACAGAAATTCGTACATGGCAAGGTAGTTAATTTTAGTAATAGTATTCGCGAGAGAGAAAATTCTGATGAAAAAATAGAAACATGGAATAATTGGGGCGATGATTTCTTGGGTGCTTTAGCAAAGGATTTAGGTATAAGCGAGGAAGACATAAAGAAACTTTCACAGCAGGAAAAAGAAAAATTATTAGAGAGAATACAGGGTAACACTAAGGCTATTTGGAAGGATAGTTTGTTCGGTCCTAATACATTAGTAAGCTTTGTTAAAATAGTTGGTGGAACTGATAAGTTTAAAAAGGAATATCAGTCAGATTTCAAATCTTCTGAGTGGGGAGCAATTTCTAATTACTATGCACCAGCAGATATGAAGCCAGAGGATGTAAGAAGAATATATTCCAAAACTACTATGGAGATTGGCTCAGATGTTAAGCTAGATGCTTTGAAGGATTTAGTTAGTAAACTGAATACAACAACTCCACCTAAGTTTGCTATTGTAGATGGAAAGCTAATTGCTTATGGTGAGTTGACTAAAGACGAAATTTTAGAGTTTAGCAAACTATTTACTTCGAAAGAGTCTAAGAGTGCTTTTGAACAGTTTGTTCAGAATGCTCAAAATAATGCGAAGACACCAGCAACTCCGACGGATGCTTTTGAAAATGGGAAATATTCGCCCTCGTCGCCACTTTCTGTTGCTGAAATTTCAGCTGGTAGCTATTCTCCGGCGCAAGCAAGAATTCTAGGAATGATGATAGCTAAAGTTAAGTCAGAATATCGTCAAGATGCAATAAAAGCAATTTTAAGTAGAGGGATATTGCCAAAACTTGAGGCCCTTGAGAAGGAAATACAAAAGGAAACTCCAGGTTATAAGCTTAATATAATTAGTGGTTACAGAGATTTTGCATACAACAAAAGAGTAGGTGGGGCAAAAGGCAGTAAACACATGGACGGTATTGCTGTTGATGTATCTATTCCAAAAGGGATTGGTCAAGAGAAGTTTATTAAGATAGCGACTGAAGCGGTAGGATTTACTGGAATTGGCAGATACAGTTCTTTTACTCATATAGATTTAGGTCCAAAGAGACAATGGCATGGATAGATAAGTTGGTTGAAGCAGTTAGACATAGGTAATATTAATCGTCCAGTAAGTTATAGGGTTTTTATTCCAAAGAGTTAAGTTGGTATTTAATTAAATATATTCATTTCTTATAGGCTTATATCTTTTAAGCCATTCCTATAGACTTTAAAGTTTGATTTCTTGCTAGAATCGCATCTTCATTTATAGGGATTATTTGTAAGTTATACTGCCCTGCTTTTCCTTTAAAATAGTTATCTACTTGTTCATTTTTGCGTGTAACAACCTTGCCATAACTTTGTGAAGCATCTGTCATTATATAGTCTCCTGATTTGAAAGCCGTTATAAGTACAACATGTCCACCACCTCGAACGCCGACCATGTAGCATCCAGGTTTTAGTTTAAGAGAACCATCTTGGTTTTTAAGTTGGTTAAATTTTATTCCTTCTGGGAAAGAAAGTTCGTTTGCATGAGAATAAGAAACTATATTTCTTTTATCATCATTTTTTTCACCACTGTATCTACGATTATATTTAAAGAAATCATAAAGTGGATGGGTAGGACCAAGGTCTTCTCCTACTTGGTGAGGTAATCGGTAACAATCAGTTTTGTTATCTGCACCAGTATAAAGCTCGTATTTCATTCCTTCGTATGCTTGTAGTGTTGTTAGTAATCCTCGGGTATGATCACTCATGGAAAGAACCTTTATAGCTTCACTGATACTTGTAGTCCCTTTAGTGTCAGTAACTTTTGATAGTTTGCTTCCATTAGTTAAATTTTCTGATTTTCCAAATAATCGTTGCCAGAACGATGGCCCACTATTTTGTTTGTTTGGTGTAGTTTCACTTTTTGTAGTACCACCAAATAGCCTTTGCCAGAAAGAAGGTGCTTTATTTTCAGCAGAGTTAGTTTGCTTATTACTATTGTTAACACTCATGCCACGGTTTCCAAATCGTTTACTAGATGAAGATTTATCGCTACTTGTTGTTTGTTGGTTACTACCAAATAACCTTTCCCAAAAAGAAGGTTTTCTTTCTGTAGGGATAGTTGCTTTTGAGCTTTTAACATTGGATGATTTGTTTGGAGTAACTGGTTCTTCAATTTTTGCAGTTGTTATTTGTAGTTGTGTTCTGCGATTTGCATCTGTTTTATGGTCAAGGCGTTGGTTGCTTACTTTTGTTTGTACAACGTTTGCTTGAGCAGTTGTATTTGATGTTTGGGTATTTTTTGTGTTAGGAATATTTTTAGGAATACCAACAGTTGTTGGTGTTTTATGATTATTATTTGGAAAACCAAGTTTGTCCATAATAGCCTCCTATTTAATATATCGTTAAATATTGATTAAAATTGCAGGCTATTTAATTGTTGCTATCCGTTATAAGTAGGAGCTGTTTTAGGTGACTTCATCTTTTTAACTTCATGGTAGTAGGCATAGGTCATTGGTATTGCTTCAGAGATAGTTTTGCAATCTATGAGTTCTCCAACAAACATGGTGTGCGTTCCTACATCCAATGAGTTAATAACTTTAGCTTCCATTGTGGCAACAGTGTTTTCTATTACAAGTGGTGTTCCTGCTTCGCTTACTTCAAACTTCGTATTTTCAAATTTATTAATGTCTCTGCCACTTTTGAACCCGAATTTGCCAATGAAATCAATGGGAGTATCTTGGTCAAGAACAGATACGCCGAATTTGCCACTTTTTAGAATGTATTCATGAGTTAGATTAAGCTTATTAATGCAGGTTACAATACATGCAGGTTCTGAAGTGATTTGTGAAACAACAGTTGCTATTTGGCCATTAAGTTTTTCTTCTAGAGAAGAGCTTACAAGATATACGCCGTAACCTAGTTTAAAAAGTGCTGATTTATCCATTAGATAGTTATTCCAATTGGAGGAACAAACATTCTTGTAGCCAGGTCTTTATCAACCATAAATAGTCCAGCTGAATCACCTGCAAGTTTAAGGCTTTGGATAATAGCATCTACGTTGGATTCTTCTTCTACTTGTTCATCAACAAACCATTGTAGTAGGCTTGCGCTTGCGTGGTCTTTTAGTTCATAAGCAAGTTCCATTAGTTTTCCAATACGTGCAGTAACTTTTTTTTCGTGTTCAAGCGCATGTTCAAAGGCTGCAATAGGACTTTTCCATTCTTTGCCAGGGTCACCAATGGAAGAAAGGACAACTCTTCCGCCTCTGTTGGTAACAAAATCATAGAATTTTTTAGTATGAGCTTGTTCTTCCATAACCTGGACTCTCATCCAGTTAGCCATTCCTTTTAGATTGATTGATTCGAAATAAGCAGACATCGCTAGGTAGATGTACGCTGAATATAGTTCAAAATTTATTTGGTCATTGATCGCATCTTGCATTTTTTGGTTTAACATTTAAAACACTCTCCTTCAAAAATCTTAATTGTATTGTAGAGATTTTGGGATGTGGATTCAAGTGGTAATTTCCCCTCAGTCACCTTCGGTGACAGCTCCCCGATTCGGGGAGCCTTAGCTGAAAGTAAGTTATGTATTAAAAAGCCTCCCCAAATCGTGGAGGTTTCAGGCATTGCCTGATGGAGGGGAAGTGTTCTTAGGTAACCATGGATAAATGACGAAGTAAGGTATAATACTAAGCATGACTAGACAATTAGTACAAAAGACTAGGTTGTTACCATTTAATCCAAGGATTATGGATTTCGTTAAAACATTACGCAAAAACATGACTAAAGAAGAGAAAAAACTTTGGTACGACTTTCTCAAAGATCTGGAATATAAATTTATAAGACAGAAACCTATAGATAATTATATAGTTGATTTTTATTGTGCTAAAGCAAAGTTAGTTATAGAGGTTGATGGTAGTCATCATTATACGGAAGATTCGATGGGTTATGATCTTGTGCGCACTGATATTTTAGAAGCTTATGGTATAAGGGTTATAAGATTTAGTAATGTAGACATAAATAACAATTTTGAAGGTGTTTGTGACGTTATTAAAGAACAATTAATTTCCCCTTTGCCCCCTCAGTCAGCCAAAGGCTGACAGCTCCCCAAATTGGGGAGCCTAATATGTGCAACTCAATGGCATAGAATTAGTAATTGATGTTCTAAAGCCTCCCCAAAGTGGGGAGGTGGCACGAAGTGCCGGAGGGGGAGTGTTTCTCCCTCTGGAGAGGGAGATGCCCGTAGGGCAGAGGGTGTGTTAAAATAGTTTCGCAATGAAATTTGAAGTTGGGTTAATAATTGATATTGAGCAAACAATTAGTGAGCTCGAAAAGAACCATTATGCTAGGACAAAGCTGGTACTTAACCCAGGCGAGTACGCGGTCAGAGGAAGCATTATTGATATCTTCCCATCCAATAGCAATGTGCCTGTCAGATTAGAGCTTTTTGATACTGTCATAGACGACATTAGAACCTTTGAGCCTACTACCCAGCGTTCACTTTCCAAAAACGATAGAGTCGAGATAACTCCTTACGATAAGAGTATTAAACGACATGAATACGTAATACCTCATGAAATTCTTTTTGAACTAAATATCGGAGACAAAGTAGTCCACATTAATCATGGCATTGGAATATACCAAGGGTTACAACGGATGACGTTTGGTAAGTTTGAAGGTGAATATGCAGTAGTTGAGTATCAAGAAGGGGATAAAATCTTTATCCCGATTGAACAACTTGCCAGGATTTACAAGTTTTCTGGAGCAACTTCACCTATTATTAATTCACTAAGAGATAAGCAGTGGGAGAAGACTCAGCAGAAAGTTAAAAAGGTAGTCAAAGATGTAGCAAGAGACCTTTTTCATCTTTATAAGAACAGAAAGCTTCGAGAAGGGTTTGCTTTTCAGGAAGATAGTGAGCTTACTCTTCAGTTGGCAGAGTCATTTCCATTTAGGGAAACAAGAGATCAACTTAAAGCTATTGAGGACATCAGAAAAGATATGGAGTCATCTAAAGCAATGGATAGGCTGATTTGTGGTGATGTTGGGTTTGGTAAAACAGAGGTAGCAATAAGAGCAGCGCTCAAGGCAGTTGTAAGCAGGAAACAAGTGGCAATGCTTGCACCTACCACTATTTTATCTAAACAACATTATGAGGTTATTAAAAGTAGGCTCGAAGAACTGGGGGTTGTTGTTGAATTTATTAATAGATTCAAGACTCGCAAAGAACAAAAGGAAACCCTACAGAGGTTAAAGATGGGGCAAATTGATATAATCGTGGGGACCCATAGGTTGCTACAGAAAGACATTGAGTTCTTTGATTTGGGGCTTTTGATAATAGATGAGGAACAACGGTTTGGTGTTATGGCTAAAGAGATGTTAAAACAATACAGAAGCCATATAGATGTGTTGACCTTGTCAGCAACACCGCTACCAAGGACTTTATATATGTCGATTTCCGGGATAAGAGATATAAGCGTTATTAATACACCTCCGCTAGAAAGACTGCCTATAATTACTGAAGCACATGAGTTTGATATCCCTTATATTAGAGATAAAATAAAATTCGAGTTAAAACGAAAAGGTCAGGTATTTATCCTTCATAATCGTATAAGCGACATAATCCATTTGCAAAATCAGTTGCACCAAGTTTTGCCAGACATAGATATTCGAGTTGGTCACGGGCAGATGAGCTCTAATCAACTAGAAAAGCTGATGATTGATTTTTATGAGGATAAATTCCATGTACTTATTGCTACTACTATTATTGAAAACGGGGTGGATATTCCAAATGCACATACTATGATTATTAATAATGCCGAACATTTTGGGTTAGCGCAGTTGCATCAGTTGCGAGGTAGAGTTGGGCGTAATCAAGTTCAGTCTTATTGTTATTTGTTGTATAGGAATAAAGTTTTATTTACACAAGAAGTTAAAGAACGCTTTGAGGCGTTAATGGAGTTTTCTACTTTGGGGTCAGGGTATGATATTGCGCTTAGAGATTTGGAGTTAAGGGGGATTGGGAATATTTTAGGTACAGCTCAGAGTGGTTATATGGAAGCAGTTGGGTTTGAGTTTTATATGCATATTTTAAACGAGGCGATAGCAAGAGAAAAAGGTGAAAAGTATAGAGAAAGACCGTATTTGAATATTTCCACTAGGATGCAGGCCTATATCCCAGAAGAGTATATTCCAGATATGAGTATCAGGTTGGCATTATATAAATCTATAGCAGTTTTAGACAGCAAACAGGCAGTCATTGAGTTAGTAAAAGAGTGTGAAGATAGGTTTGGTAAATTGCCTGACAATTTAGTGGTTATGATGCAACTGATTAGTTATGAGTTAGAATAAATCTTTCATTGTAAGTTAACGAATATTTTTATTATAATGAGTCATAATGGGTAACAAAATATTTCTTTGGGTAAATTCTTTAAAGGCATATGCATTTATTGCATCTGTAGTTCCAGTATTAATCTTATTTGTCATTGCTAGAACTAATGGTAGTTTAGTAGGTTTTATTGAGCTTTTTTTAATGTTACTTGGCATTCTATCTGTTCATCTTGCAACTCATTTTGTGAACGAATATCATTATTTTAAAAAGGGTGTGGATAGCACAGATAAGCTTAGTACCAGTGTGGTTTTAGCGAATGGGCTTTTAAAACCAAAGCAACTAATACTTTTAACGGTTCTTTTATATGGGATATCAATATTTGTTACAATTTATTTTGTTCTTTATTCTAGCTTTAATCTGGTTTGGTTTATTTTACTTGGGTTAGCTGGTATCTATTATTATACTGCAGGCAAAACTCCCTTAAAGCATGTTGCTCTTGGTGAATTTATGCTTTTCTTTTTGTTGGGTCCGCTGGTGTTTTTGGCAATTTATTTTGCTTTTTCTGCAGAAATGTCATTTAGAGCATTTTTATTTTCTATTCCTATTGGATTACAGATTACTGCTATTTTTACGGCAAATAACATTAAGAACATGAATGCTGCGAATAGTAAGGAACTATTAGTAGTACTGGGTATTGAGAAAGCAAAACGAATATATTATGCAGAACTTCTTTTTCCATATTTCTTTGTGTTCTTGCTGGTAATTATCCGAGTTGATCATTTTTCTTTATTGATTGTTTTCCTTTCAATAATGAGAACAGTTAAGTTGATAATTAAGATGCAAAATGATCATTTATCAGAAGGTATCGCTCAAGAGACAGCACAGCTACAGATGTTCTTTAGCATATTATTGTTGTTAGGATTATTATTAGAGAGCTTGATTAGATAATAATTAAGGAGGCAAGGATATGAGTAATATTAATATTTGTCAAAGTTGTGGTATGCCACTAAGAATAGACCCAGAAAATGGTGGTACTGAAAAAGATGGGTCAAAGACTCAGAAGTATTGTTCTTATTGTTATCAGAAAGGAAAGTTCACAAGTCCAGAGATAGATACTGCAAAGAAGATGCAGGAGTTTTGTATTGGTAAGATGAAAGAAAAAGGAATGACAAAGTTCGTAGCTTGGATTTTTACTCGCAGTATTCCTAAATTGGAAAGATGGAAAAATAAGAAGTGACCTCAGATCAGTCCTTTGTTGATTTTATCATCGAACAAATAGAATCAGCTGGACATATAACATTTAGGAAAATGTTTGGCGAATATGCGATTTATTGTGATGGTAAAGTTGTGGCACTGATTTGTGATGATCAACTTTTTGTTAAGGCTACTGAAGATGGCAAGAAGTTCATAGGTAAAGTTAAAGAAGCACCAGCGTATCCAGGAGCCAAAATGAGTTACCTAATAGAAGATAAGTTTGAAGACAGAGAGTGGATTAGTGAACTAATCCAGATTACAGCTAAAGCACTTCCGGAACCTAAACCTAAAAAGAAGAAAGCAAAAAAACAGAGACAGCTTTAAATCGTTGATGCCTCAATACGTCTATTTAATGCACGTCCTGCTTCAGTCTTGTTTGTAGCAACAGGATTAACTCCGCCAAGACCTTGAATTTGAATTCTTTTTTTGTTTATACCATATTTATAAATTAGTACATTGCCTACAGCTTTTGCTCTCATTTCTGACAGTTTTTGATTAAATGCTTTATTCCCTTGGTTATCGGTATACCCTTTTATTAATAGTTTTATTTCAGGGTGGTTAATAAGAAATTCTGCATATTTTTGAAGAGACACATCGTATTTCCCTTTAACAACAGATGCACCTGAGTCAAAAGTTATTTTCATGTTCATTTTTTCTACTTTGCCTGTTTTTATAAATGCTTCTTCAAGCTCACTTTTGAATGAGGTTTTAACCGGTGCTTTAATTTCAGGTGCAACTGGTTTAATAACTTCAGCAACAGCGTGAGCATTCTGTTCAAGAGGCATAGAGAGCATAACTTGATAAATAGTGTCATTTCCTAGCGTGTTGCCGTAGTAAATGTTTTTTATTTCTAATCTAGGGGTAAAGTAGTCGTTAATCTTTATAAAACATCCGAATCCAACATCTAAACCTATTCGAGCATTATATCCACCAACTCCGCCAATTCCTGTTAGAACATATGGTGTTATTAGATCAATTTTTTCAAACTGGTATAGAAGATTAATTCCACCACCTAAAAGTAAGGTGTTTTCACCTGAGCTTTTTACTGAGCTTTGTATGAATCCAACGTTGTAGTCTACAAAGAAAGCTTCTGAAAGCTTTTCAGTATAATAAGTTCCTATTTCCCAAGAATCTTTTAGATTTTTTGTTCGATCCATATAATGATAGGCTAAGTAAGGTGAAACATATGCTGTAGAAGAGTACGCAAAGGAAAGTATTGATAAGATAAAAGAAAAAATGATAGCAACTTTGTTTATGTTCATGATTTGTCTCCTTTAGACTGTAATACACATAGTAAATTAGAGTGAGTTAGAAGTCAAATTTCATCATTAAGTTGATTTTAAATACTCACTAGCAAGCAATATGTCGTAAAGTGATTATAATAATCCCTGCGATTTTTAAATTGTAATCAAACAGTAAATTCGTATAATGAGTAAGTAACTAGGCAAATAATGAAAGGCGGATATTTGTGACACATAAGAATTCCGAGATATTAAGTTCCGTAAGAGAATTGTTGGTTGGCAGTTGGGGATTAGCCTTGGGGGCTTATTTTGTTATTACTGTTATTTTCATGTTATTGGGTAACATTCCTCTTTTTGGCTGGATTGCTTGTCTTTTATTAAATGGACCATTTAGTGTTGGGTTGGCAATTTTTTCTTTAAATCTAGTTAGAGGCAGAAAAGTAGAATTTAAACAAATTTTTGATGGTCTTAATAGGTTTGGTGTTGCAATGGCCGCTTATCTACATGTATTTCTTTATACATTTTTAGGCTTTTTGTTATTTATTATTCCAGGAATAATTATTTTTCTGACATATAGTATGACTTTTTATATTATTTCTGATAATTATAAAATATCAGAAAAAGAAGCAATGTATCAAAGTAAAGAGCTAATGACGGGAAATAAGTGGAAACTTTTTTGTCTTTATTGTAGATTCTTTGGTTGGTTTATTGTTAGTATTTTAACTTTAGGAATTGGGTTTCTTTGGTTGGCTCCATATGTTGGAATTAGTGTTGCTAAGTTTTATGATGATATAAAATTTGATATTAAATAAGCCCCATTTCTAGGGCTTATTTGTTTTACGAATTAGAGAGTTGAAGCTTCTATTCTTCTGTTCATTGCTCGACCTTCAGCTGTATCATTTGATGTAACTGGGTTAGTTTCGCCAAGTCCTTCAGCTGTAATACGATCCTTGCTAATGCCAAAGTTTTTAGTTAGAACATTTGCTACTGCCTCTGCTCTCATTTGTGATAACTGCTGGTTAACTTCTTCTGCTCCAATATTGTCAGTATAACCTTTTATCATAAGCTTAACGGTTGGATGTTGAATAAGAAATTCTGCATAATCTTGAAGTGATAGTAAATATTCTTCCTTTACGGTTGATGCGCCAGAGTCAAAGTTTATTTTCATGTCTAGTTTTTCTACTTTACCACTTTTCTTAAATGATTCTTCAAGTTCATTTTTTACTAAAGGCCATGTTAAAACAATTTGATAAACAGTATCGTTGCCCAGCGTATTTCCGTAGTAAATGTTTTTTACTTCGAATCTAGGTTCAAAGTAATTACTAAATTTAACCTTTACTCCTAGCCCAAGGTTAAGTCCTGCTCTGGATTCATAGCCAATATCTCCACCAATTCCGCCAAGTACGTATGGTGTTACTCTTCCAAATTTAGCTATATTGTAAAGCGCATTAACTCCGCCAGCTAGAAGCAATTTGCCTTCTGATGAACTTTTTATAGCGCTAAGAACAAGTCCAAGGTTGTAATCTAAATATAGCTGATCACTAATTTGATCAGTATAATAAACGCCTAGCTCCCACCCATTATTTAGGTCTCTTGTCTGGTCCATATAGTGATACCCCAAGTAAGGTGAAAACACTGCATTTGAAGAATAACTTACAGAAAACAAAGACAAAATTAAAGATAATAAGACTATAACTTTTTTCATTTTTACCCCTCCTATTTATAGTAATGGATATATTAGATTACTTAAAAATCCAAGTCAATCTATTATGAATTAGACGTCATTTGAATATTTGCTGATATAATGATTGGTTCATTGGTTCATTGGTTCAATGGGAAAGGAAATACAGTGAAAATAAGAGTTTTTATTGCATTAATGGCAGTTTATATTATTTGGGGTTCAACCTATTTGGCTATGAAAACCGCTGTCCATACTTATCCGCCTTATTTGATGAGCGGGATTAGGTTTTTTATGGCAGGAATTTTCTTTTTTCTTATTTTATTTTTGTTTCGTAGAGTTAATTATCCAACAATAAAGCAGTGGATTAATTCTGCGATTATTGGTGCTTTATTTTTTGGTGGGGGAACAGGGCTTGTCGGTTATGCTCAGATATCTGTATCTAGCAGTATTGCCTCGATGGCTGTCGCTATAATTCCGATTTGGGTTTGTATTCTTGCCATGATTCTAAAAGATTATCCTAGTCCTAAGGAGTTTATTGGCGTAGTGATTGGGTTTATTGGTATTGTTGTCTTGAATTTGTCATCACAAATAATGATTGATCCAATCGGAGGAATACTGCTTTTCTTGGCGCCATTGTTATGGTCAATAGGAACAATCCTTTCTCGAAAGTTGGATTTACCTACAGGCGCAATGAGGACAGTAACACAGTTAATTACTGGCGGACTTGTATGTTTGTTAGTAAGTGTTTTTATTAAGGAGCCATGGTCAATGCCTCAGCCTGAAGCCTATTGGAGTATGTTGTATTTGATTATTTTCGGTTCACTTATCGCCTTTACTGCTTATAATTACCTTTTAGAGAATTCTTCGCCAGTGCTTGCAACAAGTTATGCTTTTGTTAATCCCTTAATTGCTGCTTTGCTTGGGGTGCTTGTTGGTGAAATCTGGAGCTTGCAATTATCTTTAGCTTTGGGGTTAATTTGTTTTGGTGTTGTTTTTGTTGTTTTTGGTCAGGAAAAATATAGTTCAGTTGAAAGAAAATAGTAATGAAGGTTTTGCTTCTCCAACCACCAATCGAAGACTTTTATTTAACAGAGATTCGCACTTATCCGCTTGGTTTGCTTTATCTTGGTTCTTTCCTTAAAAAAAATGATATTGATGTAACAATATTAGATTGTTTAAGTCCTTATAAGAAAAAGACAATAACTTTGCCAAAACAGTTTTCTTATTTAAAGCAGATTTATAGTGAAAAAGAAATTGGTCCTTTAAAACTTTTCGGTGCCTATTATAGATTCGGTTTATCTGATGATGAAATATTAGATAATATCGGGAAATCAAAGACTGATTATATAGGAATTACTTGTAACTTTACTGCTTATTTTAATATAGTTGCTGAGCTCACACGGAAGATAAAAGAGCGATTTCCAAAAATTAAAATTGTGATAGGCGGTTATCATGCCACAGTTTATCAAAAAGAGATTTCAGAAAGGTATCCTTGGATAGACCATGTTATTAAGGGCGCAGACGAGAATGAGTTTTTGAAAGTATTGGGTTTGCCTTTAGACAATGATAACTGTTTTACAAAAAATATTCCTGATAGAATCCTGATTAATTCCTCTAATTATCAGATGCACAGAAAGAATTTTAGCTTTATTGTTGCCACCAGAGGTTGTCCGAAGAGATGTACTTTTTGTACCGTTGCTTCCATGCATGGAGATAGTTTTGTTTTGCGGCCAGTAGATAATGTTATAGATGAAATGCAGAATTTATATTCATTGCACGGCGTAAGGGTGTTTGATTTTGAGGACGATAATTTATCATTAAATAGAGTTTGGTTTAAGGAATTGTTAGATAAGATTGTGGCTAAGTTTCCGCAAAGTGACATTCAGCTTTATGCAATGAATGGAATTTCCGTTGAGACACTTTCTTTGGATTTGTTACAAAAGATGTGGCGAGCGGGGTTTAGAAACTTGAATGTTTCCCTAGTGACAGCACAAGATGCAATAAAGCAGAAACTTAATAGACCATTTACTAATGAGCAGTTTGAACTAATTGTTCGAGAGGCTGTTTCTTTAGGCTATGAGGTAACGGCTTATTTGATTATAGGTCTTCTTGAGCAAACAAAGATAGAAATTAATGAGACAATAGAATATCTGGCAAAGATGGGAGTTTTGATTGCGCCTTCGTTTTACTATCCCCCTCCAGGAACAATTGATTTCGATTGGCTTGTAAAGGAAGGTCGGATAGATAAAGATAACTGGATATCTTTTCGTTCTTCTGTTTTTCCTGTGGAGACTGAGTATTTAAAGCGAGAAGATTTGGTGTATTATTTTCAATATATTCGACTGCTTAATTTTTCTGAGGAGTTAAAGAAAAAATATCAGTTAACACAACTTAATTTAAATAACCTAGAGGCGATTACTGCTCTTACTTTTACTGAAATGGATTCTTGTAAGGCAAGTGAGGAAGAGATAGGAATCGTTCAATTAAAAGAATATTTCGCGACTGGTATAATTAAGCGCGTTTTTAGAAAATAGATTTTATTGTTTGATTTCCAATTTTATTAGCGATACCATTTCAAAGTAGAGATAGCAGAGAATAGAAGGTAATAATATGAAAAAAACTATTAATTTAACAATAGATGGAATGAGTTGTGCTAGCTGTGTTTTGCACGTTGAAAATGATATTAAAGGCTTAACTGGTGTAATCGCTGCATCAGTAAACTTACCACTTAAAAGAGGTGAGGTTACTTTTGAATCAGACAAGCTAGCAGAAGAAGATATCATTAAGATAGTTATGAAGTCAGGATATAAGGCTAGACTTATGGAGGATAGTAGCCGTAATCATGAAGAGCAGTCTACGAATCATCTTCATATAGAAGATCAGAAACATTTAAAAGAAAAGTTTTGGAAATTGATAGTTACCGCTTCGTTAAGTGCCATTTTGTTAAGTATAAGTTTAGTTTGGAAAATTGATAGACACATGGAAATCATGATGATTCTTTCACTGGTAATTATATTCTACGGAGGTCGTGAGTTTTTCCTAAAAGGGATTCCAGATTTAATAAAAGGACGACCAGCAATGGATACACTTGTTGCATTGGGGATTGGTGCCGCCTTTATATATTCAACATATTTGGTTCTATTTACAAATAGAATGGAAGAATACTTTATGGATGTTGCGATTATCACTACTTTTGTTTTGCTTGGCAGATATTTAGAGGCAAGAGCAAAGGGAAGTGCTGGTGCAGCTATTAAAAAGTTATTAGAACTTTCACCTAAAATAGCGCATAGGGTTATGGCAAACGGAGAGATAGAAGAGATTAGTGCAAATAATATTCAAATTGGGGATGTGCTAAGAGTTAAGCCTGGAGAACAAATTCCCACAGACGGTATTCTTACAGAAGGTTACGCAGCAATAGATGAGTCTATGGTTACTGGTGAAAGTATGCCAGCAGATAAAGTAGCAGATGATAAAGTTATCGGTGCAACGATTAATGGTAATACTGCATTTACTATGGTCGCAACAAAGGTTGGTGTCGATACTGTTCTGTCTCAAATCGTAAAGATGGTGCAAGAGGCACAGATGCACAAGGCGCCTATTCAGAAATTGGTAGATGTAGTGGCTGGTTATTTTGTCTGGGGAGTATTATTGGTTGCAACTATTACTTTTGTTGCATGGTCGATTGTATATGGTGGCGTAACTTCAGCTGTTTTTGTTCCAACAGTTGCTGTTTTAATCATAGCTTGTCCTTGTGCTCTTGGATTAGCAACTCCAATATCCATAGTTGTTGGTTCGGGTAAAGGCGCTCAACTGGGAATCATTATTAAAAAGACAGAAAGCCTAGAGAAAGCGCATAAGATTACCGCAATAGCATTTGATAAAACAGGAACAATTACCAAGGGGCACCCTGAGGTACAGGAGTTCGTGCTTTTGAAGGGAAAAGATGCAGATGCTCACGAGATTGCTTTGGCTTTAGAAGAACATTCTGAACACCCTTTAGCAAGAAGTATTATTTCTTATACCAAAACATTGGGAGTTAAGAATAGAGAGTCGGAAGTAAAAGACTTTTCCTCGCAAACAGGGTTTGGATTAAATGGACAAATAGTAGGCAAGAAATACTACATTGGAAATAGTAAATACATGGAGCAATTAGGGTTACATAACTCACTCAGCAAAGAACAAATCAATAAAATGTATGACAAGGGATACACTGTGCTTTGTTTGGCTGACGAGAAAAGCGTTATTGCTTTATACGGCGTTCAGGATGGAATCAAAGAAAGTTCAAGAAATGCAATTAGGCTCTTACATAAACGTAAAATAAAGACCATTATGATAACAGGTGATAATGAAAAAGTAGCCAATGCCATAGCCAAAGAGGTTGGTATTGATGAAGTACATAGCGGAATCACACCAGACAAGAAAGCAGCTATTATTGCTGACTTGCAAAAACAGGGCTATTTTGTCGCTATGGCGGGTGACGGCATAAATGATAGCCCTGCAATTGCAAAAGCAGATGTAGGCATTGCTATGGGCACAGGAACTGATGTTGCGATAGAGACTGGTGATTTGGTGCTTGTAAAAGGTGATTTGCAAAAGGCTGTTGCGGCAATAGAGCTTTCTCGTGCAACATTAAAAAACATCAAGCAAAATTTGTTTTGGGCGTTTATTTATAATACTGTTGGAATTCCGTTAGCTGCGTTTGGGTTTCTTAGTCCTGCTTTTTCCGCGGGAGCAATGGCTTTTTCATCTGTATCCGTTGTGCTGAATGCTTTAAGACTGAAGAGGTTTAAAGTTAATTTCTAGGTAAATTTCTAGCTTCAGTTATAGCTGCAAGAATTTCTCTTAAATAAAACCTGGTTGTATCAAAACTAGGGGCTACCCAAAAAATATCTTGGTGGATAGTTGGATTTATAAGTTTTCCTGCTTTAACAGCGCCAAAAGCTATATCAGGACTTAATTCAGGGAAAGTTTTACAGGCTTCCCTTACAATTGGGATAATACAGCTTTCATGAGCGGTTTTGCATGCATATTCAACGATGGCTCTAGTGTTTTTTGGATTTCTTTCTATTGCTCTTATTACAACATCAACTACTGCAGCTTTCGCAATATCAGGTGTTAGTTTGTTGTTTATCAAAATTTTCAAGATATCACGAAATAAGATATTTTGTTCAGATATTCCTATAATTTTATATTTCATTTAAATTTCGATGTAATCCTCTTGCTTCATTAGCGGCTGCGATAATTTTGCCGAAATGAAAAATGCTTGACTCGGTAGCTACAATAACGATAGAGATGTGGAAGTTTTGGTCTATATGTCTACCTATACTAACTGCCCCATAAACTATGTCGGCACTTAGTTCAGGATAAGCCTTGGTGGCTTTACGTACAATATCTAAGATATATTGCGGTGCAAGCATAGTTGCTTGAGAAACTATGGTTCTAGTGTGTTCGGGGTTTCTGCTAATTAACCTTGCAACAATTTCAGGTGCTTGGCTTGGGTTTTTAGAGATAGCGCTAAGGCCATCAACGATAGCTAGTTCATGTATTCCTATTATTTTTTTCTTCATATTAAATTATCGATATTAAATAGAATTTGTCCCACAAAAGATACATTACTGTTTAATTGTTTATCTGTTTATTTGAAAAATCGTTTCTTCTTCTATTCACTATTTACGATTTACGATTAACTATTTACTATTAAGGTATGGAAAAGATAACTAGCACTCAGAATCCTAAATTCAAGAATCTCGGGAAACTTAGAGAAAAAAAGCATCGAGACGAGACTAATAGTTTTTTAGTTGAAGGTGAGAAAGAAATTAGTCTAGCCTTAAAAAACGGATTTATTTGCTTAGAACTTTGGGGAACAGAAGAAAAGCTAGCAGTATTTAGAGAGAATGTAGCTAAATTTATTATTAGTAATGAAATGTTTGAGAAGATAGGTTATAGGGAAAAGACTGAAACAATTATTGGTGTTTTTAAGAAGAAAGGTATAGAGATTAAACTACGCGATGCCAAGTGTGTGCTTGTTTGTGAGGACATAGAAAAGCCTGGCAACATTGGTGCATTGTTTAGGATTGCTGATGGAGCTGGTGTTGATGCAATAGTTTTCAATGAACAACAAACAGATATTTATAATCCAAATGTTATTAGGAATAGCGTGGGTACTTTTTTTAGTGTTCCATTTGTGACTTTATCTTCAGAGGAGACTTATAAGCAGTTAAAAGAATCAGGGATTAAAGTTATAGTGGCGACTCCTGAAGCATCAACTGTTTATCATCAGGAAAATTTAGCAGAAAAGTTAGCGCTAGTTGTGGGAAGCGAACATGAAGGAGTATCTTCCTTTTGGAAAAAGAAAGCAGATATTAACGTCTCGGTTCCTATGCTTGGCCAGAACGATTCCTTGAATTTAAGCGTAAGCGTCGCTGTGATTTTGTATGAGAGATTAAGGCAGTTAGCATGAGAAAAAAAGGTTTTATTTCAGTTTTGCTACTTGCTGTTATGATGGGGTTAATTATTATTTCTGCGTATTATATAGAGATGATTTCTATTAAGAAAAAGAATCTTCAGTTACAGAAGGATTCTTTAATTAAAGATGTGGAAGAGTTTAACAAACTCCAATAACCTTTGTTACTTTTGCTTGATCAAAAGTAACCAAAAATCAAGAGTGCTCCAATTCGCTGCGTGACTTTTGGGTAATTTTTATCGAACCCATTGGTTGACTGGAAAAGATTTTAGACTTTTTACGTAGGTGGGCATTCTCAAAAAATTTCTACAAAGTCATCTTGCTCAGGTTCCGCACTCAATTTGAAAAAAAGAATTTAATTGTCCCGAGCAATGTTTGAGCGAGTTTTATTCCCCCACTTGAGAGGGGGTTAGGGGGCGTGTTAAGTTTTTGTAACTCTTCGACGGCGTTTGCGTGGTTTGAGTTTAAATTTAAATTTTGGATGTTCAAGTAGGAAGAAGAAAGATAGTCCAACAATAACCATAAAGATGACAAAAAGGAAGTATGCAAGCTTCCATCCTATGTTGCTCGTGAATGCTGTATATTCTGACATCCCACCCATACTTGCCAATAAGTTTAGTGGTAAAAAGATTGTATTTATAAGTGTTAATTTGCGAAGTAGATTATTTGCATTATTGTTTACTACTGTTCCCCTGGCATCCATTAGTCCTGCAAGAATGCTGGATAATATTTCAGCTTGTTTACAGCATTGGTTGTTATCAACCTGAACATCGCTTATGACTTCAATTTCGTCAGCAGAAAATCCTATTTTCCTGGAATTGTGTCTAATTTTTTCTAAAACAGCACCGTTTGAACTAATTGCGTTGTAGTAGTAAATCAAACTTTCACCTAAATCAAACATTTGAAGTAAGTATTTATTGTCTAAGGATGTATTTACTTTTTCTTTGATTTCTTTAGAAACCATATTGATAGTTTTTAGGTGGCTTTGGAAATTACCAATTGTTTTTGAAAGAACTAGTAAAAGGAAATCCCATTGAGTTGAGATGTTTGTCATAATTTTATTGTTGAATAGGTTAGTGTCCTCAGAAACGATAAATTCCATTTTGTCTTTGAAAACAAAAACAGCCATGGACATTACGTCAAATTTTGATGATCCTTTAAGTTTGAAGCTTCTAGGACACTTCCAGACAATAATGGAATGATCTTCCTGAAGTTCAAAACGAGGTTCTTCCTCAGGGTCAGTAGCTGAGCTAAGAGTATGTTCATCAATTTCATATTCTGTTCTAAGTAATGAAATCTCATCTTCGTCTGGTGCTATAAAAAGCCTGATGCTATATTCATCTTCTGGGCAACTTACAACTCTATTGTTATTGAACTTGTAGTGTTTAATCATGTATTGTCTCCAAGTCTTAGATCTTTTATGCTTCGGGAATCAATATGAGGTGTGATTTTCCCGTTGCCTTGGTGCTTGTTTATTGTAGTCTACTCAATTATATGCGAATTAATTTCTTACTGTCAAAACTAAATTAATAAATAATGATATCTTCGGCGATTAGGAGCTGACAAATGTGTAGAAGTCTAAGATAATATAGTCCTTATGAAAATTGATGTTACACAATTGTTGGCAGATGTAGGGGCGAGAGAAGAGATATCGCTTACTGAGAGCATAGTTATTGATGTAGGTGATGAAGCTGAAGTTAAGTCTCCGGTGACATTAACTGCAAATATGGTGAATACAGGAATGGGCATTGTAGTTACTGGTGAAATCTCAACAGTAATTTCTATGGTTTGTGGAATATGCGTAAAACAATTTGAAGAGGAACGTTCTTTTGAATTTGAAGAAAGATTTGTTTCAGAAACAGAGAAAGTTTTTCCTGTTGATAAGGAGCATGAGGTTCAGGACGAAGATATTTTCTTTACTTATGACGGTAATTTATCATTAGATTTTACTGAAATGATCAGAGAGATTATTATTTTGAATTTGCCAATAGCTCCGAAGTGTGATATAAATTGTCAGGTTCAAGAACAAGAGAAGAAAAAAACAATAGATCCAAGACTCGCTGTTTTGGCTAAGTTAAAAAAGAAGACGGAGGACTGTAATGGCTGTACCAAAGAAGAAGACAACTAAAGCAAAAAGAGATCAGCGTCGTGCACATTGGAAAGTGACAATGCCTGAGATTTCTATTTGTCCAAATTGCCAAGTAGAGGTTAGACCTTATCATGTTTGCACTGCCTGTGGTATGTATCAAGGACGTCAGATATTAAAGAAACAACCTGTAGTTACCAATTAAATAGAGAATATTCCCTATGAAAATAGCACTAGACGCAATGGGTGGAGATTTTGCTCCTAAGAATGAAATTATGGGTGCAATAGCTGCTGTAAAAAATGATTCAGACGTTGAAGTAGTCCTTGTTGGCGACGAAACAATTTTGAATGAAGAACTAAAAAAACTTGGTTCGCCAAAAAGAATAACGGTTGTTGATGCTAAAGAACGTATATTAATGAGTGAACTTCCTACGCAAGCTATAAAAAAAGAAGGTTCTTCTTTAATGGTAGCGATTAACCTTTTAAAAGAAAATAAAGTTGATGCTTTGGTTTCTGCAGGTAATACTGGTGCAGTGCTTGCTGCTTCTATTTTTAAAATAGGTAGAATTAAGAATGTAGACCGCCCAGCGATTGTTGCGATTCTCCCAACCATGAAGAGGCCAATTGTAGTATTAGACCTTGGTGCAAATGTTGATTGTAAGACAAGGCACTTAGTTCAGTTTGCTAAAATGGGTTCGGTATATTCACAGCATAGATTTGGAATAGAGAAACCAGAAGTTCGTTTGTTTAATATTGGGGAAGAAGAATATAAAGGTAATGAATTAACTACTGAAACTTATCAGCTGTTAAAGCAGGATAAAACTATTAATTTTGTAGGCAATTTAGAGCCTTCTCATTTACTTGCAGGCAATACGGATGTCGTTGTTTGTGATGGCTTCGTTGGTAATGTAGTTCTTAAACTTGGGGAAGGACTTATTTCAACAATTTTTAAAATGATAAAAGGCACTATTAGTAAAAGTTTAATGGCAATGTTTGGTGCAATATTTATGTTGCCTGCTCTAAAAAAGATTAAAAAAAAGTTTGATTATGATGAATTTGGTGGAACACTTTTGTTAGGTGTTAAAAAACCAGTAATTAAAGCGCATGGTTCTGCAAGTCCAAAGGCATTGAAGAATGCTATAAGAGAAGCAGCGATTATGGTAAGAGAACAAATAGTTGATGATATTGCAATGATATTATCAGAAGATATTGAAATTCCTGTGGAAAAAGAAACGAATGCAAAAAAGTAGTTTCGGGATAATCGGTTCAGGTTCTGCTATTCCTAAAAAGAAAATGAAAAATGATGATTTCCAAGCGCTTGGATTAGAAACCAATGATGAATGGATCACCTCTAGAACAGGTATCAGGCAACGTTTTATTTGTGAAGAGGAAACAACAGCTTCTTTATCAATAGAGGCAGCAGAAAAAGCAATTAAAGACGCAGGTATCGACAAAGAAGATATTGATTTAATTGTTGTTGCAACAACAACTCCAGATTATCAATTATTTCCATCAACTGCCTGTTTGGTTCAAAAAGGATTAGATATAGAGAAAGTTGCAGCTTTTGATATTAGTGCTGCTTGTACTGGTTTTATTTGTGCTTTGGATGTGGCTGTTAATATGATGCATTCTGGTATTTATAAGAACGCACTTGTTATTGGTGCTGATACTTTGAGTAAGTATTGTGATTGGACGGACAGATCTACTGTTGTTTTGTTTGGTGATGGAGCTGGAGCTGTAGTAATTGGTAAGGTAGAAGAAGGATATGGCTTATTGGCTTCCAATATTGGAGCTAAAGGACAGGGTTATGATAAATTGATAGTGCCGTTAGGCGGATCTAAGGAATCTCTTGATAAAGATAACCTTGATAGTCCATTAAGATATATTCAGATGGACGGCAAGGCTATTTATAAATTTGCTGTAAATATTATCGTACAAATGATGGACGAGGCGCTGGAAAGAGCAGGGCTTACTAAGGAGGACGTTACCTTCTTGATCCCTCATCAGGCTAACAAACGAATGATCGATTTCGCTCAGGAGAAGTTAGGTTTGTCTGATGAACAAGTGTATGTTAATATTGACCGGTATGGTAATACCTCTAGCGCATCTATCCCAATAGCAATCACTGAAGCCATGAGCAAAAATCTCCTTAAAAAAGGTGATATCGTGATTACTGTAGGATTTGGTGCTGGTCTTACTTACGGAGCAAATGTTATAAAGTGGATATAAAAATTATACAAAAAACAGGAGGCGACAAGTGGAATATTTTTTAACCGATGAGCAAAAAATGATAGTGGAGTTATCTAGGAAGATAACCGAAGAACATATCATCCCAAATAGAGCGAGATTAGATCAAGAGGAAATTTTCCCAACAGAGATTCTAAAGATAATTGCTGATGCAGGTCTTTATGGTCTTTATATTCCAGAAGCCTACGGAGGATTCGGTGGCGGAGTAATGGATTTTATTCTAGCAGTAGAAGAGTTTAGTAGAGGTTGTATTGGAGTATCGGTATCTTTCGCAGCTAACGCTTTGGGAATTTACCCTGTACTTGCTTTTGGAACTGAAGAACAAAAGATGAAATATCTTCCGCCTATTGCAGCAGGAATAAAACAAGCTGCTTTCGGGCTAACTGAAGCTAATGCTGGTTCAGATGCTGGTGGTGTTCAAACTACAGCAGAACTTAAAGGTGATTATTATATATTAAATGGTACAAAACAATGGATTACTAATGGTGGAGAAGCAGAGACTTATACTGTTATTGCTATGACAGATAAAGCTAAAGGAGCTAGAGGAGCTTCTGCTTTTATTGTTGAAAAAGGTACAGAAGGTTTTACTTTCGGAAAGAAAGAAGACAAATTAGGTATCCGTGCTTCAGCAACAAGAGAGCTTGTTTTCCAAGATTGTAAGGTTCCTAAAGCAAACCTATTAGGTAAAGAAGGCATGGGATTCATCGTTGCGATGAAGAATCTTGACCATTCCAGACCAGGGATTGCTGCTCAGGGCGTTGGTTTAGCGCAAGGAGCTATGGAAGCTGCTGTTAAGTATTCAAGAGAAAGAGTACAGTTTGGTAAGCCAATATCAGCTTTCCAAGCAAATCAACATAAGATTGCAAACATGGCAACTGAGATTGAAGCTGCAAGATGTTTGTTATATCAAACAGCAAGAACGATAGATGCTCATATTAAAGATTTTTCTATGGAATCTGCTATGTGTAAACTATATGCTACAGATGTTGCCAATAAGGTTGCAAATGAAGCGTTACAGATATTTGGCGGATATGGCTACATGAGAGAGTATCCTGTTGAAAAAATGTTCAGAGACGCCAAGATACTTCAGATATATGAAGGCACAAATGAAATCCAAAGGAATGTTATTGCTTTGGATGCTATCAAGAAGAGTGCAAAACAAGACAAGAAGTAGTTATAGGAGGTATTTATGAATATTGCAGTTTGTATTAAACAGGTCCCTGATTCTGACAAGGTGACTATTGATAGAGAAACAAATCGTTTAAATAGAGCCGGAGTGCCTAGCGTTATCAATCCTTTTGATGAGAACGCAATAGAGCTTGGTTTACAGCTTAAAGATAAATATGGTGGAAAAGTAACCGTTATAACAATGGGTCCACCACAAGCAGAAGAAGCATTAAGAGAGTGTATTTCAGTTGGTGCCGATGAAGCTATTCTTGTAACAGATAGAAAATTTGCAGGTTCTGATACTTGGGCTACTTCTTATACATTAAGTCTTGCAGTACAGAAAGCTGGAGATTTTGATGTAGTTCTTTTCGGCAAACAAGCCATTGATGGTGACACAGCACAAGTTGGTCCTGGGGTAGCTTATTTTATGGATATTCCAGTTATTACTTATGTTAAAGAAGCAGAAAAGACAGATACAGGGTTTAAGGTTAAGAGAGTTACAGAAGAAGGTTACCAGCTTTGGGAAGTTGATGGTAAGGCTGCTTTTACAGTTGTAAAAGAAGCGAATACTATGAGACTGCCATCGCTAAAGGGTAAGATGAGAGCGAAAAGCGCGACTATTATTACTTGGGGAGCTGATGATCTTGGAGCTGAAGAAGCTAAGATTGGACTTAAGGGTTCTCCTACTATTGTTAAGAAGGTATTTTCTCCTCCTATTAAAACTAATAGAGAGACTATCCAGAATGAAGATCCAAAACAGTCCGTAAAGGAATTGTTAGGAAAGCTTAAGGAGAGGAAACTAATATGAGCAATAAAGAGATTTGGATTTTCGCAGAACAAAGAGAAGGCGTTATTGGCCTTGCAACTTTAGAGTTGTTAAGTGAAGGACAGATATTAGCTGCTAAATCAGGCTATACTCTGTGTGCTGTTTTGTTGTCTTCAGATGACAGTAATCTTTTACAGATTCTATATAATTATGGAGCTAAGAAGGTTTATTCAGCAGTTGATCCTAAGCTTGGTTATTATCAAAATGACTATTATGCAAAGGTTGTAGCTGATCTTATAACTGCACATAAGCCAGAGATAGTTTTATACGGAGCTACTAGTGTTGGAAGAAGTTTAGCTCCAACAATAGCTGTAATGGTTTATGGTGGATTAACCGCTGATTGTACTGAGCTAGATTTTGATACAGAACAAATGCTTTTATTGCAAACAAGACCAGCTTTTGGTGGCAATGTTATGGCAACAATTCTTTGTCCTAATCATCGTCCACAGATGTCTACTGTAAGACCAAATGTTTTCAAAAAGAATATTCTTGGCGATAAAGAAAAAGGTGAAAGAGTAGCAGTGAAAGTAGATCTTTCAAAAGTTAAAGATAGAATGAGATTATTAGAAGAAACAAAGGAAGAGATGGATGCTGTTGACCTTTGTGAGGCAGAATTTATAGTTTCTGGTGGTAGAGGGATTGGTTCACCTGAGAAGTTTTCTATAATTCAGGGATTAGCTAAAGAATTAGGTGCTGCAGTTGGTGCATCACGTGCAACTGTGGATGCTGGTTGGATTGCTCATTTCCATCAGGTTGGTCAGACAGGTAAAACAGTTTGTCCAAAGGTATATATTGCTTGTGGTATTTCCGGAGCGATTCAACATCTTGCAGGGATGCAGAGTTCTGATTTTATTATTGCAATCAACAAAGACCCTCAAGCAAATATTTTTGATGTTGCTGATATTGGAGTTGTTGGTGATTTGCATGAAATAGTTCCAGAGCTTACGTCTCAAATAAAGGCGCTTAAGAAGTAAAAGCATGAAAACAGCTTTTATTTTTCCTGGACAGGGTTCGCAGTTCGTAGGGATGGGTAAAGCTATCCTTGAGGCGAATGAGTCTTTTTTTGCAGATAAGATAGCAACCATTAAAGAAATCTGTGGTGAGTCTTTTTTAGATCTTATGTTTGAAGGTTCTATTGAGGATTTAAGTGTTACTTATAATACTCAGCCAGCATTATTTATTGCGTCTGCTTTAGTGATAGATATTCTTAAGAAAGAAGGCAAGTTTCCACAAGTGGTAGCTGGTCATAGTCTTGGAGAATATTCAGCTCTTTATTGCGCAGGCGTGTTTGATTTTCGTACAGGACTTACCTTGGTTAAGAAACGTGGAGAGATGATGAATAAGGCAGTTCCTGCAGGTGTAGGTACAATGGCAGCAGTAATGGGGCTTGAACCTGACAAAATTGAAGAGATAGTTAAAATTCATGCTGTAGAAGTAGCAAATTATAATAATTCAGCACAAATAATTATTTCAGGTAAAAAAGAGAACGTCTTAAAATGTTTCGAGCCATTACAAAATGCGGGGGCAAAAAGAGTAATAGAGCTAAATGTAAGTGGTCCTTTCCATTCTTCTTTAATGAGACCTATGGCTGATGATTTTGCAAAGTTTTTAGATGGCATGCAATTTAATGATGCACAGATTCCCGTGATTACAAACATAGATGCAGAAGTGACAACAGATAAAGGTCAATTTAAGAGCAAGTTGGTTAAGCAGTTGTATTCTTCAGTATATTGGATGCAGTCAGTGGAAAAAATGGTTTTACAAAGCGTTGAAACCTTTGTAGAATGCGGTTCCGGTAAGGTACTTGCTGGTATTAGTAAAAGAATAGCAAAAGATGTTGAATTTTTATCTATTGATAATAACGATGATTTGCTAAAATATACTGAGGAGCAAGCCGAAGTATAATTTATGCTGAGCTTGTCGAAGTATAGAGTAACAGAGGAGGGAATATGAGTCTTAAAGGAAAAGTCGCAGTAGTTACAGGTGGAGCCAGAGGTATTGGTAAAGCAATAGCAATGGAGTTAGCTTCAAGAGGTGCAGATATAGCAATATTGGATATGGCTAGTAGCGAGACACCTAAGGAGATTGCAGATAAATACGGAGTAAGAACCATCGAGATTATGTGTAATGTAGCAGACGAAGCAAGTGCTGAGAAATCTATAGAAGATGTAATTGAGAAATTAGGAGCTGTAGATATTCTTATTAATAATGCTGGAATAACAAGAGACAACTTAATGTTACGTATGAAGCATGAAGAATGGGATGCTGTTATCAGTATTAATCTTACAGGTGTTTATAATATGTGTAAGGCAGTTGTTAGACCTATGATGAAGGCAAAATCAGGCAAGATAGTTAATATCGCATCTGTTGTTGGCCAAATGGGTAATCCAGGTCAGGCTAACTATGCAGCTGCTAAAGCAGGAGTTATTGGCCTTACTAAGACTATTGCTAGAGAGTTTGCTAAAAAGAATATTCAGGCGAACGCAGTTGCTCCTGGATTTATTGATACAGATATGACTAAGAAACTTTCTCAGGAAGTTGTTAATTATTTCGTAAGTAATATTCCTACAGGTACATTTGGTACTCCTGAGGATGTTGCAAAGGCAGTTGCTTTTTTGAGTTCTGCTGATGCAAATTACATAACTGGACAAGTCATCAATGTTGATGGCGGTCTAGTAATGAGTTAGTTTTTTAAATAATAAGGAGGTGAACAAAATGAATGAACAAGAAATTTATGAAAAAGTTAAAGCAGTTGTTGTTGAACAGCTAGGAGTTAACGAAAGTGAAGTTACAAAAACGGCTTCATTTGTCGAAGATCTAGGAGCTGATTCGTTAGACAGCGTAGAATTATTAATGGCTCTTGAAGAAGAGTTTGGAACAGAGATTTCTGATGAAGATGCAGAAGGTCTTAAATCAGTAGCAGATACAGTAAAATACATTAAAGGTAAACTTTAAAAATAAAATTTGTTTCCTAGAATGATTGGTTAACAATTGTTCTGGGAAACGTTATGAGATGATAAAAATGGAATTAAAATTATTAAAAATAAGAGATTTTGAGCCGGTACTTCCGATAATTCAGGGAGGGATGGCCATAAGAATATCAACCGGCAACTTAGCAGGAGCAGTAGCAGCTGAGAACGCCATAGGGCTTATTGCCGCATCAGGCATGGAGCAAGACGAATTAATAAATGAAGTTAAAATAGCCAGAGCAAAGTCCGGAGGAAAAGGGTTAGTTGGCGTTAATATAATGATCGCCGCTACAGAGTGTTTGGATTTAGTAAGGACCGCGTTATCGGCTTCCGTTGACCTTATTGTGGTTGGCGCTGGGTTTTCCAAAGAAGTTTTTAAGATAGTAAAAGAAAGTGGGAAAAAGGTTGCAATAGTACCAGTTGTATCTTCAGCTAAAGCAGCTAAGTTATCTTTAAAGCTAGGCGCAGATGCTGTTGTTGTTGAAGGAACAGAGGCTGGTGGTCACTTGGGAACTGATAGACCAATGAAAGAAATACTTAAAGAAGTGATAGATGAAATAAATGGAGAAATACCAGTCATAGCTGCAGGCGGAGTTTTGTATGGCAAAGACATCTGTGAAGTTATGAAAATGGGTGCCAGTGGTGTTCAGATGGCAACAAGATTTGTGATGAGTGATGAATGTAATGCAGATAGAAAATTTAAGGAAATGTATATTAAGTATGGCGATAGAGAAACTGTTAAGTTTTTGAGTCCTGTAGGTTATCCTGGAAGAGCTATTCCAAATGCGTACATTGATAGAGTAGAAGCGGGGGAGATTAAGGATCGCTGTACTCATCTTTGCTTAAAATCTTGTAGTAGAAGGTTTTGCATAATTGAGTCTTTAATCAGATCACAAAAAGGTGATGTTGAGAATGGTATAGTTTTTGCTGGAGCCAGATTTAATGAAATTAAAGATATTCTTCCTGTAAAAGTTATAATTCAGAATTTATTAAGAGAAATCAAAAATTGTTCGGAGGAAGTAGCATGACGAAGAAAAGAGTTGTTGTAACAGGTTTGGGATTGATAACGCCATTAGGTAATGACACAAAAACAACTTGGGATAATTTACTAGCTGGTAAGAGTGGAGTTGTTTATCTTGCAGATGAAGGATTCAATGATTTTCCTACAAGAATAGCAGGCACAGTAAAAGGGTTTAATCCAGAAGATTTTGGTATGAATGCAAAAGATGCTAGAAGAATGTCTATGTTTATACAATACGCATTAGCTGCATCTAAAGAAGCAATAAAGGACTCAGGTATTGATGTGCAAGCGGAAGCTGACATGATAGGCGTGGGTATAGGTTCTGGTGTTGGTGGGATTGATGTAATGGCTGAGAATGCTATAGCTTTGCATGAAAGAGGAGTAAGAAAAGTATCTCCTTTTACTGTTCCTATGATGATTAATGATATGGCCGCTGGAATTGTTAGTATTGAAACAGGAGCTAAGGGACCAAATTTTTGTGTAACTACTGCCTGTGCATCAGGAACACATTCAATTGGTGATAGTTATAAGTTTATTCAAGATGGTCAGGCAGTTGCTATGATTGCTGGTGGATCAGAAGCTGCAGTGACTCCTTTAGGGATGGCAGGTTTCTGTGCTGCAAAGTCGCTATCTACTAGAAATGATGCTCCAGAGAAAGCAAGTCGTCCTTTTGATAATGATAGAGATGGATTTGTAATGGGTGAAGGCGCGGGGATGTTGATATTAGAAGAGTTAGAGCATGCTCAGGCAAGAGGTGCGAAGATATATGCAGAGCTTGTTGGGTTTGGTCTTTCAGGTGATGCTTATCACTTAACAGCTCCTCCAGAAGACGGTAATGGTGCTGCCAGAGCGATGAAAATGGCGCTTAAAGATGCTGGGTTAGAACCAGAAGATGTTGATTATATTAATGCTCATGGAACATCAACAAAGCTTAATGATCAGCAAGAAACTAATGCTATTAAATCTGTATTTGGTGAACATGCTTACAAAGTAATGGTTAGTTCAACTAAATCTATGACTGGTCACCTATTAGGTGCAGCTGGTGCGATAGAGGCAGTTTTTATTGCAAAGGCTATAGAAACTGGAATGGTTCCTCCAACAATTAATTATGATACTCCAGATACTGAGTTAGGTTTAGATCTTGACTATGTTCCTAATGTAGCAAGGAAGGCAGAAGTTAAAGTTGCTCTTTCTGATTCATTTGGTTTTGGTGGTCATAATGGTGTTTTAGTTATGAAAAAGTTTGTTTAGTCACTATTTGATAAGTGTTTTTGTAACCAATGAACCATTGAACTAGTGAACGAATGAACTATACTGTTGGTGTAGACGAAGCAGGCAGAGGTGCTTTAGCAGGTCCAGTGGTGGCAGCTGCAGTAATTTTTTCTAAGAACCAAGATATTTCAGCTTTTAAAGATTCAAAAAAATTAAGTCCAGCACAACGAGAGCAAATCTATCAGCAGATAGTTACTGAGTCTTTTGCGGTAGCAGTTGGGGTAGTTCATCATGATGTTATTGATAGAATAAACATACTTCAAGCAACTTTTGTAGCGATGAAAAAGTCAGTGTTGCGTTTAGGATTACCCTTAAGAAGAGTTTTGATAGATGGCGATAAAGTTATCCCAGGGTTTGAACAATCTCAAAAAGCTATTATTAAAGGAGACGATAAAGTCCCTCTTATTTCTGCTGCATCAATTGTTGCAAAAGTAACACGAGATAGAATTATGCGTGGATATAGTAAAGTTTATAGTGAATATGGATTTGAACAGCATAAAGGCTATGGCACTAAGCAACATTATCTTGGTATTAGAGCGGTTGGACTATGTAAGATTCATAGAAGGTCGTTTAATACTTCTGAACAATTGTCTTTATTTTAATATTTACTCACTTGGATTGTTAGCATAATGGTTTTTTCTCTTTGTTATAATGTCTATAAATTTTTCCTTAAGTTGTGGTTGAAATTCTATTAGACCATCAATAGTTTGTTTCAGTGAGATAGTGAAGCAAGCAGCGTTAGAGAATAACGTATCATTAGTTTTTTTTATTAAAAAAGAGGTTAACAGTTCAATTTGTTCTTGGGTTAGTTGATTCCAGCAAGCTTTTATGTTTTTAATTAGACAGATAAGTTCGAATTGAGCCATATGGTTTTCAGTATAATATCCATTACTGTATGATAAACCTGGCAATTTTCTTATAAGGAAATTCTCATCAGTAATTAGTTTTATTATATTTGCTGGCGATGGAGCGTCCATCATTGTTTCAATTTCTTTTAGTTTTTCTAAATAGGAGAGTTCTTTTTCTTTAGATACATATTTTAGTTCAGTGTTTCTATAGAATAGTACTCGATGTGGATAGTTGCCAATCATTTCTTCCCACTCTTTTATCCATTTTTGTTGTTTAGGCAAAGAAATAGCTATTAGTTTGTGTTTCATATTAAATTATCGTGGAAATTATTCTGGAGTTGCATATAATTTAGGTATGAGTGTTTATAAAGGTGCTAAAGGTGAGCAAGTTGCAGAGAAGTATTTGATGTCATTAGGATATCAGATATTGGCTAGGAATTATCATTCTTATTTTGGAGAGATAGATTTAATCTGCAAAAAAGGAGAAACAGTTGTTTTTGTTGAGGTTAAAAACTATAAGAAGAATAGCATAACAACTCCTTATCAGGCGGTGAGTTCTTCTAAGCAACATAAGATAATAACAACAGCAAAAAGGTATGTAATGGAGAATAATCTGGATAATGTGTCAGTTCAGTTTGATGTTTTGATAATAGAATCAGGGAATGTTATTGATCATTTAGAGGGTGCGTTTATTTTGTAAGCAATACATTTAGTTAATTACATATATTTTTTAATTTTGGTAAATTGACTTACGATAATTAACATAGTAGGATTTTTGAGGTATGCAATTATTACAAGATTTTATAAATAAAGCTAAAGCAAAGAAATTAAAGATAGTTTTACCTGAAACTTCAGATGATAGGATTATACAGGCAACTAAGAAAATAATAGAATTAGAGCTTTCTCATATAATATTAGTAGGTGATAGAGCAATCCTTCAAACTAAATTTTCTGAATATGAACTATCAAATGTAACCATTTACGATTCTGCACAAGATACAGAAATGACAGATAAATTGTCAGCCATACTTTATGAGAAGAGAAAGCATAAAGGAATGACAATTGATAAGGCCAGAGAAGAGGTTGTTAGTAAGACTCATTATTTTGGAGCATTATTAGTAGAAATAGGAGTGGCAGATGGAATGGTCTGTGGTGCAGCTTGTACAACAGGAGAAACCATCAGATCTATCGTTTATTGTGTTGGCATAAAGCCAGAAAGCAAACTTATTTCTAGTTTCTTTGTTATGGTTACACCAAAAGAAGAGTTTGGTGTTAATGGGACGTTATTTTTTGCTGATTGTGGGGTTAACCCAAATCCAAACACAGAAGAGTTAGCAAGTATTGCGATAGACACTGCTACATCTTTTAAGCAATTAATGGGTATGGAACCAGTAGTTGGAATGCTTTCTTTTTCAACCAAGGGTAGCGCAAAGCACGAGTTGGTTGATAAAGTGATTAATGCAACGGAAATAGTTAAAACTAACAGACCAGACCTTATTGTTGATGGTGAGTTCCAGTTAGATGCTGCCATTGTTCCCGCTATAGCTGCAAAGAAAGCTCCAGACAGTAAAGTCGCAGGCAAGGCTAATTGTTTAATATTCCCAGACCTTCAAGCTGGAAATATTGGCTACAAACTGACTGAGAGGCTAGCAGGGGCAGTTGCTATTGGACCTATAATTCAAGGGTCAAAAAAACCGATAAATGATTTAAGTAGAGGCTGTAGCGTGGATGATATTGTTTATGTAACTGCAATAACAATCCTGCAAGTTGAGTAAATGATAATACTAGTTTTAAACTGTGGTAGTTCTTCAGTAAAATACGCGTTGTATGACTGGGATAATAATTCCTTAATAACAAAAGGTAATCTAGAAAGAATTGGCCAAGAAGGCGGTTACTGCTCGCATAAAGAGGCAATTGAAAATATGTTGCTTGGGCTTGCCCAAGGTGAAGAAAAAGTAATAGGCAGCATTAAGGACATCAATGCAGTTGGTCATAGGGTGGTTCACGGTGGCGATAAGTTCAATAAGTCAGTTTTAGTTACAGATGAAGTGTTAAAGGTAATAAAAGATGTTGCTCAGTTGGCTCCATTGCATAATCCACCAAATATTGTAGGAATAGAGTCAGCAATGGAGATAATGCCAGGAGTTCCTCAGGTAGCTATTTTTGATACAGCATTTCATCAGACGCTTCCGCCTGAAGCTTATATGTATCCCGTTCCTTATGAATGGTATGAGCAGTATGGGATAAGAAGATATGGGTTCCATGGTTCTTCTCATTTATATGTGAGTAAAAGAGCGTCTCGTTTTCTTGGTATTCCAAACGACAAATCAGATTTGATAACTTTACATATTGGTAATGGAGTTAGTTTTACTGCTATTGAGAATGGGAAATCAGTTGATACTTCAATGGGATTCACGCCTTTAGAAGGGGCAATGATGGGTACAAGGTCAGGGGATATCGATCCAGCAATAGTTGGATATATGTCTGAGAAGTTAAACATAACAGCAGCAGATACTATACAGATATTGAACAAAAAAAGTGGTCATTTAGGGATTACTGGTAAATATACGGACAGAAGAGATATCACAGCAGCTATTGCTGAGGGTGATAAAAGAGCAGAACTTAGTATGTCTATGGAAGTGCATAGGATAAATAAGTATATTGGTGCTTATATGGCTAGGTTAAATAAAGTGGATGCTATTGTTTTTACTGCAGGTGTTGGCGAGAATAATGCTTATATCAGAGAGAAAGCCATGGATACTCTTGCAAACATTGGTGTTAAGTTAGATAAAGACAAAAATAGACTAGTGAATTCTAAATATGGGGAAGCGTTGATTTCCTCACCTGATTCTAATGTAAAAGTTATTGTGATTCCTACTGATGAAGAAGCTGTATTGGTTGAAGATGTTGCCGCTATTTTACAAGGCACATATGATTTTCATTGGAATTATAAGTATAGATTTGAAAGCTAACGCTTTCAAAAAATCCAAATTCCAAAACCAAAATGACAAATAAATCAGAAAATGACAAATTCTTAAATTGTGAGCAGCTATAAATTCCCCCTTAATAAGGGGGATACTTTTTTGCTTAGCAAAAAAGAGGGGGATTTATTGTAATTTTAAGATTTAATGATTTATTTGCCTGCCCCTCGTAGCTTTAGCGTAGTGGGGGATTTTGACATTTGAGTTTTGGATTTCTAAAAGCAAAGCTTTTAGTGTTATTCTTTAGCTTTTTGTAATAGCAGATAAATGCCGAGTAGTCCAATAACAGTGTTAGGTAACCAAGCTGCCATTATTGGAGGCAGTAGATTAATTATTCCCATCCATTCCCCTAAAGCCATTATCATGTAATACATCATGATAATTAGAAGGCTAAATCCAACACCAATAGCATTGCTTTTCCTTTGAGGGTTAAGTCCAAGAGGAGCACCTAGCAACATAAATATTAAGCAAGCAAAAGGTAGCGCAGTTTTAGCGTATAGTTCTACTTTCATTTTGAGAGTGTCTTGTCCTGCTTTTTCTTTCTTTTCTATTTGGGATTTAAGTTGCATAAAGCTTAGTTGATCTGCATTACTTCTTTCTATAATAATATTTATATCAGTAGGACTTACTTTTAAATTTATCAATTCTTGTTTGAATAGAATTCTTGTTAAGGTGTCAGATTTTTTGTTGAACATGTAAAGGATTCCCGTATTGAATACCCATCCCTCTCCAGGAAGGAAATTTGCAGATTCAGCAAACACAACTCTTTCTAAATATCCGTTGTCATATTCGGTAACAGTAACATCTTCCATTGTGTCTTTATACATTTTGCTTGCGTTAACTGTTCGTTTAAGTTGACCGTCTTCATATTGAGGAATATTAACTGAGGTTCTAATCTTTGGACTGAATTCATTTTTTGCTTTGGCTATGGAATATTCAACATAAAGATTTGCTTTGGGTACAAGGGATTCGCTAAAAAACATGGTAAGAAGTGAGATTGCTAATCCAAAAAGTAACGCTGGTCTTACAATTCTAGTTAGGCTTATACCTGCTGAGCGGAAGGCTGTAATCTCGTTGTTGTTGGATAAGTTGCTAAAGACTTGAAGCGATGAAAGTAGAATTGCCATCGGAAAGGTATAAACCATTACTTGCGGTAGTCTGGCAACAAAGAGAGACATCGCAACCGGGAATGATATCCCGTAAGTACTGGCTTCTCTAACTAAGTTGGGGATTATTCCAACACCAGAGAAAATAGAAGTAAAGGCAATGACTCCAAAAAGAAAAGTCTCTGTGAGTAGACCAAAGATATAGGAGTCTAGGCGTTTCATTAGATTTTGAAGTCTTGTCCTAGGTAGAACTTTTTAGCGATTTCGTTTTTAGCGAGCGACTTAGATTCACCCTCAGTAAGAATTTTTCCTTCATGAAGGATATATGAGCGGTCAGTTATTTTAAGTGTTTCTCTAACATTATGGTCTGTTATGATTATTCCAATGCCTTTATTTTTTAGATGTAAGATTATTTCTTGGATATCTGCTATGGCCATTGGGTCTATCCCTGCAAAAGGCTCATCAAGTAGGATAAATTTAGGATTAGTGGCTAATGCACGCATTATTTCTACTCTTCTTCTTTCTCCGCCTGAAAGCACATAGGCTTTTTCTTTGCGAAGTCTTTCTATTTTCATTTCTTTTAGTAATCCAACTAATGTTTCTTCGTATTGTTTTTTAGGTATTATGTTCAAAAGCTCCCAAAGCATAAAGACGTTTTCTTCAACAGTAAGTTTGCGAAAGATAGAGGCTTCTTGTGGTAAGTAACCTATGCCTAGTCTGGCTCTTTTATACATTGGCATGTGAGAAATATTTTTTTCATCAATGAATATTTTACCGGCAGTAGGTTTGATTAAGCCAGTTATCATATAGAAAGTTGTTGTTTTGCCAGCACCATTTGGGCCAAGCAGTCCAACAATTTCACCTTGATTAACACTGATGGAGACGTCATTTACGGCAGTTTTTTTGCCGTATTTCTTAATAAGTCCTTCGGTTCTAATCTGCATGGTTCTATTATAACAGTGAATGGAGGAATTGAGGAATAGATGAATGGATGAATGGTCCCCTCAGTCAGCCTTTGGCTGACAGCTCCCCGAATCGGGGAGCCATTTAAGCCTTCCCAAATTGGGAAGGTGGCTCAGCGAAGCTGAGACGGAAGGGTATAAGTGAATAATCTAATTATCAATGACCAATTAATAGGAGTTAAGAGATTTATAGTAGAGTTAGGTTTATTTTTTAAATAGCTTGTAGTTATAAAGTTGAACCAACTGTTTAAGGTAAGAAGCCATAACGCCGCCACTTAGCTTGCTTTCACCGTATTTTCTGTCTTCAAATACAATAGGATATTCGCCGAACTTCTTGGCATTTCCTTTTACCGCAACTTCTAGTCCTATTTTAAACCCTTCTAGATTTAAATTATTTTGAGGATATACTTCTTTTTTGAACATAAAGAATCCTGAGGTAATGTCTTTAATTGGAGTTAGTGGTCTGGCTAATTGTCTAGCGCCCCAAGAGATAAATCTACGTATCCATGGCCAGTCTTTTGAGCCTCCACCTTTGACAAGTCTACTGCCAACTACTAAGTCGTATCCTTCTTTTTTTACCATTTGGTACATTCCAGCTAAAGCTATTGGCGGATGAGAAAAATCAGCATCCATAAAACAGATAATGTCGCCTTTTGCTTTGACAACACCAGCATGTACAGCAGAAGAAAGACCTCTTTCGGTTTTCCTTGTAAGAAGAACAACCGAATTTAAATTAAGTTTTTTTACCATTTCTTCTGTGCCATCGTTAGAAAAATCGTCGACGACAATAATCTCAAATTTAAAGTTGGTTAGAGTTTTATTTAGGGTTGGGAGAAGCTCTTGCAGATTTTCTTTTTCTTTATAAGTAGGTATAACAATTGAAAGCTCCATACATGAATTATATCATAAGTGTTTATTTGTTTAAGTGTTTATTTGTTTAGCTTTATGAGATAGATAAATGTTTTAGCTTTGGCTGTAAATATTTATTAAAAAGTCTGTATAATATAGGGATGAAAGCAGATGGGTTTATTATGCAAGATGTTGGTTCTTATTTGACCTACTTTGGGAAAAGAGGGTTTGACCTTTTCAATGAGCCAGTGCTAATGGGGATACTTAATGTTACTCCAGATAGCTTTAGTGATGGAGGAAAATTTAGCGGGATAGAGCAGGCAGTTGGTCATGCCAAGAAAATGGTAGAAGAAGGCGCTACGATAATTGATATTGGTGGAGAATCTACGAGACCAGGGAGTAGTTTTGTAAGTGTAGAGGAAGAGCTATCAAGAGTTATTCCTGTGTTGGAAGCAATTAAGAAAGAGATGCCTGATGTTTTAGTTTCGGTTGATACCAATAAAGCCGTTGTTGCGGAGCTGGCAATTCAAAAAGGTGCAGATATGATAAACGATGTAAGTGCTGGTACTTTTGATAAGGAGATGTTGTCTGTTGTTGCTAGATATGGGGTTCCTATTTGTTTGATGCACACGAAAGATACTCCAGATGTTATGCAAAATTCAACAAAGTATGAAGACCTAATTGCAGATATTTATCAATTTTTGTATAGTAGGATAGAAGCTGCCGTGAAGGCTGGGATTAGTAGAGTAAAAATAATCATAGATCCAGGGATTGGTTTTGGTAAAGATACTCAACAGAATTTGCAAATAATAAGAGAACTTGAAGTTTTTAAGGGATTGGGTTGCCCTGTACTGTTAGGAACATCTAGGAAGAATTTTATAGGGCAGGTAACAGGCAAGGGGATAACGGACAGAGCATTTGGAACAGCCGCTACTATCACTATTGGGGTATTGAATGGAGCAGGTATTCTAAGAGTGCATGACGTAAAAGAGATGAGAGACACAATAGTTATGACGAAAGCAATACAGAAAGTGGTGGGGAAAAGATGAAACATGAGGTTTATTTAGGAATTGGCTCTAATTTAGGGGATAGGTACGGATATATAGATCAAACAATGGTTGAGCTGGAAAAGGATACAAATATTAGCATAATAGCTGTTTCTAGTTTTATAGAGTATTCAGCAGAAAATAAGCCAGAGGACCCTGTGTTTGTTAATGGGGTGCTTAAAATTCTTACTTCATATACTCCCCATGAGTTGTTAAAAAGTACAGAAGAAATAGAACGACAACTTGGCAGATCAGATAAAGGGAAATATTCCAGAAGAACTATCGATATAGATATTTTGCTTTATGATAAAGAGATAGTCTTAGAGGATGATTTGACAATACCTCATCCGTTAATGCATGAAAGGGTGTTTGTCCTTGAGCCACTAAGCGAGATTGCTCCAGAAGCTTATCATCCTATTCTTGATAGCAATATTGCTACATTATTTAGATCTCTTAAGGAAGGTAGACAGGTTTGAAAGTGAGTAATTATTTGGTGAAGAGTTTAGAAGAAACAAAGGTTGTAGCGAAGGAGCTTGCTAAAACATTAACTCCTGGCGCAATCGTTACCTTAAATGGTGATCTTGGCGCTGGCAAAACAACCATGGTTCAGCTTATTTGTAAGGAATTAGGTGTAAATGAGTATGTAAACAGTCCTACTTTTACGATTGTTAATGAATACGAAAGCGGAAAATGGAAGGTAAACCATATTGATTTCTATAGAGTAAAACATTCTGATGAATTATTGGAGATAGGGCTTGAGCAGTATTTTAATGATAAAGATATAACTTTTATCGAGTGGGCGGAACTTTTCGAAGAAATTCTTCCTGAGAAAGTTATTCGTATTGATATTGAGTTAGCAGATGGAGAAAGAAGGATAACCATAAATGATTAGTTTAGGAATTGTCGCAGTAACTAGAGATTTAAGTATAGCAGTAATGGAAAATGATGTGGTATTAGCAGAAATTAACTTAAGAAGAGAGCGGATAGATGATTTGCTACTTCTTATCGACAAAGTTCTTGCTCTGGCTGGCAAGGATATTGCTGATGTTGAGGAATTTGTTGTGGTAAATGGTCCTGGTAGTTATGGTGGGATTAGGAATTCTTTAACAGTAGTGAAAGTATTAGCATTTATTGATGAGAAGAAAGTTAAAACGGTTAACTTTTTAGAATTACTAGCATATCAGCAAAAAGAATATAGAGGGTTAATAGTAGTTGCAATGGAGTCTCGTAAGGATGAAGCGAATTATGGGTTTTATGGAGGCGGACAAGAGCTTAATAAAATCATTGAAAGTGATACGATTAGAAAAGAAGATTTATTTAAGAAGTTGCAACAAATCAAGGAAGAGTTTTTAGTAATAGGTGATCTTTATGAGATTCCTGAGTTAAATATGGGTATTTATAAAGCCGTTAAACCGTATGCTTCTCAGGCAGTTTTGCTCGCAAAAGGTCTTCCGGTGGCTTCATTAAATGAAGTTGCACCTATTTATTCTTATCCAGTAAACGTAACTCCTTCCAAAAAGGCTGATATAAAAAAGTGATAAAACTACAAAAGGCTCAGTCTAAGGATGTAGCCTTTTTAGTAGACCTTCACAAGGAGACTATCGGGTCTTCTTGGAATGAAGAAGATATGCGTAATGCCATACAAAAAAGCGACAAAAATGTATATTTGATTACTGAAGATGATTCCTCAGTTGGCTACATTATAGTAGATATTTTATCGCCAGAAGCAGAGATAATTAATATTGCAGTGATGCCTGAACAACAAGCCAGAAAGATAGGAAGTTCTGCGTTAGATATTTTAATGAAAGAGCTGTTAGTCCAAGGTATTGAAAGTGTTTTTTTAGAGGTAAGAGAGAATTCAAAGGCTGTTAACTTTTATAAGAATCATAACTTTGAGGTTATCGGATTAAGAAAGCAATATTATCCTAATGGAGAAAATGCTTTGAGGATGCAAAGAAAGCTGAGAATTTAGAAACAATTATCCGATAAAGTTATAAGGAGAAAACAAATGAAGCTGAAGATAATTGCAACCTTGTACTCTGAACAAAGGAAATGGGATAATATAGGACTTTTTTGCTTGGCGTTACTCGATTATTTAAACGATAACAACTTGCCACCAGCAATGGCAACTAAAAGAAAAGAGTTTGAATTATTGATGCCTGAGTTTACTTCTTATATTCAGAAAGCTTTAAGTAGTGGTATTAAAATGAAAACTCTTAGAAATTTGGTATCAAATTATACAGATGTACGTCTTGATGAGCCTATGGGAGGGACAAGGTCTTTTAAGGATATCCATGAATATTTGATAGCTAAGCTTGGTTATTTCCCATAACAGCGCCTACATAGTAAAATGATTTAAAAATCATAGGAAGTTTAGGGTATGGATTATCTGTCAGAGTTAGAATATTTATCATCAATTAAACAGAAAAGAAGCCTTCGAGCCATTACAGATAGGCAAGGAAAACACGTAACTATTAACGATAAGAAGTTGTTGGATTTTTCATCTAATGATTATCTAGGTATTGCAGGCGATAAATCCTTGAGGGAAAAGTTTTTACAGGAAGTAGATTTAGCACAATATCCTTTTTCTTCATCTGCCTCTAGATTGATGTCAGGGAACTTTTTACTTAATGAACAATTGGAATCGTTGATTGCTAAACTTTATAGAGGTAAAGAAGTTTTAGTTTTTGGCAGTGGATTTCAGGCGAATACAGGTATTATTCCTGCACTTATTGGGAAGAATGATGTTATTTTTGCAGATAAACAGGTTCATGCCAGTATTATCGATGGAATTTTATTAAGTGGAGCAAAGCTCTATAGGTACAAGCATAACGATATGACTAGCTTAAGAGAGCTTCTTGAGAAGCACCGTAGCAGTTTTGAAAGCGCATGGATAATCACAGAGAGTATCTTTAGCATGGATGGAGATATTGCTGACCTAAAGAAGATAGTCGAATATAAGGAAACATATAATTTGTCAGTTTTCGTTGATGAAGCACATGCTTTTGGAGTAAGAGGCTCCCAAGGTGAGGGCGTCTGTGTTGAGTTAGGGTTGTCGGAAAAGGTTGATGTTATCGTTGGAACGTTTGGTAAAGCATTAGCTTCGGTTGGAGCCTTTGTTGCTTGTGATAAGCAGATTAAAGAATATTTGGTAAACAAAGCACGTTCTTTTGTTTTTTCCACTGCGTTGCCTCCTGTAAATATCCTTTGGACCAAGTGGTTACTTGAGAATGTTGTGCCTTATTTAGGAGAAAAAAGAGCGCATTTGTTAAGTTTGTCAGATTATTTTAGAAATGAGTTGAGGAGTTTAGGATATCGGGCAATGGGGAATAGCCAAATAGTTCCTATAATAATTGGAGACAACAAAACCACCTTAGAACTAGCAAGAAAGTTGGAAGAAGTAGGAGTTTTATCCTTTGCAGTTAGACCACCAACGGTTGCTAAGGGAAGCTCTAGGATAAGATTTTCGCTGAATGCTAGGCTCGAAGAAGCAGATTTTGCAAAGGTATTTGAAGTTTTATCTGCTTATTCTTTAGTAGGCGACAAGTAATGCAGTATTCTTGGTTAAAAAGAACACAATCTGATAGTTTGATTGTTTTTTATTCAGGATGGGGGATGTCCTCAAATTCAGTTATTCTAGAGGCTGGGGCAAATGATTTATTGGTTTTCTTTGATTATAGAGATATTCATATGTCTGAATATTTGCAAAAAGAAATACAGGCGTACAAGACAATTTTTGTTGTGGCTTGGTCGCTTGGAATAGTGCCTGCAACGCTCAATAAACTTCTATTTAATGTAACAAAGTTTGTTGCGGTGAATGGTTCGTTGTTTCCGTCAGACGATAAATATGGAATACCAGAAGCAATATATCAAGGAACCTATGATAATCTAAATATGAAAAATTTAGATAGGTTTTACAAGAGAATGTTTGCTGATAACGAACAATATGAAAGATTTAAGAACCTTCATGCTGCATTTGAGATAAATCAACTGAAAGAAGAACTTCTTGCTATAAAAGATTTATCAAAAGAGTTGAACATTAATGATAAAAATATTTTCGATAGAGTTATCGTAGGTAACAAGGATAAAATATTTCCTTTAATTAATCTAAAAGCGTTGTGGGATAAACCTGCTTTATTAGATAAAGCTCATTATCCTTTTTTTGAGTTTAAGGATTGGATGGAAGTTCTGAATGTTTGATAAAAAGCTTATTAAGAAGAATTTTTCTAGATGTGTTGCTACCTATAATGATTCTGCTGTAGTGCAGAAATATATGGCAGAACGGCTAGTTCAGATGCTTCAAGAACAGGGTTTTTCGAGTTTCAAAAAAGTTTTAGAAATAGGCGCTGGTACAGGATTGCTTACTGAATTAATGGTTGAAAAAATAAAAATTAATTCATATTTTGCTAATGATATTGTTAACAATTACCATGAGTTTATTACAAATATTTCAACTGAAATCAAATTTTTGGATGGCGACATAGAGTATATAGAGTTAGGTGATGATTTGGATTTGATAATCGCTAATGCTGTGTTTCAATGGATTGCAGACAAAGATAGTTTTTTAAAGAAAGTTAAGTCATCTTTAAGTGATAAAGGAATCTTTGCTTTTACTACTTTTTTGCCTGATAATTTTCATGAAATAAGTGATGTTTTCGGCGTATCCTTGGATTACTTAGATAAAGAAAATTTAGTTAAACTTCTTGAAGCAAATTTTAAAGTTTTAGCTGTAGTAGAGCAGGAGAAACAATTATTTTTCGATGATTATTTGAGTGTTTTATCGCATATTCGAGACACAGGGACAAATAATTTAAGTGTTGAGACATTTTCAAAGAAGCAATTGTTAGAAAAAGAAATATTATATAAAGATAAATATTGTAAGAACGGGAAATGGGTTCTTACGTATAAACCTATATGGTTAGTCTGTTCTGTCTAATTTAAAACCAGTAATGTCCTGCTTCGACTGACTTGGTCGGGATTGTACAAGTTAGATATTTCGCTGACAAAACTATTTATTCATTAGGCTGTCATCCTGAACTTGATTCAGGATCCAGACATATATTAAATTTGACGATTACAAAACATTAAGTAGATTATTAATTGAATATAGACTAATAAATAGTCCCTAATTTAAGCTTATAATAGTAAACTAGCTGCTTCAATATTTAAATAAACAGTAAGCCTGGATCCCGGATCGGAGTCCGGGATGACATCTCGTCAACGAATTACTTAACTTCTACAGGGATGACATTTTAAAAATCATTCTTATTGGATATATTCTATTTGTTTGTGTTATGATTTTATTACTTATAAAAGGAGGTAATCGATATGAACTTCTTCTCAAGTATAATTATTGGTTCTGTTGTTTTTGCTTTTGGAAGTCTTTGGTATTCTCCAATTTTGTTTGGAACTTATTGGATGAAACAGAATGATATAGATAAAAACAGTATTGATATATCTAGTATGTGGAAGAGCCAAGTAGCAGGACTTTTTAATAATATAATTATGGCAACAGGGTTTGACTTTTTGTTTTATAAGTTTGCAATATCCTCTATGTTTGATGCATTATTGTTAGCTTTTGTTATTTGGATAGCGTTTATGACCCCAATGTTGTTTTCTCGTGTGATTTGGGAACGTCGTTCATTTGGTGCGCATCTTTTGGATAAGTTTTATTATTTGATTGTTATGATGTTTATAGCAATTTTGTCTTATGCGTGGATGTAAATAGAAGTTATTTTTCTGAAGGGTTAAATTGAAGTTTAAAAACTTATTTATTTTTTGTATTAACTGCACAGTTCTTATTGTTTTATTTTTTGTTTTAAAGCTTAGTTTAATGACACCACAGAATGTTCGAGATTGGTCTGTTGAGCAAGCAATTTTGCCGGAAGTTACTGTTTCTCAAAACATTGTTCATATAAAAAATGTTCGTAACTTTAGCTATAAAACTAAGGATAGTTACATTCCGAGTTATTACGATAGCAACTATAATCTTGAGCAGTTATCTTCTGTTGATTACTTGATTTGTTATTTTGCTAATTGGAAGGGTCCTGCGCATACATTTTTGAAGTTTAATTTTGAAGGCGGAAAACCGTTGATTGTTTCAGTTGAAACAAGAAAAGAAAAAGGTGAAACATTTTCTATTTTAAAGGGCTTAATTAATACTTATGAGCTTATGTATGTTTTAGGTGATGAAAATGATGTAGTAAAGCTTAGAACTGTTTATAAAAAGGATCCAGTAGATAGTTATTCTTTAATTCTAAATAAAAAGGAGAGTAGAGAGTTACTGCTAGATATGTTAAGAAGGAGCGAGAAATTAAGAAGTAAACCTGAATTCTATAATTCGCTAACAAATAATTGTTTAACTAATATTATTTACCACCTAAATAGAGTGACTGGAAAGAAATTACCATTTATAACTTATAAAGTGATATTGCCTGGGTATTCTTATGAATTGTTAAAAGAAAAAGGGGTAATTAGTTAGTCTTTATTAGTAACTTAATTTATGTCACCAGTGTTGTCATAACTTTAGTACTTTTGTTTTTCTGGAATAACTCCACGAACTCCACCAGTAGGATCTGCCATATCGCCTTTATATCTAGGGATTAAATGAATATGCACATGTGGAATAGTTTGACCTGCTGACTCTCCAACATTAATCCCTACATTAAACCCTATAGGAAAATACTTTTCATCTAAATACTGCTTAGCATCATCTACTAATTTCCATAAGGCATTTTTTTCCTCTTCATTTAATTCAAAATAATCTGCCACATGTCTGGTTGGTATTATTAATAGATGCCCTATGTTAACTGGGTATTTGTCCTCTATGACAAAGCCAAATTGCCTAACAATTATCATTTTTTCCTGTTTAATTGAACAAAATGGACAAGTAAATATACTCATTTTATCCTCCAATATTTTCCCCAATAATCAGCATCAATTGGATCATTAAGGTTATTATAATAATCTATAAGATCATTAAACATCTTTTTTTTAATTTTTTCTAAATCATTTGTATTTAGTTTCTCCCACAAGGATGAAGAAAACATTATGTAGTTCAAATCCTTGGCGTGTACCATAAATCTCTTTCTTTCAAATTTTTCAAAAGGATTAATCAACAAATTATATTTCATCTTTGTTTTATCATTAATATATTCAACATTAAAAGGACAAGTTTTTCTATCAACAACTTGATTATTATGTAGCCTATGCTTATAAAATACACAGTATTCTTCAATAAGTTCATCAAAATTACATTCCCCATTAACATCCATTGCTTTTGTAACCGACAACATTAATATCATTTTATAAGATAATGAATAATTTTTATCGTTAATAAACTCAAAAAAGTCATCATAAATTGTTTCTTCATTATGCAATTTTAAATTCATTTTATTTCTTATTTCCGATATAACTTCTGGGGAATAGAAATTCACATCAGTAGTACCTACTTTTAAAATAACACATGGTGTTATTTTTTTATTCTTTACCCAATTTTTAACAGTATCTGTTGAAACAAATAATTCTCTAGCTAATTTTTCATCACTTAAATAATCTCCATATTGTTTTTCGAAAGTAAAAATGTTTATAGGTTCTAATTTTCTTTCTTGCTCATAAATAGTATCAAGAAGCAATTCCTCTCTGCTAATATTTTTTTCTGGTTCAAAAAGGTCTGAAAATGGTTTATATAAATTCAGTCCAAATAATGCATGTAGGCTCCATGGACTATTAGATATATTTCCATAATATCCATAGTTATCAACGACATCAAACACGTATAGTGCTTCTTTGCCCTCCATTTTTCTTGTTCCTCTGCCTAATTGTTGTGTATATAAAACCTTTGATAAAGTAGGTCGTGCCATAACGATAATAGATGTTCTTGGAGAATCCCAACCTTCATTAAGTAATGAACAAGTTGTTAAAAATTGTATTTTCCCATCTTGATAATTGTCTATACAAGTATCAGAATTTAAGTTTTTACTACTTACCGATTCACAACTAAAACCATTCTCCTTCATAAGCTTAGCCATTTTTTCTGAATGACTTATAGAAACGCAAAAAATTATTCCTGACTTATAATTATTAATTGTTGGATGAAAATATTTCTTTAACGTATCTACAATTAATTTATCACGAGAAGGCACTATTAAGGTTCTCTGCAAATCAGTACTTACATATTCTTTCCCATTGAATCTCACTTGGCTTAAATCTATATTGCTTTCTATTCTATAAGCCTTGATTGGTGATAATAAATTACTTTTTATTGCTTCCTCTAAAGACATTGTTTCTTCATATTTACCAAAAATATCTTCAAGTTTTTTTTCATCTAATCTTTTATCTGTAGCCGTTAACCCTATTAATGTATTAGGGTTAAAATGCTGAACAACCTTTATCATGGTTGGTGCCACTACGTGATGTGCTTCATCAATAACTATGTAATCAAAGGCTTTTTTATCAAGATAATAATAATGTCTACTTATATAAGAATTCGTTACTACTGAAATCATATTTTCAAAATCATTCCCAACTGTAACCTCTAATTCATTCTCTATTAGACGCTTCCGAATTTTTTTAATAGTATCATCTCTAAGCTTTGTCTGAGGAACAACTACAAGAATTTTTGTTATTTTGTCTTTGTTTAATTCTTTGATGAAATCAGCTATATATATTTCTGTTTTTCCTGTACCTGTTGGAAGCACAATTAAAAAAGTTTTTTCTCCCTTTTCTCTCTCGTTATCAATAGTCTTTATTGTTATCTCTTGATGCTTAAATAATTTTATTTTTCTAGTTACAGACAATTTCTGAGCTTGAGTTAGATTCTCTTTTGTTCCAATAAAAAGTTTTAATTCATCATAAAAATTATCCTTTACTTTCATTCCTTCAATTGACCATCTATAAACTTTAATGTTGTTTTGAACTATAGAATTTTGCTTTGTAAGTTGTCTTTGATATCTTTCTTTACCAATAAGTATAGGATGATGATATACTTCTCCATTTTCCTCTATTGCTATTTTCCCTTTTTTTGTACATACCAAATAATCTATATATCTTGTTTGAGAGTTCATATCAATGATTGGTTCTTCTCTTAGTACTGATTCTAAAGATTCATTCCCAAAAACATCAATAAACCCCTGTTCAAAATAAGCTTCTGGAACGGTAGGATCTATTTCCAATAATGTTCTATTAACACCTGAATTTTTTATTTCTTCTTCATCAAGAATACTGTTCTTTAGTCTTTCATATTCTTCTTTTAAATTCGTAAAATCATCTTCGTCGTCAATTACAAATCTATAGATAAAATCATATTTATACATCAAGGAGTTCTGCTCTTTGGTATATTGAGAATAATTAAAGGGATGTATTGAATTACAAATATCTCTATCAATTATTATGGCTTCATTGTCTTCCTTACAAACATATAAATCGCCTCTTAATATTTTTTCATAAAAAATAAAGCCATTATTATTAAGATATTCGTTAAGTTTGTAAATAGTTGATTCATTTAACACTATGTATATCCTTATTCGTCTTTTTTGGACTAAACGGTGTGTCGGAAATCCCGACATACTGAAGTTTTATTGGTTTTGAGTTCGTGTTAAGCGACCATTTGGTGC
>CAZXTL010000011.1:0-52698 GCA_964643725.1 uncultured Candidatus Marinamargulisbacteria bacterium
TTTGATCAACTCCGACAGTTGCTGATTTAGAAACATAAGTTTATCAAAATCACCATTTTTTTCAAGCTCAATTATCTGTTTCGTAAGCTCTGCTATCTTTTCCCGACCATTTCTCTTTTTAATTGTATCCAATGCTTCTTGTAAAAAGAACTTCGGATTTGCATAATTATCTTTCATACAAATGCTAATTATATTCTGGCTTGAAACTAAATCACACAAGAACTGCACGTCCTTCTCTGGATTATTATTAATTAATGCAAATATTTTTTTATGCTCAATATCAGAAAAATCCTCGACTAAAAAACTACTTAAAAAATCTTTTCTTAAAGAAGTATGACTTAACAAAATTGCCAGCACATCTTCCTCAAGCTTATAAAATTTATCTTTTGAGCCTTTATCCACCTTATAATCCTTCTTTTTGGATGATGAAATTGAATTATATGTAAAAAAATAACTTTTAACTTGATCTAAATCTACTCCCAATTTTTTAGCCATAATGGAAATATACTCATTTTTAATAATATCATTCTCGAATCTAAGAATAGCCTTAAGTTCTTTTAAAACCCTCGATTTGTCTTCCACTGCCATCTTAGCTACTCCGTTTACCTTACTATGTATACCAATAGAATGATCTATCAAAAACTCTTTATAGGTAATTGCTTCTACCATTTGTTTTCTAAAACTATCAACACCATATTTCTTAATATATTCATCTGGATCTTTACTGTCTTTTAGTCCTATAACTTTTACCTCAACCTCAGGATCCTGCAAAACATCGTTTACCCGATACATTGCATTTTTGCCTGCGTCGTCATTATCAAAACACATGTATAATAATTTCACGAAACGTTTTACCAAATTAAATTGTTGCGGTGTAACAGCTGTTCCTAATACTGCAGATATATTCTTAATGCCTGCCTGATAAACGCTTATTGCATCCATATAACCCTCAACTAAAATTAATTGATCATTGTTTTCCCTAATATACTTTTTGGCCATATTTAGTCCATAAAGCACATTACTTTTATGATAAAACCTTGTCTCTGGAGAATTAACATATTTTGCACCCTCGCCAGAAATAATCCTTCCTCCAAATCCTAAGGTTCTACCCTGTAAATCAATTATTGGAAACATAAACCTCTTATAAAAACGATCCTTCACTTTGCCTTGTGCATCAATGCCTATTCCAATATCAATAAGATCGTCCTTAATGTCATTAACATCTTTAACCCCTAATAGTTCATCACAATAAACTTTGGAAGAATACCCAAGCTGAAAAGTATCAACAGTTTCTTGATCAAGACCTCTCGTTTTTAAAAAGTTTTTTGCTTCCTCATTGCTTAACTGACTATGATAGGAGTCCTTCACCTTACTTAATAATAAAAAACCTACCTCTCTATCATCTTTCTCGAAATTTATCATCTGATCATCATTTATCTCTACGCCTGATTTTTCAGCTAAGAGTTTAACCGTATCAATAAAACTAAGACCGTCTATCTTCATTAGAAATGTAAATACATTGCCTCCTGCTCCACACCCAAAACAATGGAATATTTTCTTATCTGGACTTACAACAAAGGATGGTGTTTTTTCATTATGAAAAGGACAAAGACCTTGAAAATTAAGGCCTCTTTTACGAAGCTTTACGTATTGACCTACAATTTCTACAATGTCACTTCTTTCCTTGATTAACTCTAAAGAATTTTCATCTACCATTGAGTTTAATCTTTTGCCTTTTTTACAATCGCCATAAGATATTCTGTAGCTTTAACCATGTCTGATATCCTGATTTCTTCATCACATGTATGCACGTTTCTCATTCCAGTACTAAGCACAACGGTTGGGATCCCCATTTTATTAAAAATATTTGCATCACTTCCCCCACCACTGGCCTTCTCCTGATGTTTAACCCCAATACTCTGAGCTGCTCTTTTACATATTTTAAGAAGATCTTTTTCTTCTGAAACATCAAAGGAATTATAATCTTTAGTTTCGTTAAAAATAACCTCTGCCCCAACCTTTTTACATTCCTTAACAAAGGCCTCTTTCATATCGTTTATATGTTTTTTTACTTTCTTCTTTGATAAACTACGAACTTCACCTTTAATTTTCACTGAGTCAGGAACAATATTTGTAGCTTTCCCTCCATTAATAATCCCAATATTAGCAACAGTATCAGCATCAATTCTTCCTATCTTACAAGCTGAAATCGCTCTAGACGCAGCAACAATCGCATTAACGCCTTTTTCTGGCTCTATCCCTGCATGAGCGCTGCGACCTTTGATGTCCGCAATAAAACTATAATGAGTAGGCGCTTTAACGACAACGGTACCTATGTCTCCTCCTGTGTCTAAAACAAACCCATAATCAACTTGTATAGGCTGAAGTTCTTTAGCACCTTTAAGCCCAACCTCTTCCTTAACTGAAAAGATTACTACAACAGAAGTTGTTTCAAGCTCTTTTTCTTTTATCAAATATAACATCTCCATAATCTCAGCTATCCCTGACTTATCGTCACCACCCAAGATAGTGTCACCTTTAGATATAATCTTGTCACCTTTAACTACAGGTTCTATGCCATTCCCAGGAGTAACGGTATCCATATGTGCTGAAAATAGAAGCGATTGGCCGGTAATTTTCCCATGAAGAATAGCATAAATATTGCCCATTTTATCTAAAGCAACATCTAATCCAAGATCGCAAAGCTTCTTTTGAAGATATTTGCTAACCTTTTTTTCTTTACCAGATTCGCTATCGATTTTAACTAACTCTATAAAATTTGAGACTAACCTTTTTGAATTTACCATAAATATATAACCTCTCTTTAAAAAAAATCCCCCACTACGCATTTGCTTTACAAATAGCTTCGAGGGGCAAGCAAAATCCAAATGACAAATACTACAAATTAAATCCAAATAAACAAAACAAAAAAATAATTACTTATGTTCAGTATCTTATTAACAAATCAACAAAAAAACACCCATATTAATAGTTACTGCTAAATAATACCATAATCATTGGTTATATTTAATCTGTATTATTTATCCATAAATGATTCCAAAAATCACTACTCCTGTGATAAAATACACTCGGTTAAATTATAGATACTATCTATATTAAGGGGAACTACTATGAATGATAATTACAAGGAAAGGCTCTCTGATATTTTATCGAGAAAAGAGCACGAAGTTCAACCTATTGAGGAATCCTTTAGGCATAATCTAACTCATAAAATTGTTAAAGATGAATACAACTCAACTCCAAGGGATATTTATAATGCATTAAGCTATACCATTATGGACCACCTTGCTGAAGGATGGCTTGAAACACAAAGACAACATCATTACCATGATGCTAAAAGAGTATATTATTTTTCAATGGAATTTTTAATTGGAAGACTTTTAAAAATGAACATCAACAATCTTCACATTAATTGCCATGTTCAAGAATTGCTATCTAAACTTAATTTTGACTTTAATACAATTGAGGAAATGGAAGAAGATGCGGGGCTTGGAAATGGAGGATTAGGAAGACTTGCTGCCTGCTTCTTAGACTCAATGGCTACACTCAATATACCTTCCTTTGGCTATGGAATCCGCTACGATTACGGACTTTTCAAACAAGATATTGAAAATGGATGGCAAAGCGAAAAGCCTGACAAATGGCTTGAGTATGGTTATCCATGGGAAATCGCTAGATCAGAAAAGTATACAATAAACTTTTATGGGCACGTTGAAAAACATCAAGACAGCGAAGGCAAAGAAGTTGCAACTTGGAAAAATACAAACAAAGTGTTTGCTGTTCCCTATGATATTCCTGTTCCAGGATTCAGCACTAAAACAGTCAATACCTTAAGGCTTTGGTCAGCCAAAAGCGACGATGAATTTAAACTTCAAATATTTAATAATGGGGATTTCATTAATGCCTACGAAGAAAAGCTTCAAGATGAAAATATAACAAAAATTCTTTATCCTAATGACAATGTATACGCAGGCCAAGAACTAAGATTGAAACAAGAATACTTCTTCAGCGCCGCATCTTTGCAAGATATTCTCAGAAGATTCAAAGAAAATGAGAACAATGAATTAATAAACATACCAGATAAAATCGTCATTCAATTAAATGACACTCACCCTGCGATAGCAATACCTGAACTTCTTAGAATTCTTATTGATGAAGAAAATTTAGATTTTGATACTGCCTGGGAAATAACCAAAAAAACTTTTGCTTATACCAACCACACCTTACTACCAGAAGCCCTAGAAAAATGGCCTGAAAGAATGTTTGCATATATGCTTCCAAGACACTTAGAAATAATATATTTGATAAACTCAAAACTCATGATAGACATCCAACTAAAATTTGGTCCAGATATGGGAAAAATGAGAAAAATGTCCATTATTGAAGAAGGTAGCGAAAAAATGGTAAGAATGGCCTACCTTGCAGTTGCTTGTTCTTTCTCAGTAAACGGAGTATCAGAACTCCACACTGAATTAATTAAACAAGAACTTCTTCCGGAATTCTATACACTATATCCTGAGAAATTTAGAAACAAAACCAACGGCATAACACCAAGAAGATGGCTTTATAAATGCAATAGTAGACTATCAGAGCTCATTACTTCCAAAATTGGAACAGGCTGGATAACCAACCTTGACGAACTTAAAAAACTTAATACTCTTAAAAACAAAGAACACCTATTTGAAGGTTGGGATATAATTAAAACTAATAACAAAAAAGATTTTTCTAATTGGTTAGAAAAAAAGTATGGATTTTGTTTTGATCCTCTTTCTTTAGTTGATGTGCAAACAAAAAGAATACATGAATATAAAAGACAATTGATGAACATAATGCACGTAATTCATCTATATATACAACTTAAAAATAATCCAAATATGAATTTTACACCAAGAACAGTTCTTATTGGAGGCAAATCAGCACCGGCTTATCATATCGCAAAGCTTTACATTAAATTAATTAACAATGTTGCCAAAGTAATAAATGCCGATCCAAAGGTAAATGATAAACTAAAAGTCTTCTTCATTCCTAACTACAATGTTTCTGTAGCAGAGAAAATAATACCAGCTGCTGATCTTTCAGAACAAATATCTACGGCAGGCAAAGAAGCGTCAGGAACAGGGAATATGAAATTCGCACTAAATGGTGCATTAACAATAGGAACCCTTGATGGAGCTAATGTAGAAATTAAAGAAGAAGTTGGAGATGATAATATCTATATCTTCGGTCTTACTTCAGAAGAAGTTATTGCTCTTAATAATAAAGGATACGACCCTAGAACATATTTAAATAGCTATGAACCTCTTCAAGAAATCCTTGAGCTTATCAGAAACGGTTTTTTCAGTCCTGAACAACATGACCTCTTTTATCCAATCTACGCTAACCTGGTTAATGTTGACCCTTATATGATTATGGCTGACTTTCAGTCCTATGTTGAATGTCAAGAGCAAGTTTCTGCTGACTTCCTTAATAGAGAGCTATGGATAAATAAATCAATTGCTAACGTTGCCAACATTGGAAAGTTCTCCAGTGATAGAACTATTGCTGAATACAATTGGGACATCTGGAAAGCTACTCCTATTGAATTTAAATAATTAATATATAGTGATCAATAGAATATATTGGACAATATTAACGCTGTTTGTAATAGTGTTATTTGTCGCTTTTTACTTAACTGTTTCTTGTAAACCTCCTGCAAACAAAGAAGTCAAAGATTCAGTCTTGGACGCTTCATTAACTGCAATCATGAAAGAATATGGAGTAGTTGGATGTTCTCTTGCCGTAATTAAGAATAATCAAAATATCTATTATTACAACTATGGATTAGCAAACATCAAAACAAATGAAACTATGTCCAGCAACCATTCAATACGACTAGCCTCTATAAGTAAACTCTTAACATCAATCCTTCTCCTAAATGTACTAGAAAGACATCCTTCCACTAATATAAATGAACCAATATCAAAACTACTAGAGATTCCATTTAATAACCCAAACTTTAAAGATGATAAAATCACTTTAAAAGAATTAGTGTCACACACCTCAAGTTTCTCGCCGAATCAAACACCCTCTGAAGAATTCATAAATGAAAGCATATTCAACCGCGGATTAAACATCTCAGAAATAATAAAAAGCAACGGAAAATATTATCGCGATTACTACTGGGATGATACGTTCCCTCCTGGAGACAGATACTCCTACTCTGGGTTCAACTTCTTAATTATCGCAACAATTCTTGAAAAAATTACAAAGCAAAGATTTAACCAACTTGCACATACTATTCTAATCAACAAACTGCAACTTCAAAACACACATCTGGCTACTTCTTTACCTCTAGCAGAAACTAAATATGCAATAGGTTATAACGTTATAAATGATATTCCCAAAATTGCTCTTGATGATAATAAATTTCAACTCAGAATCGTTAATAAAAAATATGTTATTGGAAAAAATCCTACCATCCATTCTCCTCAATCAAGCTTTCGTTCAAACATAGTAGATCTCTCAAAGGTAATGAAAATGCTTCTGAATAATGGAGTATATGAAAACACAAGAATACTTAACAAAGACAGTATAAAATTACTTGAAACTCCTATTTTTAAAACCACCACTATTCATAGAGGATTAGGAACGGAAATAAACTATCAGTTAATACCAGGCATAAAAATGGTGGGGCATTCTGGCAATGCTTATGGAATACTTACTCACTTTTTCTATAACAGAGAAGAAGACTTTGGCATTATCTTCATAATTAATGGCCTTAAAATGTTAGTTTATGAAGAAGGTGGTGATCACTTACAGATTGAAAGAGAAATACCAAAAATAATATACGATAGACTAATTAAGCAAAAATATGAATCACCACAAATAACTGCGACTAAGAACTTTACTCAAAAAAAATCTAGAAATTAAAGGTTCTTTTCTACCGCAAGTTTAATAAGTTTATTCAACTCTTCAACTGTTCTACCCTTTGGACTAATCCTTTCTCCAAAAGTTAAAGATAATTTATGTCCAAAATTAGGAAGAATACTTCCTTTAGGAATCACCTTAAATGTACCATCAATAGTCATTGGAATAATATCAATGTTAAACTTATTAGCCAAATAAGCTGCTCCATCTTTAAATTCACCTATTTTCCCATTCTTTGTTCTTGTACCCTCAGGGAAAATAATTAACGAACCACCTTGTCTTAAGATATCAGCTCCTGCTTTAAGTGCAGGGAAAATATTAGCTCCTCTATCGACAAAAATTAAATGTGACCAAGGAAAAATATATTTCAAAAACTTAAGCTCCTTTTTGCTTATCATAAAAATATTATTCCTCAACCTAAGAGGTATTGTCGCTAAGACAAGAATAACGTCAAGATTTGACTGATGGTTGCAAACAAGAATGCATTCCTTTGCTTCTTTTAGCAAAGCTTTATTCTTTACCTTGTAACCAAAAAATAATACAGCTATAAGCTTTATAAGCTTCACCAGCAAGAGAACTATAGGATTAAAAATAATAAACTTTTTTGTAAGTATCTTCCCTGTAAAAAGTTCGTCTTCTCTACTTTCTAAATCTGAAACCTCAGGCAAAGAACCAACATACTTAATCAAATCAATTACTACAGAAATAGACATAAACTTATCCATATCAATCTTTACCTTAAAATTCCTCTCTAATTCCATAACAAATTGTATCTTGCTAAGAGAATCAAGACCGAGATTATCTAAACTCAAGTCAAGATAAACTTTAGTAAGACTAAACTTCTTGATAATAAACTTTATAAGCTGTTCTTCTCTTTCATTCGTTGGCTGTATGTTATATTGAGAAACAAAATTTATATCATCAGAACATTGATAGCTTCCTTTTTGTAGGTTAGCAATCACCTCTCTAATCATCACCTTCTTTGTGGATGTTCTAGGTAACGGTTCAAATGATAATGAAAAGTCTGAGACTCTCATATAGTCAGGTAGAAGATTATTTAATCTATTAACTTCTGCCTTTATCTGTTGATATGCAGCTCCAGAAACATGTTCTGGAACGATTACAGCATCAACTATAATGTTATGATTTTTCTCGTAACCAAATACTGCAACCTCATTTATTAATTCGGAGGTGATGAATAAATCTTCTATTTCCTCAGGGAACACATTCTTGCCAGAATCAAGAACAATAATGTTTTTTGTGCGTCCTGTAATACGAAGATTTCCTTTTATATCAATTAGACCTACATCGCCAGAACTGAACCACCCATCATTGTCAAAAACCTCAGCATTAGCTTTATCATTATTTAAGTATCCCATCATTACAGAAATACCCTTAATCCAGATTTCACCGATACCTCTTGCATCTTTATTTCTAATCTCTACAAAGTTACCCTTTGTAGGTGTTCCAACACAACCAGCAGTATTTTCGTGCACCTTATTCGCAACAGCAACTGCAGTTGTCTCTGTTAAGCCATAACCTTCTAATATAGTAAATCCCATATTGTGATATGCCTTAAAGTACTTCGGCTTAAGAGAGGCTCCCCCACTTACAAAAAATTTAAGTTGTTCACCAAATACTTTATGGATAGGTTTAAAAATTGCTTTTGGAATAATACCTAACCCTACCTTTTTGAAAACATGAGAATAAGCTACCATAAATTTTAAGATTTTATACTTAACTGCTGATTGATTCTTCGCTTTATTTAGAATGCTATCAAAAAATAACTCCCACAGCTTTGGAACGCCTGGAAATACAGTAACAGGATAATCTTCTAAAGACTTAATTATATCTGGACCTTTTAAAGAAGGTTGCACAACTATACTTGAACCATTTATGATAAAAGCTAAAAAAGTAGTTATAAGTCCAAAAACATGATAAAGAGGCAATAAAGCTAATACTACGTCAGGAGCATCTAGCAGTCCCATGTGCTCTATGCCAGCATAACAAGTATTAACAATGTTATTATGAGAAAGCATTACAATCTTTGGATCTCCAGTAGTGCCTGAAGTAAACAACATTGCAGCACATTCTTCTTTATTCAACTTAGAGGAAATATACTTACTGCTATCAGAAAGTGCATTGTTCAGTTCAACAGAAATGAACCTAACTTGTTTATCTGATTTATACCCCATATCATCAGAAACAAATGCATATTTACAATCTATCCTAGCAAGCATCTTCTGATGATGTTCAAAACTTAAATGATTATCTAAGGCAACAACAACCGCACCTGAATAAGCTATACTAAGATATGTAATCATCCATTCACCACTATTAGATGCTATCAAAGCTACAGGGTCTTTGGGTTTTATGCCAAGTGATTGGATATAGGCAGCTCTTTGTTTTATAAGCTCATACGCACTAGCATAAGTAATATCAGGTTGGAGATAAATATTGCCAGCGAATTTCAAGAAATATTTGTCGATATATTCTGGCAACGTGTACATCTTTAAATTATACGCATAGGCTAGCTTTAGTTCAATAGTTCACTAGTTCAATAGTCAAAATCAAGAAAAAATTTTACGAAGTCACTAAATAATAAATCAAGCAATTACAATATAAATTTTAAATAAAACTTCTTAAAAAAATACCAACTACTTTTCCATGCCTGTTTTTTTAAAGACTTTGCAGAAAAAGTACTTCCGCCACCTAAGTGCACAAGTGTAATTAGAGGATGATAATAATTTGTATATCCTTTTCTAGTTAGTGTTTTACATAAATCAAGATCTTCATTATAAAAAAAATAATTCTCATCGAATCCGCCAACCTGTAAATACAAATCTCTTTTCAGAAACATAGCTGCCCCTGATAAAAAATCAACTACTCTAGGTTTTTCCCCTTGATATTTATATCTACCTAATACACTTCCATAATACTGAATTGACCTGTTCTGATTTAATAACCTTGGACCTAAAATACCAATATCTTTAGTTTTATCATAAAAGTCAGCTAGTGGACTTAAAACATCTGATATCAAAACTGTATCAGAATTCAGCAAGAATAAATATTCACCTGTAGCCTGACTTGCACCTTGATTATTTGCTTTAGCAAAGCCAACATTTTCTTTATTAAATATAAAACTAATATTTGTATACTTATTAATAAATCTTTTTTTATCAAACTTTTTTTCGGAAGCATTGTCTACGACTATTATCTCAAATGAAATAGAACTTTTAAAAACATATATAGAATCAAGACACTCCTCCAAAAGCTCTGGAGTATTATAATGAACAACAATAATGGATACGTTCATCTATTTTCCTTTAGCCTCTCTATGAAACACTCTATTCTAATTTTTGTTCGCATATCAAGCACACCTGGTGCATCCCCTTCTATAGTTAAGACAGGAACATTTAAGCTATTATGTATAATAACATCATCCAGCTGACGATGACAAAATGATTGGACATAATGAATAATACCTTTTAAATTTCTTCTTTTTACTTGAGCTCCTATTTCCTTTACCCTCGCAGATAAATCATAAGGATAATTAAATTTCTGATACTCTTCTATGATGTGTTTACTCTCATTAAGCATAGCAAAATCATTCTCTACTTCAAAATAGGCAACTTTAATACCAAGTTCATCTTCTAAATAACTGAATAAATCACTAATTATAGTTGGCACACCAACATAGCCAATCATAAGACAATCTGTCTTTGCGTCTTCTTGCTCAGCTTTTTCAATGAAAGCCTCTAGTCTATTGGTGTAAACAACAAGATCACTTCCAAAATCAGAGGAAGCCACCATCAATTTCTGAAAATCAGATGCTGGGATATTGTTTTTCTCAAAATAGAGTTTATCTAAATAAGCTAGTTTTCTTCTTACAACATCCAATTGCTCTTTAATTTGCATAGCCTGAGAATAACTTGCATCTAAAAACTCACCCAATTTATCCAACTCGTACTTTAACTTATTTTCATCACGATCTGAAGGATAAGCAAAAGAAATAACCTTAAGTTCAGGAAAATAATATTTATACAAATTAATAAGACCATGATTATTACTACAATCACCTTCAGTTACAGCTATAACTGCTTCTAGTTGATCTTTGTGCTCAGCAACAACACCCATTAAGCCTTTTATCCAACTACAGGTATTTCTTGGCACGCCATGCTTTTCTCCTGATTTTATGAATTCTTTTGCGTTTTTAGTAATAAATAGGTTGTTAAGATCGACAGGTACTGCACCAGACGCCCAAATATACTCTTGGGGTATAGTGGTGGTAAATGCTATTTTTCTCATGAAAACTTCTTCAGTTTCTCATATCTTTGTAAAATCTTATCAACATAATGCTGAGTATTCTCTTTAAATTCTTGACCAACCTTGGATTTAATTGAAGTACACCCCTCAACATACGAAGCTAATGCATAATGCAAATTACCGTTCCACATCTGAAGTAATTCTCTCATCATTTTAGCTTGAGCTTTAACTCCCTGCTCTACATCATGTGGCTCCGATATATTATAAGCAGGAAAATTCAAAGGCATCATCTGGCCTAGCCCTCTTGCTCCAGAAGGAGAAACAGCGTGTCTATTAAAACCAGATTCTGCGGACATTTGAGCTGTAAGTAGAAGAGGATCCACTTTATATTCCGTACCAAATTTTACAGTTGCTTCTGCAATAGAAAGGACATCAGTAAGCTCCAAATTCTTATTATAGTCCATTATATAAGAAACTATCTTCTGATAAACATCTGCTGATACTATCTGATAGCTTGTATCATAAGGAAGATACTGATCATAAGACATATCTCTCATTTGAATAACTTCTTGATCCGGACAACTTGTTTGAGGAATACTAGAAGATGTTGGATTTATATTATTAAAAATTGTAAACATACTTACAAAAATTATTAAAATTGTTGGCCAAGTCATTAACAGTTATTCTCCTTTTATTTTTTCTACAAGAAAAACAATCAATTCCTTTTCTGTCATTTCTATCTTAGCATCACCATTTCGAAAGCTAAGCTCCACTATACCTTCAATTGCTCTTTTCCCAACAATAACACGATATGGGGAACCTATTAAATCTGCATCATTCATCTTTACACCTAATCTCTCATCTCTATCATCATACAAAACATCAATACCCTTTGAGCTAAGTGCAGTATAAATATCATCAGAAATCTTAACTTGTTCTTCTTTGTTTAAATTAACTGGTAATACTATAACCTCAAAAGGAGCAATACTAATCGGCCAAAGAGGACCATTATCATCATGATGTTGCTCAATTGCTGCCATTGCTGTTCTTCCAACCCCAATTCCATAACAACCCATAATAAATGGTTTTACCTTTCCTTGCTGATCTAAAAAAGTTGCCTCCATCGCCTCAGAATATTTTGTTCCAAGCTTAAAAATATGACCAACTTCGATACCACGCTCTTTCTTTAATGTTCCTTTTGAACAGAACAAACAATCATCACCTTCTTTAACTGTCTTAACATCAACCAACGAGCTTTCTTCTATTTCAAAATCTCTTCCAATGTTCGCATTTTTAAAATGATAATCTTTTTCATTTGCACCGATAACAACATTACACATACCTAATATAGAATCATCAATAATCACTTGATAATCACCTTTATTAGAAGCAAACCCCATAAACCCAGGAACAGTATTAAACACCTGCACTATCTCTTCTTCAGTAGCTGGCTCAAGGCCTAGAGCATCTAGTTTGTTAGCTAGCTTAACCTCATTAACTTCATAATCACCTCTGATAAATACCATAACGTATTTGGTCTGAACTTTCTCAGGAGCGATCTCCTTATCATACTTATAGGCAACAGCCTTTATTGTTTTATCAACACCTACTCCTAGAAATTCTGCAACAGCTTCTATAGCTTTTATATCAGGAGTATGGACCTTTTCCTTACCTAAAATAGGTTCAGATTTATTCGTCACCTTGGTGCTTGATTTCTCAATATTCGCAGCATGGTCACAATCAGTACAATAAAGGATTTCATCTTCCCCTGTTTCAGCAACTATCATAAATTCCTGAGAGGAATTACCACCTATGGCACCAGAATCAGCGCTAACTACACGATAGTCTAATCCACATCTTGAGAAAATATTAGTATAAGCCTCGTGCATATCCTTATAGGTTATATCCAAACTCTGCTCGTCTGCATGAAAACTATAAGCATCCTTCATAGAAAACTCTCTCGCTCTCATTAGTCCAAATCTAGGCCTTATTTCATCACGAAACTTGTTTTGAATCTGATAAAAGTTAATAGGCAATTGTTTATAACTTTTCAAATCATCACTTACTAAATCAACAATAACTTCTTCATGTGTAGGCCCATAACAATATTCACGGCCTGCTCTATCTTTTATCCTTAAAAGTTCTTTACCATACTTAAACCATCTTCCACTCTTTTGCCATAACTCAGCAGGAACCATTGATGGCATTAACACCTCTATTGCACCTTTTTTATTCATTTCTTCTCTGATTATCTTTTCTACTTTACGGATAACCCTAAGACCTAATGGAAGATAATCATATATACCTATTGCTATCTTTTTAATATACCCACCGCGCAAAGCTATGGCCTGACTAGGAATCTCAGCATCTGCAGGATTCTCCCTAAACGTAGGGATATAATAATTGCTATATTTCATTTTTACTCCTTAAGCAAATTCAGCTTACCACCAGCAAGTAATTGCTCAATTTCCCTATCGGAAAATGCTGCAATAAGTTCATACTTCTCACTGGAAGAACTTTTCATTATCACAATCTCATTCTTTATCTGTTCTCTAATATCTTCAAAAGAAAAAACTTCATCTGACTGTATCTTATCATAGTCACTTTCTTGTTTAAAAACTAAAGGTATTATTCCGAAGTTAATGAGGTTTGCGCGATGGATGCGCTCTATAGACTTTACAACCACTGCCTTAACCCCAAGGTACATTGGGCATATAGCCGCATGTTCTCTTGAAGAACCTTGCCCATAACTAAGTCCTGTAATAATTAAATTGCCATAACCCTCTGCTTTATTTGCCTTACATTTCTCTGCAAATTTTGGTTCCACATCGTTAAACACAGCTTGTGCATATTTATCAATGTTTGAACGAAACTTAAGAAAACGACCAGCTGGCATTATATGATCGGTTGTTATCTTATCTCCGACCTTAACCACAACTTTTAATTTAATACTTTTAGGAAGAACTTCACTTATAGGTGGTGGTCCTATATTTGGACCCTTCAGTATCTTAATTTTTTCTCTCTCCTTTACTCCTAAGGGTTTAATCACTAAAGAATTATTTACTAAAAAACTCTTCGGTTGTTCGAAATCAATCTTTTCTTTAAAAAACTCTGTTGGATCAGTAATTTTACCAGTAAGAGCACAAGCTACTGCAGTTTCTGGACTTACTAAATATATCCCTGCACTATTTGTACCACTTCTTCCATAAAAATTACGATTATTTGTTCTAATACTGACGGCATCAGAAGCAGGAGATTGTCCCATTCCTATACAAAAGCCACAACTAGACTCTAGTATACGTCCGCCAGCTTCTGCAATATTTTTTAAAAGTCCATTTTCTGTTATCATCTCCAAAACTTGTTTTGACCCAGGAGCAACACCAAAAGAAACTTGTGTGTCTACCTGTTTATCTTTTAATAACTTGGCAACAGTATACAAATCCTTATAAGAACTATTCGTGCAACTGCCAATAAGAACCTGATCTACTTTCATGCCTGCAACTTCAGAAACTTCTTTAACATTATCAGGCGAATGTGGCAAAGCAATCATAGGGTTTAATACCGAAAGATCTATAGTTAATTCCTTGTCGTATACAGCCTCTTTGTCTGCCTTAAGCTCAGTCCAATCCTCTTCTCTTCCTTGCGCCCTCAAGAACTCTTTGGTAATCTCATCCGAAGGAAATATTGAAGTAGTAACGCCTAACTCTGCACCCATATTTGTTATGGTAGCTCGCTCAGGAACAGATAAAGTTTTCACCCCTTCACCTGTATACTCAACTATATAACCAACATTCCCCTTAGTAGTAAGAATTTGTAATAGTTTTAAAATGACGTCTTTAGCTGTAACAAAGTTTGCTAATTTTCCAATTAATTCAACCTTCAGCACCTTTGGAGATGGCAAATAAAATGCGCCTCCTGCCAAAGCTGTGGCAATATCAAGTCCACCTGCGCCAATAGCAATCATCCCCAAACCTCCACCAGTTGGAGTATGTGAATCAGAGCCTAAAAGCGTCTTCCCTGGCTTTCCAAATGACTCTAAATGCACCTGATGACAAATACCATTGCCAGCTTTAGAAAAATATAACCCGTATTTTGTTGCTATGGTCTGTAAATATCTATGATCATCAGCATTCTCAAACCCATCTTGTAAAGTATTATGATCTACATAACTAACAGAAAGTTCTGTAGCTATAGATGCTCTACCAATGGCTTCAAACTCCAAATAAGCCATAGTTCCAGTAGCATCCTGGGTTAATGTTTGGTCTATCTTAATGCCAATCTCTTGCTCTCCAGATTTATCGACAATATGCTTACTAAGGATCTTTTCTACTAAATTCATTAGTGACCTTTTCCTTTTAGACTTCGTTTGCTAATTCTTCAAAATTAAAGTCTATAGCTAAAATGCCTATAATATGGTCTGAGCTATCAAAAATTGGAGTAGAAACTGTCATTGTTAAATAACCAGTTACTTTAGACATATATATCTCAGTAATATGAGTTAATCCATCTTCAATAGGCTCTATAAACCACTGTCTATCAGAAAAATCTACATCCAACATCTTTTCCTCATATGCTTTTTTGTCGCAAACTTGAGTAATGTTTTTACCTATCTTCTTACCCTCTTTATTGGTAACAGAAATAAGCTTCATCGCTGCATCATTATGGGCAAGTTGATAAAGTATTGGTTCAAACTTTTTAGGGTCCATAGACTTAAGCTCTGACATAACTGCTGTTTCTTCAATAATCTTAACTGCAGTGTCAAATATCCTCTGTCTTAATTCTAAATAGGTAGTATGAACTAATTCAGGAATATACTGTCTAACTGCTTTTTCCATTTCATGATCTGAAATAGAAGTCATTCTTCCATGGTTATATTCTTCAACAATCCAATCATATACTTTAATAACCTTAGGATGCTTCTTAGTAAAATCAAGCTCTTTAGATTTAGGATAATGCTTATACAACCAATGAATTACACCGGCAGTACCTGTCTTATCTGTAATACTTACTCCTGGCTCTCTATTAAGCAAAGCTACAGTGTCAAAAACGTTGTATATTTCTTCATTCTTAACCATACCATCTGCGTGAATTCCAGCTTTAGTAGTATTAAAATCTTCACCAATAAATGGATAATTAGTAGGAAATACCTGACCAATTTCTTTCTCAAAATACTCTTTAATTTCTGTAATCACTGTTGTATCTATACCTTCTGGCATTCCAAAAAGATTCATATACTCAATAAGCATACCTTCAGTTGGACAGTTACCTGTTCTCTCGCCTAAACCAAACAATGAACAGTTCGCACCAGCCACACCGTGTAACCAAGCCAACGTTGTATTAGCTAAAACCTTATGGAAATCATTGTGTCCATGCCATTCTAGCCACTCAGAAGGAACTCCAGCATCATTTCTAAAAGCATGACAAAGCTTGGCCACTCCTCTTGGAGCTGTTGCTCCAGGATAAGGGACACCAAAACCCATAGTATCGCAAAGCCTAATCTTCACTGGCATATTTGCCTCTTTAGACATTGCCATCAACTTTTGGGCTAAAGGAATAGTAAATCCATAAAGGTCTGCTCTAGTTATATCCTCAAAATGACATCTTGGAATAATACCTTTCTCTAGAGAATGAGCTACTATATCAACATAGAAATCAAATGCTTGTTTTCTGTCCATTTTAAGTTTCATATAAATATGATAATCAGATACACTAGTTAATATCCCAGTCTCTTTTAACTCGAATTGCTTTAAAAGTTCAAAGTCACTTTTCTGAGCTCTAATCCAACCTGTAGGTTCTGGATATTTAAACCCTAACTCTAATACTTTTTCCAAAGCAAGCTTATCCTTATCAGAATACATAAAAAATTCTGATTGTCGGATTATCCCTAAATCTCCACTTAATTTATTTAATAAAGTATAAATATCAACTATCTGTTTAACAGTAAAAGGCTCACGTGCTTGTTGTCCATCACGAAAAGTAGTGTCTGTAATAAAGACTTGTTCTGGAACATCAAAAGTAATTAAATGGTCGTCAAAAATTATTTTAGGAACTTCACTATATGAAAAAACCTCTCTATATAGCTCTGGCTCTTGTCTGTTCTCTAGCGGATACTCTTTTCTCGTTTTCCTTAAAAAATTATAATGACCCTTTTCAAACTCCATGTCTCGCCTCCTTAGCCTCACCCCTAGCCCCTCTCCTAAAAGAGAGGGGGAAAAGGCAATTCTTTTATTATTTGCTTTGAAATAAAGCTTACTCATTTTAGCTTATTTGCCTTGTTTACACAAGAAAGCATGCTAAGAAGCTACTGTTTGGCTGTACAACAGAGAAATTAGTAACGAAAAAAAATAAAAGGTGTCCGCGAATATGCTCTTCTACAAAATAACTTTAAAAAGCGTAATCGGAGACTTTGTCTACTCATCATGCCTGGTTTGCGATTGCTCATATAATCCAAATATTTATTACTTAATTCTTTATTTGTTCTTAAATCTCTTTTCATTAAAGGTCTCCCACCCACAAGAGCCATATCTCCTTTAATAACATTCCAAAGTTGAGGTAATTCATCGAGCCCAAGAAAACGAGACAAAGTGGAACAAATATATTCTGAATACCCGTCATAAAAAATCGTTTTAAATTTATAAATAGTAAACTCGTTCCCCATATAGCCTACTCTCTTTTGCATAAACAGAAGTCTGTTATCGTGCATGTATGATGGTTTTCCAAGATAAGCAGTAGTTAATGGGATGACTGATAAAACAGCAGCTATTGGTAAAAGTAAAACAGCAACTGTCCTATTAACTACATCTGCTGACACGCCCACAAAAAGATTATTCCAAGAAGGATTATAATTGTATAAATTTCTATACTTGTCGTCCACCTTCATTAAATTAACCCTCTCTCTAAGGCCAACAAGCTCAGAATAATTATCTGCTTCTTGCCTACAGCTACTAGATGGCAGACTAACTACATTTGCTATTACTTTATTTTTCACATAATCTTATCGTAATTAAAGTTTAAATTTCCTAACAATTTTGTAAAATCATTTTTTTCTTTATCTTTTATTCTTCATCATTGCGTCAGATGATGATTCATCTGCCATCACGCGGGCGGAAGTCCCCAACAGAACCCGGCATCACAAAAAACGGGTTTTCGCGGTTATTAACATCCAGGATCAGATCAAACTTTCCTTCCTTAACCAGTCCCTTAAAATAAGATTCGACCCTGCGTGTCCCATAGAGCGAAATGTTCAACCATTCCAACGGAGACAGTCTGCCGCTGGCCTTGTCCCTGTTGATTGCTTCGTTATTTGCTCTCTCTACGTCCCGCTTGAGTAAAATATTCAACGAAGAATCCAGCCCCTTGAACAGACCCATCCCCACCATCTGGTCAATTAAGATAATGCTGTTCTTCCCCATCCTTATCCTGTGCTCACCGTTCACCGTTTGAACCAGGATCTCCCTTCCCTCAACCACCTGATTAACTTGCGATATGAATTCCCGAATAGCTTCCGAGTTGAAAAAGCTCTCGAAAATATAAGCTTCGAGTTTCTGCTGAGAAACGCGAGGTAATGCCGCCTGCAGGACGGCATAGATTATTTTCATAACATATTCCACGGTGACTTTGGGAAATCTGCGAAAATCATCGCCCGTAATCACGACCACATCATGGTGTCTGTCTATCAAATACCGGGCAAAGGCCGCCGTTAGGGTCGTCTTGTCGCTGCCTGACAGGCCAGAGAAAATAGCACATTGCCGGCTCTCTTTAGATATGATGGCCTGCTCCAGGGCTGGGAATATCGTGTCATAATATGCCTGCGAAAATTGCACCATCACGCGGGCGACTTCCCCTTCACGAGAAACTCTGTTTTGACTAACACCAACACTAATTATCTTAAATAACACTCAATCACTCCTTGTAGTTTCTAGTTTCTAGTTTCCAGTGTCCAGAACCCATCAACCCTTAAACTCATAAACTCTTCACTCCATTCATCTATTCATCTATTCCTCTAAATTATCGAAACTCAAATAGGGAAATTGCAGGAAGTTTATCCCCCGCCATCGAGAGTGACTTCCTTCTTTGTGGTAGTGTTCATTTCAAGGAAAAGAATCCGACCATCCGAAGTGAGGCGGCGACTCATTCCAAGAGCAATTGGAAACGGATCAAGCTGGATCTCGCGACGATAATAATGACCCAACTTGTCCATAACATCATTGGCCGGAGAAGTGGCGCCAAAACGTTCGTCATAAAATTTCCACGAATTGTCCCCTGGCTCAACGTAGAGCTTCAATACACCCAATTCCTTAAGGATGGCAAATCCCGATGACATGAGCATTGTACCCAATCCGCTGAGCTCCTGTAATCCCTTCTGTCGGTACTGAGAATCTACCCATAGGGCAAGGCCAATCTCGAAACGCTTAAAAATACGTGAACTAAACCCAAAGTCCTGCCTGGCAAATGCAAACCGCTCTCCGAAGCCCCGATCCGCTCTCTTAAAAATTAACGGTGCACCAAGAAAGGCTGCCTTTCTGTACTTTTCAACAGATGCATGCAAATACGCAATGACTTTCTTTTTATTGGCCAAATCCACAGCACTGACCCAGATACCATCTCGACTGTCAACATCTTTTCCTTTGCGATAAACAACTGCAATTTCCCTGCCTGAAGCACGATACACAGTACGTCCAGTATCAATTAGACCACGCACATACATTACCCCATCAGAAAATTCCATCATCTTGTAGCTGATGCTTCCCGATTCACAACTAACTATCTTACAAAACACTATAACTCCTTGTAGTTTCCAGTTTCCAGTTTCCAGTGTCCAGAACCCATCAACCCTTAAACTCATAAACTCTTCACTCCATTCATCCATTCATCTATTCCTCTAAATTATCGAAACACTAGTAAGGATTTCCCGATGATTATTTAATGATTTTGCTCCAAGCTTTTAGCTTTAGACTAATAATGTTAAGATTAAATATACATGATTCAAACATTAACAGCCATAAACCTAAAAACGATACCCTACTCTGAAAGTAGTCTAATAATTCAGGCTTTCTCAAAAGAAAAAGGAAAAGTATCACTAATTGCCAAAGGAGTTAAAAAATCAAAAACTGGGAACCTAGGGAAACTTAGCACTTTCTCTCTTAATAAATACCACGTAAGAGGAAATGACGAACAATCGATTAAAACGATAATGGTCATAGAAACCATTAAGACTTACGAGAAAATTCAATTAGACTATGACAAACTGCAAACAGCTTATGAATTAATTTGGATTATCAACTCAATCATACAAGAAAACCATCAATCAGAAGAATTATTCTTATTAACAGAAAATGCCTTAGATAAACTAGAACAAGCTAACGCCAATAATATTTCTTTAATATTAGCTAACTTCAAAAAAGACTTACTTTTTCATGAAGGGGTATTGAATCCAAATAAAAAAAACATTAATATTGATATGGCTTTAGAAAGCTATATAGGAAAACAAATGGTACAGTTATGAATATTGCTTTTTTTTCTGACACTTATCTCCCTCAAATAAATGGGGTCGTAACCTCCATGGAAATCTTTCGTCAAACGCTGACCGAAAAAGGCCATAATGTATATATCTTTTGTCCTCAAACTGAATTTGGACAAAAAAAAGATGACCCAGATTATGTTTTCCGTTTTAAATCAGCAAAATTTTTCTTCCAACCTGAATACCGTTTGTCTTGGCCATACTCAAGAGCTCTCAATAAATTCAAATCTCTAAATATAGACATTATTCATACCCATACACCCTTCACAATGGGAATGCTAGCTGTTTTCCTAGCTCAACGTTATAAAAAACCATTAGTACATACGTACCATACTCTATTTATGGAATATATCCACTATATTCCTATACCATCTGACTATGCTAAAAACTTTGTTTCTTGGGCAAGTAAATCATTTTGCAACCAAAATCATCTAGTTATAGTTCCTTCCAGAAACATAAAAGAGGAACTTATAGAGTACAACGTGCTTACTCCTATAGAAGTAATCCCCACAGGCATAAGCCTTACTGATTGTCATAAGGTCTCTATTTCTGGTGTAAAAGAAAAATACGGAATCGATACCGATAAATATAGTTATTTAATTACTATCTCAAGAATGGCTAAAGAAAAAAATATCATGTTTCTTTTAGAAGCATTTAAAAAACTTAAAGAAAAACACCCTAACCTTAAATTTATTATGATAGGCGATGGTCCGGAAAGAGAAAAACAAGAAGAAAAAGCCAAAGAACTTGGTATATTTGATGATATCATTATGACTGGCTATATCGAAAGAAGCCAAATATTCCCATTACTTAAACTATCAAAAATATTTATTTTTGCCTCCAAAACAGAAACACAAGGACTAGTACTCCTAGAGGCAATGTCTATGAAAATACCATGCGTCGCGATAGACTCCATGGGTGTATCTGATGTCATGGAAGACAATCAAGGTGGTTTTCTAAGTCAAGATGACCAAGAAGAATATGTCAAATTAGTTACAACCCTAATATCTAATAATGATTTATATAAAGAAAAATGTGATGAGGCCTATCAACGAGCTACTCACCTATCAGCCAATAAAATGACAAAAAAACTAATAGACGCTTACGAACACTTACTCACTAACCAATGAAGGTAAATCATTTCCAATTAAGCACAAAATGTCCGTTCATTTGTTTGAAATGTATTATAAACAAACCTGATAACATTAAAATAATACTTAGCAAAATAAATGAATCGCCTAAAGGAACTCTCAATCTGTTTTATAATTTAACGATTGATAACAAAGATCTTCCTAAATTAATCTCTCACATTAAAAAAGCTAAACAAAAAATTGGTCTATTCTATAACGGTCTACCAAAAGAAGAGTACCTAAGATATAATCCTGACCTAATCTTATTCCCTATGTTCTCTACTATTCCAGAAAATCACGATATCTTAGCCGGGAAAAAAAGCTACTATAACATGATTTCTTTTCTAAACTCATTACCTAAAAAGACAAAAAAGCCTATAGTCTTTTTTGTAACTAAAGATAATCTTTCAGAAACTCCTGACCTTTCAGGCCTACTTCTGTCGTTAAAAACTAATATATACTTACAACCTATAACCTTTTTTGAAAAAGAAGATTTTGATAATGAAATAATTCTATATCTAAAACGAATAGGCAATCAAAAAAAAATAGAACTACTCCCTATTGGCAAAAACTCTGCACATTGTATGAATTGGAATATACCCAAGAATCTCTTTCAAGAAACACTAGACTTCATATTAAATATCAAAGTTAAATAACTGTAAACTTTAATAAATTTTGAATAAATTCAAAAAAGTTATATAATAAATTTATGAAGAAATTATTTACATTTACTTTCTTAATCCTACTCCTCTCTATTTCTTTTGCAGGTGAGATATGGTTTACGATTGATAAAAGTCAAAATGATCAAATATCAAAAATATCAAAAGAATTTTTCCCGAATGACGAAATAAAAATTTTCTACTGGGATACAGGCTTAAAGGAAATGACTAGACTCATCAAAAAAGGAGCTAAACCTAATGTGCTTCTTACTGGCCATACATTTGTCCCCTATATTGCCAACATTGACTCTCGCTTTGATCATGTTGAACCATTATTCTTAGATATTAGAGCATTATATGTTTGGGGAAAACCAACTGTTATCCCTATTAATCGATGGAGAGATGTTCTTTACTTTGCTCAAAGTCATCCAGAATTTATAGCCTTTCCTAAAAACTGGACATCAAATAAGCTTTACAATTTTTTATCCTTCTTTAATGACCAACTTCCTTTTTGGATAAGCCAAACTCCATTTTCTACCCAAAACATGATTTATACTGTAAAATTAATGTATAAACTGATGGATAATTATCCTATGATTTTTAAAGACGACCCAGAAGGGGCATTTCTAAACAAAGAAAATCAATCTATTATTTCCGGAATATGGATGCTTAATCTTCTTAAAAAACAAAATGCCGAATTCTCAGTTTTCGATGTACCTGCTTCTCAGAACGGTGTTAGAGGTTTTAAGGGTGCCTATGTAGGTATATTTTTTAAAAATAATCCTGAAACTACTACGATAAACAATATTCTTAAGTCCTATGAATTCCAAGAAAAAGCATGGAAAACACTCAATCTTCTACCTACTAACCGATTACTTAAATCAGAATTACAAGCAACTGATGAGCAACTTAATAAATTATATGAAATATCCGAATATTCACCTTGGGCTACTTCAATAGAACCAAAAAAACTTGAGGAAAGGACAGATGTATTAAACTTTCTTTTAAAAAATAAAAAAAACTACGAACAACTTGATGAAAAAAATATGAACAAATTCTTTAATAGCAGGCTTTACTTCAAATTTATGAAATTATTGCATTAAGATGCAGCTCTCTGAAAATAACAAACAAGATTTACTAAAAATAGCTAGACTCTCTATCCTCTCTCATTTTTATCCTGACAGTAAAAATCTAGAATTCTTTGATAAAAAACCAATTGAAATGGAAACTGGTGCCTTTGTTACTCTTCATAAAAACAACAATTTAATAGGTTGTATAGGAATGATGACTAGCAACTTACCACTTCATGAAACTGTTGAAAAAATGGCCAAACAAGCAGCATTTCATGATCCACGGTTTTCCCCATTAAGAGAAAATGAGCTATCTACTATTGTTATTGAAATAAGCGTTCTGTCTCCTTTTGAAAAAATCTCTTATGAAGATATTGAAATCGGCAAACACGGTTTATTATTAAAATATGCTTATAGATCTGGTGTATTTCTACCTCAAGTTCCTGTTGAACAAAAATGGTCAAAAGAAGAATACATCAGGAATCTTTACCAAAAAGCTGGTATTCCATTCACCGAAACAACTCAAAAAGATGCTGAACTATTTGCATTTACCGCCACAGTGTTTAGCGAATAGCCTCTCCCAGCAGAAGACACATTAAGAACTACTAAAAAACCTAATGTGCTGCTACCCTCTCCACCCTCACCAGTGGAAGTTAGAACTTAATTTCAAACAAAACGATGCCACTACCTCTCCTGAAAAGGAGAGGTTTAATTACAGTATTCCCTTCTCCTTTACAGGAGAAGGGTTAGGGATGAGGTCGGAGAGGGTGACGGCATCAAGTATTTTCAAAAGATGATAATAACATCCGTCGGGAGAGGCAAGGTTCTAATTGATTTTGACATTGATAAGATAATTAACATATAATCATACAAGTCTAAATGCATTAAATCATCATACGAAATGGAAGTATACAAATGACTGAAAGCAAAACAAACCAAGGCCTAAAAACAACACTTCTTGGAATTTTAGTAAATTTAATCCTTGCTATATGCAAAGGCGTCGCTGGTGTTCTTGGAAATTCATTTGCCTTAATTGCAGATGCTATTGAATCAACCTCAGACATATTCAGTTCAATTATAGTATACGTTGGATTAAAAGTTTCAGCAAAACCAAGAGATGCAAATCATCCTTATGGACATGGTAAGGCTGAACCCATAGCTGCAATCATTGTAACAATTGCACTTTTCACTGCGGCAATCATAATTATTATCAACAGTATTAAAGAAATCATATCACCTCATGGCTCTCCAGCTGTTTTCACTCTCTATGTTTTAATTGGGGTTGTATTAACTAAAGAGTTACTATTTAGAAAAGTAAACAAAGTAGGCACATCTATAAATAGTACAGCAGTTAAAACTGATTCTTGGCATCACAGAAGTGACGCAATTACCTCAGCAGCCGTATTTATTGGTATAGTAGTTGCGCTTATAGGAGGAAAAGGATGGGAAGCAGCGGACGATTGGGCTGCTCTACTTGCCTCATTTATTATTATAGCAAATGCAATATTTCTATTTTTACCCGCTTTTAATGAAATAATGGATGGAAAACCACTTGGCAATATTCATTCTGACGTATATAAGATTGCTAATTCAGTTAAAGGTGTTTCCCATACTGAAAAATGTATTATTCGCAAAATGGGACTTGATTACATCGTTGAACTTCATATTTGGGTAAACGGGAATTATTCCGTAACAGAAGGTCACAATATAGCGCATGATGTAAAAAATAAACTATTGGAATCTAATCTTTCTATTAATGATGCAATTATTCATGTGGAACCAGATTCTATTCAATAAGGGGTTATTAATCGTTTCACTCTTAGGATAGCCTCTAAGTTCAAACTGCACTTTCGTTTGTTTTCACTAAGAGGAGCTATAGCGCAGCCCTTATGATCCCGCAACCTCTCCCCGCAGAAGACACATTTATTTACTTAGGAACTTGGATGCTGCGACCCTCTCCATTTCATTAATGAAACGGAGAGGGTGACGGCACTAATCATTATTCAAAGATACTTATAACTTCCGTTGGGAGAGGGTTACTAATTTAAAAGACTCCCAAAAGAAAAAAACAAAATAGCTTCTTTCTGTGAAGTTTTTGCGATACCAAGACCTAAGCTTATTGGATAAAAGTTGGAATACTCTCCTAGCATTTCAATAGAAGCACCATAAGACCAAAAAGGATTTCTCATAAAGTCTTCTCTAGTGTCTTTGGCGTCAGCAAGATCATAGAAAAAAATAAGACCAGTGTGTTTATGATACAGTCCAAACAAAGAAAGCTCATCTACTACTGCTATTGGTAGACGATATTCACAAGTAACTTTACCTAAAATTCCTCCCTTAATGCTATCATTCATATCCAAACCTCTTACATAGGAAACGCCAGGTATCCCCAAAACTCTATAAGAAAAATCTTTACTATACGCTCCGAGAAAACCAAATTTGGTAACATGATTAGATTCAAATCCTGGAAGATATACCTGCAAGCTATTCATTACAGAAGCTCTTGAGTTCGTTCTACTTAAGTCAAAACTCAATTGATTGATAAATCCCTTCTCATAAGAAATAGAATAAGGATACATCTCGATTGTTCCAATCAAATAAGTTAATGCATAAAAATTATGAATCAACTTATCTTTTTCATAATAGTCTTTTACTCCTAAAAACAAACTCTGTTGTAATTTATCCTGCCTTATAGGAAACTGAAATCCTGTCATAAAATGGTCATTGTTTCCATCCTTAACAGAATTTAAAACAAAATTTGGATAAATAGAACTATTCACATATTGAATATTAAAATACTTATTAAAATTTGAACTATAAAAATTCATCAATAAACTATTAAACTCTAAAGCATCAGCTAAATAAGTACTAAATCCTACTTCTGAACCATAATTATCTGCATAAAAATAAGGGTAAAGATACATCATCTTAAGCGACCAAATATTATAATCAGTTGCTGTTTTAATAGGCTCTTTATTCTTTTCAATTAACCATGAAGAACTAAAAACTTTCCTATAAGAATCTTTCGTTGTAACTTCTGACTGAATATTCTTCGTGCTCACCCATTTATATGCTGTTGTTGGAGCAAATATAGTCAAAAGGTCCTTGCGAGAAATAGAGGTATCCTTAAGGCTATTTACTGATACCAAATCCATACCTCGTGAAGTATAAGTTGAAAAAAAGATTGACCCATCAACTACTTGTGGTTCATAAACACCAGTTAAAACCTGTGTCTTCTGATAAATAGTGTCTTTTTTCTCATCATACCTAAATAATTGACTAAATCCCTCTTTGCTTGCTACAAACCAAATATCTTCTCCAACAAACAAAACATCTTTAATATCTCCTGAAACTATTTCTTTTCTCTTTTCTCCTTGTTGTAAGACCAAGGTCTTCTCATTTTTAATCTTTTCAATAAAGGCATATCTCTTCCCTGATTGACTTAAAGCAATGGCTTCCAATGCTTCAGTAACATACAACGGTGTCTTATCCCCATTTGTTTCACGAATAATGCTATCTTTACCCAAATAATTCTTTATATACAAAATTCCATTATTGTTAATAGCAATATCCACAATTCCATCATCAATTACTTCTTCTTGTTTATTATTCAACCTAACTAATAAAATTTTACTTTTATAAATATCAGGCAAAGCTATTCTAGTAAAATAAAGGTTATCATTGTTAATGCCGATTTTGGGTTCACTTAAAAGGCTGTTCTCGTAAATGGTTTTACGTTCATTTCCATTAACAAGAATAATGCTCGCCGGACCTTTGAAATCGTTTAGATAAGCATAATAAACATCTTTGGTAAGGAATACAGTACCTCGTAGCTCTTGGTTACCACTAAATACCTTAGAAATCTTCTGTTCTTCTTTCATATTTATTAAATATAAATTTTTATAATTGTTTATAAACCTTAAGTATTCATCTTCCAACTTCAGCCCATAAATATAAAAAAATGCTTGGTCATAGGTAGCATCAACCTGACCAGCAAAATATCTATAAGACTCAATTAACTTCCCTAACCCATATGTTTCTACTAAATAATCTACAAACTTTGCCCCAAACAAATAAGGCCCATGCCCCATTGGCCAGCGCACCATGCTCCGCTGGTACACCTGAGTTAATCTAGGAAAATCATCTTCTTTAGCAAACGCCATAAACTGCTCAGAAAAAGAAGAATTATATAGCCTTCCTCCATTAGAAATTTGTTTTTCGTTATAAACAGCCATTCCCTCTACCATAAAATAAGGATACATCCAGCCTTTGGCCGTAGTTCTTTTCGCGAAGGCATAAAGCCCATCATTAATTGGTGACATCTGCAAATGGATAATATGAGTAAGCTCATGGGTTATAAGATTATGCAGGTAAGGCTTAGAAAAAGGTCCTATCTGCGAAGACTGAACCTTTGCGGTATTAATCATAATTGTATTTGCAAAAAAATTGGCATAATCCAAAACTAGATCAGAGGTATCATTGAATAATATATCAACTTTTTCTCTAGTACTATAACCAAGCTCAGAAGATATCTTATCAAAAATTTCTTCAACTATATCATATGCCTGATCAGCTAAATATTTTGAATTTTCATTAAAAATCAATCTGAAATTTTTAGTCTCGTATTGATACCATTTCACATCAGGACGAAATTCTCCTGCCATTAAAAAAGAAAAAACTAATAATATACTAAGAAATCGAAACATATCTATTCCTAATTATGAGATATTTTTTGACGACCAAAAGGTCAGATAAACTCATTTATTTATAGTACAAAAACTTATTAATAGCGGAAAGGAATGCCTGAGCTGTAGAGACTAATACATCTGTATCAGAGCCTCTTCCAGTGTATACTTCGTTTCCTTCTTTAATCCTAACGGTTACTTCACCTAAAGCATCAGTTCCATCAGTTACGGCGTGAACGATGTATTCCTGCAAATTAAATTTAATACCCACTAACTGTTCTATAGCATTATAAATAGCATCTACAGGTCCTGTTCCTACACAAGCATCCTCAAAAACATCACCTTCTTTAGTTGAAAGACGAACTGTAGCTGTAGGTTTTGTAGTATTCCCTGCAGTGACTTGAAGATACTCCAATTTGTATTTTTCTTCGAACTGAACTGTATCATTTGATACTATTGACTCTATATCCTTATCTGAAACAACTTTCTTGTCATCCGCAAGTGCTTTGAATTTATTAAAACCCTTCTCTAGCTGTTCTTCAGTTAAATGGAATCCTAAATCTATCAATCTTTGCTTAAAGGCGTGTCTTCCTGAATGCTTACCTAACACTAACTCTTGCTCTCTAAGGCCAATCACCTCTGCACTCATTATTTCATAAGTCATTCTATTCTTAAGAACTCCATCTTGATGAATACCTGCCTCATGCAAGAAAGCATTAGCTCCAACAATAGCTTTATTAGGCTGCACTTGCACACCAGTTATACTGCTAAGTAATTTAGATGTTCTATATATTTCTGTTGTTTTAACATTTGTTTTCTTTTGCAGAAACTCACTTCTGGTATAAATAGCCATAACTACTTCTTCCAGTGATGCGTTGCCAGCTCTTTCGCCAATACCGTTGATGGCACATTCAACTTGTGTTGCACCATTTATTACGGCTGAAATACTATTTGCAACAGCTAACCCAAGGTCATTGTGACAATGTACACTTAAATCAACTTTATCAATACCTTCAGTGTTTAACCTAACATCTCTTATAAGTTCACCAAATTCATGAGGAAGTGTATATCCGACAGTGTCAGGAACGTTTATTACAACTGCTCCTGCCTTAATAACTTCTGAGAAAATCTTATACAAAAATTGCTTGTCACTTCGACCAGCATCCTCTGCTGAAAACTCTATTTCTTCACAAAATTTCTTAGCATATTTAACTGACTCTATAGCAATGGCTAAGACTTCATCCTCACTCTTGTTAAGCTTATACTTCATATGAAGAGGAGAAGTAGCTAAAAACACATGAATACGTGGTCGCTTAGAATGCTTAACTGCTTCCCATGCAGCATCAATGTCTGCTTGCCTTGCTCTTGCTAAACTACAAATCGACGGACCTTTAACCTCTTTGGCTATTGTAGAAATAGACTCAAAATCTCCCTTAGAGGATATAGCAAAACCTGCTTCAATGATATCTACGTTAAGATAGGCAAGCTGTTTAGCCATCTCTAGCTTCTCACCTATTGTCATAGAACAACCCGGAGATTGTTCTCCGTCTCTTAGCGTAGTATCAAATATCTTTACTACATCCATTATTAATAATTAGTCCTTTTTAATCCAACTCATCATTGAACGAAGTTTTCCACCAACTTGTTCAATCGTTGAACCTTTTGCTTCTGCTCTTAAGGCATTAAGTTTTGGTCTTCCAGCTTTAGAATCAGCGATAAATTCTCTTGCAAACTCACCTTTTTGAATTCTTGTTAGAGCGTCTTTCATTGCCTTTCTAGTAGCATCTGTAACTATTAATGGTCCGACTGTTAGGTCACCATACTCTGCAGTATTAGAAATAGAATGTCTCATCTTATCCATACCACCTTCATACATTAAATCCACAATAAGCTTAAGTTCATGTAAACACTCAAAATAAGCTATTTCAGGCTGATAACCAGCTTCTACTAAAGTATCAAAACCAGCTTTTACTAAAGCAGTTGTTCCTCCACAAAGAACACATTGCTCACCAAAAAGATCTGTTTCAGTCTCTTCTTTAAATGTTGTTGATAATACGCCTGCTCTTGCAGCGCCAATCCCTGATGCATAGGCTAATGCTATATCTTTTGCTTTACCTGAAGCATCCTGTCCAACTGCATATATTGCAGGAACTCCAAACCCTTCTTGATAAACTCTTCTTACCATATGTCCAGGTCCTTTTGGTGCAACCATAATAACGTCAATATCCTTTGCTGGTTTAACAAATCCAAAATGAACATTAAACCCATGAGCAAATGCTAATACATTTCCTGCAACTAGGTTTGGAGCAATAGATTCATTATAAATATCTGCTGCATACTCATCTGGAACAAGCATCATAACTAAATCTGCTTCCTTTGCTGCTTGATCTGGAGAAAGAACCTTAAGTCCTGCTTTCTTTGCCTTTTCAACTGAAGAAGAATCAGATCTTAATCCAACTCTTACGTCGAACCCACTATCTTGAAGATTAAGCGCATGAGCATGGCCTTGTGAACCATAACCTATAATCGCTATTTTCTTACCTTTTAATGCATTTTTATCGATATCCTTTTCATATAATACTACTGTCATTTTTACTCTTTCTCCTTCCTAATTACCAGTACTTCGCTGTATTGCTACTGTACCTGTTCTAACTATCTCTATTATCCCAAACTTTTTTAGTAGAGATAAAAAGCCTTCATTCTTTTCGTAATCACCAGTAATCTCAACTGTCATATTCTTTTCAGAAACATCTATAATCTTTCCTCTGAAAATATCTACAATCTCAATAACTTCAGATCTGGTGGTTACGCTAATGCTAACCTTAACAAGCAACATTTCTCTTTCAATATGTTTAACAGCTGTAAGATCTGCAACTTTATACGTATCAATTAATTTATAAAGCTGTTTGGTGATTTGTTCAATAATTAAATCTTCTCCGGTAACTACCAGCGTTATTCTAGAAAATTCAGGTTTTTCTGTAACACCAACGGCTAAGCTATCTATATTAAAACCTCTTCTACTAAATAAGCTAGCTATTCTTGCTAAAACACCAGGCTTATTTTCAACAATAACGGATAATACGTGTCTCATTACATGCTACCCCTTTCGCCTATCATTTTATCAATCGCTACACCAACAGGAACCATTGGGAAAACATTTTCATCCCTAGTAACTCTCATATCAACTACTACAGGTCCATTATGCGCCAAAGCTTTTTCTAAAATTGCTCTTACTTCTCCTGGCTTATTTGCCCTCAGACCTAAAACATTATATGCTTCTGCTACTTTAACAAAATCAGGTTGCATTCCTTCTAAGTCCGTAAAAGAATACCTTTTTGAGAAAAACAACTCTTGCCATTGTCTAACCATTCCTAACCACTGGTTATTTAGAATGATATTTTTTACTGGTATATTATAATAAGATACTGTTGATAATTCCTGTATATTCATCTGAAATGACCCATCTCCAGCAATGTTAATTACAGTCGCTCCTGGATTGGCTACTTGTACACCCATAGCTGCAGGGAAACCATATCCCATTGTTCCTAATCCTCCTGAACTAATCCAGTGCCTTGGGTGTATGTGGTTAAGATACTGAGCGGCCCACATTTGATGCGTTCCTACTTCCGTAGTAAAGAAAGCTTCTCCTTTAGTAAGTTCATTAAGAACCTCAATAACATACTGAGGGCTAATTCCTTCTTTATCCATCTTATAGGCAAGTGGATATTCTAATTTTAACTTTTCAATAATCTTTAACCAGTCTTCTTTTGCTTCTAATACTTCTTCCTTTAGATATGCATTCATTTCTTTAAGAACTTCTTTGGCATCACCAACAATTGGAAGAATGCACTCTATACATTTGCCGATTTCTGCTGGGTCTATATCTATATGTATTACCTTGGCTTTAGGGGCAAACGTATCAAGACGACCTGTAATCCTGTCATCAAACCTCATCCCAATAGCAATCAAGAGATCAGCCTCTTGAATTGCATAATTAGAATAAGCAGTCCCATGCATTCCAGGCATCTTTAAAGAATAATAATCATTATAAGGATAAACACCTAAACCCATCATTGTAGTAGTAATAGGCATTTTTGTTAGTTTAATAAACTCTCTAAGTTCTTCTGATGCATTAGCAGCAATAACTCCGCCACCCGCTAAAACGACTGGTCTCTTTGCTTCCATAATCATCTTAATGGCGTTCTTTATCTGTTTATCGCTACCTTTCATTGTTGGCTTATAAGAAGGCATATCTACTGTGTCTGGGTAATTAAAAACTGTTTTATTACCAGTAACATCTACTGGCAAGTCAACAAGTACAGGCCCTGGTCTTCCAGTTCTAGCAATATGAAAAGCCTTTTTAATTGTTCCTGCAAGGTCTTTAACATCTTTTACTAAAAAATTATGTTTTGTTATCGGCATTGTTATACCAATTATGTCTGCTTCCTGAAAAGAATCAGTTCCTATATCGCTAGTACCTACCTGCCCTGTAAAAGCAACCATAGGTATAGAATCCATATTGGCAGTCGCAATACCAGTTACTAAGTTTGTAGCACCAGGTCCAGATGTAGCTAAACATACGCCTACCTTACCTGTAGATCTAGCATAACCATCAGCAGCATGAGCAGCTGCTTGTTCATGTCTTACTAAATAATGTTTAATATCACTATCATAAATATCATCATATATATGAAGCACTTTGCCACCTGGGTATCCGAAAATATCCGTGACTCCTTCTTTTTTTAAGCTTTCTAAAAGTATTTTGGAACCCTTCATCTTCTCTGCTGACATAAGCTTTTCTCCTCGAATATTTTAATTTATTCTAACACAAATTAGCTAAAAGCTAAAAGCCAAAAGCTAAAAGCTTCCAACTCTTTATGAAGAGAAGGTTTCTGTAAGTTTATTTATTAATTTTTGTTTCAACTCTATTGGTTCTTTGATAAACAAATTATTCTGTTGAATCAAAGCAAGTTTAGCCTTCTTTTGAGCACTACCTATAAGCTTTTCACCACATTTATCTACTAATTCATACTTGGCTGGATAATTAATACAAATATCATTAATTCTCTTCTCTTGATATTCTTCTCTTGTAGACTTTGTTAATTGGCAATCTATTCCACACTCCATTAATACCTCAGAATAAATAAGTGACAGTCTATAATAAAATGAAAGAAGAGACTGTTCAGTTAATAACATAGAAGGAACCACTAAGCTCCAAGAAAGACTTCCAGGACTATGAACAACTAGCCCTCCACCTGTAGGTCTCCTCACAAATTCTGAGATATTAAGGCTCATATTTTCTCTTACTATCTTTATAACTTCATCTTCTTTTTGATTATAACCATAGGTAACACAAGTATCTTTCCAAGAATATAAACGCAAAAAAACATTTTCACTGCATTGTTCCAAAAGATTTTTATCTTTCTGCATGTTCTCTTCAGCAGTAAGAACTTCATATCCATAATAAATAAAACTCATAGGAACAATAATATTATTAAATTTAAGATATATCCATCTATCGTTCTACAAAAATAACATTTGGTAATTCATTAAGCTCATCAGCAAGGTGGTCGCTCTGTTCTTCTGGCAAAAATGAAGTATCATACTGATTAGCGTTCTCGCTAGAAAAAGGCCAAAGTCCCCAGCCAGTTTTCTCTAGCAAAATTCCTCCCAGCCTCTCAAAAGCATCTCTTCCTCCAGCATTTTTGTAATCAACTGAATAAAATAAAGTAAAATACAAAGCATCTTTGCTATCTATATCCTGACTCAACAAATCTTCACCTATCGCTCTTAAATGACAATGGTAGAAATCCTCTTCTAATCCCATGATAATGTGTCCATTATATAAAATTCCAGCCAGTGAAATTTCATCTGTGCCACCAAAATATTCATTAGCTATGTCTTCTAAGGTAATCTGCCTATATGAAAAATCTAAACTATTACTAGGCGTACTAACTATTTTTCTATTCATATAAATATATCGGAACGATAAGGATATAATCCCAGAATAGCTACTTAACTAAAAAAAGTAAGTTTTGGTTCTTTTACTGCTTTTACTTCGTCTAGCCTACCAACGATTCTGGTCACAGGGGCAGCTTTGACTTTTTTAGGCGATGTTTTAGCCTGAACTACAATATCTTTAAACGCTTCAAAAAAAGCATCCATTGAATCCTTATCCTCTGTTTCAGTAGGCTCTATCATTAAGCACTCATGAACTATCTGTGGGAAATATATTGTTGGTGGGTGATAACCTTTATCTATCAATGCCTTAGCAATATCTAATGCTGAAATACCTGTCTCTTTCTTTAGTTTTTCTGCAGAAACAACAAACTCATGCATACAAACCCTATCGTAAGGCAACTCAATAACCTCTCTTATTTTATTCATCAAATAATTAGCATTCTCAACTGCTTTCTCACTAACTTGCTTTAGGCCATCTCCTCCATGTAACAAAAAATAAATATATGCTTTTATGACCACATTAACGTTTCCATAGAACCCATGTATCCTACCGATTTCAGTTCCATGTTGATTCTGCCATTTATATCCTGTTTTATCTTTATTTACTAACGGACCCGGCAAATATGGAACTAATTTCTCAACAACGCCTACAGGACCAGAACCAGGACCACCACCTCCATGTGGAGTACCAAAAGTCTTATGTAAATTCAAATGACAAACATCAAACCCCATATCCCCAGGCCTTATCTTGCCCATCAAAGCATTGGCATTTGCACCATCATAATAAAGAAGCCCACCATTATCGTGAATCATTTCAGCTATTTTTAATATATTGTTTTCAAAAAGCCCTAAAGTAGAAGGATTGGTAAGCATAAAAGCCGCAACCTTTTCCTTACTCAAAATGTCCTTTAATTTATCTATATCTACATTTCCCCACTTGTCAGATGGAACTTTCTTTACTCTAAATCCAGCCATCACAGCACTTGCAGGATTTGTACCATGTGCGGAATCAGGTATAAGAACAAGATCTCTGTCATCGTTGTTTTGCTTTAAATACTCTCTAATTATAAGTAATCCTGCATGCTCGCCATGCGCTCCTGCTGAAGGTTGCAAAGAAAATCTACTATATCCAAATAACTCACACAAATTTAATTCCATTTCATACAAAATCTCTAAAATACCCTGACAATCATTATCCTGCTGAAAAGGATGAAGCTGTAAAAACCCTGGCAAAGAAGCTAATCGCTCAAGAATCTTATAGTTGTATTTCATAGTACAAGAACCCAGAGGATACATCCCACTATCTACTCCAAAATTTAAAGTAGAAAGTTTAGTGTAGTGTCTTGCCACCTGAGACTCTGAAAGGTCTGGGAAACGACAAACTTTTTTTCTTTTTAATTGAGAAGCTATCTCCATATTTGAAAGATTATTAGATATTTCTACTTTTTCAAAAATTGGACTATTATCCATCAATAAACTCCTTAATAGACGAAACCAACAAATCTATATCTTCATTTTTCATATATTCATTAACTGCAAGCAAATAACAGCCTTCCCATCCTCTATTTAATTCGCACAAATCCAAACCACCTAAAATATTTTTAGCTTTTAAAAACGAATTTAGCCCTGAGAAATCAACATCTTTTGAATAAATCAATATATCTTGAAAATTAACATTTTTATCAACTACAAACCTATTAAGTTTGGCTATTTTCTGTTTTAAATATTCTGTTTTTTTGTAAATATCCTCTGCTAGGCTTATCATCCCTGTTTGCCCCATATAGGACATATAGATTGTTGCCCTTAACGCCATCAATCCTTGATTACTACAAATATTAGAAGTGGCTTTCTCTCTTCTGATATGTTGCTCTCTTGTCTGAAAGGTAAGAACAAATCCCCTACGGCCATCTGCATCCGTTGTCTCACCAACAATCCTGCCAGGAATATTTCTAACTAAGTCTTGCCTTGTTGTCAAAAAACCAAGTGCAGGACCACCATATGAAGGATAACTTCCCAAAGAAACGGCTTCTCCGCAGACTATATCTGCTCCACACTCTCCTGGTGACTTGAAAAGCATTAAGGCTAAAGGATTTGTTACGCAAAAAACAACAGCAATGCCTTTCTTCTTTGCTTCATCAATTAACACTGAATGATCAATTACTTGTCCAAAAAAATTAGGATACATTAAAACTAAAGCGTCTATGTCGGTATCTAATCTTACTTCTGTTAATTCTTCAACATAAACTATCTCATTCCCAAACCCTTTATTATAAGTATTAAGTACTTCCTTATAATTTGGCGAAAGGATACCAGCTACAATTACTTTAGACTTTTCTTTATCAGCAACTCTTGTAACCATCTGCACAGCTTCAGCAAGCGAAGTAGCACCATCATATAGACTAGCATTACTAATATCCATTCCAGTTAGTTCAGCCATATAGGTCTGAAACTCAAAAATAGCAGTAAGTGTTCCTTGGCTAATCTCTGGTTGATATGGAGTATATGCTGTATAAAACTCGCTACGGCTGACTAAGTGGTCAACGATAGCAGGAACATGCCGATGATAAACACCTGCACCTAAAAAAGAAAGATTCTTTGAATAAATACTATTTGAGTTGGCTAAACCCTCCAACTTAAGTTGAACATCAGCTTCTGTTAGTGCCTGAGGTAGGCTTAGTTCAGGGTTAATGATATTTTTAGGTAGATCTTTATAAAAATTACTAATCAGACTACCGAGAGTAACCATTTACTCCTCTTCGCCTAAACTCTCTTCATAATCCTCTGCAGAATTCAGGTCATCTAATTCTGCCTTCTCATACATCTCAATCTTAACTAACCATCCTTCATCAAAGGGAGAAGAATTAACTAAAGCAGGATCCTCTATTACTGACTCATTAACTTCTACAATTCTTCCAGACACAGGGATGTAAATATTGCTTACTGTCTTAACTGATTCCAAAACACCAATCTCGTCCATCTGAGTAAACTCATCATCAACATTTGGAAGTTCAATAAAAACTATATCACCCAACGCATCCTGTGCATAATCGGTAATACCAATTGTAGCAACGCTTCCATTTACTTTTACCCATTCATGCTCTTCAGAATAATATAAACCCTTTATAATCATACTCATGTCCTTGTATCTCCCTTGTTATATTTTTGACTATTTTAGTTTCCAATTTTTAAAAATTCAAGAAGTAATTTTACTTATTTACTTTCTTCTTTAAAAAAGGAAGATTAGTCGCTCTACCTTTAAACTCCTTACCCCTTATAATTACTGATAAACTATCATTATCCTTTAACTCTTTATCACTATAAAACATCCCAATTGCTGTATTAAAAGTAGGAGAAAACGTCCCGCTAGTCATTTTGCCGTGGCCTACTACCTCATAACCATCACGCAAAACACCCTTTTCTTCTAATATACAACCAAAAAGACGCTTGTTCTTTCCAGCATTTTCTAATTTAGTTTTACCTAAAAATTCACCTTTTGCCAAGCTAACAATCCATCCATATCCCATATCGTAGGCTGTAACATCCTCAATAATTTCTTTACCGTACAAAGGAAGTCCTGCTTCTATTCTTAATGTATCTCTTGCTCCCAAGCCAGCAGGCACAGCACCAAAAGCCAAAAGATCCTGCCATAACTTAGACGCCAACTTGTTATCAATAAATATCTCAAATCCCACTTCTCCAGTATATCCTGTTCTGCTTATTTCTATTGTTTCGCCTTGCCATTTAATCTCCATCAAAGAAAAACTCTTAAGTGATATTTCAATATTTAATAACTTTTCTAACATCATTTTTGATTTTGGACCTTGTAAAGCAATTATGCTTAGTTCATCACGATAATTCAGTTCTACATTGGGAAACATTTCAAATTTAACTTCTGAAAACCATTGTTTGATTTTATTTGCATTACTACTATTAATTACTAACCTATAAAACCCACTCATTTTACTAACAATAATATCATCAAGAATCTGGCCTGCTTTATCAAGCACCATAGAATACTGAGCATCATAGACTTTAAGCTTATGAACATCATTAATAGTAACGTATTGTAAAAAATCAAAAGCAGAACTACCAGATACATCCAAAACACACATATGTGAGACGTCAAAGACTCCTGCATTTTCCCTTACCGCTTTATGCTCTTGAATGATGCCAGCATACTGTATCGGCATCTCCCATCCAGCGAAATCAACCATCCTTGCGTTAAGTTTTTTGTGTTCTTCATAAAGTGCTGTTCTTTTCATTACTATTCCCCGCTCTCTTCTTCTATTAAGTCTAAATCTTCTAATAAATCCGAAGTTAAACTTTTTGATGTTTTTGCGCCCATCCTTTTAATATTTTCCGCTCTAGTAAGTAAATTGCCTTTACCTTTAGATAGTTTATTAATGGCATCATCATATGTATTCTGAGTTGTTTGAATCTGATTGCCAAGTTTTTCTAAAACATCTACAAAACTAACGAACTTATCGTACATATCTCCAGCTCTTTTAGCTATTTCCATTGCATTTTTATTTTGTTTTTCCTGTCTCCAAATGTTATCAATTGTCCTTAAAGTTGCCAGCAAAGTTGAAGGACTAACAATAACTATATTTTTTTCAAAAGCCTCGTAAAACAAATTATTGTCCTGTTGTACTGCCAAAGCAAAAGCTGGCTCTATAGCAACAAACATTAAAACAAAATCAGGACTATTAATCTGATATAAATTTTGATATTTCTTTTCACTTAATCCCTTTATGTGATTCCTTAATGAAAGTATATGGTCCTTTAAATATTTTTCCTTCTTATCGTCGTCAGCTGAAATATATCTCTCATAAGCAGTCAGAGTGACTTTGGAATCAATTACCATATGTTTATTACCTGGAAGATTAATAATTACATCTGGATATCTTTGTTGACCATCTTCAGTTTTAAAAGACTCTTGAACACTAAATTCAACACCTTTATTTAGGCCTGATTTTTCTAAAATTGTTTCTAAAATCATCTCACCCCAATTACCTTGAGTTTTTGTTTCTCCTTTTAACGCAGTAGTCAAGTTATGAGCATCTTCTGACATTTGCTTGTTTAGTCCCACCAATGTCTCTATTTGTTGTTTAAGTCCTGCTCTTTGACGATTCTCATCATCATAGGTGTCTTCTACTTTCTTCTGAAATGTCTGAATCTTTTCCTGTAAAGGCTTCAATAACCCATCTATATTTTCTTTATTCTGAACCGCAAATTTCTGACTTTTTTCCTCAAATATTTTGTTAGCTAAATTTGCGAATTGGTCTTGCAGATATTTAAACCGCTCTTCTATTTCTTGTTTCTGAGTTTGAAGTTTTTCCAGTAAATTCTTATTCTCTTCTTCTCTTCTGGCGATTGTCGCACCTTGGTCTTTAAAATGCTGAATTGAATTATCTAATCTTGCTTGCAGTTCATCTTTTTCTATTTTAAAAGCTTTCTGTAATTCTTCTTTTTCTAACTTATACACCTTAAGTCCGGCTATTTCTTCCTTTAAGGCGCTGGTGGAGTTACTACTCTTCCCATACATAAAACCAATTATTCCACCTAAAATAACTCCAATAACTAAGAAAATGAACAAACTAAACATAACCACTCCTTAATTGTTTATGACCTCAATCGTACATCAACGTAAAGATTTTGTCATTTATCATATGTGAGAAAAATCTAACATTCCTACGATAAATTAATATGAGGAATAAAATTGCAGCTATAAATGAATCAAGATTTATTATATTACATACCCTAAAACTCTTGTCTAACTATGATATAACATTTAATACCTATAAAACATTAAACGGAAAACAAGAAGTTTCATTCAATGTAATTGATAAAATAACTGGAAGAAAAATTAATCAATTAATTTTCTTTTTTATTGAAAAAAATAGTCTACATATAGAAAGCTTTTACCCTAATCTCAACAAGCAAAAAGACAGCAATGGGCTGTCCGCTGCACTCGTTTACCTACTAATGGCTTTTTATGATGCACACCATCAAAAGAATCCCTTCAAAAAAATAACACTCAGAGCTGAAAGACCTGTTGCAAATAAATTTTGGCATAAACTAAATCTTAACCTAGTCGAAAAAAGACCATCAATAATAAGTGAAGGTTATTATGATTTCGAGGGCGACTTCCCATCTGAATTATTAAAGCAACTTCACCGACTAGCATTAACAAACATCAAAAGATCAAAGATTGATTATCCATTTTTTGAAGTTAATCAAAGAAGAATAGGAAATTAATATGAAAAATAAAATTGCTGCAGCTAATGAGCCAAACTTCATACGGACACATATTCTCAAACTATTATCTAGATTCGATATAAGATACAATCTATACGACACTTTTGACGAACAACAAGACGTAACCTTTCATGTTTTCAGAAAAGATACTGGCAAAGAAATAACTGGCCTTATACACCTATTCATTGATGAAGATGGACTAAACATTGATAGTTTTAGCCCAAATCTAAAACCTCAAAATGATAGCCACGGACTGTCAGCTGCATTAGCTTATTTATTGATGGCTTTTTATGGAGCTAATAACAAAAACCAACCTATCGCCAATGTACTTCTACGAGCAGAAAAAACTGTAGCAGAAGATTTTTGGTTAAAACTAAAACTTAAATTAATAGAACAAGGCCCCGTTGAATTAGGTTCTACCTATTATAAATATGCTGGTACTTTCCCAGAAAATGAACTTAAAAACATATATAAACTGGCACAAACATCCATTAAAAGAATTGTTATAGATCACCCTTTTTCAAGTCTTTAATACCATTTACATTAGAATTGGAGGAGGCGGGCGGAATTGAACCGTCGATCGAGATTTTGCAGACCCCTGCCTTACCGCTTGGCTACGCCTCCGATAATTTGCCTGCCCACCAAAGCTTTATGCGAAGGAGGGTTTACGCAAATTAAGGATAAGAAATTAGAGTAAGGAATAAGGCAAATTACCCCTTAATCCTTATACTTATTCCTTTTAATTATCAATTTATGAAAGCAATTCACTTCCAATTAGCTACTAGACCCTTAGTATAATAGATAACCGTCAAAAGGTTAAGCTGATTATTTAAGTTTTATAAGCTTATGCTTCACAATTCCTAAATTCTTGGCCATTTTAATAAGTGATGGCTGGTCTTTAGTGTAGCAAAGAATATTTGCTTTCTTTTTTGAACTAAATCCAATCCTTTTAAGCTTCTCATAAGCACTTTTAGCAACATACATTGCAGGATCTATAGTATTTAAATGCGGGTAAAGTTCATGAACAATCCCATCAATATGAGGATAATGAGAACAACCATATAATAAATGCTCCATAATCACATATGGGTCTAGATATTTTGGTAATACTTCTTTAACCCCATCCATATTACCTGCTTCTATCAAAGGAACAAGCTCAGGTGTAGCTTGCTGAAAAACCTTAATTTTAGGATTATATTTAGAAAGTATCTTTAAGTATGACTCTGAATTTACAGTAGCTTGAGTAGCTATTATCCCAACTCTAGAACCTTCAGTCAGCTCTTTCGCAAAACGTAATCCATCATTTAACATATCAACAAAAGGAACATCATAATTTGTAGAATTATGGTCTATTGCTAAGGCTGAAGAAGTATTACAAGCAATCACAATCATCTTAACTTTTTGACTGATAAAATACTTGATAATCCGATCATTTATGGCAAGTATCTGCTCTATGCTTTTATCACCAAATGGACTGTTTAAATTATCTGCAAAATAAATAAAATTCTCTTGTGGCATTAGTTTCGCCAAATGAGAATAAACAGTAAATCCACCAATACCAGAATCAAAAACCCCTATAGGGGAATTATTTGCCTTTATAATAAGCTACCACTCCTTTAACAACAGCACTGGCTATCTTATCTCTGTTTTCTGGTTTTAACAACATCTCATATTCCTTACTATTTGTTATAAAAACAGGCTCAATAAGAACTGCTGGCATTTCTGTATGAAACAACACAAAAAACCTTGCCTGTCTTACGCCAATGTCTCTTAAACCTAATTCAGAATTCATTTGTTTATGTATTGATTTTGCAAGAGGTAAACTTGTAGCCCCATAATAATAAGTAGTAGTCCCACCGATTACTTCACTACGAAAAGCGTTGTAATGAACACTAATAAAAAGATCTGCGTTATTTCTATTAGCAAATTGTGTCCTTCCAGCTAGAGACATAGAAGTGTCTTCCCTTAAAGGCATAATAACAGTAGCACCATATGCAGTAAGCAAATCTTTTATCCTATGGGCCGTGTCTAATGTAAAACTTTTCTCGTATTTACCACCTATGCCGATTGCACCAACATCGCTACCTCCATGCCCAGCTTCTACAACAATCTTCTTTCCGGAAAGTAATTTTATTGAAACTGGTTTCTCTATTGGAACAATAGGTTGTTTCTTATCATAAACAACTTTCCCTTTACTATTGTCTATCCTTATCTCAATCTTGTCAGTTGCTTGAGTTATTTTTAACTGTGGAACGCCTTTAAAATAAATACTCATTCTTGAAGACACTGGATCCCAAGAATACTGACTACCCACTATTTTTTCCAAGAAATGATCATTAAAGTAATAAACCCCTTTTGCTTTATAAGCTGTATTAGGTATATCAATCTCAAGCCTGTTTTCTTCTTGTTTCCATGATATCTTGCCAAGCTCCTCCCCTAAAATAGTCAACAAATTATACTTACTGTAAGGCTCATACCAAACCTTATTAATCCTACCCGAATGCTGAATAGAAACCCTTGTGCCATCATCTGAAATGGCCATGCCATAATTCATTCTCTTCTTTACCTGAATTACAACCCTCACGGTCTCTTCATCAAATTGAGCAGCTTTTATAATTTGAATATTACTATCTTCAATATTCAGAATCTGCTCATTAACATCTAATACTGCATTAGGAATATCCAAAATAATTCTATCTGGGCCAGTAAACTCAACTAACTCCCTTGGCTCTATCTCAACATAGGAGCTAATTTTAACGCTATCCGCTCCATCAGCTGTTTTCTTAAAGGAAACATTACTAATTATAGGGTTTACAAATAAAGTATGAATTCTATAATCCCAACGCAAACCAAACCCTAATCTTTTAGCCAATTTTTGTAAGGGAATATATGTCTCTTTATTTATTACATAGGCCTTAACCTTTGTATCAACTTCTTGCTTGTCTCCATATTTTACTAATAAACTTCCAGCCTCTGAAACCTTGTAGGCAAATCCAAAATGTAATAAAACTTTCTCAGCAGGAACAAGATATTGCCCGTCTTTATAAACAGCCCTACCCGTAAGAGTTGACTTCTTGCCTTTGACGCTCAAAATGATATTATTTACTCCCTCAAACGATGGTATCCATACTGCTTTATCGCTTACCTTATCTTTGACTATGCTCTCGATATCTTCTGGGATAACTTGCTCTTTGATTGGCAAAACTTCTTCTGTTTTTTCTGTTTTTTTCTGGCTAATAACTATTTCATTATCTGCTGACCTACTTAAAAATAATGGATTTATAGCTTTTATACTCAGTTTAGCTAAATCCGGCTTAGTGGATATCTGTCCTAAAATAATCTCACTAGACATTGCACTTTTAAAAGACTTTCTTGGAAAAGAAAGAACCGTTGCTTTGAGGTCAACAATATAATGATCACCTACTCTATTTAAAATTAATTCATTGTCATTAACCTTACATGCGTACTTCAATTTAATTTCATCATCATTTACAATTACATCTGCTAACCTTTTAGATATATAATAATCATTACCTGTTCTGTTTAATGTATACCCTAAATACCAAGCATAATAACCTAAAGGAACATACCAATCGTCATAAGCCAAAAAACTTTTGCCTGACATATGATATTTAACATCACCTATCATCACCTGATCATGGTTTGCCATAAAACGAACTGTTCGATATTCTCCGTCTGACACAGACAAAGAAATACCTTCTTTGTTATAGTTAAATCCAACCTTTTCAGAAAATTCCTTTAGTGGAATACAAAGCCTATTATCGTCAACTAAAAAAGAAGATTTCAAGACAATTCGTTGACCATTAAAATATATTTTTGCATCACCTTGTGCATAATAAGAGAAACCAAAAGACACTAAAAATAGACAAGTTAATACTATTTTTGAAATTTTTATCATTAACTGAATTTCTTCTTTAAATAAATTCTGGAAATATGAACCAGTAAGGCTAAAGATAGTAAATACATAACCATCACATTATCATTAATAAATAGTGTGATTAGTGCACTAACTGCTAAAAATGCTGACTCAATATAAATGACTACAACTGTCTGTCGATGGGAAAAGCCTCTTTGCATAATTCTATGATGAAAATGTTCTCCATCAGCATGGAAGATATGCTGATTGCGTTTAAGTCTTCTTATAATGGATGAAAAAACATCATAAATCGGTATACCTAAAAGAATTAAAGGAATTCCAAAGGACATAACCTTTGGTTGATTCCAACAAATAAGAATAGACAATACTGCAAGATTATAACCAAGCAAAAGACTTCCAGTATCTCCCATAAAGACCTTTGCTGGATTAAAGTTATATTTCAAAAATCCAAACACTACGGACAATAAGGCAATTACTACAAACAACATCTCTGTATCTTTCCAATAAAAAGCACACACTAAAAAGGCCAAACCGGCAATACCGGTAATCCCTCCGGCTAAACCGTCTAACCCATCAATCAAATTAATGGCATTCATTATCCCAAGAATCCAAAGCACTGTAACAGGAACAGCCATCATCCCTAAAGAAATATTCACTCCTGACAAAATATGCAATTCGTTAATGGATATTCCAAACCCGACAATAGACATCGAAGTCATTAAAGCAACAAGTAATTGAAGCATTAACTTATACATTGCTCTAATATTAAAAAGATCATCAAGAAATCCAAAAAAAGATATCAGCAAAGAACCTACGGCTATAGGAAAAACTATCTTATAACTAAAAAGAACTCCTATTAATACCAATAAGCAAAAATAAACAAGGAACATAACCATACCACCAATTCTTGGTTTGCTATATTTATGTACTTTTCTTATTCCAGGAGCATCTAATATCTTTAACCTAATGGCTAATTTTATGGCAACCGGCATAATCAAAATAGTTGCAATATACCCTAAAGTTAATATGCCTAAAAAAGCACTAATAAAAAGGATTAGAGAGTTACTGATGTTAACCAAGACTTATTCTCCTTATACCATTCTACAGTTCTCGCTAAACCTTCTTCAAAGCTAAACTCTGGGGTCCAGCCTAATAGTTTTTCAGCTTTTCTTATATCTGCACTTGTTTCTAGAATGTCAGCAATATGAAATGGTTTATTAATAACTATAGCTTTTTTCCCAAGCATTTTCTCTATCATTGCTATTACTTGATTCATGGTTATTGGCTCTCTACCGCCACCTAAGTTAATAATCTCATACCCTACTCTTTTCTCAGTGGCTAAAAAAGTACCTTTTGCAATATCATCAACAAAGGTAAAATCCCTACTCTGTGTGCCGTCACCAAATAACTCAATTGGAGTACCTTCATCTATCCACTTTATGAAACGGAAAATGCTCATATCTGGTCTTCCTGCTGGTCCATAAACAGTAAAATATCTAACTACTGAAATATCCATACCGTACAAATGCTTATATGCATAACACATCACTTCAGCTGCTTTCTTTGATGCTGCATAGGGAGAGATTGGTTCATTAACAGCCAAATCCTCTGTAAATGGCATCTTTTGACCTGCATACAAAGAAGAAGTTGAGGCTAAGACCATTTTCTTAACATCAAACTCTCTCATTAATTCCAACAAATTAAGGGTACCATTCGCGTTTGTATTCATATATACGTATGGATTATCCATGCTGTATCTAACACCTGCTCTTGCAGCTAAATTGACAACAGCATCAAACCGATATTGTTCAAATAATCCTTTTAGAAATGTTTTATCTTCAATGTCGCCTTTAAAAAAAGTGATTTTTTTATTACTTTTAAGTTCGTTAAGACGATGCTCTTTAAGTCTGATGTCATAATAATCGTTAATGTTATCCACACCAACAACATTAATTCCTTTATCAGAGAATATTTTAGCTGTTCTAGACGCGATGAAACCAGCAACACCAGTCAGTAAAATTCTATTCATATTAAGCTTAGTATAACGATAAAAAATACTATAGAAAAGAGGCTAAAATTTTTAATTCTTCAACTGAATATAGTTCTTTTGATAAATATATTTTATTAAGTGAAGGCAATGCTAAAGCAATCTCTGCTAACCCACTTACATAATGCCCTTTAATCCTCAAAGTTTGTATCCCCAGGCATTGCTCTATACCATTGATAGAATGAAGCAGATATCCCTCAAGATCTAGTTCCCTTAATGAAATTAAATCTGAAGGCAATAATCCTCTCCCTGATATTCCTAGCTGAAACTTAATAATACAGGTCATTAAAGGATCATCAAAAATGATAAATTCCCTTTGGGACCTAATATAACACTCTGGAGATATATCAGTTAGGCATCGTTTCTTTTCATCCAACTTATAACCAAGCTGGTCAAATTTCGCAAACGAATATATCCAATAACTACTATTTACTGCTTCTTTTATAAAGGCATAACGATAATAGCCTCTTCCCTGATCAGCCAAAATAATAATAACCTTTTCTTGTGATTCGATCATAAATAAAGAATTATTCAACAAATATTTGTCACGAACATAAAATGGCAATAAGTCAGACTCCTTTTTAACCATTACCCACGTGGATTTAAATACAGCATTATTGGTGGTATCTAAAAAAGCCTTATTAGGCTTAATTAAAGTGATTTCCATAAACTGTCCCTTACTATCTACAATAAACCTATTCTTCAGGTACAACTCAATTTCCTTATTCTTAATAATTATAAGATTCCATCCTGGATAAAGATCGATACACTGAGTATCGGAATAAATAACAGGATATGACCCTTTCTCTCTATCCTCTATCCATCCCCTATATCCCATATCAAAGGAAATAATATCTATTTTCCTTCCTTCCTGCATAAAACTATTTAACCCACGTTTAAACTTAGATCGAACTAATACAGAAATATCAAAGACAAATGGAATAATATCTTCAATGATTCTTACAGCTGGATAATATATCTTTGTCATTGTATCCATATTTGTTCTTGCTTCTAGCATAATCGGGCTCCTTTTTAAATATTTTGTATTAAATTCTCGTAAGATCTCATTCAAGAACTCATTCAAAAATATTCAAAAATTTTAAGGAGTATTCAAAAATTGAACAAAAGACTATTTGAGTACAGTAACCACTGTCTTTTTTATAATTTCTTCGTTACCATCTTTTACTCTAAGAACAGCTATATAGCTATCATTAGCAATGCTTTCACCATATTCATTTTTCAGATCATAGGAAATCTTATTATAGGCACTGCCAGAACCATCTTTCTCACTTTTCCACAATTCTTTACCATTCATGCTATAAATTTGTAACTTAACGTTAGCAGTTTTATTTAAATAAAATCCAAAATTTGTCTCAGAGTCTCCAGCTTTTACTGGATTAGGATAATTTAAAAAATTGCTAACTTCAAGTTTTGTTAATGATTGCAAAGGATTAGCATCCAAAGGATCTACTTTCTCTGAATAAACAATACTACTAATCTCACCCTGCCCGGTGTATTTATCCCATCCTGGATAGGACTTAACTGATCCTAAAGGATAAATAACATCTTTCGAATATTGGCTAGTAACCTCTTGTGAATTATAGTCAGAAAGATCATGAATATTTGCTAATATTCCTGAAATATATGCTGAAGAGATACTTGTACCGCTTACTTCTTGTTGCAATCCACCAATCCCAACACAAGAAACTCTTTCCCCTATACAAGAAATTTTAATATGGTCTCCATAATTACTAAAATATGACAATCTATCGTTATCATCTAAAGAAGAAACAGCCATCACGCCTTGACATCCTGCAGGATACATAATAATTTCTTGACCATTATTACCTGCAGCAGCTACAACAATCACTCCATTATCTAATGCATATTGAATAGCTAACTTCAATGTTTCATTAGCTGATGGATAACCAAAGCTACAATTAATTACATCAGCGCCTCTTTCCACTGCATAATTAATGGCATTTGCAATAAAAAACTGCGAAGAACAACCTCTATTATCAAAAGCTTTTATAGGTATAATCTTTGCGTTACCCTTACTTTGGATTGCAACTTCACTAGACATGCAGGTGCCGTGTCCGTGATCATCTAAAACATTACCATTACTATTAATAATATTGGCGCCATAATAATCATCAATAAATCCATTATTATCGTCATCAATACCATTTCCGGCTATTTCATTTGTATTAACTAAACAATATTCCTTTAAATCACTATTGTTAATATCTACTCCTGTATCAATTATCGCCACTTTAACATTTGCAGGATTTTTAGCAGTTACAAGTATTGCCGAATTATTAGCAACAGACGTTACCGCAACCATCCCAAAAAGCTCAACAGGAAGATCAGCTTCTTCATATTCTACTGTGGCTTCTGATAGCATTCTCATACTGCCTTGTACTGTTTTCAATTGTGGTCCAGTTAATCGAAACTCTATATTATTTTTATAAAAATAAGTTTGACCATCCTTCTTAACTATTTTAATAGTATCAGTATTCTCAACCGCAAAAAGAGAAGCTATTATTAAAAACAAAAATATTCTCTTCACTTAAACATTCCTCCTATAAATTTAATGTCATAAAAAATTGACTGTTTGTTCCAGATACTTCACTAAGGTCTTGTCTAATCCCTACTTCAAAAGCACCTAGGTCTAAGCCACAAGAAACAGATGCAGAAAAATCTTCAGTAAGTAAAACCTTAGATTCCATACCAATTACTCCAAATAAATCTAAGCCCAATTTAACATAATCATCATTAATGTCAGAACCTACGTAAGAAATATATCCGAAAGGCAAAAGCTGAACAAACTGATATGAAAGGCTAGTCTTAAGTTTATCGCTAGTTCCATTCTCCCATTCTTGAACAGTATTATTTATATCATTAAAGGTAGCCCCTAGTATTGTTCCACCCATATTTACCATAACCCCTGCATCAAAACCATAACCTGTCATGGTTTCACCTAAAACCTTTTGTTGATAAGCTTTTGCATTTACTCCATAATAAATAGGTAATTTAGGAAGCTTTTGGCTAAAAGTTACCATTGCTGCTACCTTCTCATGACTAAAATAATCTTTAACAGCATAATTACCATCATTTATTCCCACATTAGCTAACTCTGTTCTTTTAATTCCACTAATAACATCATGTTTAACTGTTAATCCTAAATTAAAGAAATATCCTGGGATTGTAAGATTAGCAAACTGGGATTTTGTTTGACCATCCATAGACCCGTATTGTAAAAAAGTAAGCGAATGATCCATTATTCTGGATACTGCAGGCTGTTCTAAATAACTAAGACCAGTTAGTTTGTTAACCAAATGAACATCTTTTATATAATCATATGATATTTGTGCTGAAAAGGAAAAAGTGGAAATAAATAAGAAGACTATTATTGTCTGAAATTTGCATCCATGCGTCAAAATCGATTCCCCCCTTTATTTGCTACATAGAAATCTATGCCCAAAAAAAGTGGGGTTTAAACATTTATTTTAATACTTATAATAAATTATCGGTGTTTGAGTAAAATTATTGCACCTATTTTTTCTGTTGTATTTGCTTTTACACAGATTTGGCTAGAAACGATTATCTACCAAGAAGAACCCATGTAGTTGCAATATTAAAAACAACTTGAGTCCAATCTAATATGAGTTTTAAATAATTAATTTCTTCAAATTTTCTTGTAGGAACGACTATTGTGTCCCCTCTACTAATCTTATACCCACTATCGGTTGTCTTTTTAACTGTTCCATCTGCCTTCACGACATAAACCTCTCCTTGATCTGCATCTTTTCTAAAGTTTCCTGCGTTATCTAGGTAATGGCCCATGGAATAGTTTTCTTTAAACATAAAAGACCCTACATTATAAACTCCACCAATAACTCGAATTTCTTGAGGTATAACTGGTACATCAATAATATCACCATCTCTTAAAATAACGTTATTTTGATCTAAATACTCTTTGTCATCTTTCCTGTTCAATAATTCCTGAAAATTAACCTTTAATCTGTTCACATCAGCTAACTCTGAGACTAGCTTAATTGAACTCTGCTGAGAATCTACCATCTGACTTGTTTCCTGAGAAAGATCATCCTCTAAATTACGATAAAATTTTATTCCTGCAACAAATGCATCAGGTCTTACCCCACCGGCTCTATCTATTAACTGAATAAAAGTTTCATTTTTATACAAAGGATATGTGCCTGGATTCATAACCTTTCCTCGAAGAGAAACAGCTCCATAATACTCATACTGTGCTGATTTACGGATATACACTTCATCGAAAGCTTCAAGCTTAGCATCTAAAACACTATCTGTTATACCCTTTAACTCAATAACCTTATTTTCCTCTAATGTTAACCTTCTTAATATCTGAATGTTAGTCTTGTCAGCAAAAGGAGTATATCCATTTGCTAAAAATAATAGATCACGGATTGTTATTCCTTCAAAATAATCCTGAGTTATAGGCTTAACTACTTCTCCATTTATACGTACTTGATAATTTTGATGTCTCTCTTCATTAGAATAAATTACAACTTTATCAAATTCATGTAATAAAATCTTCTCTAGATCATTACCAATCAGAGGAACGCCCATAATCATATATTGATTATTCGTAGTAATCCTATATATATTAGCTCTATCTTGATATGCTTTCTCTGTTACTCCTCCAGCAACACCTAATAATTGAGATAAATTCTTTGCTTTTCCTTTTGAATATCTGCCTGGTCTAACTACCTCTCCCTTAACCTCTATCCAGTCTCGTAACTCATCAGATAAAGAAATAATTTCAACTAAATCTCCATCATTAATATCAATTCTTTTACTTGAAGCTTTAAAATCATTTAATGATGGAAATGAAACTGTCTTTAACTCAAATCTTCCATTATCTATATTTTTTCTTACAATATTTATTTCTTTAATATAACTGTTTCGAGTATATTCGCCTGCCATTCTAGTTAAATCATATAAATTTGTATTATCTTGTATTTCAAAAATTGCAGGAGTTTTGACTGCTCCTTTTATTGCAGCGACAGAACCTATGTTCGGCACAAAAATAATATCACCTGACTTTAATAGGATGTCAGATGAGTTGTCACCATACAAAAGCAAATCATAAAGATCTATTATTCGGTAAGTTCTGCTATCCCTAATTAATCTAATGTTTCGTAATGACCCTTTATTGGAAGGACCACCAGAAGCGTATAATACATGGAGTACTGATGACAATGAATCTACGTTATATTTCCCTGGAGTTTTAGCTGCACCTAAAACGAAAACTGAAATAGTCTTTAACTGCCCCATAGTAACTTCCAACGTAAAATTGGCAAAATGCTTTCCTAATTCAGTTTCAATAAGATTAGATGCTCTTGCTAAAGAAAGATTACTAACGGTCATTCTCCCTACCTTAGGCAAATCTATATTCCCCAAAGCATCTACTACAACAGAGAAATTCTGCTGAATATTTCCCCAAAGATAAATTTTAAGCTCATCACCTGGACCTAAAACATAATCTTTAGCAACTGGGATATTTCTAAGCGGGGTAAATGTTTTTGAAACTTGATTAAAAACATCATATCCAAATTGACTAAGTTCACTAGGAAACATAGCTGAAACATACGGATCCAATAAATCGTTTTTTTCTTTTTTATCATCTGTGACAGGCACAACAGCAACAGTAACCTTCTTTTCTTGATAAAAAAAATTTTCAGTAACTGTACTGTCTTCATTGTTTGAATATTGTTGAGCTATCTGGCCTATCTGAGCATCTGAGATCCCATATTGGCTTTTTGCAGAATCTACCATTCGAGAAGTTATTTCTAAACTAAAACTTAATGATATTATGGATAAAATAATAAATAACAGTTTTTTCATTTCAAAACCAATCTTAGCATATTTTGTAAAATAAAATAATAACCCCGAACTTTTGTTCGGGGTTATTTCTATAACTCTTTAAACCTTCACTGTTTGTATTGACCTCAGTGAACCTAATTTGAACCTAGCTTATTTCTTTTTGCTTTTTAGCGCTGCCTGAGCTGCTGCTAATCTAGCAATTGGAACTCTGAATGGAGAGCAAGAAACATAGTTTAATCCTGCTTTATGGAAAAACTCGATAGATTTTGGGTCTCCACCATGCTCACCACAAACACCAACCTTTAAGTTTGGCTTTGTCATTCTTCCACGTGCAACACCGTACTCAACTAGCATTCCGACACCTTCTTGGTCTATTGACTGGAAAGGATCATCAGGAAGAATCTGT
>CAZXTL010000012.1:0-18533 GCA_964643725.1 uncultured Candidatus Marinamargulisbacteria bacterium
TGGTGGACAGAGCTGGATTCGAACCAACGTACGGTAACCCGAGCAGATTTACAGTCTGCCGCCTTTAACCACTCGGCCATCTGTCCATTAAATTATTACGTTCAAAATACTAACAGAATATCCAGCCTTTAACAACTCGGATATCTGCCTGCCCCGCGTAGCTAAGCCTTCGGCTTGCGTAGTGGGGTCCACAAACGTAAAGGTAATTATATGAAAGATGCCAACATTAGGCAAGTTGATTTCTGCTTAACTATTTATAAAACTTGATATGCGTTATCCGTTCAAGGTATACTTGCTTTAAATTAATATAAAATTAAGGATACTATTAGATGGCAGAAAAAATTAAAGAAAAAAAATTAAAAAAGAAAAAGCCAACAGAAAAACACGACCGCATTGAACTTACCCCTGAAGAAAGTAAAAAAAAGAGAAAAAAGTCACTTATTCTTTACTCCATTGTTATCGCGATTGTTGGCTTAATGTGTGCCTTCATGTATTCCTTTCTAGTTAATTACATAAGCGCCATCCCTGATGTCATCGTCCCTGACGTCATTGGACTTTCTAAAAATGATGCTGTTTTCGTTTTAAAACAAAGCAAACTAGAGCCTTTTCCTGGCGGTAGTCGTTTTTCACAAGAAGCCACTCCAGACATTGTTTTAGGAACCGACCCTGAACCAGGCAGAAAAGTAAAAGCCGGAAGAAAAATAAGATACATTATTAATAGTGGACAAGAAGAAATTGTCTTACCAGAAATGAAAGGCCTATTCATTGATGAGGCTAAAGAATTAATGTCAAATCATAATATTATTATTGAACAATCAACTGAAGAGTTCTCTATTGAAAATAGAGAAGGAACCATCATTGCCACAAACCCACCTGCAGGTGAAACTGTACAACGCAACAGTACAGTCAATGTTGTAATATCTAAAGGATACCCTATAGAAATCACCTTTAATAAGATCTCAGACGGTGATGATAAAGCCTCAGTTAAGATATCACTTCAACTACCTCTAAACAAAGAAGACGAAACAAAGAAAACAAACATCAAAATCATATCTGTTGCATCAAACTCTCAAAAAACGCTATACAACGAAAACGTCCCATCAGGAAAAGAACTATCTTTTGACTTTGAGGAACTACTAGGAAATAGAATTGATATCTTCTTTAATGATATTCTCGCAAAAACAAGGGTTGTCGTTTTTTAACCAATGACAACTTCCGGTATTGTCTGTAAAGTTCATAATAATATTTATACTCTATTAGACGAAACCTCAAAACAAGAATTACTTGCTTATAAAAAAAAATCCATAGACAACCCAGCAGTAGGCGACCAAGTAGAATATTCTCCAGATTCCCAAGGAAATTTAATCACAAAAATAAAGCCTAGAAGAAACTTAATAAAAAAACCACTACTTGCTAACATCGACCTTATCCTCTTTGTTGTCGCAATCGCAGATCCAGACTATTCCTTTTATGTCATAGATAGTTTTCTTAGCTATTACAACCACTTAAATGTTTCTCCTGTTATCCTTTTCAACAAAAAAGACCTATCTTCCGAGGCAACTAAAAACAAACTAAATAGATATGTTGAACTTGGATATGAGTGCTATTTCCTTAATGCTCTTAAACTTACAGCAGAAGAAAAAGAAGCTATCTTTAAATTAATAACCGATAAAACCATTGCCTTTGCTGGAAATTCTGGAGTAGGGAAATCTACTTTAGTAAATCAACTCTTTGGCAAAGATTTCATAAAAACAGGCGCAATTTCAGAAAAATCAAAAAAGGGAAAACAAACGACCACTCAAACGGTTCTTTATTACCACAAAGAACACAATTGCTTCCTTGCTGACACGCCTGGCTACTCCATGATAGACCTCGTTACCCTAAAAGATGCTAACATCGATCAATTATTTCCTGAATTAGCAGAACTGCAAGGACAATGTAGGTTTGATAACTGCAAACATTTAACTGAACCACAATGCGCTATTAAGCAAGGGCTTGAACAAGGTAAAATACTTCCATCCAGATACGATTCCTACTTAAAACTCATTACAGAATTAAAAAAACTCAAACCTAAATACTAATTCGAGGTCCCTTTCACTTTTCACTTTTCACTTTTCACTTTTCACAGTTATAATACATTTATGACATTAATCGCTCCTTCCATCCTTTCAACAGACTTCAATAACCTGGAAAAGAACATTCAAATAATCGATGCGGCTGGAGCAGACTATATCCACATTGACGTTATGGATGGCCAATTCGTGCCAAACATAACCATAGGTCCTGTCGTTATTAAAAATCTCAAAAAGATAACCAATTTACCACTTGATGTTCATTTAATGATAATCAAACCAGAAAACTTTATCGAGGACTTCCGAAACGCAGGTGCTGACATAATTACCGTACACTATGAGGCAAGCAATCATCTAGACAGACTCATTCACCAGATAAAAGCAACTGGCGCCAAGGCAGGCGTATCTATTAATCCAGCAACTCCGATTGAAAACATATTCCCAATCCTTGGGATTGTGGATATTGTGCTAATAATGTCTGTAAACCCAGGATTTGGTGGTCAAAAGTTTATCCCTTATACTCTTGAAAAAGTAAAAAAACTTAAAAACAAAATCAACTCACTTGGACTAACAACCATGATAGAAATTGATGGTGGCGTTACTTTAGACAACGCAAAAGAAATAATAAGTGCAGGAGCAGATATCTTAGTAGCAGGCTCAACCGTCTTCAACAGTAAAAATATTCCTGAAACTATCTCTCTTTTAAAAAATGCCTAACACTCCTAACAAAAATATCGATATCAAATTTATGAAAAAAGCTTTATCTCTTGCCCTAAAAGGTGCTGGATATGTGTCACCTAACCCAATGGTTGGAGCTGTTTTAGTAAAAGATAATAAAATTATTGCCACTGGATATCACCAAAAATATGGCGAAGCTCATGCTGAAAGAATAGCGCTAGAAAAAGCTGGTTCGCTAGCTAAAGATGCTACTCTGTATGTAACGTTAGAGCCCTGTTGCCATCATGGAAAAACACCACCTTGTACAGACGCAATCATTGATGCAGGCGTAAAACGAGTTGTAATTGCCATGAGAGACCCCAACCCGCTAGTCTCTGAATCCGAAAATATCCTAAAGTCATCAAACATAGAGGTTGTCTATGAAATCCTTGAAAAAGAAGCAAAAATTATTAACCAAGCCTTTATCAAAAACATGAAATACAAAAGACCTTATGTAACCCTGAAGCTAGGTACAACCTTAGATGGGAAAATAGCTGATAAATTCATGAACAGCAAATGGATAACCAATGAACTAAGCAGAACGCATGTTCACAAACTCAGATTTGAAAATGATGCTATCCTCGTTGGTGCGGGAACAGTTTGTAGCGATAACCCAACCCTCACTGTACGTCACACGAAAAAGAAGCTCAACTGGACAAAAATAATTGTAGATCCTTTCTTGCAAGTGCCTCCGGCTGCTAAAATATTTGAATCAAAAGACAAAGTGGTTTTTGTAACACAAGATCCAACAACAATAAATCAAACAGAAAAAGATGAATTTAAAAAGAAATTAAAAATCCTTTCAGACACGGGCTGTGATTTTATATTCTTGGAACTAAAAAAAGAAGGTTTTGACATAAAAAAAATCCTTAAAGAACTTTCTAGCTTTGGCATTAATTCTGTCTTGGTTGAAGGTGGAAGCCAGATAGCAACTTCTTTCCTACAAAGTAATTCTGTAGATAGATTCATTCGGTTTATCGCACCAAAACTAATGAACGATGACAAAGCAATACCAATGTTCAATCTTAATCATGAAAACATTGAGTTCCCTTTAGAGTTAGAACTAATAAATACCATGAAATTTGAACAAGATGTTATGCTGGAATATTTAATTAATAAATACTAAATTAATTTCCAGAAACAGTTACCTGTAAGTCTACTTTTGAGTTTGATATTCCAAACTTATCCCTATATTTATCTCTAAACGCACTGGTAGGTGGCTTTTCAAAAACAACATGTTGTTCAGTAGTCTCTATAACTTCCGCTAACCTTTGCCCCATAAACCCTTTTAATGTTAATAAGAAATAAATAGGGTGCGGAATATTATGCATAGTGAGCATATTCCCTAACCCTTTTGCAATTATTAAGCTTCCCTTTAAGTTTTGCATTAATGAAGGGTCAAAAAATCGCTTATCGTGACCTAACAAAGCAGAACTATGCGAGTCTGCAACAGCAACTGAAACATGGTCTGGCGCATATGCCATAAGATCATTTGCTTTTTCTTTCAAATAATTAGTATCTACGTCGTTCTCTACTTTTTCAGATCTTCCAACAAGCGTAATCTGTAATGGAACATTGCTCTGCTTTCTGTCGCCGATGACAGCCCTTAACAGCTCAAAATCAAAACGCATTTCACCTAAATTATCAAAAAAGAAAACTATACGATTTGTTGTTCTTAACTTCTCGGCCAATTCTGTTACCTTCGGGCCTAATCGTTCCCTTAAAGAGCTTACCTTATTCCTCGAGAAAACCTCAAAAGTTGTCCAGATATCTTTCTCTTCAGTTGACAAAGGAATCTTTTGGATTGCCTCAGCAAAAGCCTTTCCTGCAGTATAATAATCCTGGCCCTCTTTTATTAGAAACTCTGATATTTTTTCAAATCCAGCAAAATTTCTAGATTTATCAGCCTTTACTCGTCCATAAACAAAAAGATCTATTAATACTTGAGGATCATCAATATTTAACATAGACATAAACCTACCTATATTAGGGGTAGAAAGATCAAAGCCATTAGCGCCAACGGCCAAAGCAATTCTATCAGCCACAGATAACCTATTATCATAATAAAACTTCTCAACTGCCTTTCCAAGATTACCATCTACTTTCTCTAGATGATGTCTGTCGTCTTTTACTTTGCTCGGAGCAAACATCCTATACATTTTATGAATGATTCCTTTTGTTTCCTGAATTGATAAACTATCAATTAATGGCAACCCAACATAGATTGACCTTAATCTTAATTCCATTAGCGCCTGAACATAGGACTTAAATTCATCCTTTTCTTTAGGATCTTGTATTCTTTCTGCCAATCTTGATATATAAGCATTCAAATCCTTAATTACACTATCATACTCTTTACTAACTTCTTCTATAGAAAATAATCCAGGGTGATTAACGGATTCTGTTATGTCTGTTGGCGTCATTGAATACCCCAATAACTCTTTTAATAAACTTGCCTCTATCTCTTCAGCACTACGGAAACGAAACAACCAATCAGGGATTTTATTAGCACTAAAACGAGCTATAAACTCTAAAAGTCTTTTATGTTCAAAAGAAAGATCATGCAAACCGCCAGAAGAAGAATTATTGTAAGCATTTATTGTAGAACCGCCGACGACTTTTGCGCCTTTAAGATTACTTCGATCCATCAATATTTTACTCATCTGCCTTTCGTTCCTAGAAATAAAAGAAACACCATTAAGATCGCAATTATTTATTACAGAATCAGGAAATATATAGCCCGTAAAAGAATCTCTCCCGGGACCATCTATTAAACTACTATGCTCAGATATTCTAACTTTCTTGCCAACATGATAACCATCTACAAAGGATATCTTTATTATTGCGCCATCATCAACCTTTACATTTTGTAATGTGGCTCTTTCTATTGTAACGTCTTTACCAATTTCCCCTTTTACATAAGCTGAACGAATCAAGCTTCCCTCTCCAACGCTAGTACTCTCTACCGTAGCATCTTCCAGAACAACATTGTTTTCAATACGTCCATTTATAATAATACAATTATCTAATTGTACATTATCACCGATAACTGTATCCCCCAATATTATGCTATCTTTTATTGTAGTGCCACTTCCAACAACAACTCGTTGATTTTTTGAGAAAGGCAATAACTCATAAGACAAATGATCTTTGTATAATGCTGTTGTTATTTTTGCTTTTACTTGTGAGAGCTGCTGCCATAACTTCTTAGTATTAATGTACCCTACCTCAAGGATTTTTTGCAATCCTTTAATGTTTACACTTAAAAGAACTGATCCATCTATTATATTATTATCATCTATCTGTACGTCACCACAAACAGCACTACTAATAAAAGTATTATTATTCCCAAAAATTGGAGATAACTCTTTATACTCTCTGATTAAACTAACTATTTTATTGTACATACAACACAATCACCTTGAAATAAATTATTTTGACCTAGAGATGATGGTCCTGACAAGAAAATAGAAGACCCATCACTCAATGTACTATTTGGAGAAATACTTTCATCTTTCTGTTCATATATCTCAATTGTAACGTTCTGTCCCACATTCCAACCACCACTACTTAATAATTGTTTATTTACACCAGTTATTTGAGCACTATTCTTCTGTACAGCATCCCTATCCTTATTTCCAAGGCCTAATTCTCCTCTTTTAACCTGAAAATAACCAATCCCGTGTGGTGTATACTTTTGACCAACTGCATTAACAACTCCAATAATGGGTTTCTCATAAAAAGTTGCACCTGCCTTAATTTCTTTTTCTGAACTTAAAGGAAGAAAATCTATCCCTTTACTAGCTATATAAACACCAGCACCTAAATGATGTGCCTCTTTATTTCTGGAATCTCTAACCTCTTTTGGTGTTGTTTTGCCTGAAAAAGCTCTATCTAAAAATGTATCAACATGTGCATACTTACCGTCGGGATCATCCATCAAAGGATAAGTTGCTACTGACAACATCCTTGTATTGGCTACATGTGAACCAAGGAATTCTTTTAAAACATCAACATCAACTCCCATCTTTTCTCCATCAATAAAAATCACATTTTTAATAGCACTACCTAAAATATCATTAGTCATTACTCTTTCAAATACATACCCTGTGCCACCAGGATAACTTGGCATATTAGTTCCTGCTGTTGATACCATATCTTGTAATACGTAAGAAAACTTATCCTTCGAGTGGCCAAAGAACTTATTATTTTCTAAATAATCTTTAGTAATAACATCATCTGGAAGTATAGAAATAACAATTTGCCCAATATCTAATGGCAAACTCCTAATAAGTAGTTCTAGTGGTGTTTTTCTTGACGCAATTGGCAAAGGTACTGTTGGCTTAGTCCAGTCTCCGGTTACCAACCTCGAACCTTTACCTGAACAAAATAATACTGCTGCTGTTTCAGACAAAACCTTAACATCAGAACCTACTCTCAAATATTCTTCTCGATTAGAATCACCTATAAGACTTACCTTTCTTGGTTCTTCATGATACACAACGTTAAGATTAATTCCATTTTCAAAAAAAACTTCCTTTGCTCCTTTAATATCTATAAGCATAGTAATCTCTGAAAATAACTCTTTAACCCTAATCTGTAAAATCTCTTGAATCTTTGCCCGTTCTGACTTACCTAGCCGACCAAGAATACTATTAATTTCATTTATTGACCGAGAAACAAACAATAACAAAAGCAAACTATATTTCTCTGACCGTATCATATCTTTCACGAGCATACTCTCTGTTTCAACAAAACGCTGTGCCTTATTTACATAAAAAGAGAATATATCAAACCCATACATGTCTTCTTCTTTTAAAGAAGTTTTTGCTTGAATAACTGCTAGAGCCCTAAAAGCCATAATTTTATCAGTTTTATTTAAAAGACTAACAGTATAAAACAATAAACCTAGTGGATAATTAGCTGGGTCATTCTTGTTCTGCTTAATATATTCATCAACTATACCTGGAAGGTCATCAGCGCTGACCCAAGCTTCTGTAAGCCCCAGATATAACAAATAAGGAGAAAACAAAGAAACCATCGCAGATGATTTATACTGAGCAAAGCTTGCACTTTTAAACAATATTTCAAATTCTTTTATAGATAATAGCGATTTGTCGTCAACTGTTTTTGTAGAAACAATCTTATTTTTCATCATTGGCATATTAAATATCTTTCTCCTAAGGTTATATTATAACTCTCTCATTATATATATCGAAAAAAAATGCACTTTGACTCAATTATTTATTAAAATTTTTTTTATTAACTATTCTTATATTTAGAACCCAATAACCAAGCTCATCAAGCAAGACAGACCACAAAAAAAGAATGTATTTCAAGTGCGCTTCACGCTAATCCAATAAACTATAGTATTAACAGTAAGCGTCTAATACGTAGTTTAAAAAATTATTGATAACTATTTGTATTTTATTTAACATCATAATAAATTATCGGTAACTCTTGAAAATAATTGCATCTAATTCTGTATGCTCACATCGTCAATCTCAAGATATCCATCTTTAGTAATCTCAAATTTTAACCCACTAATCTCGCCTTGAAATAATATGCTAAGCCCATCATGAGAAAAAAGTTCTTTTTCTCCAACTGAAACACAATCTACAAAAAAATCATTACTAATAAATTTTTGCATTACGTCCATGCTATGAGCTTTTCCTGACTTAAAAGTAATACAAAAATGTGCGTTTCCCGTAAGCTGTTTAATCAGGTGATCAGCGCTTGCTAGCTTATTTAGGAATATACAAGCATCTGTCTTATTCATTCCTTTTATCCTGTCATAACAATATTGCATATACAAATTATTAACATCAGGAATCAAAGTTATGGATGGATGGTGTGTTCGAAAATAACTAGAAACATTGCTTAAAAAAATTGAAAACGATGAGTGATCAATATCTTCATCTTTACCTGAACCTATTATCCCAAGCATCTCCTGCCTTGTAACTCCCCAAGAATTCACTAAGGCAATTAATGCCTCTCTATCTTTAACTCCTATTAATTCTTGTATCTTATTGTCTGTTAAAAATCCTCCATAAGCCGCATGCATATCAAGTGCATTTAGCACATATAAAACCTTCCAACCATAATCTGCTGATTTGCCCAACTTTAATGATAATCTTTCTAGCTTATCATAAATGTTAATTGCATAGTCAGGGGTGCCCTCACCAATTAAAATATCCCCCAATAACGAGTGATTTCCATTAATAATCTTTGCCATTTCACAGAAATCATCATTATATCCAAGTGCTTTAAATATATCTACACTCATTTCTCCACTTCGAATAAAATGTCTAGCCTCCCCAAACACACATCCAACATCATGAGTTGCAAGAATATGTGCAAAAAATTGTACTTCAGAAACATCTTTTGATAAACTTTTAGTTAATTCTCTAAGTGATAAAAAATTCTCAAAAGAAATATACTCTTCATTCGGCTTATTTCTGCCTTTAATAAAAAATTCATAACTTTCTTTAGGTGATTTCTCGTCTAATAATCCACCCAAAACATAAAAACATTGCAACATATATTCAACATGCATCAACCTATATGGTTCTCCGTTTTTTAAAGCATCTTTCAAACGAAAGAAATCCTTTATCTTGCTCATATTCTCTGTATTATACTCATATCTCATGACAAAATTATTTCTTCCAATTATTGTTTCTGTGGCTAATTTTGTAATCAATAAATCCTTTCTAAAACCATCCATGGCAACTACTTTATAGTTCATAACATTCCTTTCCAAACATATAAGAATATATCGTACCCATACTACAATTAATTGCAGTAATTTTATAGTTGGTAGACACTAACATATTTGCCAGATATAATAACCATACATTTTTAATACGGTTTGGAGAGTTACCCAAGTGGCTGAAGGGGCGGGTTTGCTAAACCTGTAGGGTGACTTTTGTCGCCGCGAGGGTTCAAATCCCTCACTCTCCGCCACTCTGCGCCTTTTGCAAAAGCAAAAGAGCTTCGAGTGGCAGGCCTCTCTGCTTCAGACTCAATGAATTTCAAATTTAATTTAGATATTAGAATATATCAGTTCGTGGGTAAAAATATCTCAGTCGGTGGATAAAAATGACTACTTACCATATGTCGCTTACTAGAAAGCTCCGCTTTAGATAAAGTGCTTAGTAATAAATAGCTTTCATCAACTCTAACGTTTAATTCATTTAACAAACCAACCAATAACTCATTAATTATTTTAAAAGATGGGAGATGTCTTTTATTGTCTTCTTTTAATAAAAAAACTAGCTTTAAATTAGAACCTTTGGAAAAATCACATGGAGAACCATCTCCACAAACATCAGAAGCATCTGGGTCGCTCTCTGTAACATCCAAATCATAAATCCAAGCACGTTCTATGGGAACAGCAAACATTGTGATTAATGTTTGCATAATTCTTGGTGCTAAAAGGAATCTAAAATTCATATGAGAAAAAGATCCTCTACCAATTAATTTTAAAAAACCTTTATATGTATAAACGCCATCCCGACTAGCAAATTTACTATAAGACTCCTTCAAGGTAGTCTTAAGGATACTCTTAAGTTCATTAGAAATAGCTGTATTATTAACTAAAGGACTACTTACGATTTTATACCTTAAATGATTAGACATATTAACTTATCGATAATTATTTAATAAATTCCTATTTGTTTTATAGTTTTATCTTTTAGGAAAAAACTTTGTCGTCCTATTCGCTATATTAACTAAAACAAGCATTAAAAATTTTACCCCCAAAGTCATATAACCTCTTGAACGTTTCGCAAGAAACTAGTAGTCTTATTATATGGATATACCAGCACTCTTTAATGATTATAAACTAGTCTTTTTTGACATATTACCGCAGATAATATCTGTCACTCTTTTTGCACTTATTGCCTTTAAGGGTGTTCGCATGCTTGCCAAAATCATCCAAAAAGTAGTTGTCTCTAATGCAGATAAAATAAGCCATGAAGAAAGAACAGAATTTGAAAAAAGAGTATCTACAATAAAAGGCATAATTATCGCTATTTTTGATACCTTCGTTTGGGCTGTTGTTATCTTCTTTATTCTTGAGAAAGCTGGAATAGACGTAAGGCCACTACTTGCAGGTGCAGGGATTGTTGGTCTTGCTGTGGGATTTGGTGCTCAAGAACTTGTCAGAGACATCATCTCTGGTATGTTTATGATTTTTGAAAATCAAGTTAGAAAACGCGATGTAGCAATTATCAATGGGACTACTGGTCAAGTTGAAAATATAGGACTTAGAACTATTACACTTAGAGATGCCTCAGGTGTTGTTCATATCTTTCAAAATGGCAAAATCAATTCACTTTCCAACATGACTAAAGATTGGTCAGCTATTATTTTTGATATTGGAGTTGCTTACAAAGAAGATATAACAAAAGTTATGAAAGTCATGAAGGATGTCGGCGACGAACTTACCAAAGACACTAAATTCAAAGCAGATATTATTGAACCTATTGAAATCATGGGTGTAGAAAAATTTGAAGATAGCTCCATAATTATTCGAGCAAGACTTAAAACAAAGCCATCAATACAATGGGACATTGGCAGAGAGTATCGAAAGAAGCTTAAGGAAGCTTTTGATGCTTATGGAATAGAGATTCCTTTCCCTCACTTAAGTTTGTATTGGGGCCCAAATAGTGAACCTTTCCAAGTAAAACAAGCTGGAGTAAAAAATGCCAATTGAAACATCTTCTTTAGTTTTCATAATCCCCCTAATCCTTTGGGAATTAACATGGAAAGGCATAGCGCTCTGGAAAGCCGGCAGGAACAGCCAATTACCTTGGTTTCTTGCCCTATTAATACTTAACACTGTAGGGATTTTACCAATCATCTACCTCAAATTTTTCCAAAAACCTAAATAACCTTCCCTCCTATTCATCCATTCCTCCATTCCTCCATTCCTCTGTTTTCCCCCGTAACACTCTCGTAATAAACCTTTAACCTAACCTTCTTCCATAGTTCATTCAAGCGACACATCGTAATCTTATAATCATATCGTGAATAATAATTCAAACACGAAGGAGGAAAGTTATGAAATAAGATTTACGGTTACTTGTTTTTAAAAAATTAAAAGGAGAAAAATATGAAAAAAACATTATTATTACTTACACTTGCCACTACTTTTTCTTTAGCTGCATTTGAACCTAAAGTTGAAGGATATATCACAAACAAATTACAACTTAATGAAACAACTAGCAAAACTTGGGAATTCGGAAAATCAGCTTTGAAAATAAGTTCTAAGTCAGGAGACACTGCATTCTATTCTGAAGTAGCGCTTGATAAACTAATCAATAATGGTGCAGTTAATACAATAATTGACTATCTTTGGTTAGACACCCCTTCACCATTAGGAACTGTACGTATTGGAACTCAAAAATTAAGTCCAAAAAGCATTGAAAGTGGCCTTGCGCATACTTCACAATTTGAAAGTCAGACCAGAATCAAAGGTGCCGGAATTGCACTTTTAACAGAAATTGCTGGGTTCAAAACAGATTTAATGTTTTCAGGCGGAGCAGCTGATGCTGCTTCAAGAAGATTTGGGTTTGTGACTAAATTATCTGATATAATCAATGTGTTCGCATATACTGATTCTGATAAAACTAATGCGACAAAAGAAGGTGTAGGCGCAGAAATTTTCTATAAAGATTTAGGGCCAACGATATCAGGCCAATTTTTCTTAGCAGGCAATTATGCATTTGGGAATGTAAGCATCACTCAAAAACTTGGAAACATCCAGCCTTACGCTTCTTACTATGCACCTCTTAATGATTTAACAGATGCTATTAACGCTGACAGAGGGAAAAAACAATTACTAGTAGGTGTAAACTTAACTTACTACAAAGATGCTTTCTTGAACCTCGAATACTGTAACAAAGAAGGGGTTAATGATATTTACACTGCAGGAGTTCAAGTTAACTTTTAAAAACGTTAAAAAGAAAGGAATACAAAATGAAAATAAGTAAAAATATCGCAAAAGGACTAATCGGAGTAATGATTCTTGGAACAACCTTCGCAGGAACTATCCAAATCAAAGGCTCTGACACTATCGTAAATCTTGCTCAAAAACTTGCTGAAAGTTACGGAGCAATTAATAAGGGTGCTGACATTTCAGTAACAGGCGGAGGATCCGGAACAGGAATTGCTGCACTACTCGATAGCCAAACAGATATCGCCAACTCTTCAAGAACTATAAAAGAGAGTGAGCTTAAATCTGGCAAAACAAAAGGACTAGACATTAAAGAATTTACAATCGGAATAGATGCTCTTTCCGTTATCGTTAATCCAAAAAACAAAATTGCTTCTATGAATATGGAAACAATCGGTAAGATCTTCAAAGGTGAAATAAAAAACTGGAAAGAAGTTGGCGGAAAAGATATGCCAATTAATCTCTATGGCAGACAAAGCAACTCTGGAACGTTCAGCTTCTTTAGAGAACATGTTCTAAAAGGCGAATATTCAGACCAAATGAATAGTATGAATGGAAACTCTCAGATTGTTGAAAGTATAAAAAATGATATTTCCGGTATAGGCTACGTCGGTGTTGGATATGTTGTAAATGATGGAAAAGTATTAACCTCAGTTAAAATACTTAACGTTTCACAAAAAGAAGGTGAGATTGCCTACAGTCCAACTGATGTAAAAAACATTTACACTGGCAAGTATCCTATTTCTAGAGGACTACAACAATACACTCCAAACAAACCAGTTGGAGAAGTAAAAGCTTTTATAGAATATGAACTTTCTAAAGCAGGACAAGCTATTGTTAAAGAAGAAGGATTCTATCCAATAGATTCTGAATTCAAAAAACTTAACGACAAAAACCTTTAGAACAACCCTTTCGTAAAGGAAAAAGGGAGACGCTTTGTCTCCCTTTTTCTGTTTCTCCACACAAACGTAACATAAACGTAATATAGCCTTAAGAATTCCTCTATATTTAAGCTGTATTATTTATTTGATGATAACTAAAAAAATAACCAGTTCTTACCTGAAGAACATTTTCTTTAAAAATCTTTTCAAGCTTAGTAGCTTAACGTCTATCCTAATTCTTATCTCTCTTCTTTTGTTTTTACTCAAAGAAAGCACGCCGATGCTGAAGGATGTGGGGATTACTGACTTTCTCTTTTCTAGAAAATGGAACCCAGACGGTTGGGACGGTCAATATTTTGGCATACTCAATCTACTATACAGCACACTCTACGTTTCTTTCTTAACAATGGTTATCTCAATACCGATGGGCATTTTCGCTGCCATCTTTATCTCTGAATTATCGCCACCTCTCTTAAAAAATATTTTAAAACCACTGATAGAACTACTCGCCGGAATTCCTTCTGTAGTAATTGGATTCTTTGGAATTGTTTTTGTTGGTCCTTTGATAGCAAAAGTCTTCCACCAGTATAATATACTTAGCGCTCTAAATGGTGCTTTTCTGCTTTCCATTATGGTATTGCCAACTATCATAAGTCTTTCTGATGATGCTATCACTGCAGTCTCAGATGATCTAAGGCATGCCTCTCTTGCTCTAGGAGCCAACCGTCTAGAAATGATATTTACCATACTTCTTCCAGCTGCACGTTCAGGAATACTAGCAGCTATCATGCTTGGGTTCGGAAGAGCCATTGGCGAGACCATGGCAGTCCTTATGGCTTGTGGTAATGCACTCCGCTTTACTGGTTCTCTCTTTGATCCAATAAAAACTATTACCGCTTCAATTGCCATAGAAATGGGAGAAGTAGCCTATTATTCAACACATTATTACGCTCTGTTCGCAATTGGACTTGTACTATTCCTTCTTTCTTTTATTATAAATAATGTTGCAGAATTGATCATAAAAAAAGGTCACCAAACAAGATGTTAAAAAACCCTATCATTAAAGCGTTTATCTATTTACTTCTTTTCTCATCTATTGCATTTATCGCCATATTTTTGATAACCATCATAGCCATACTTGTGAAAAACTCTATAGGCACTCTGAATTTTGACTTTATCTTTTCTGCACCCAAAAACGGAATGACAGAAGGTGGCATCTTCCCAATAATTATAGGAACGCTTATGGTAACAATGGTATCAGCCCTTCTTTCTATACCTCTTGGTATCTTCTGTGCTATCTATCTTAGTGAATATGCCGAAGACAACTTTTACACAAACCTTATCCGTGTTTCTATTCGTAATCTTGCAGCAGTACCATCAATAGTCTATGGCCTCTTTGGTCTTGCTATTTTTGTAAAAACACTCAGTTTCGGAACATCAGCATTAAGTGCAGGACTGACCTTGGGAATACTAACTCTTCCAACAATTATTACCACGGCAGAAGAAGCGCTCAAAACAGTACCCTCTGCACTTAAACAAGCTGGCTATAGTCTAGGGCTCACTGAGTGGCAAGTCTTAATAAAGACCACGCTACCAATTGCTATCCCAGGAATACTAACCGGTATCATCTTGGGCATTTCTAGAGCTATGGGCGAAACCGCTCCGATTCTATTTACTGGTGTGGCGTTCTATATTCCAAACCTATCTATGGACATCACTAGTCAATTTATGGCACTTCCATACCATTTATATATTATGTCCACTCAACATCACGACATTGAAGGAGTAAAAGGAATCGCCTACAGTACTGCTAGCGTTCTTCTGCTTCTTACTTTATTATTAAATATCGTCTCATCCACTTTACGAATGAAATATAGAAAGGATTTGAAACCATGAAACAAATTATTTTGGAAACAAAAGACTTTACCTTCAGTTACGGCAAGAAAAAAGCAGTCGAAAACATCTCTCTAAAAATACAAGAAAAGATTATAACAGCAATCATCGGTCCTTCTGGCTGCGGTAAATCAACGTTCCTTCGCTCTATGAACCGAATGAACGAGCTAATACCTAACACCTCTCACGAAGGAGATATTCTATATAATGATCAAAGCATATATGCTCCGGAGATTGATGTTGTTGCCCTACGAAAAAATATTGGGATGGTTTTCCAAAAACCTAACCCATTTCCAATGTCAATTGAGGCGAATGTTCAATATGGTGCAAAAATACATGGAACAAAAAACAAAAATAAATTACAGGAAATAACTGAACAATATTTAAAAAAGGTATTCTTATGGGAGGAAGTAAAAGATAAGTTAAAACAATCCGGACTTTCTTTATCTGGTGGTCAACAACAACGACTATGTATTGCTCGCTCACTTGCAGTAAATCCACAAGTTCTATTAATGGATGAACCTTGCTCTGCGCTTGACCCTATTGCAACACTTAAAATCGAAGACCTCATGAGAGAATTAACAAAAGATGTTACAATAATCATTGTCACCCATAACATGCAACAAGCAGCAAGGGTTTCAGATTACACGGCCTTCTTTAGTACCGATGAAAGTAGAATTGGAAAGCTAATAGAGTACAATAAGACTAACCAAATATTTACAATGCCAAAACATAAAGAAACAACAGATTATATTACCGGAAGATTCGGATAAGGAGGAAAAAATGCAAAACGCTTTTCATAATAAATTGGATGAAACAGAAAATTTACTACTTCAAATGGGTGAGATTATTGATGAAATCTTTACAAAGATGCTAGAAACTTTTCATCATAAACAAATGTCAGATACAGATTTAGAAATAATCTTAGCGCTAGACGCAAAATTAGATGACCTAGAAACTAAAGTAGAAACAATAAGTACAGAAATGCTAGCTCTATACCAACCAATGGGTGTTGATTTACGCTATATCCTAAGTGCATTAAGAATTAGCTCTAACTTAGAAAGAATTGGTGACCATCTCAGGAAAATAGCCAGAAAATCAAGAAAAGCCATCAAGTTTAATGACTATGAACACTTTTACCCAATAACAGAAATGATAATTATACTTAGACAGATGACCGAACAAATTATGATTGCTTTAAAAAACAGAAATCTTAAACTCTCTCATGAAACACTCCAAATGGATCAAAAAATAGATGAAATCCAGCGTGATCTCTTTATTAAACTTATTGAAAAAATGAGCAAGAATTCTGACCCTGACGTTATTAGTCTAGACGTATATCTACTATTTATTACCAGATTCTTAGAAAGAATCGGCGATCATATAGAAAACATAGGAGAAAGAATTTCGTTTATCATTAATGGTAAATTAAAGAAATAAAAAATTTCTTGACTTAAGAAACAGATACTTTTATAATCATACAAAACAAGTAGGAATAGTATGAAATGAAAGTATCAACAAAATTAAAGTATGGATTAAAATTATTGATATACTTGGGAGCTAACCAAGAAGGCAATAACATAACCTTAAAAGAAATTGCAGAACAAGAAAAAATTTCTGTCAAATATCTTGAGCAAATCATCACCATCCTAAGGCCACTACAAATACTTAATTCTACCAGAGGCAACAACGGCGGTTATTCTCTTTCCAAATCACCAAAAGAAATACAGTTGTTTGATATCTTTAATACTCTACAAGGTGATTTTTTTGAAATGAATTGCATAGAAAAACCAGGCTCCTGCAACACATCAAAAATTTGCCCAACAAGAGACCTTTGGGTAGATATGCGAAAAATATATGTCGATTATCTTAAAGAAAAAACTCTACAAGAGTTAGTAATAAAATATAAAGGAAAGGTGCAATAATGAACAAATCAATCTACCTGGATCATAACGCTACTACTTATGTAGAACCTGCTGTCGTCGAGGCTATGTTGCCTTACTTCACAGAGAAATTTGCGAATCCTTCTAGTATCTACTCAATAAGTGAGGATGTTAATTCTGACATCCAAACTGCAAGAGAAAAAATTCAAGAACTCTTAAATGCAAAGAATGGTAAGCTAATCTTCACTGGTGGTGGAAGTGAATCAGACAACCTTGCTATCAAGGGTTATGTTTATGCAAACAAACACAAAGGCAAACATATCATCACCTCACAAATAGAGCACCATGCTGTGCTTCACACCTGCGAGCAACTTGAAAAAGAAGGATTTACCGTAACCTACCTTCCTGTTAATGACAAAGGTATTGTTAAACTAGATGAACTTATAAATGCAATACAAGATGACACCATTCTCGTCACCATCATGTACGCAAATAATGAAACCGGCGTTATCCAACCACTTGAGAAAATCTTACTAATAGCTCACGAACATGAAATAGCAGTACACACAGATGCTGTCCAAATAATTGGGAAATATGAAATTGATGTAGACGCATTAGGAATTGATTTGCTAAGTTTCTCTGCTCATAAATTCTACGGACCAAAAGGTGTTGGAGGTCTATTTGTAAAAAAAGGTATCAAAATAAACAACATAATCCAAGGTGGCGGACAAGAATTCAAGCTAAGAGCAGGCACTGAAAATACCGCAGGTATAATCGGCACTGCCAAAGCACTAGAAATTGCCTTAAAAAACTGGAAAGAAGAATGGGACAAAGAATCATCACTTCGCAATGTTTTAGAGAAAAAATTGCTTGAGCTAATCCCTGAATCTCAGATTAATGGAGATACTGAAAATAGACTAGCAAATACTCTTAACATTATAATAAAATACATCGAAGGTGAAAGCATGCTACTACTGTTAAACAACAATAATATCTATGCTTCTTCTGGTTCTGCGTGCACTTCTGGTTCACTGGACCCATCCCATGTTTTACTTGCAATGGGCATTCCTCATGAACACGCTCATGGTTCACTAAGGTTCAGCCTAGGACGAAAGAACACTAAAGAAGA
>CAZXTL010000012.1:18633-52023 GCA_964643725.1 uncultured Candidatus Marinamargulisbacteria bacterium
ATGGGAATGAATTATAGCGAAAAAGTATTAGACCATTTTAATAACCCAAGAAACGTTGGCGAGCTTGCAGACGCAGACGGTGTAGGTACTGTCGGTAATGCAAAATGTGGTGACATTATGCAAGTTTACATAAAAGTAAAAGGAAACAAAATTACTGATGCCAGCTTCAAAACTTTTGGTTGCGGAGCAGCAGTTGCTACAAGCTCTATGGCCACAGAGTTAATCAAAGGACAAACACTTGAAGAGGCTCTCAAAGTAACAAATAAAGCAGTCATGGAAGCATTAGACGGCTTACCTCCTGTAAAGGTACATTGCTCAGTATTAGCTGAGGAAGCAATACATGCAGCTATTAACGACTATCTTGTTAAAACAACTGGTACCGGACTACCAGAAAAAGCATGCACAGGTTGCTGCGGTTCTTGCGGTAAACACTAATCATGTTAAAATAGTTCAAAAATTACTCGGAGGAAAAGAATGGCAACACCACCAATTATTGATTTAGCATTAATAGACTTAAATAAAACAGCAATTCCAAAGGAAAGAATTCTTGTGTTAAATGCACAACGTGACGAATTCGAACAACTAGACAAAATTGCCTATGTTGATTTTGAAAACCTTATTATTGTTGGCTTAAAAAAACAAAAAGCTGATGAATTTTGGACAAGAGGACATATTCCAGGAAGACCAATTATGCCTGGAGTTCTAATGATCGAAATGGCAGCTCAGCTTGGCTCAGTTATGTTTCATGAAAAATTCCAAACTAATGGCACAAAATTCTTTGGGTTTGGTGGAGTAAATAACGTCAAATTCAGAGGAGCTGTATTGCCAGGACAAACACTTGTTATGGTTGCGAAAGCAACAGCATTTAAATCGAGAATAGCAGTCTTTTATACACAAGGATATATAGATGGCACACTTGTCTTTGAAGCAGAAGTTACAGGCTTAATACTTTAAAGCAACTTTTCTTAGGAGACTACTTCATGGACAAAATGGAACATATTAAAAATCATTTTGAAAATGAAGCTCAGATTTACGATGAAGTTATTCTAAAGTTGATTCCATATTATAAGGAAATGGTTTCTGCTATAGTGGGGACTATTCCTTTTAAAAAAACAGATGCCCTTAAAGTATTAGACCTTGGTTGTGGCACTGGCACCATCTCTTTAGAAATTAAAAATAACTTCCCCAATGCAACGTTCACGCTTGTAGACTTATCGCCGAAAATGCTTGAAATTGCTAAAAATAAAATCAACAATTTGGACACGCAAATCCATAACGTAGATTTCTACAAATATAATATAGAATGCAACTATGATGTTATTATCTCTTCCTTAGCCTTGCATCATTTAGTAACAGATAATGATAAGAAAACCTTTTACTTAAAAATATATAAAGGGTTAAGTGACAATGGATTATTCTTTAATGCTGACGTAGTTCTTAGTTCAAAAAACCATCTTCAAGGTTTATACATTAAAAAATGGGTTGAGTATATGTCTAAAAGTTGTGCACTGGATGAAATAAACAATAAATGGCTCGTAACATATAAGAATGAAGACAATCCAGCTGTGTTATTAGAACAAATCAAGTGGCTAGAAGAAATTGGCTTTAAAAATATTGATATTGTTTGGAAATATTATAATTTTGCTGTGTACGGTGGATATAAAAACTAATCTCCCGCTAACTCTCGCAATTTTGCATAGTCTTGAACAATAACTGTCTTACCAAAAACCTTTATAACGCCCATCTGGTGCAGTTTCTGAAAGTTTCTAGACAATGTTTCAGACACAGTGCCTATTGTCGTAGCAATCTCATTCTTAGGAACTTTCAACTCAAAAGGTTCCCCCTTCTCGGCCTCTGAAATAAAGTTATTGTCTTCAATATATTTAAACAAGAAACCAGCTAATCTAGAAATAACATCCTGTAAGCTAAATTGATAAATCTTTTCATTTAGCATCAAACATCTCTGTGAAAGCACTTTAATAAATAACATACTTAAATCACTATTATTCTTTATCGCCGAGATAATCTCTTGCTTAGAATACACAATAAGTTTACTATCTTTCCTAACAAAAGCACCAACAGGATAATTGCTATCAGTAAAAACCATTACTTCCCCAAAAATCTCACCTGGCATGACCTTCCTAATACTTGTTTCTTTCCCGTCCTGATTAAGTTTATATAAACTAATTTCTCCACTAATTAACAAATAAAAAGCATTTGCCTCTGCATCAAGATGAAATAAAACTTCATCCTTTAAAACAGTCCTTGTATTACCATAACCTTTTAATGCTTCTTGCCAATTAACCATATTTATTCTCCTAATGGGTTCTTCGCCGCAACTGCGGCGAAGAACCCATTTATATTTTCTGTTTTGACTTAAGTCAATTCTATTCCCTCTGAAGTATATCAAACTAAGTCTTACAAATACAACTCTTTACTTCTTATCCCCCTCTCTGCCTGGAGAGGGGCTAGGGGTGAGGTCAAAGGAGATATCATGGTACTAAGAAAGTTCATAGAAATAAACGAAGACAAATGTACTGGTTGTGGCAATTGCGTTGTTGACTGCGCTGAAGGTGCTTTAAAAATAGTTAATGGTAAGGCAAAGGTAGTCAAAGAGCAGTTCTGTGATGGACTTGGTGCTTGCATTGGTGGCTGTCCAGTGGATGCTCTTAAAATAGTTGAAAGTGATGTAGCTGAATTTGATGAAAAAGCAGTTGAAGAACATTTAAAAAGCAAAGACAATCCTAAACTACAATTACCTAAAAAAGAAGAAAAGAAAGGTTGCGGTGGTGGTTGCCCTAGTCTAGCTTTTAACCGAGGTGCCAGTGAACCAATTAAAGAAAATTTATCCGAAAATCCCGAAGGACAAAGTGAACTACAACAGTGGCCAGTTCAATTACACCTTATAAGCCCACAAGCACCATACCTCAAAGGAGCTAACCTTTTAGTCGCAGCATCTTGTTCAGCATTCGCTTATGGCAACTTTCATCATGATTTTATTAAGAATCATATTGTTGTTATTGCTTGCCCGAAACTTGATAGAACTGAACCATATATCGACAAACTAACTCAAATTATTAAAGAAGGAGGAATAACATCAATAACAGTTGTAAGAATGGAAGTACCTTGCTGTGGTGGACTCAGCCATATGGTGAAAGAAGCAATAACCCTATCTGGGAAAAAGCTTCCTTATCTGGAAGAAATCATAACAGTAGATGGTAAGAGAAAATAAACACACCCTCTAACTCCCTCTCAAGAGGGAGGATAAGAATACATAATTTTTATAAGAGGAGAAAAAGGAGTAAAAAATGAGTATGTACTGTAATCAATGTCAAGAAACTGCTAGAGGCACCGCCTGCACAATGAGAGGGGTTTGTGGAAAAACAGAAGAGGTGGCAAACCTTCAAGATTTGCTTGTTTATACTGTTAAACAACTCTCAGTTAAAATAACTAACAATAAAGAAAAAATATCCAAAGAGGTATCCGACTTCATCCTTAAAAGTTTATTTCAAACAATAACCAATGCCAATTTCAGCAAAACTGAAATCCTCAAAGGCATCAGAAATGGATTAAAGCTAATAAACGATCCTTTAGCAAAAGCATCAGATGATGAACTTGTAGCAAAATCAGCTACTATCGGATTTGAAACTATTCCAGAAGGTGATGTCCGAGCATTGAAATCCTTAATTATCTTCGGACTAAAGGGAATGGCTGCTTATACTGAACATGCCGACAACCTTGGTCACGTTGATGAATCTATTGTTGCTTTCATTGTAAAAGCGATGACAATGGTTACAAGCGGAACAACTACAGCTGCAGAACTTGTTGCCTTGACCATAGAAACTGGTCAATATGGCGTTAAGGCCATGGCGCTATTAGACACTGCCAACACCTCTACCTATGGCAACCCAGAGTTATCTGAAGTTAACATCGGCGTTAGAAAGAACCCAGCGATATTAATCAGCGGGCACGACCTAAAGGATATGCAAGAATTACTTGAGCAAACAGAAGGCACTGGAGTAGATGTCTATACTCATAGCGAAATGTTACCCGCAAATTATTACCCTGCATTTAAAAAATACTCTCATTTAGTGGGAAACTACGGTAACGCTTGGTGGAAACAAGGTGAAGAATTTGAAAAGTTTAATGGAGCAATCCTTTTTACAACAAACTGCATCATCCCTCCTAAAGATTCCTATAAGGATAGAGTCTATACAACTGGAGCGTCAGGATTTGATGGATTTCCACACATCGCTGACAGAATTAACGGTAAAGCAAAAGACTTTTCAGCTATCATCGCACATGCAAAAAAACTTCCAGCTCCTACTGAGATTGAGACCGGTAAAATAGTTGGTGGGTTTGCTCATGCTCAGGTGCTAGCCTTAGCTGACAAAGTAGTAGCAGCTGTGAAATCAGGAGCCGTGAAAAAATTTGTTGTGATGGCTGGTTGTGATGGAAGAATGAAATCCAGAGACTACTATACTGATTTTGCAAAAGCATTACCAGCGGATAGCATTATTCTAACTGCAGGTTGCGCAAAATATCGTTATAATAAGCTTCAACTTGGCGATATCGGTGGAATACCAAGAGTACTAGATGCAGGACAATGTAATGATTCCTATTCCCTAGCAATTATTGCGCTGAAGCTCAAAGAAGTATTTGGTCTTGAAGACATCAACGATCTACCGATTGTTTATAACATCGCTTGGTATGAACAAAAGGCTGTAATTGTTCTCTTGGCTTTACTCTCATTAGGTGTAAAAAATATACACCTAGGACCAACTCTTCCAGGGTTCTTGTCACCAAACGTAACCAAAATATTGGTTGAAACTTTTGGTATTGCAGGAATCGCGGATGTTGAATCAGACATTAAAACAATGATTGGTTAAAAGCTAAAATCCCTCTCCCATTATTGGGAGGGGGACTAAAAAATTAAAAACGACATTGCATAATACAAAATCATAAACACAAAACTTAAAAATGAAGTAAGAATAACCATGCCCGTAATCTCAGAAACTTTATAGTTATACCTTTCCGCAAAGACCACTAAAGATACTGCCGCTGGAATTGCTGTCTGTAAAAGCAAAAACTGCTGAACATCAAACATAAAACTTTCATAATAAAAGAAATGTAATATAAATAAAGTTATTAAAACTCCTACCGCTAAACTAATAAAACGAAACATTGAGTAATAAAAAGCTTCCCTTGCCTTATCCACTGAAAAATTGTCATACAAAAATATACCTAAAGAAAAAACAGCAAGACTGCCAGACGCCATCCCTAAAATTTCAAACCCACTATGAAGGAAGCTCTCGCTGAAACCAATAAAAGACAAGACAAATCCAACAACTATAGCTATCAATAATGGATTTGTTCTAAGATTCTTCAATACCTTAGAGACACTAGGCTTCTCTTGTGAAAACTCAAACATTAATAGACTCAGAAAAACACCCAAAGCCCCAAGCAAAGAGGCTGTTATGATTGCATTCTGATAGTGATATCCATTTTGAAAGAACTGAAAAAAAGCTAAACCAAAGAAGGCATTACTTCCCATTACAACTGAAAGAGAAAGAAGGATAAACACATCCCTACTTATCATACGATAAAAAAATGCCAATATAAGTAAAATCCAAACAATAAGAATAGGAAGGACAGAACCTAATACAATCATTGGCTCCAACCCTAGGAAGTCGACTTGAGATATCTTCACTAAAAATAATGCAGGCAAACTAAAATAATAAATAAAAGACGAAATTACCTTTACGTCTCCCTTTTGAAATATACCTCTATTCCTGCTTAACGCTCCTAAGCCAATCAATAACAACATAACTAAAAGACTTTGTATTATTTCCATCTCTTCATTATAACTAATAAAATGTTAAAATGTACAACAATGACACACTCAACATCAACAACCTGGACTAAAGGAATGAGCTTTGAAGCAACAATCGATAATCATAAGATAGTCCTTGATGCAATGCCAGACCATGGTGGCGAAGACAAAGGTGCTAGCCCAAAAAAACTCTTACTTGCAGGATTAAGTGGTTGTTCAGGAATGGATGTTGTAAGCATTCTCGCCAAAATGAAATCATCACCAAAACATTTTAAGATTAATATTGATGCTGAATTATCTGAAGAAAATCCTAAATACTACAAGGACATACATATAGTTTATGAATTTGATAAAAACGTTCCTGAAGACAAAGCAAAGAAAGCAATCGACCTATCACTAGACAAATACTGTGGTGTAAACCAAATGCTTAAGCAACTAGCTAAAATAACTTACGAAATACAGTTTATATAAACAATAGGCTAATTCTATAAGTTACAAACGAAGCTATCCAAGCAACACTCATAGCATAAACAGCATAAACACCTACGATTTTCCAAGAACCTGCTTCTTTCCTAAAAACTGCTATTGCCGCAACACATGGAATATACAGAAGAACAAAAACCATCAATGATAAAGCAGTAGCCTTATTAAACTTAGGGTCTTTCTGAAGTTCTTGTCTCAGATCAGTTGACCCCTCCGCAGTTTCTCCCAAAGAATAGATTGTCCCTAAAGTTGAAACCACAACTTCTTTTGCAGCAAGCCCCGTCATCAACGCTATACCAATTCTCCAATCAAACCCTAATGGGCTAATAGCTGGCTCAAGTAGCTTACCAACTCTTCCTGCTATAGAATATTCAAGTTGACCAGAAGCATCTTTATAACTTAATTTCTGCAACTCAACTTCTTTCTGCTCTTTACTAAAAATATTGCTAGTCTCTACCAGTGTTTTTTTTAATTGGTAACTCTGCTCTATTTCTTTGCTACGCGGAAAACTACTTACCCCCCATATTATCAAAGACGCTAATAAAATAGTCGTTCCAGCCTTACGTAAATACATCTCAGCTTTAATTTTGGCTTGCATAAAAATAGCCTTACCTGTTGGCATCCTATAGGGAGGAAGCTCCATTACAAACGGCTCTGATTCGCCCTTAAACATGGTCTTCTTTAGTAACAAGGCAGAAACAAGGGCTATTCCCACCCCAAACAAATAAACGCCAAAAAGGACATTGCCTGCCATTTGTGGCGAAAAGAATGCTCCTATTAACAACACGTAAACTGGTAACTTAGCACCACAACTCATAAAAGGAATTATCATCATAGTAACAATACGGTCTCCCCTATTTTTCAAGGTTCTGGTCGCCATAATTGCAGGTATTGAACACCCAAACCCAGTTATCATTGGCAAAAAAGATTTACCATGAAGCCCAACTGCGTGCATTACTTTATCTACTACAAACGCTGCCCTTGCCATATACCCTGTTCCTTCCAGAAAAGATAAAGCAATAAACAACAACACAATATTAGGCAAGAAAACGACTACTCCACCAACGCCTGCCACAACTCCATCAACTAAAATCGAACGAAAAATTCCGACAGGAAGAACTGAAGAAATCACAAAAGACAAATAATTAAACAATGCCTCGATCCACCCCATTGGTGCTTCTCCAAGCTTGAAAGAAAACTGAAACACTAACCACATTATTAAAAAGAAAAAAGGTAATCCAAGAAATCTATTTATTAAAAAGGTGTCTATCCAATTGGTTATGGTCTTTTTATTAATTTCATTATATTTGACGGTTTCTTGAACAGCCCCTCTTATAAAAGAATTTATATCATCTATAATCACTACCTCTGGGTCATCTAACCCATTTTTCTCGAACACTCTAAACGTATTATGCAAAACTTGTTCAATTTTTACCCATACAGGATACTCCTTAACTATTGAGTACACCTGCTTATCGTTTTCTAATAGCTTAATAGCTAACCATCTTGCGGGATACCTATACAGACTACTTTCTGTTAAAAATAACGTCTCCAAAGCTTCTATTTTGTCTTCGATAACTTCGCTAAAAGTAAGCTTATTTTTAGCAATAACAATATTACCTAAATAGACGCTTATAATATGCTCAAGCAAATTATCAATACCTGTTCTTTTCACCGCAGAAGTAGGAATAACATGGGAACCAAATAACTGCTCCAAAAGTACCACGTTTATCTTAGTGCCTTGTTTTAAAACCTCATCATACATATTTAAAGCTACTATCATGTTAGTTTCCAGAGCCATCAACTGCACCGTAAGAGCAAGATTCCTTTCCAAATTGGTACCATCAACTACATTGACCACAACATCAGGTCTTTCGTCTAATAAATAATTTCTCGCAATAACTTCCTCTGGAGAATAAGCCGTTAAAGAATATGTTCCTGGTAAATCAATAAATCGAATAATATGACCTTTATATTTAACAGTACCCTCATACTTCTCAATAGTTACGCCGGACCAATTTCCAACCTTCTGATTGGCGCCAACCAATTCATTAAAAAGAGATGTTTTCCCGCTATTTGGATTGCCAGCCAAAGCTACCTTGATTTCACTCTTACCCACAACATTCTCCATTTTTGCATTGATTTCCTTCTTTGCTTCCCATTGTCTTTCCATCACCTAGCTCGCCAAGCTTGTTAACATTAATATTATCAGCTTCTTCTAGCCTAAGAGTAAGATGACATCCCCTAAAAGATATCTCAATTGGATCTCCCAACGGTGCCCTCCTTACTACCTTAATCTTCAGTCCTTTGGTTACTCCAAGATCAAGAAGTCTTCTGCGGATTTCACCCAACGCCTTTACAGAAACAATCTCTGCCTTATCTCCTGGTTTTAATTCTGATAACTTAATCTCCATTGCCTCTCCTTGTTTACCAAATTAGGGTTGCCTAATTAGGTATAACTAATTTATAATGTTTTATGAACATTGTCAATTAAATAATAAGGAGAGCAACAGTGCAACCAACATCCGCAATGGAAGATTATTTAGAAGCGCTACTTAGGCTACAAGAAAAAGGTCAAGAAACTAGAGTCAAAGATATTGCCGAAGAACTCAAAATTAAACCACCATCAGTTATAGATATGATAAAAATACTAATTGCTAAAGGATATGTAACTCAAGAAAACAGAAAAGAAATTCTATTAACTGAAACTGGCCTAGAAATAGCCAAGAAAACTCACACTAAACATGCTGTAATAAAAACTTTTTTAAAGGAAGTTCTTGCTGTAGATGACACAACCGCAAATGAAGATGCATGTAAAATAGAACACTGCCTCAGCCAAAAAACTTATGAGCAACTAGTTAAATTTATGGATTCGAAAAAATGAATTGGTATTCCATTGGTGATGTTTTTGGAACTTTTCCTTCTACTACGTTGTATAATATATCTATGAAGAAATTATTGCTAATATTTATTCTACCTATCATGCTCATCCTAACTGGCTGTCAAACAACCATGGTAGTAGAAAATATGGACTTAAAAACGTTTGCCCCTTTATTAACAGACTATGCCCTACTTAACGGCTACAAGATTCTTTACCGAAACGATACAACTGGGGCTTATCGAATCTATTTAGGACAACTATATATCCCAGCGCAACTTGACACCTACAAAAACAAAACAACTCTACTAAATACCAACGACATTCAATATGACATCACAAAATATGAAGAAACCACCTTTAAAGCAATAAGCCAAAAAGACAAATACGTTGACCTTGTTGTCATGGTCAGACTCTTCCCTCAAAATAATAATAGCATCCGCATGACTATAGAATCCGACGGCTCAGATTACTATCAGCCAACAGCTACACAAGCAAATAAACTAATGCGATACTTGGAAAATTCTGGTTATAATGTAAAAGTATTATAAGGAGCTATGATGAAAAAAATTATTATAATAATCATTCCAATATTAATAATACTTGGGATTACTTTTGCTCAAACTAGAGTATATAAACAAATAAAAAGTGTCTCTGTTCATCAAACAGGTAAAGTCATAGAATCCGAAGACAAAGGTGACTTGTTTGAGATTACGCTCGAAGTAGATGAGCCAAATGATACGGTACTCAAAACTAATATTAAAAGATTAGACAAAGATTCGTCATGGACTATTAATAAACGCTACACAATAAAAAAAGATAAACAAACTATTGGTAGCCCTATGGGTGAAGGCGGTAAAACCATTATAGCAGTTGCAAATAATGGAGAAGAAATACTAGAAATAGGTGAAGAATTCCTGTTTTCCACCAAAGGCAGTGCCTTCTCACAAATGACAACCGGTGTGTATCAAAGAATTCAATAAACATGGAAAACCCTAGCTCCTATTGTGAAGCTGTTTTACGTTTAGACACATCACATCCTCAACGGCTTTATCACGATCAAGACTACGGTTTCCCAATAATAAACGATAACGAATTATTCGAGCGCTTAGTTTTAGAAATAAATCAGGCAGGATTAAGCTGGATAACCATTTTGAATAAACAAGAAAACTTCAGAAAAGCTTACCATAACTTCGAAATAAAGAAAGTTGCTAACTATAATGAAACAGATAGAGACAGACTGCTAAATGACGCTGGAATAATAAGGAATCGCTTAAAAATTAACGCAACCATCCATAATGCAAATGTCATCATACAGCTTCAGAAAGACTTTGGTTCTTTCAAGAATTGGTTAGATTGTAATCATCCCCAAGAAAAACAAGACTGGGTAAAACTTTTCAAGAAAACCTTCAAATTCACAGGTGGAGAAATCGTTAATGAGTTTTTACAAAGCATCGGCTACCTAAAAGGTGCACACATTCCAAATTGCCCTATTTATAATAAAGTTTTACAAGCAAACCCTGCCTGGGCCTCACCCAGCAGAAGATAACTATTATTTTATAAAACAGTTGAATTTGCTGCTAACCCTCTCCGTTCTAAAGAATGGAGAGGGTGACGGCACCAATTATTTTTTAAAGACACTTAAAGCTTCCGTCAGGAGAGGTTAATGATATACTACTATAACCATGTACGAAAACTTTGCTGATATTTATGATGAATTATTTCCTGTAAGTGAAGCACAAAAGGCTTTCTTTATAGATCTAGCCACAAACATGTCTCCACCTAAGAACCTTTTAGAGGTTGGATGTGGTACAGGCGAATTAGCTATTACTCTTGATAACTACTTTAACTACATTGCAGCAATAGACCTAGATTACAGCATGATAGCTAACGCAGTCCAAAAACCTCATAGCCATCACCTTGATTTCAAACAAATGAACATGAGATCCATCGCTTCTGTCTACTTTGACGGCTCCTTTTCAGCAATCAGCTGTCTTGGGAACACTCTTGCTCATCTATCATCAGGGCTAGAAATCCAACTGTTCATAAATAGTTGTCACCAGCTACTTCGCAAAAATGGCAAACTTATTTTACAACTACTAAACTATCATAAAATCATAGAGCAAAACACTACAACCCTTTCTAAAATTGAAACAGAACGCTATATATTTGAGAGAGAATACAAAATTATTAACAATGAAAAAATAATCTTTAGAACCATAATTACAGATAAAGAAGATGCTCAACAAAAAACAGCAGAAACAAATCTTTACCCTTTAAAAGCCGATGAACTCATTAGGCTAATAAGCAATGCTAGGTTTAATAATCTAAAGCTCTATGCTGATTTTAGCCAAAATCCATTTTCTGCAGATTCTGATGTCATAATTATTGAGGCCACATCTCTTTAATAAACCTATAGAATATACTCAAAATAATTGAAATTTATTACCCCTTCTTTACGATAAATTTAATATGAACAATAAAATCATTAGTACTGACTGGGTAAACCCCTACTCTTCCCTACAAAAACAAGTAACCTGTCTTGTAAGACAAAAACTGTCTAGAAGCAATGGAGCTCTCTCACAACTACAATTCATAAATGCTTTTGGAACGATTAAAAACCCAGAAAAAACAAAAAATAGATTATTTGTTAAAGTTGGCGATATGCTTGAATGGAAACCAGAAATACAAACCATCAAAGACCTTCGACAAAAGCTTGGTAGTCCTGATAAATTTACTCCTGAAATAGAAAAAGCCTTTAATGAATCAAAAAAAATCAGAAACCGAACCAAATACCCGCTACTAACATATTCCGGAAAAGCAAATCAAATACCCTCTGATGGATTTAACGACCCTGTCTATGGTTTTGCTATATTGGTTCGCCCATATACTACCTTTACGGAAAAAGGTGACCAAACCCATAACGACCTACATCTAGGGGAACATTCGTTTGCCTGTTGCCTACATTTTACACAAAACAAAGATGGCTCTGTCTCTCTAGACTTCTCAAAAGAAACTGTGCGAATAATTTGGGGTGACTATTTTAAAGAACACGGGATGGGGAATGCATTATTAGAGCCATTTAGGACACTAGAAACTATAGTTTCACACCATCTAAACAACAACAAACTTGAAGAACTCATAGACTTAATCCTAAAAAAAGCAAACCAAGCAGTTGGAAATACCTTAGTTATTTTTTAATACCTTCAATATCTATATTGACTTTAGTAAAAATAAAAATATAATTTTTGTCATAATCTATATTTAAATTTTATTAGGAGGAATAAACAGTGAACAAATCGTTTATAGATGATGAAACATACGAACAAGAAGAAATGGACGACGAAATAGAGGAAGAGATTGAGCTCGAAATATTTGATGAAGAAGACGAGGACCTAAACCAAATCTCATCCTACTGGAAAACCGACAATGATTCAGGTGACGGCTATGGAAGAAAAAAAAGGACTAATAGATTTGAGATAAACGATGGATTCTAAAGAAAAGAACTAGCTTTCTTAGAAAGCTAGTTCTTGCTCTTTTTGTATAAACATCAAACCCCTTCTTCTCAATCTCAGTAAGTATTGCTGAATAAAGCTTAGTTGCGGTTTTTACAGCTAGTCTTCCACCTTTATTCAAATATGGAAGGCCCTGCCATGAAGAGTCATAAAGTTCTCTTGCCCTTTTTATCTGAAACTTCATAAAGTCTATAAATCTTTCATTTACTAATCCTGCCGCTATGTCTTCTTTGGTAAGTTGATAATCATTAAGTTCATCTAACGGCATATAAATACGTTCTCTTAAAACAAAATCTTCTTTTATGTCTCTTAAAAAATTAGTAAGTTGCATAGCATATCCCAGTTGTAGTGCATACTTTAAGGCTTTTTCATCAGAAAAACCAATAATATGGCTCATAATAAGACCCACGACTCCTGCTGATCCATACATGTATTTTTCTAACTCAGAATAGTTATTGTATTGTTTCTTTGTTAAATCCATTAACATTGCATTTAAAAACGCTTCGCTGTATTCATAAGGAATTTTGTATTCTTGAAAAACCCAACTAGCTGCATTCAACACAGGGTCTTCGTGTTCCTTATACTTATATGCCATTTGCCAATTAGCCATCCATTTCTTAAGATTCTTTTCTGCTTTGGTATTATCACCACCATTATCAACCAATTCATCGGGCACTCTAAAAAATGCATACAATGCATAAGTAGCAATACGTTGCTTCTTTGGAAAAAATCTTGTAGCAAAATAATATGACTTACCATACTTTTTTTGAATCTTCCTGCAATGTTCTATATCTTTCTTGAGTCTATTATCCATCAGTTTGTTCAAAACCAAACTCCTCTCTAAGTCGTTTTGCTAACTTCTGCACTAGATATTCTGGAGCGGAGGCACCTGCACTTACACACAACGATTCAATGCCCCTTAACCATTCCCCTGTTATTTCTAATGGATCATCAATTAAAGTAGACCTCGCTCCATAACTATCTGCAATTTCTTTAAGTTTCTTTGAGTTAGAGCTATTCGACGATCCAATTACAATAAAAGCATCACATTTTCCCACGGCTTCTTTAACTGCTTGCTGTCTAGCCGTTGTTGCATAGCAAATGTCTTCATTTTCTGGAAATACTGCATTCTCAAACTTAATGGCTATTTTTTCTCGTAACTCTGCTGTTTCAAATATATTCAAGGTCGTTTGATTAAGAACAATATATTTATCATAACCCTCTGCCATATTTAAATCCTCTTCATTTTGAACAACAGTAATACAGTCTGGAGCTTCTGCAACAACACCCTTTACTTCATCATGCATTGGATCTCCTATATATATTATGTGATACCCCTCACTAGAAAATCTAACCACCTCATCATGTACTTTCTTAACCAAAGGACAAGTAGCATCAACTATTTCAACGTTTCTGCCCATAAAAAATGAACGTATTACTGGAGAAACACCATGTGCACTAAAAATTACTACTGACTCATCTGGGACAGCTGTTTCGTCTTGAGTAAAAATAATCCCTCTACTCATTAAATCCTCAACAATAGCTTTATTGTGAACAATTTCATTATAAACATATATCTTCTTGTGTGGATATTTGACTATAACATCCTCAACCATATCAAGAGCGTGTTTAACTCCAAAGCAAAAACCCCTAGGCTCTATTAAAAAAAATCTCATTTCTTCTTTATAAACAGCAACGGAAAAACTATGTCGCTGAAACAACAAGGCAGCCAAACAGCTAAAAATAAAAACAATGCTATGAATAAGCTCTGGAAAACACCAAACGAACCAGACTGCGCTTGCATAACATGAAACAAAGAAGCCGCGGTACTAACCAAAACATGACTTGCATGAGAAAAATGAGTTTCTTTTTTAAAGAAAAAAGACAATCCTATGCCCAAAATTGCTGCTAAATTGATAATAATAGGCGTCTCTATTATTCCAATATGAGGTTGCGCATTCTCTAATCCGAGAAAAAGTTCTCCCCAATATGGAACAATACAATCACTTAAAGTGGCAATTCCGATAGATCCGACATAACCAATCAAAAAAACACTTAAATATCCCCACCATGTCTTTTTGTCTGATTGCTGATAATTGCTAAAAATAGTTGAGGTTACAAAAGCACTAAGAACTACGTGCAATGGATGAGAAAATCCAAACAATTGATGTGCCACCTCTCTGCTCAAGAACCCAGGGAACATCATCCTTATTAAAAACATAGCAAGAACAGCTATAACGGCACCGGAAAAAGTAAATCTGAAATGTTCCTTTAATTCTTTTAATACTGTTAACATCGTAACTCCTCTATTTTACCAACAATTGTATCTCTTCTGGACAAGAGACAAGATGCATTGCACCATTTTTCAGTAATTCCTCTTTTGTCCTAAATCCCCACAAAGCACCTACTGCAATCATACCTGCATTTACCGCAGCTTGCATATCTACATCAGAATCGCCAACAAATAATACCTCCTCAGGCTTTACGCCAAGGGCAGTAGCGATATAAAAAGCAACCGTTGGGTCAGGCTTCTTTGGAAACCCGTCGTGAGTCCTCTCGCCACAAATCATCTCAAAACATCCAGGAAGAAGCTCTTCAACCATTTCTACAGTGCTTAGGTGTGGTTTATTAGAAAGAACAGCAAGCTTAACGCCCTTCTCTTTTAAGTAACCCAGTATTTCCATTATCCCATCAAAGGGAACAGAATGTTCTCTCCATTTTTTAGCGTAACTTTTTCGAAAACTTACAACAAACTTATCGATAGTCTCCTGATTACAAATATTTTTAGGAAGCACACCATCAACAAGCCTATCCAAACCACTACCCACTAAATATTTATATTCATCTTCTGAAAAATTTGGTAAAGATAACTCATCTAAGGCAATATTCATAGAATTAGTAATATCAGTAATTGTATCTAATAGCGTCCCATCCAAATCAAAAATAACTGCTTTTATTGTCATCAGAATTTAAATCTTACTCCAAACAACGGGGTCATAGGCATCATCTTCACCTCTGATCTTTGAGAATAGTCGTTATTCCACACATATTCATAAACATTATTTACATTCAACACGTTTGTCACACCAATATATGTCTGCCCCTCAAACTCATTAAATGGCCATATAGGTTTCTTGTGCTCTAAAATTATTGTTAAATTATTATAGTCCGGCAATCTTGCCTTATTATATTTACTAGTATTATTTATATAATCTATCCTTACATTTAAAGTTGTCGCTCCCGTAAGATCAGTATATGGCCGTCCTGAATGATATTGAAAGTCCAAAACAAGACCCCAATCATCACCCATATCTATTTCGCTAGACAAGCTGAATGTATGCATTTGATCATGATTCGCAGGATAGTTTCTGCTTACAAAATCTACATAATTAGCTTCTTGATTAGTATAAGCAGCCATTGCCTTCCATCCGTCACTTTTCTTCTTTTTAAATAAAATCTCTATCCCATTTGCATTGCCTCTCTTGCTGTTATCATAACCTGTTATCATTCCTTGATTATTTGTCTGCTCGCTAATTAAATCTCTATACTCTTTACTAAAAATAGTTAGGGAAAAGTCTGCTGATTTCCCTAATTGATGTTCAATCCCCAAATTATACTGAATAGCTTCTTCTGGCAAAAGATCAACAAATTGCGCACTTACAATCTGTGGGCTATATTGGGAATACTTCCCAACAGAAAATTTTAGGGTTGAACCTTCATCCTTTATCCGCAATCCGATTCTTGGCTGAAATGATTTTGACTGAGATAAAAAGCTATGATCTATAAAGCTATAGCGAAGGCCCACATCTAAAAACAATTTATCTGGTAATAATTCTTGCTCGTCCTGCACGTATGCCCCGTAAACAGGATATTCCTTCTTATAATCCTCAGAAGAAAACGCTTCTGCAATTCCAGGAAAACCATAATTCCCTAACAAATGCTGATTCTCTGATTCCTTGACAGTTCTTTCTTGTCGATAATACAGTCCTGTTGATACTAAATGATTCTTGGTAACCCTATATTGCAAGTCTGTCATAACAAAATAAGGCTCTTGTTTCAACTTTTCAGAAACTGTATCGACGCCAACCATGCTATTCTTGCTTAGCACCGAATTCTCCATGCCTACGACAACTTCTGTCTTAAGCTCATCACTCCAATAACTAGTAAGTTTTGTCTGTAAAAAGTTCCTCCTAGCAACTGAGGAGTGCTCGCCTGTCTGCCCTAAATTAAAATCTTTATTGTTAAGCTTATAAAAGTCATAATATGTCTTAAAATCTATCACTACATCATGTTGCGAGGATAACTTCATAAAAAACTTCTGACCATAATTTTCCAAATGTGGGGCTATTCTATTCTGGTCTTCATGTAGCATTTGTAACAAATAATCATAATACGTTCTCCTCATTGAAATCAAAAAAGAACTCTGGCCTCTCATAATAGGTCCCTCCACTATTAACTGAAGGTCTGTCAAGCTCTGAGCAACATCCATTCGATAGTTATATCTATCTCCTTCTCTTTCTTTAACATCAATAACACCACTTAAAGCATCAGGGTAACAAACTGGGATGCCAGAAGTATATACCTTTGTTTCTTTAATAAGTTGTGGATTTACTAGACTACCTTTGCCATCAAAAACAAATGCTTCATAAACCGGCTGACCATTAACAAGGGTTACAGTCTCATATGCTCCCCCACCTCTAAAATACAAAGATGCATCAAAATCTCCACCATCAGAAACTCCTGGCAACTCTCTATGCATCATTTTCACATCAGGAAAAACTGTTAACCGATTCTTCTCCATATAATCTTCACCGCTAATGCTATAAGCAGAACCACTCCCGCCACTATAAGAAAAGGATTGCACTTTAGATTGTTCTTCGCTTTTCTGCGTAATATCTTGCTGATCTCTTACAACTGCCTTAACCATATCTTTTAAGGATGTACTTCGATTATTTAAAAAATGAGTATAGTTACCAGTAGTCGAAAAAGCGACAACTGGTAAAAACAATAAACAGAAAACAAGCCCACGTCTACCCATCGCTACCTCATCTAAAAATCATTCATCAGAGTGATTACTATCACCTTGTTTATATGTTATCCTATTTAGTATTATACTGTACATTATCTCGAGGATATAATGAAAAAACTGTTGACTCTATTTTGTGTTTATTGCTTCTTCTCTTCTGTTTTTGCAAGTGAAAAACCTACAAGTTCTTTTGCTATAGACTACCTTAATAAAAACGAACTCTTCCTCTATGAAAAATACAATAGCACTAATGTCGTGAACGCTGAATACTCTTTTAGTGAATACGCTTCTTACCTTCAAGACTCCTTCAAAGATCTTCCTTTTTCTAAAATTCTTTACACCCCTACTTCTTACCTGTTATCTACAGGAAACATGGTCTTTCTTTTTGATTTATATAGTATTTCTTCTGTTATATATCAAACAATCCAAAGTGAAAATGATTTCAAAAAACTATTAGACATTCATAATAAAAGATTTGGCGACCCTATTTTAAGCACTTCCCAAGGAAAGACATCAAAAATTATCTGGGAAACAAATTCTGGAAATATTCTTATAAGCCACACCGTTCGTCCTCTCGGATTTACATTACAAAACATGGTTACGGAAACACCTCATCCTGGGTTTGCCTTTATTGACCTTGAAAACGTTAATTTTGGAACATCTCTTAGTATTTGGAAACTTCTGAAAGAAAACAAGATTATAGATATAAATGGATTAGCTATTGCCAAGGACTTAGACAAGAACCTCAATCAACTTGATAAGATCCTTTCACCTCTAGAACTAAGTTCAATAAATATCCAAAAGTTGAAGGTTATGCTATTAGCAACAACTTACGGTGAAACAAACATTTTATATTTAAACAAAAGCAACAGCTTTCTCGTAAACGACAATGAAGACGAAGATTTTAATCTTATGCTACAATAAACCATATGGAACGGAACCCTTCGGTAGACCCTAGTCATGAAGAACCAATACTAGAGACCTCTCTAAGGCCAAAAACTTTTGATCAATACATCGGCCAAGAAAACATCAAAAAAAACTTAAAAATACTAATCCAAGCAGCTGTGGAAAGAAAGGAAACAATTGACCATTTACTTTTCTATGGTCCTCCTGGACTTGGAAAAACAACCCTTGCCAACATTATCTCCCATGAAATGAACGTTAACATCAAAACCACCTCAGGCCCTGCTATTGAAAGACCAGGCGACCTTGCTGCGATACTTACCAATCTGCAAGAAGGTGATATTTTATTTATTGATGAAATCCACCGATTAAGCAAAGGAGTAGAAGAAGTTCTTTACCCTTCCATGGAAGATTACAAACTAGACATTATAATTGGAAAGGGCCCATCTGCCCGTTCTATTCGGCTTGATATTCCCAAGTTTACTCTAATAGGAGCTACAACCAAAGCGGGAATGCTTTCTTCTCCTTTAAGAGATAGATTTGGTTATGTAGCTAAATTAAACTTTTATACCGAAGCAGAGCTCTTACAAATCATTTATCACTCAGCTTCAACGCTTGGCATGAAAATAGAAAAAGAAGCGGCCATGGCCTTAGCAAAAAGAAGCAGAGGAACCCCAAGGCTTACCAATCGACTTTTAAAAAGAGTTCGAGACTGGGCTCAGGTCAATAAGTCATCAAGTATCAGCACTCTGATTGTCAACGAAGCAGTTGAATCCTTAGGTGTAGATAAGCTTGGTCTGGATGAACACGATAGATTGCTCCTAAAAACAATAATAGAAAAGTTCAACGGTGGACCAGTGGGGCTCGACACGATTTCCGCAGCCTTATCTGAAGATAGCAATACTATTGAAGACGTAGTTGAGCCATACCTACTACAACTAGGACTTATCGACAGAACAGCCAGAGGAAGAGTTGCCACCAAAACCGCTTATCATCACCTTGGACTAAAAGCTCCAGAGACCTCTCAAATAGAACAAAAAAGCTTATTTCAATAACGCTTTCTACAAATAACCTTCAACTTATTTAGATGGGAATATTTTTCAATGTTTACGATATATTCATACATAAACAAACTTAAGGAAGGTGTTTCTATGTCAGAAATAAAATTAGATAATGGTTACAAATTAACAAGAAGTGGTGCTTTTCAAGCCAAAGGTGTAGAAGCAGCTCTAAAAGAAATTGCCGGTAATGATCAAATCATAACAGCTACTGAGCTAACCCAAGCAAATTTTTCTTCTGACGCTAAAACTGCTTTCTTTGCCAAAATGCTAACGACTCAAATGGCAGGTAATCCTTTTGAAATAACTGAATCCTCCGTGTCTGATCTTGAAGATAAAATGGAAAAAGCATGGGCCATTGATAAAAATAAGCCAACTTCTTCTCCAAGTGCCACTCAAAATGTTGGTCGTCCAACTGTTATAGCAACACCAAAAGCAGAAGCAACAAAGAAAACAACCAAATCAGAAGAAAAAGGATTTTTCATGGAACAGATTGATAGCATGAAAAAAGCCTTTACTATAGATTTCTATACTAATGTACGTAAGTCAGAAAGCGATATTAGAGAGGAAGGTTGGGGAGCCATAAAAGCCTTTACAATCATAGGAGCAATTGGTGGGCCAATCGGAATGATAGCTGGAGCTGGACTAGGAATAGCAGCAACTGCCATTAAATTAATGGTCAAAGAATTTGTTGCCCCTGAACCAATAAACAAACCTACCATCACCTTTGATGATGAAGACTTAAAAGATCAAGCAAAAGCACATGACGCAAAAAGAGGAAATCGTTTTGACGAAAAATATGTACCTAAACCCAACTTTTTAGATACATTAAAAAAATAAACCACAAAAAGCCCTCTAAATAGAGGGCTTTTTTAATTCTCTCCACACGTTACAATAGAGTTATGAAAACTCTCCTGAATCTAAATGCCTCAACGATTGAAAGAGAATATAAACTAGGACGCATTATCAAGGTTAATGACTTAATGTTATCGGACTATTCTTATAAATTAACTGAACCTATTGGCAAAAACTTTCATTCTGAGTTTAAACCTGAACTTACTCCACCAAAAATGTTAAAGCTCGGTGTTTTTGAAGGGAAATATCTTAATGATTGCACAGATGAATTTCCCAAGGAATGGTATGAAAATGCAAGAGATAAGCTCTCCAAAACACCTAATGAAAAGCTAAATTGCTTTAAAGTAAAATCACGACAATCGCTATCTGTCTGGATAGAGAAAGATTGGATAAAATTCGGCGACCCTGATATCAGGGGTTGGTTTCAATGGTATTGCCGTTACTATCTAGGACGCCGCTCACCAGAAGTAGACTTAAGGCAAATAAAAAGATGGAAAGCATTTACCAGACACCTTGGACAAATACATGCTAACTGTATGCCGAGAGACTTAACTTGCCGTCCTCGTCAACGCCAAGCGCTTCTTCAATGGGCATATGACCCATTTATTTAACTATTTATAGCTACTTCCTGTTCACTTGTTCTCTGCTCACTATTCACTGTTCCCCGTTTACTGTTATAATAGAAACATGATAACAAGAAAATCTTCACTTAGCAGAAACACTAAAGAAACACAAATTAGCGTTGACTGGAATCTTGATGGTAAAGGAACTTACTCAAATAAAACAAGCATTCCCTTCCTGAACCATATGCTTGACCTGTTCGCTAAACATGGTTATTTTGATCTTACTGTGGTTGCTACAGGCGACATCGAGGTTGACCATCACCATCTAGTAGAAGACTTAGGCATTGTCATGGGACAAGTTTTCAAAGCCGCACTAGGCGACAAAAAAGGCATCAAACGTTACGGATTTTTTATTTTACCTATGGATGAATCTCTAGCAACTGTTGCTATTGATATCAGCAACCGACCTTATTTAAATTTTGATGTTAATTTCGGTGAGCAACTTCAAGCATTTGATCACGCGCTTATTAAAGAATTCTTCTCTGCATTTGTAACTAATGCTGGAATAACACTTCATATTAAAGTTCCATACGGAGACAATTCTCATCATATTATCGAAGCAATTTTTAAATGCTTTGCTAAAACCTTAGATATCGCTATTTCTTCAGAAGGAAGAGAAACAGGCATTCCTTCAACCAAAGGGATTATTTAATAAAACTCATTATGTTATACTAATCGCATGAAAAATAAAATAATGCATAGCGTTAATGACCTTGTCTCTCGAATTGCTGATGATATCATCGACGAACACGAAGAGCTCTCCTCTGTTATTTTGGTTGGAATCATCACTAGAGGATTCCCTCTTGCTCAAAGAATTGCTAATAAAATCTTTGAAAAAACCGGAGAAAAGATTCCTGTAGCAAAATTAGACATAACTCTTTATCGTGATGACCTTACACTGAAAGGCCACGCAATCCAACTACATGAAACAGAAATAATTCAAGACATCACTGACGAAACAATAATTCTGGTAGATGACGTTTTTTTCCACGGCAGAACAGCTAGAGCAGCAATAGAAGCAGTTCTTGATCATGGTAGACCAAAAAGGATAGAACTTGCTATACTTATAGACAGAGGATATAGAGAATTACCAATTTCTGCTAATTATACTGGTATTACTATCAATACTAATGAAAAAGACCAAATTAAGGTATTATTACAAGAAACTGACGGAGAGGACAAGATTATAATCAATGACTGATAAGCCCGAAATAGAGAAAAAAATAAAGCCAGAAAAGCCTGAAAAAACCAAAAAACCAGAGAAGCCGGCAAAGAATAACAACGATAAAGAGCCAAAAAAGCTTAATCTTCGATTCTTTTTCTTAGGCTTAATTATATTTCTATTTGTCTTATCCATCTTTTCTCCTGGGGCAATTCAATCAGCTAAATATCAACAAATTAATTTTTCACAGTTATTGTCTGTTGTGAACAGTAAACAGGTAAAAGAAATTACGATAAACAACTTATCCATGTCAGCGCAAGGAACACTTTCCGACGGAACCATGTTCCAAACCAATATTATCAATTACCCAGGACTATTAGAGTCTCTTCAATCATCAGGGGCTCAGATATCAATCAAAAACTCTGATAACGGAATAATGGTTCAAGTGCTAATCCAGCTAATACCCTTTCTTATAATTATAGGGATTTGGTTCTTCATTTTCAGACAAGCTCAAGGCGTAAATAATCAAGCAATGTCCTTTGGTAAAAGCAGAGCCAAGCCTTGGAAAAAAGAATCTGAAGAGAAAAAAATAACCTTTAAAGACGTTGGCGGGATTAAAGAAGCAGTTGAAGAACTTGAGGAAATAGTGGATTTCTTAAAAAACCCTAGCAAATATCTTAACATTGGGGCCAAAATCCCAAGAGGTGTTCTTCTGATGGGCCCTCCAGGAACAGGGAAAACGCTACTAGCAAAAGCAATCGCCGGAGAAGCAGATGTGGCTTTCTTTAGCTTAAGTGCTTCAGAATTTGTGGAAATGTTTGTTGGAGTAGGCGCAAGTAGAGTTCGCGACTTATTTGCACAAGCTAAAAAGAACCAACCCTCTATTGTCTTCATCGACGAAATAGATGCTGTTGGAAGACACCGCGGAGCTGGATTTGGTGGGGGCCATGATGAAAGAGAACAAACCCTCAACCAACTTCTAGTAGAACTTGACGGCTTTGAAGAAAAATCATCAGTAATCGTTATTGCTGCAACTAACAGGCATGATATCCTAGACAAGGCTCTAATGCGACCTGGAAGATTTGATAGACAAATAGTAATCGACGCTCCTGACATAGAAGGCAGGAAAGAGATCCTTGAAATCCATAAAAGAAAAAAGAAAATGGCACCAACAGTTGACTTAAGCACTATTGCCAAAAGAACTCCAGGGTTTTCAGGTGCTGATTTAGCAAACATTATCAATGAAGCAGCGCTACTTTCCGCTCGTAGAAGCAGAAAAACGATTGGAATGAAAGAACTTGAAGAATCTATTGATAGAGTAATAGCCGGACCTCAAAAGAAAAGCAAAATAATGGAAGAAGAAGAAAGAAGAACAATCGCTTACCATGAACTTGGACACGCTATCGTTGCGAAATCACTCAAGGCAACTGATCCTATCCATAAAATCTCCATACTACCTAGAGGACTTGCCCTTGGATACACCCTACAACTTCCTGAAAAAGATAAATTCTTACGTTCCGAAACTGACCTTAAAAATGATATCACCATACTAATGGGTGGAAGAGCAGCAGAGAAGGTATTTTTGGACGACATTACTACTGGCGCAAGTAACGATATAAAAAGAGCCACGAAAACTGCTCATGACATCATCTGCAAATACGGAATGAGCCCTTTAGGGAACAGAGCCTTTGGTAAAGACCAACAAGAAAATGTATTCCTTGGAAGAGATTTCAGTGATCACTCTAAAGACTATAGCGAAAAAACAGCAACGGAAATAGATACAGAACTTAATAGCATATTAGATGCTTGTTATAAAACCGCTATAACAATAATCAAAGAAAATAAAAATAAACTCGAAAAAATTGCTGATATATTACTTAAAAAAGAAGTATTAGAAGGCAAAGAATTTGAGTCTCTTCTTCAAAAAATATAATCTCAACATCAAGTAATATATGGTTATTATAAATAAATGTTTAAAGCTAATTTATTTGAGGTATAAGCTATTTAATAAAAGAGAAACCAGAATAGATTGAAATATATTGGTATGCTAATTTAAAATAGAGTTATACCGATAATTAATTAGAGTTATCTCTTTGGGGGAAGAGGCAAAAAATGGGGAACAAACAACTAGTTTTAAAAATACTTTTCATAAGCACTATCCTTTCAGTGGTGTTATCTTTATCTGGTGGTCAACCAGGTGGATTTCTAAGCTACGGAACAAATGCAAGAAGTATCGGCCTAGGCAGAGCTTTCTTAGCAATAGCCGATGATGCCTCATCAGTCGCCATTAACCCAGCTGGAATGATACAAGTAAAGAACATGGAAGTCTCTCTTTTTCAAACAAGTCTTTATGATGGCTATGCCTTAATGGGACTTAACCTCGTATACCCTCAAGTAAATAACACCCTAGGTTTCTCTTTCATACAGCTTGCTTCTCAGGCAATGGACCTTCGCGATCGTAATAATGAAACCCAAGGATCATTTACTGACTCTCAAATGGCTATAGGTGCTTCCTATGCCCAACCAGTTCTTATCCCTGAACTTTCCCTTGGTTTATCTGGGAAGTATGTCAATAGAGCTCTACATACCAACACTGACTCTAGAATTATTGCTGACGCTGGATTATTATATCGTCCTTTCCCTTTCCTCTCCTTTGGTGCTGTTATTCATAACTTAGTTGACTTTCAGCTTGGAGAAGACTCTAAAGACAAATTCGCTCCTTTGCCAAGAGCTGGAGTCGCTTTTAAAGACAAATATCTTACCCTAGCGTTTGATATCGAAAATGACCTCGATAACTGGTTCCTTGGAGCAGAATATACTGTCAATGATTTTATCATCTTAAGAGGTGGACTTAACTATGAGTCTACTAATTTTGGATTTAGTTTAGCTTATAGTGCTATTCGCTTTGACTATGCTCTATCAAATGATGACTTAGGAATGAATCACAGATTCTCCTTTAATCTAGGGATAGGACAACTAATCAACAGCTTCCAAAAAGATTCTGCTGTTGACTGGTATCAGTTCGCTATTGAGAAATACAACGAAGGCTTTTTCCTATATTCTCTTGAAGATATGAAGAAAGCATATATCCTAAATCCAGAGAACAAAGACATTAAAGAAAAACTAGAAAAACTAAAAAGAATAGAAGAACTCGCCGACAAACTTAACCTAGACATAAAAGCAGAAAAGCAAATATGGCCTAAATATAAACAAGCTAAAGATGCTTTAGCTAAAAACGAATACGACAGCGCATATAAAACAGCAACTGAACTTATGAAACAAAACCCTACCAATGCTAATATTTTGAAACTTGTTGATAAAATTGAAAAGACCGGAAAAATTAAAAAGTAAAGGAAGTAGCCATGAAAAACAATAAATTAATTTTACTTTTAGTCTCATTTTTACTTATTTTTGGAACAACCTACACCCTAGCAGCAACTGCTTCTCCAACCGCTGGAGATGACCTTAAGAGCCTTGAGGAACAGAAGCTGATGTTGGATGCACTCCGAAGTTTTATTGAAAATGACCCTCAGGCAGGAGATGAAATGGAATACATCATTCAAAAAAGAGAAGATGTTGCCAGAGAAAAAGCCAATAAATTACTAGAACAAATGGCAGAAAATGTAACTCCAACAAAGCAAGCAGAACTTAATATTGGAGAACTTGACTTTGTAACAAGGAAGCTCAACATGGCCTTAGTGTATTTCTATGAAACAAAGTACTACTTAACTATTCAAGAATGTAATAATGTTCTAAAAATCGATCCTAAGAACACTCTTGGCTGGGTCAGAAGAGGATCTGGTTATTATATGCTTCAGAACTATGAACAAGCTAAAAAAGATTGGGAAATCGCACTTAAACTTTCTCCTACAGATGAACAAAAGGTAGATTTGGAAAAATATCTAGGCAAAATATACGCTCAGCAGAAGAATTAGTTCTTTTTAATAACTAGTCTTAGTTTGCTATACAGTTGCTCAAAAAGACTTATTTCTTCAGGAGAAAGCTCTTTGTTTCTTCGTGAGACAACAACTTTAGCTGTTTCTAAAAATTTATCAAACAAGAAAACATCTCGGCTCCCATCAACAATCCAAGAAAATGGAGATACTCTCTTCGGTAACTTAAAATTTGAACCAACAACATTCACGGCAACTCCAAATATCGTTCCGGAATTAATCATAGTCCCAATCCCAAACTTGCAATGATCACCAATAATACTGCCCAAAAGCATAGTCCCTGAAGCAACCTCCTCACCACCCAAATCCAAAACGATTTCTTTATAGTTGTTTTTAAGATCGCTCGTAGTGGCCATAGCTCCAAAATTAACCCACTCTCCTACATAAGAATGACCTACAAATCCAGCATGATATTTATTTGAATTAGCTAAGAATATACTTCCCTCAACTTCTCCACCAACTCTACAATTCTCTCCTATAGAAGTATTTTCTCTTATATACCCAGGATATATCTTTGCTCCATTATCAATAAATGCTGGGCCCTCAATCAGAACATTAGACTTAATCTCAACGCCCCTACCAATATAAACTGGTCCCTTGGTTGCATCTATATGAACAAATGGAGAAATTATGGAATGTTTACCAATATAAATATCCTTTTCATTAGTCAAAACAGTATGTGTTTCTACTCTTGATAACACTAATCCGCCCTTGTCTACCATTTCAAAATCCAACCTAATCATTTCCCCATTATCAGAAATAATTTGCCAAATATTCTCAAATCTTTTAGCAACTATGTTTTTTATAATATATCCTTGTGTCTGACGAAAATAATTTAAGACATATTTGTCAGAAAAATTTTGCTTGATCCCCTCTTCTACAAAGGAAGCAACTTTATTGCCTTTTAAACGAAAACAAATAACTTTATCTCCATTAAGTAATAAAAATTCTTCTTCAATATTCGCTATTTCATTTTTCAATTTATTATCGACTACTACTCTACCATTAATAAAAAGCACATCTAATCCAACGTTCAGTGTGTTATGGAAAAAAGCAGGATATCTTTTTCTGACAACACCTTTCAAATTGTCTCTATAAAATAAATGGTGCCTAGACTCAGGATAAAGCAAAAAAATTCTTTCAAGAAAAGAAAACATACCAGCCTTTAGTTCAAATACCGCCCTTAATTGATCTAACGGCGAAAACCAAGGCTCAGAAATATCTTCATAAATTACAATATTTTTCATGTTCTATATTCTATCACAAATCAATATTACTCTGCGAGATAAAAACATCTTATAACACTCAGAGCTGCTATTGCGGACGTTTCAGACCGCATAATGCTCTCTCCAAAGCTGATGACAGGGATTGATTTATCCTGCAAAAGGCTAAATTCTTTACCAGAAAACCCGCCCTCTGGACCAACAAGAACCGCAATATCTTTACAAGGATCACTCCCTATCATCAACTCTTTAATAGTTGTACCTGTCGTGCGTTCTCCTAAACAAAAAAGGTTTTTTGCCTTAATTGCCTCATGAAATGTTATTGCATCTTCTATCTGAGGGATCTCTAATCTTTCACTCTGCATCGCTGCTTCCTTGGCAATAACATAAAGTCTTGCTTTATTTATTTTCCCTTTTTCAGACACTCTTTCAGTAAAAACAGGGATAACGATGTCTACGCCCAATTCAACCGCTTTTTGGATAACAACTTCCATATTAGATTTTTTAATGACAGCTTGATAAAGGGATATTTGTGCTTTCTTTCTTTTCTTAATAAGAATCTGTTTGATTTTAAACTCTGCTTCTTTCTTATCAAGCCTTATAAGTTCAGCATCGGCATATCGGTTGCCTTTAATCTCTACAAGCTTAAAAAAATGTCCCGGCTTATGCCTACGAACCCTTAAATGATCAACGTCTTGTCCTGTTATTATCACAATATTTTCAGTTATCTTGTCTACAAAAATATTCATATATTAAGTATAGTTCAGAGACCTTATGGTGTCACTATTTTAGAGTTTGTTTGACAACAGCAATCAAAGTAATCTATGCTTAAAATTATCCTAATAGGAGTAACAATGGAAAACAATATTTTAAATGTGGAAAACATTCTTGCTCAATTAAGAGTCAACAAAAAAGCAATTCTAACCATTTTAGAGTACTTCGAGCTTAACGAAAACATTACTCTTTTTAGAACTATCCTAAAAAATATCCAACAAGAACCTTACCGCGAGCTATTTCTTGAATACTTATCTAGCATAATAACCTTTCATCAAGAAATGGAGAAATCAGCCGCTATCTTAACCATAGAAACAGAAACCATCCAAACTATTCTTCAAGACAGTTATGACTTCACGCTTTTAACAGAAAGCAAAGGCATCTTTATGCATGAAATATCCACAATCTATCCTCTTATCAAAAACAAACTACTTTATAACTATGTAAGTAAAGTCTATGGACGACTACTCAAATACAATCTAACACCAAAATCACTAGAATCAATCTCATCGCTATTTTCTAAAATGGATGGATTAATGGTAAACCGAAAAAACATAGTTACTCAACTTCTCTCTTTTGATAATGAAATAAATGATATTTTAGGGGATCAGATCAATTCTCTGCTTACTAAAAACTCTATTAAACCTCTGCTTCATAGAATTTCCAATATTGATAATATCTACTCTACTATTTCTGAATCTATTCATATTGAGGCTGTGCACAATTTTAAATTTTTTAAAAAAGAAAAAACATCTAAAGAATTAATGATAGTTGCTAAACAATTTACAAACGACGTCATGGAGAAATTCTTTCTAGACGAACATTATGAACAAAACGTAAGCCTACTTCTTCACTCCTCTAAATACAGAAAGCTAAAAACTCAGCTTTCAGCATCGTTAGTTAACCGCTCTAAGTCAGAGCTTATGTCAAACAAAACTGATGCCGAAGCTTTAATCTACAGGCTAATCCTCTCTAGTAAAATCATTTAGAGCAACCACTCATTAAAATCTAAATTATTTGACCTGTTTGCTGGTAACATGATATATTTCATTAGATAAAATTTATGGAGGTAAAACATGACAGTAAAGATAGCTATTAATGGTTTCGGAAGAATTGGCAGAAATGTTTTCAAGATTGCTTTGGAAAACCCAGCAGTTGAAGTGGTTGCCATCAATGACTTAACAAACACAAAGACACTTGCACATCTACTAAAATATGATTCCACACAAGGAAGATTTGCCGGTACAGTAACCTATGATGAAACAAATATCATCGTAAACGGAAAGAAAATCAAAGTTGACGCATCAAGAAACCCAAAAGAAATCGACTGGGGTTCCAAGGTTGATGTAGTCGTAGAATCAACTGGAGTTTTCACTTCTAAGGAAAGCCCAAAAGGCGGATACGGCGACCACCTAACTAACGCTAAATGGCCAGCAAAAAAAGTAATACTAACTGTTCCATCAAAAGATGAAATAGATAACATGATAGTATTAGGAGTAAATGAAGGCGCTTTAAAAGCAAGCGATCTATGTATTTCTAATGCTTCTTGTACAACAAACTGCCTTGCTCCTGTTGCAAAAGTACTTAATGATACTTTCGGCATTGAAAACGGTATGATGGTAACAGTACATGCTTATACCAATGACCAACAAATATTAGATGCACCACATAGCGACCTAAGAAGAGCTCGTTCTGCTGCTGTATCAATTATCCCTACTACAACAGGCGCTGCAAAAGCAGTAGGAAAGATTATCCCTGAATTAAAAGGCAAATTAGATGGTTATGCATTAAGAGTTCCTGTTCCAACAGGTTCAGTTGTAGACCTTACCGTTAACCTTAAAACAGAAGCTACAAAGGACGCAATCAATGCTGCTATCAAAAAGGCTGCTGAAGGTCCAATGAAGGGTATTCTAGCTTATACTGAAGACGAAATAGTATCTGTTGATATCATTCATAACTCAGCATCTTCTATCTTTGATGCGAGTGCAACAATGTCTATGGGCAAAACAGCCAAAATTGTTACTTGGTATGATAATGAATGGGGTTATTCAAACAGAGTAGTAGAATTAGCTGTGAAAGCCGCTAAACTTTAAGAAATATTTGCTTGTAAAGTTACAAAAAGCCCTGTTATATGACAGGGCTTTTTTATTAATATATAACAGGAAACCATGTTTTTAATAATTCAAACATTTTTATTCTAAGGGCTATCCCTTTGTCAATCCATCCTTCTTCTTGTTGAGAAACAATTTTAGAAAACTCAGAATTTAATCTATCCATCTCAGAAATAAATACATCCAAAAACTTTATAACACTTGTATTATCTGCTTCTTCTTGTACATCTGATATAATCTTTATTGCTGCATTTCTTGCGGTCTCGTTTACTTTAAGTCTACGATAGAAATCTCCCTCTATTACAGGTTCAGAACTAATAATCTTTTTAAAAATTGTACGTAACTTTTCATTCGTTTCCTTTATCATACACAAGCTATCCTTTACCTCTTGAAGCACCTCTTCTGTTGAGACAAACTCCTTATTGGCAAGCAAGTCAAAGTTGCCCAGCGGCTGCAAATAATTTCCTAGATCATGTCTTATCTTATCCGAAAAAACACGCTGGCTTTCTTTCATCTCATTAAAAATAGATTTGTTGTGTATTTGTGTTGCACCAGGAGATAATCTTAATACATCTGCTAAGTTAATTTTATGAGGGACCAATTCAAACATAGCGCTTATCAAATCTCCAATGACTACTGGTTTTTGTAAAAAAATATCAGCTCTTGCCTGAGAAATCTCACCCTTATTAGCTGCACCACTCATCAATATAGTCTTTATATCTTTCCCTGTTTCACTATTATGCATCCAGTTTAATAAATCAGAACCTGTCTGATCTCCCATGTGATAATCAGTAATAATTATTTTAGGCCTAGATTCTGCGTCTTTACAAGCCTCTAGCATCATTCTTGCTTCAGCTACACTATGAGCGACTATAACAGAATACCCACTTATTGTTAAATATCTTTGAAATGAGGTTGCTACTTTAATATTATCATCAACTATCATAATAGTTGGACGAACGGATAATTGTGTTTGCTTTTTGTCTGCAATTACTTTATATTTCATTCTATTCATAAGAATTCTCCAACCTAGTTCTATACTATAAATATATCGTTTTGTGTAAAAGATATTCCCACATTAATGTATATTGATTATTTTTGATATAAACACTTATATGGAATTTAAAAGAAAGGGGCATTTAATGCCCCTTTCTTCAAAAGTACAATTAAGACTAAGAATTAATTATTTTCTTAGCACTTTCGTCTTGTACGTCTGTAACAAACTGTATTCCTGTAACTGATTCTGTTTCTCTATTCATAGAGAACAGGTCGTCTCTGCTAATCTTGTCTACAGAGAACCTTCTTGCTCCAGCAAGTAACTGTTGTAGCCCTGCTGCTAATTTATCACCTAATGTCCAAATAGCGATTGCTCCGTAAGGGATATTTTTCATTTCTGCCTTACCAACCTTTTCTTGAACATCATAGTAACCAGCGAAAATCTCTTCTGCGCTAGCTCCTTCTTCGGCAACGGATTTTGGTAGCGACGCCCAATTTCCATTAACTGCTGCCTTACGTTCTGGCTTAAGTACACCTTCAATATTAGACCCTAGATATCCAGGAATCATAACTGATCTTCCCTGACAAACTAATTTAGTAAATGGAGCACCCAAAGCTAATGCTTTAAATATATGATCCTCTCTAACTAGTCCACCAGCAAAAGCCAGATCAACAACTTTTGTGCCTTTAGCAGCAAGCATCGTTGCATATTCAACTGCTTTAGAATGTAGATGTATAGAAGGAACTCCCCAAGTTTCCATCATGTTCCAAGGACTCATTCCTGTTCCACCACCAGAACCATCAATAGTAAGAAGATCTAGGTCAGTTTCAGAAGCTAATTTAATAGCCATTGCCAATGCTTCCATCCCATAAGAACCTGTCTTTAAGGAAATTCTAGTAAATCCTAGATTTCTTAAATGCTTAACTGCCGCAACGAAGTCTTTTGCTACTTCTTCTGGACTGCTAAGATTGGTATAACCAAGACGACTATGTCTAGCAAAAGACTTAATGGCTCTGTGCTTAAACGCTTCTTGTACTGCTGGATTAGTAGGGTCAGGATCAACGATATATCCTCTTTCTTTTAGGAAGATAGCATAGTCAATATCAGTTACTTGGATTTCTCCACCAATATCTTTTGCGCCTTGTCCCCATTTAAGTTCGATTACAATTTTATCTCCATACTTTTTAGCCATATATTCTGCAACACCGTTTCTGGTATCTTCAACATTCATCTGAACGATTATTGCACCATAACCATCATAGTATTTCAAAAATGTATCTACTCTTCTTTCTAGTTCAGGAGCTTTTTCTATCTTCCCATTCTTCATGATGGACTGCTTATCAACACCAACTACATTCTCCCCAACAACTATAGGAAAACCAACTAGCGCTGCACCGACTGCAAATGATTCCCAATATTTAGCTGCAATAAAGGTTGAACCTAACGCACCACTCATTATTGGCAATCTAAACTTAGTCTTAACCTTTTTACCAAAAGAACCTTCAATGTTTACATTTGGAAATATACAATCATCAGCACTTGTTGTAAGTCCTTTTGCTAAACCATTAGCGCCATAGTTATAACCATTAATTCTTAAATTGTTATAGTTAACTCCTATGTGTGTAGTGTTTGAACTACCCGCTGTTATTGAACCAAAATCTCTTGGATAAAGAATCTTTCTTCCTTTAATACTTGATAGCCATGTTTCACACTTCCCCTGACAATCTGCTCTGCAAAGCGTGCAAAGACCTGACTCACATGGATTCCCTCTATTCGCTGTTCCTAATGCATCATTTGTTTTTGGCCATTGGATCATAACTTTCTCCTTTTTATATATATTTCAGAACTCACTAACACAAACATAAAAGACCAACTTCGTTGTTGATTCACCTAAAAAGCTTTTCGCCATTGAAAAGTTCTTTAGCTCTTAACTTGTTTTGTTAGGTCTGCTTTACTTGCTCCGCCATGATAACGATATCCGCAATATCTCTCATTG
>CAZXTL010000013.1:0-47696 GCA_964643725.1 uncultured Candidatus Marinamargulisbacteria bacterium
CAAGATCAATGTGGATATCAGCAACAGGAATGATGGCTCAACAGTTAACTATTGACGTTATTGCCAATAATCTTGCCAACGTTAATACAACAGGGTTTAAAAAATCTAGAGTAGATTTTGAGGATCTTATGTATCAGAAACTTAGCATAACGAATAATTATGCTAACGCCGATCAACAAGGTCCTCCAGTTCAAGTTGGGTTAGGGGTCAGAAGTACTGGTGTTCCTAAAATATATACCAGTGGTAATTTAGAGCAAACAGGTAAAAACCTAGACGTTGCAATAGAGGGTTCTGGCTTTTTGCAGGTGCGTATGCCTGATGGGACAATTGGTTATACAAGAGCAGGTGTTTTAAATAAAGATGGCGAAGGATATGTTGGTACTCCGGATGGGTTTTTGTTAGAGCCGACACTCCAGATACCAAACGACGCTGTAGAGATTTTCATCAGCGCAGAAGGTGTTGTTAGTGTTGCAAAAGTGGGTGCCTTAAATAATGAAGTAGTTGGGCAAATTTCGTTAATTGATTTTCCTAATCCAGCTGGCCTTGAGAGTAAAGGTAGGAATATCCTTTTAGAAACTGGTAATTCTGGAAGTCCAATAGAGGGCACACCAGGTCTTGATGGAATGGGAACCTTAGCTCAAGGTTATTTGGAAGGCTCCAATGTGGATATTGCAGAAGAAATGATAAAAATGATTATTGCTCAAAGGGCTTATGAAGTTAACTCAAAAGCAATAAAAACATCAGACGAAATGTTATCAATAACAAACGAGTTAAAAAGGTAGGCAATGAGAAATAGCTTAATTGTTTTATTAATGTGTTTTGCTTTTGCCATAGATCCAACGTATGTAAAAGGGTTGGTTAATCAGAAGGCACAAGCACAATTAACAGAATTTGCGAGTTTTAATATAGAGATAATGCAGGAGCCATATGGGGCTGACAAAATCACTGCTGATGTTTTGGTGATTGATTCAGTTGAAGTTAAACCAGGGGTAACCATTGTAAACGTTAAGGCAACAGTAGAGGGTAAGCCAAAAACATTAAGATATTTGGCAAAAGTAAATATTTTTGATGAAGTTTTAGTGATGAAGGAAAGCGCTATTAGTAAGAGAGAATTTGATCCAAGCATCACTGAGGGCAGACTGATGGACGTAACTGCCCTTTTTGATGCAGGCAAGAAGTGGGTTAAGTCAGTAGATGAGGCCAAAGGTAAGCGTTATGTAAGAACAGTGAAGAGAGATAACGTGTTGTTAGATGAAGCTTTAGAAAAAATGCCAGATGTGCATAAGAATGACGTCATTACTGTAACGATTAGAGATGCTGGAGTTGAGCTTACCTGTCAAGTTATCGCTTTAGAGGAAGGATATACAGGAGATACTATTGAGGTTATAAATTCTCAATATAAAAAGAAGATGCAGGCAGTCGTTAAAGGATTAGGGACTTTAGAGATAAAGGGATAAGGAGGACAAAATGAAACGTTTGGTAAATATTTTTTTGATAATTATGCTGATGGTTACTTGTCAGGCAGAGTCTTTATGGAAAGGAGAGAATGAGGGTTTGTTTAATGACCATATTGCTAAAAATATAGGTGATAGTTTGACTGTAATTGTGGAAGAGTATATTGAGAATAGCCAAAGCAGTGGCAGTACGATTAAGAATGCCAATAGTATGTCTTTTGGTCCAGGCACTGGGTACGCTAATTTTTTAGATTCAGCAACGGCAGTACCAAATGAAAGTTCTTTTGTTGCACAGGGCGAACAGAATACTCTGGGTACGTTTAAAACAGAAGTAACAGTTAGAGTTATAGAGGTCTTAGAGAATAAGGAATTATCAATAGAGGGGAATAAAGCAGTTAATATAAATGGGGATAAGCAATACATTTACGTAAAAGGAATAGTAAAACCAGAGAATATTAGTAAGGGCAATGTTGTATATTCTCGATATCTTGCTAATGCAGAGATCGATTTCAAAAGAGATGGCGAGATAAATAATGCGAACGATCCAGGGCTTATAACAAAAATATTTAATATGATTTTTTAAGGGGAATATAAATGCGTAAAATACTAATAATATTTTTAATTATTATGATGCAACTTAGTTTTTCGCTAGATTCTACTGTTAGAACTAGAATTAAAGATATAGCAAGATTGCTAAATGATAGACAGAATATGCTTATAGGTTATGGCTTAGTTGTTGGACTACAAGGGAGCGGAGATGATGCCAGCAATGAAGTTGCCCGACAGGGAGTAGCGAATATGCTTAGCAATTTTGGCGTAAACAATTTAGTAGTTGATAATTTAAAATCTAAAAATACAGCGGTAGTAATGGTTACTGCAAAATTGGGAGCTTTTAATACACCAGGAGACAATATAGATGTTAATGTTGCTTCTATTGGACAAGCAAGCAGTCTAAAAGGCGGAGTGCTTTTATTTACTCCTTTGAAGGCAGCCAATGGAGAGGTTTATGCTATAGCCCAAGGACCAGTTGCTGTTGGTGGTTTTAGTATTGAGGGGAAAGGTTCTAAAACAATGAAGAACCATGTAGCTTCTGGTGCTATTCCTAACGGAGCAATTGTTGAGAGTGCAGTTAAAACAGAACTTGCAACAAATGGTGAACTTATATGGGTATTAGACAAACAAGATTTTAATACTGTAGAAAACATGAGAGTTGCAATACAGAAAATTAATAAAAATTTTGTGGTTAAGGCTCTTAGTGGTTCGCAAGTATCTTTGAAAGTCCCAAAAGAGTATGTAGGGAAAGAAATAGAGCTTATTTCCTTAGTAGATGAGCTTAGTGTTAATGCTGATGGAGTCGCAAGAATAGTTATTAATGAGAGAACCGGTGCTGTAGTTATGGGCGGACCAGTCAAGGTTGCCCCAGTGGTTGTGGCTTATCAGAATTTATATATTTCTGTAAAAGCAGAGCAAGAAATTAGTCAGCCTGGTGCTTTTTCTGGAGGAACAACCGCTATTGTTGAAAACTCAAGCATAGCAGTTGCAGAAGCCAAGTCAGGCAAAGCAGTAGAACTCATAAAAACACCGGAAAATACAATCGAACAGGTAGTTGGGATATTGAATCGTATTGGAATGTCTCCTGGAGATGTTATCTCTATCCTTCAGTTAATGAAAGAAGCAGGAGCCATTAAAGCGAAAATGGAGATAATCTAATGAACGTTATGGAAGTTGCGAATATAAATAAGGGCTTAGGAAGAGAGAAAGACTTAAAGGCTTCTCAGGATTTGGAAAGTTATTTTGTACATTTTTTATTAAAAGAAATGAGAAAGACTATTCCAAAGTCAGACCTATTTGGCAACAGTAATTCACAAGAGATATATGTTGATATGCTAGATCAGCAGATAGCTCAGAACATAGCAATGGCTGGTGGATTAGGGCTTGCAAAGAAGATAAATGCTAGTTTAGCGGAGAAGCAAAAAGTGGTTGAAAATTATGGGGAGGTAAAAAATATAATTAATAGCTAAAGTTTTTTTCTTTTATACCGATAATACAAATGGTATTCTGTATTGATTAGTATTTTAAGTATAAGGAGAAAAAAATGAGGATTATAGAATCCGGTGCTTTTGATGAAATTAAAAAAACTATATTGCCAAAGCAAGAACGAAAAGTTCAGGAAACTGGCAATAATGACGCTACAGAAAATTTAGTAGTTGAAGAAAACAAAAGAGCTTTCGAGCTAGTGTTTAATGATAAAAGTTTTGGAATTGATTTAAAGAAGATAGAAAAGATTAAAAAAGATATAGAAGAGGGAAGCTATAGTGCTGACTCTGTTAAAACAGCTAAGGGGATGTTGAAAAGTGAGCAAAGAGGAGAAAGTAGCATGGGATTATTTGAAGGGAAATCTGGATAACCAGGTAACCGCATATTCTCGCCTTGTTGACATTCTCCGTTTAGAAAATAAAGCATTAATAGAACGAAAGCACCAAGAACTTATAGATGCTTCAGCCTTAAAAGAAATATTAACTCCAGAAATTACAGAGCTACAGAATCAAATGATTTCAATCATGCAGATGATAGTTAGTTCAGGTAATTCTAATCCAGTTACACTTTCTCAGGTTATAGACTTTTCTCCCGCAAGTTATAAAGAGTATTTTGTTAAAATAAAGAGATCCTTAAATGAATTTAAGAAAGAAATAATGATGCTTCGGTATCGTAATCAGAAGTTAATGGAAAATGCTCTCAGATATATACAACATATGATGAATAGGGTTATGGACATTTGTTCAGACAATCAGCAAGTTTATTGTCAAAGAGGCAATGCTAATGTTTTGGGTAAAAGCCGTAATTGGATGGATATTGTAGCATGAAGGAAGTGAAATAATATGTCAGCTGGAATAGAAATAGCACGTAAAGCACTTCAAGCAAATGCCTATGTTTTAGATACTATAGGTAACAACATTGCAAACGTTAATACTCCAGGGTATTCAAGGCAACGGGTAGAGTTAAGGCCTTCAGAGTCCACCAGTATTGCCGTTAAAAGCACAACAGCTCCTTTTGCTTCGTTAGGTACAGGCGTAAGCGTATATAACGTGGAGAGGATGAGAAACGAGTTTTATGATGCACAGATGAGGAATACGCTTGGCGAATATGGCACTTGGACACAGCAATCAGTAACATATAGCACAGTGGAAAGTATATTTAATGAGCCGTCTGATGTAGGGATATCCGCTAATTTACAAGCGTTTTGGGATTCTTGGTACGCTGTGCAACAGGACCCCTCTGATTCAGGAGCACGTTCAAATGTTATTTCTACGGCTGAACAGTTAGCTCAGAGTTTAAAGTTAACAAAATCATCATTAAGTAATTTGCAACGCAACATTGATAGAAATATCCCTTTAAAAGTTGAGGATGCCAATAGTTTGATAACAAGGCTAAGCCAGATTAATAAGCAGATTGTTAAGGAAGAGGCATCAGGTACTACAACTAGCTTAAAGGATGAGAGAACAAGGTTGACTAATGAGCTGATTCAGCTTGTAGGAGCAGATTACTATGAAGATTCACGAGGAGTCGCATCAATAGCATTAAATGGCGTTATTTTGATGAGTGAGTCAGATTCAAATTTATTAGAGGCAAAGTTGACTAATGCCGATGGAACATCTAAGTATCAGCTTTTTATAAAAGATACCTTAAGAACTGTAGATGTCTCGTCTGGAGAAATATATGGTTTGATTCAGTCAAGAGACGAAGCGGTTGTAAGTTTTATGGATAAATTAGACGAAATAGCTGTAGCTCTGATTACTAATATCAATGAGGTTAATAAAGCAGGATATGATCTTAATGGTGATGCTGGAATTAATTTTTTTGATGGCACTGGTGCTAGTGATATTGCCGTAAATGATTTTGTGGTCAGCGATGGTTCGTTAATCGCTGCTTCCTCAACTAAGACTAATGTCGAGGGAAATGGAGAGAATGCTTTGGCAATTAGTGCTTTAAGGGAGTTAGGTGTTTTTGATTCTGGGACCACATCAATTAATAAGTATTTCCAAAACTTAATATCTAATCTTGGAGTTAATTCTTTAGCTTCTCAAAATTATTTACAGACCAATGAGGATATTATTGATCAGCTTAATAATCAGATAGCTGCAGTTTCAGGAGTTTCAATAGATGAAGAAATGACAGACATGGTTAAATTTCAAAATTCTTATCAAGCAGCAGCAAAATATTTGTCAATTATTCAAGAGATATTAGATACGTTAATTCAGATGGTGTAAAAAGAAAGTAGGGGTGAAGCAATGAGAGTAACAAATAACATAATGGCTAATAATGTTTTAGATAATATTCTAAGGGGTACTCAAACACTTTCTAAGATTCAGGATCAGCTTAGTTCTGGGAAAAAGATAGCTAAGCCATCAGATGACCCAACAAATATTAATAGGGTCATGGGGTTTAGAGAGGATATTAGTAGAATGAACCAATATTTGAGTAACATTAATGCAGTTAAGGTTAATTTGGATACTACAGATGGTATTCTTTTTTCTTTGACTGAAGAAATAAATAGCGTTGAAACGAGTATTGGTAAATATTCTAATGGTGCTTTAAGTGGAGAATTTTCTTCTGCCATAGCCTCAGATATTGAGAATATTTTTGATGGTATTATGAAAACAGCAAATAGTAGTCTTAATGGTAAGTATATTTTTGGTGGGCAGAATGTAATCCAGGCTCCTTTTGAGGTTGATGGAAATAAAATCAGGTACAATGGAACAGATGATCAAAAGTCAATAATAGTAGGAGACAATGAGTCGCTTGATGGGAGCATTAGTGGTGTAGAGCTTTTTTCAATTAGTAAAATGGAAGGCGTGAAATATTCCAATTCTCCTGATCAAGTTTTGTATGCAACGCCTGCTAGCGATAAGATTAAAATTACAGTTGGAGACGTTACTACCGATATTACTATTGAGTATGATGCAACTAACGGTATGACGCTACAAGATATTGTTGATTCCATAAGTAAATCAGGAGCAGAGGTGAAGGCAATGGTGGAGCAAACAACTAATGGATATCGGTTAAAAATGGTTTCTAATTATGTTGGCTCAGATGGCCAGATAACCATTGCTGATGAATTGCCTGGTGGGGTTTTCGAGAAGATGGGGCTACTTAATACAGCAGGCGATTTTGTTGGGATAAAGAATGACGCGAAAGGTGGAGTTCTTTCTACTGTATTAAGCATTAAGAATAAGGTACAGGCTGGAGATAGCGACATTAGTCAAGAAGTAGCAGACTTAACCACTGGTAGAGATAATGTAATCAAGGCTCACGCTCTAGTAGGTATATATGTAAAGAGAATGGAACAAAGGGAAAGTCATCTTACTGATCTTGTAATTCAACAAAAGATATTGACTTCATCAATAGAAGATATTGATTATGCTACTCTTATGATGGAGTATAATAAGCAGATGGTTGGGTATCAGGCTGCTCTTAATGTTGGGGCTAAGATAATGGGCCGTACATTGTTAGATTATTTATAAAAAAAGGAGATGGTAAAAGATGATAGTAAAAACGGAACGATTCGGAGTATTACAAGTTAAAGAAGAAGACATTATAGTTTTCCCAAAGGGACCTCTAGGGTTTGAAAATTATAAATCTTGGGTGTTGGTAGAGAATGGTTTATTAGGATGGCTGCAATCAGTTGAAGATGAGGCCTTAGCATTTGTGGTAGGCAACCCATTTGAGTTTTATGGTGATTACCAATTTGATGTTACAGAAACAGAAATGAAGGAATTAGGCATAAAGTCAAAAGAGGAAGTTAATGTATTATCAATAGTGTCAGTGCCACCAAAAGTAGAGGAAATGACTATAAATTTATTAGCTCCTATTGTAGTTAATAGTAAAACAAAGCAAGCGAAGCAAGTCATTCTAAGTAACAATTTTTATACTGTAAGGCATTTTGTGTACGCGGATCTTATGTCCAGCGTAAATAAGAAGGAGGCGGCAACAGCATAATGTTAGTACTTACTAGAAAAATTAATCAGGAAATAATTATTCAAGACAATATTACCGTTAAGATATTAGAGATAAACGAGAATGGTGTAAAAATAGGGATTCAGGCACCTAAGGCTATATCTGTTCATAGGCAAGAAGTTTATGAGGAAATACAGGCTGAAAATAAACGTGCATCAATAACACCTTTAAAGTTTGATTATAAAGATTTCATAAAGGGAGCTGCTTAATAAATGATACTGCAATCTTTAGGCTTGGATTATTACACAAGTAATTATAGATTCTCTTCTATTAAAGGTGATCCGAAGTCCTTGCAGGAATCATATAAGACAGCAAAGGGTATGTCATTTGCAAATGTTGGAGATCTCAACAATAAGCTTTCTGCCTTAGAAAAAAAGGGAGAGAAGTCATCGTTAATGATAACTTTAGATGAACAACCTAAAGACATAATGGAACTGTTGCAGAAAGTTTCAGGCGGGAAATATTTCACTCTTCTCCAGAACAATGTCGATGGTATATTGCTTGGAAGAAATCTAGAAGAAGCTAGTAGAGGAAGTGGCTTTATCGAAGGGATAGGGGTATCTCTTGATGGGGCTTCTGCAAAAGCTGTTTCAGATGGAAAGATGAGTAAGATTATAGGCGTAGATACTTTTAATTCTATTTTTCAGAGTGTAGAGACAGAGACAAGTGCTGACACAATCTTCACGGCACAGACTCAGACTGTATCAGTTTTTTTAAATGAGATTAAACAAGCTTATATAATTTCTAAAGGGGACTCTAAGGATAGCCAAGACGTGTATGAATTTATGCAAACAGCTATAGAGGATGTTGAAAGTTATCTTGATAAAGGCAAGAGTTTTTCTTTTGTTCCTTCATCGGAGCAAGGTGTTTTTAGAACCGCCTTAACTATGATGAAAGACAGCATAACTAGTCATATTACTGACACTTATGGTAGTTCTTCAGGTAGTATTAAGTGGGATTGGAAGGCATAGATTTGTTGTCTTATTGACGTTTTGTTTTGGTGTGCTAAAAATACATTGTAGGCAGATATTGTAAATAAGGAAAAGTTGGTCCGCATGTCGGGGACATTTCCTAAACTTAATTAACAATATAAAACTTTTAGGAGGTGGTGTTTTTTTGAACATGATCAGCCAAGCTTGGTTTGATTTTTAAAAAGGATTTTAAAGAAGTAGTTTAAAGGAGGGAGTTCTAAATGAAAATTAATAATAATATTGCAGCATTGAATGCTTGGAGAAATTTAGGCATATCAGAAGCAGGGATGTCATCTTCGCTAGAGAAGTTATCATCAGGGTACAGAATCAATAGAGGGGCAGACGATCCTGCCGGTCTATTGATTTCAGAGAAGTTAAGATCACAGATTACTGGATTAAATCAGGCTATTAGTAACGCAAACGATGCAGTATCAATGGTACAAACAGCAGAAGGAGCGTTAACAGAAATAAATACTATGTTAAATAGTATTAGAGGATTAGCAGTACACGCAGCAAATACATCAGCTAATGATGCTAGTTCTATTGAAGCAGACCAAACAGCGGTAGATAAAGCTATTGAGTCTATTCAAAGAATCGCCACAACAACCAAGTTTGCAGGAAAATTACTGCTTAATGGAAGCGCAACAGGAGCAACAATTACAGCTAAGCCAGGAGCACTTGCTGCAGGCAACGATGGGGTAACGATTGGAATAAACAGTTCCTTGCCGTTAACTCTTGATGGTGTATCTGCATTATTAGGAGGGGCAGAAGCAGGAGACGTAAGCATAGCTGTAACATCGGCGGCAATAGCAGCAACAACAACCGCCGCAGCTAGTCTTGGTGCTGGGTATGTAACAATGGCATCTAACACAGCTACTACAACATTTGTTATTAGCGGAACAGTAGGAACAGTTTCTATTTCCATAGCCGCAGGTGCATCTATGGATGTGGGATCTATGGTAGCATTGATTAATGCTGGAGCAATCGGCGTAACTGCTTCTGCTACTGGTTCTGGAGGAATTTTAAAGTTAACAAACAGCACTGCAGGGGCTACAGGATTTACCGTAACAACTGCAGGTTCTGGGGCCGCAAGTTTAGCTACAGCGTTAGGAGTATCAGCTACTTTATCTGCTACTGGTTCAAACATTGTCGGACAATTAAAGTTCGGAACTAATGTTGTATCATTAGTTGGTGGTACGTCTAATGCTAGCGGTGGTGCAAGTTTTACTTCAGTTCAGACAGGTTGGACAGGATTAAGCTTAACCTTAGATGCTACTAGAGCAGCCAATACTACATTAGCACAACAGGCTACATTCCTTTTAGACAAGAACGGGGAACAGCTAAAGTTCTCTTTAACTCCTGATGCTGCTACTGCAGATATCATTACCTATGGTATTGCTAATTTGCAGATATCCAAGATAGGGATAACAACTTCTGATGGTATTTACAATGCAACTGGAGCGCATGCAGGTCTTAGTGCAATTACTTCTGGTGGGCTTTATAACTTAACTGATGATGCAGAAAAGGCAGTTGCGATTCTCGACCAAGCAGTGTCTGATGTATCTTCAGAAAGATCTAGATTAGGGTCATTCCAGAAGTTTACTTTGGAGTCAACTATTAACAATTTAGGGGTTACCAGAGAGAACTTAACTGCTTCAGAATCTCGTATTAGAGACGTAGATATGGCAGCTGAAATGATGAATTTTACAAAGAACCAGATCTTAGTACAAGCTGGTACTGCGATGTTAGCTCAAGCTAACCAAGTACCTTCATCAGTACTTAAATTACTACAAGGCTAATAGCCACTTTACAAACGTTGCTGGGGGAAGCTGGGGTATCCGAAAGGATACCCCATTTTATATTTTCATCCTCATGATATAATATGTTAATAGTTTATGGATTAGGAGATCACAATGGTGATAAATGCTAAGGACTTAAAGCCAGGCAGGACTATAGAAATGGATGGTAATTTATATAATGTAGTTGCATCTAGTCAAGCTAATAAGCTTATTGGCGGAGCTAGAATTAAAATTAAAATGAAGCATTTAATTACAGGGGACATTTCTGAGAAATTATTTAAACCTGGCGATGAAATAGATGATGCCAAGATAGAGATAAAAGAGATGCAGTTTTTATATAAAAGTGGGCGAGTCTATTCTTTTATGGACAACGAAACACTTGAGCAGATTGATGTTTCTGCTAATATTTTAGGGAATGCTGTTAATTTTTTAAAGGATGGCATGGATGTTGAGTTGAAGACAGCTAATAGTAAGGTTATTGGGGCAGAACTTCCTCCAACAGTGTTATTAGAGGTTACGTTTTTAGAGCCTGGAGTTAAAGGTGCTATAGTAAACGATGTGCCAAAACCTGCGATATTAGAAACAGGACTGGAAGTACTTGTTCCAGTTTTTGTTAATCAAGGCGATTTTGTTTTGATTGATACAAGTACAAATGAATATTTGGAAATAGCATAATCTAAGGAGAGAAAAATGAACTTAAAGGATATAGAAAAACTTATTAAATTAGTAGAGGATTCTGGACTTAGCAAACTTAGTGTTGAGGAAGAAGGAGTTAAAATAGAACTTATAAAGGAGACACAAGAAGTAGCGACATATCATTCAGCGCCAGTTGTTCATCAAATGGCTGTTTCTCAGGCAAAAGTTTCTCAAGTAACTACTGCCTCTGTAGTGGAAGATATTGCTGCAACATCTGAAGTTGGGGTTGAGCAGTTTTTGTCGCCAATGGTTGGCACTTTTTATGCTGCGCCATCACCTGATTCTGCACCTTTTGTTAAAGTCGGAGATAAAATAAAAAAAGGCCAATCGCTTTGTATTCTTGAAGCTATGAAGCTTTTTAATGAAATAGAAGCAGATTATAATGGAACAATTCTAGAAATACTTGCAAACACTCATGATGCTGTTGAATTTGGACAACCTTTATTTAAGATAAAAAAGGATGCCTGATCTTTACAAGCACAAATGGATAGATAATAGTAAAAACCAAAGCTTAGTTCCAGAGCTAAGCGAGCTACTTAATGTTGACCAGATTTTAGTTCAGATAATTCTGAATAGAGGTTTTGTTACTAAAGAACAAATAGAAGGGTTTTTATATCCGTCGATTCAGCAAGTAACTCAAGAATTTTGCCCCAAGAATATAGAAAAGGCTACAGCAAGAGTTATTTCTGCGATTAATAATAAAGAGAAGATATGCGTTTTCGGTGACTATGATGCCGATGGCGTCACGGGCACAGTATTACTTGTAGATGCTCTAAGGCAATTAGGTGGCGAAGTTAGTTATTATGTTCCTTTAAGATATACAGAAGGATACGGAATGAATCTTTCTGCTGTAAGGTTGCTTCATGAGCAAGGGATACAGCTAATCGTCACGGTTGATTGTGGCATAAGTAATTATGATGAGATAGTTTTGGCAAAAGAACTGGGCATAGATGTTGTGGTTACAGACCACCATACTCCACCAGTTAAGCTTCCACCAGCGGTAGCTTTAATTAACCCAAAACTAGAACATAAAGACGATAACACCTTTCTAGCCGGAGTAGGTGTAGCTTATAAGTTTTTAGATAAACTTTTTCTAAAATTTCAGAATAATAGTTTAATGATGAGCAAAAAATATATCGAGCTTGTCGCTATTGGAACAATAACAGACGTTGTTCCTCTTTTAGGTGAGAATAGAGTGTTTGTAACTGAAGGTCTTAAGAAATTAAATGGACAAAAGTCATTAGGGTTACAGTATTTATTAGAGAAGATGGGATTTCAAAGTAAGGTGGATTCCTTTACTATTGGGTTTGGTATAGGCCCAAGGTTAAACGCTGCAGGACGGTTGGACTCAGCTAAAGTAGCCATAGATCTATTAAAGACTAAAAGTAAGGTAGAGGCTAAGGCCTTGTCTGAGGAATTGCATCAGTTAAATGAAAGAAGAAAAATAGAGGGTAATGCTATTCACTCACAGTCAGTCGCCATGGTAGAGAAGGATCATTCTTTGCTTAACAATAAGGTGCTTGTTCTTTCTTCTGATAAATGGGAAGCAGGCGTCATTGGGATTGTTTCTTCTCAGCTTGCCAAGAAATATGAGCGTCCAGTGGTGCTTATTTCTGTAAAGGGAGAAGTAGCAAGAGGTTCGATTAGGAGTTTTGCTAATGTCGATATTTTCAATGCGCTGGATGGATGTAAGGAGTATTTGCTTAATTTTGGTGGACACAAAGAAGCGGCAGGGTTTGAGATAGCTAAAGAAAATATAGCTGATTTCAAAAGTAAATATATTGCTATATTAGATTCTCAGCTGTCAGAACAAGACCTTAAGTCTGAGATTCTTATTGATAAGGAGCTTACTGTTGATCAGATAAATGTTGAAATGATAGACGCCTTAAAGGTTCTAGAACCATATGGCGAGGCAAACAGGGAACCGATTTTTATTACTAAGGGGCTCAGTCCTGTTGACTATGGGTGTGTTGGTAAGGATAAGGCACATTTAAGAGTTTTATTTGAAAAGATTGATTCTGTTTCTATGGACGATTATCAGACCCATGAGCTTTCTGCTATAGGGTTTAATATGAGCGAATATAAGCAAATTCTGGATAATAACACAGTTTTTGACGTCGTTTATAACCTTGTTGTTAATGATTATTATGGTAAAACAGAGCCACAATTGAGGATTTTAGATATTAGACCAAGCCAAGAGTAGGCAATGAATACTAAAGAGCTAATAGAACCTTATTTGCAGAAACCGACTATTTTAGTTTTCGAGGATGAGCAGGTTAAGAAGAGTTTTATTCGTAGTCTACAAGATAAGTTTAGTTTTCATGCGATTAAATACATCACATTTGAAGAGCTTAAGCAGTTTATATATTTACAAGATACTCCCGTTCTAAAGGGAGAGAAAAGAGTTGTTGCTTTAGATAATGCGTTGTCATCAGAAATCAAAAAGTTTTTTAATTTACATGATTATTTAGATGTAAGTGTTTTCTCGAGTAAATTTTTTGATTTCTTTGAGATATTACAAGAAGCAAGCAGTTTGGATTTGCCTGATAGCTTTTTTGAGTCCACTGCAGATAGCGAAAATCAGTTGAGTTGGCAAATAACAAGTAATCATCAACTTGTTTTGGCAAAGAAACAATATTTGGAATTTATAAATAAAGCCGGATACGTTGATGAAATATTTATTGATTCACAAGCAATTAATATGAGTGCGTTCCTTGATTATGAGCAATTTGTTTTTGTAGGAGTCAATCGCCTTAGTAAAAGAGAGCAATTTATTGTTGAGAGACTTCGTGAGGAGAAATTGGTTTTTGAGGTTGATTCTGGTGAGGGCTTATCGTTTAAGAATAATAATCTACAGGAGCTTACAATAAATAGGTGTTCAGATAGTTTTGGACAGTTAGTGCATTGTGCAAGTAACGCTGACAGAGATTCTTTTGATGTAATAGTTGATCTTGCTAATGATTCAATTAGTTATGCTGAGTTGTTTGATTTAGAAATGTTTGAGTTAAAATATTGTGCATATTTTCCTTCTTCAAGAGTTTTTTCGGTATTAAAGAATTTAGAGCTGTTAGTTGGAAGTTGGGCAGGAAATAAAATAGACGGTTTTAGGCTTGAGGAAGCGTGCAGTAATGATGATTTTTGTAGGTATTATCAGATAAGCAAAGAAGATATAAATAATTTAAGGGAAAGCCTTAATAATAATAAGATATTTTTCCCATTGTTTAAGTTTTCTATTAAAAAGCTTGAAGCAGATATGGTTAAAATTAATGCACTAACCAACGTAGATGCCCTAGTTGAATTTATTCAAGGACTTGATTTATCTAGATTGTTAGAAAGTTCTTTTGATACAGTCTTAGATAAACTTTTTGGACAGTTATTTAGTTTACAAAAAGCATTTAATTCAACAGTAAGTGTTAAAAAGTCGCTCAAAGGAATTGAGTGGCTAAAGCTTGTATTGAAAAGGTGTGAGCATCTTAAGTTAGAGTATGTATCACAAAAAGGACAGGATAAAAAACTAAGAATAGTTGACTGGACAAAGTCATGGTTTCTTGAAAATAAACGAATAATTCTTTTAAATGCTAATGAAAATGTTCTATCTGGATTGAAACATAAGCCATTTTTGTTTACGGAAAAACAGTTAAAAGCACTAGGTGCAGTAACTAGGGACGAGCGTAACAAAATTCAGCATGATAGATTTATACAGTTGTGCCTAAGAAACAAGCAAGTAAGAATCTATAGCATTGAAAGTGCTAGTGAAGGCAAGCAAACTAGTTCCTTTGTTGAAGAACTTGTGATGGAGTTGCCTGCTGATAAGGTTACATCGGAATTGGTAATTGGAGATAATTATTATGGTGCATATTTAGCAAAAATTGTTTCTGATAATCACTTGGATAGGAAAGACAATTCTAATGAACTGATTGATGTTACAGCAGAGGACATTGGTGAAGCCATTGTGCTTAGTCCAACATCTTTTGATAGTCTTAAAGCTTGTCCTTTAAAGTATTATTTAGATAAGGTAGTTAGTGTGCAGAGACGCAAATTAGAAGAAAGCATAGATATAAAAGATAATGTGTTGGGAAATGTAGTTCATGATGTGTTTGAAGAAGTTTGTGTGGTGGTGAAGCGTTACATAGGCCAGGACATTTCGTACGCTACAGTAATTGATAGTATTGATGTAGCTGGGATAATAAGTACTATTTTCCTAAAAAGCGTAGATATGTTGCCTGAAGTATATCGGCAGAATTATGCCGAGCAAGTCATAGCTCCTGTGCTAGTTGATTCTATTAGAGATTTTTTTATTCGCACCTGTGGCTCGAAGTTTGAGCTTAAAGATATTGTCAAATTTTATATTGAAGATGAGGGCATGGATAAGAACGACAAACTGCAAATAGGAACAGTTAACCTCGAGGGACAAGCTATACCTATTAAGATATTTGGAAGGGCTGATTTGAGGCTAGAACTAAAAGATGGCAGGGTTTATGTTTTTGACTTTAAAACAGGTTCAACCATGAATGATGAACAATTGAGTTTTTATAGTGAATATTATTATGAAGGCAGAGAAGGTGGAGAGGAAGTTAAACCACATTTATACTTTTATCAGGTTTTTGATAAACAAGAAAAATTAGCAACAAAACTTGATATTAAATCAAAGATCCAAGAAGTGGTATCCGCTGTTATAGAAAAGAAAGAATATGATTTTGCAGCAACTACTAATGCTTGCAGATATTGTGAGAATGAAGGGATTTGTAGAAAGAATGGATAGGTCTAAAGTTATTAGGGCAAGTGCTGGAACAGGCAAGACATATCGTCTATCTATAGAAATATTAGTGCTACTCTTCTCTGGAGTGGAGGTAGGCGAAGTATTTTCTATTACTTTTACAAGGAAGGCTGCAGCTGAGATTAGAGATAGAGTGATAGAGCAGTTATCTCAGCTTCTAGCACATTTGAAGGGTGAAAATGATGACGCTTCTGTTCTTGAGGCACTGAGGATAAAGGGCTGTGTTGTGGACTTACAAAAAGTTGAGGGAATAAGAGCAACACTGCTGACGAACAAAAAGGATTTTCAGGTAATGACAATAGATGCATTTATAAACTCTGTATTTTCAGGGCTTATTGCTCCATATCTACAGATAGAAGATTTTAATTTAATTCATGATGAATTAAACGAAGAGATTATTGATGAGGTTTTAGTAAATATTTTAAGAGATAAGCAAAAGAAAAAAAGTCTTAATGTTCTAATAAAGTTGAATAAGAAATTAAAGAATCTATCGCGGTACAAAAAGTTTATTAGGTTTGTTTCAATGCAAAGGTTTGTGTTAGAGAAAATACCGACAATCAAGCAATGCGACAATGTTTCTGTTTCAGTACTTAAAAGTAGCCTGGATGAAATGGTTAATCTTATTATCCAGACAAGCGGAAGTTATGTTGAGGTTGTGAATAAGAATTGTTTCCAAAATTATCAGCCATCGCTGAGCGAGAAAGATTTTTTAAGTAAAGTTAGAGCAGAGTATATTGAAATGTTAGGGTTAAGTAATTTCTGGAGTAAAGTTAAATTAAAGGAAATAAATGAAGACCTAACAGAGATGTATTCAGGGTTTAAGGATAAATTAGCATCCTATATTTTTCAAAAAAGAATAGTCCCTTTGATGTCAGAGCTACAGGAGTTATTGAAGGTAATTTTGGGAACGTATGATGAGATTAAGCTCCGCAAGAAAAACTTTACCTATCAGGATATAGCGTATTTTACATATAAATATCTCTATGATGATGAGATGTCACTTATTAATTTAGAGCTGGGAGAAGTGTTGAATATTTTCTACGAAGCACTTTCGTCAAAAGTGAAATACTTGTTAATAGATGAGTTTCAAGACACTAGTATTATTCAGTGGAATATCTTATTTCCTTTGATTAAAGAGATTGCTTCAGGTTCAGAGTTATCTGGAGGTGTCATTTGTGTCGGAGATGACAAGCAGGCTATCTATGGCTGGAGAGGTGGCGAGAAGGATTTGCTTAATAATCTAGAAACAATTTTAGAGGTTCAGGATGCTGAAGTATTGCAGAAATCATATCGTAGTTCGCAAGCAGTCATGTCTTTTGTAAATGAGATGTTTCTAAGTATTACGGATAGTACGTCGGTAGAAGGAATGCCTATATGGCAATATGAACGAGTAGCTTGTCATAAACAAGATGAAGGATATGTAGAAGTAAGAGTTAGCAGAAAGCAAACAGGAGAATATGAGCTAGAACAAGAGATTGATAATATTGTGGATAGGTTTGCTGGTTTGCTTGATAAGGGGGAATTATACTCGAAGGGAACTGCAATAATATTAAGAACAAGTAAGGAGATGGAGCTAGCAGCCGTTGCTTTAAAGAAGAAAGGGATTCCTTTTGTGCTTGAAAGCTCTTCATCTATTTTGGACCATAAAGCAGTAAAGCCTATTTTGTATTTATTGAAGTATATCTCAACAGGGCAGATGCCGTTGTTGCTTGATTTTATCAGATCAGATTATTTGGGATATTCATTAAAAGATACTGCCCCATTACTTAAGTCACTAAAAATTGGTGATGACCTAACTAAATTAAGTCCAATATCTGAGATGTTAGATTTTATTAATCAGTTGCCAGTGAAAGAGCCACTCGAACAAATTGTCTTGCGTATTCTGATGTATTTCCAGGCGGGAGAGTTGTTTTCACAGCTTCATGATCAGAAAAATATCAGAAGATTTTTAGAAATCATTAGAGACTTTCAACTGACACAAGGAAACAAACAAAGCATTGCAGATTTGCTTCGATACTTTGACCAAAGAAAAAAGACAGATACCTTTAGGCAAGTTGGGCTAGAGTCAAGCAATTCCGTTCAGATTATGACTATTCATAAATCTAAGGGTATGGAGTTTGATAATGTATTTTATTTGCTTAACATGGCAGCCAAAGAGCCACCACAAGATGATTATTCGCTCTATTCAGCGTTTAGTCAGAACTTTAATGACGTAGTCGAGGGGGTGGTCATTGCGCCCGAGGATAAGGTGGTAATCGAAAATCACGTTAGCAAGAAGTATTTATATGCCATGCAAAACAATAAAGAATTTTTAGAGGAGATTAACAATCTGTACGTTGCACTTACCAGAGCCAAACAGAATCTATTTCTTAGCTGTATGGTTGGTAAAAAATATAAAGATATAGACAAGCAAAAAGAGTTTACTGGTTCAAAAAAAGATAACCAATATTTCCTTATCAAAGAAGCAATAATAAATGTTTGTGCTTGTCACGGCAGGAATATTGCTAGCATATCAGAGTTAGAGGATAAGCCATTAGTGATTGGGGCGCTAGTCCCCCCTCAGTCCGCCTCAGGCGGACAGCTCCCCGATTCGGGGAGCCAAACTAGCCTTCCCGATTCGGGAAGGTGGCAGGCAAAGCCTGACGGAAGGGTAGTAGTTCAAGGTATCTCTCTTATAAAAATATTCGAATCTAGTGCAAATGAGTTTGATAAGAAAATTGTTTACGCAAACGCAACATATATTGCTAAGCAATTTGATGGGTCAATGGTTCATGAGTATTTGTCTTACATAATGCATAACAAAAAGTCAGAGCATGCATTGGCGCGCAAGGTACTATATCAAAAGTATGGAGATTATTTTTCTGCTAAGGATATTGATGAAGTATGTCGCAGATGTGCATCTTTTGTTGGTTGTAGTGCTGAGATTTTTTCTAGTAATTATCGTGTGTTTAATGAATATATAGTTTTTGATGGCACAAAGGAGTATCGAGTTGATAGACTTATGATAGACGATGTTTCTAAGAAAGTAGTCATAATTGACTACAAGACTGGTGAAGAAAAGCAGCAACAGCAGTTGGATAATTATAAACGGATTGTTTTAGATATTTTAGGAAATGAATATCAAATAGAAACAAGGTTTGTAGAGTTCTAACCTCTCCCGACGGAAGTTGTTATTATTTTCTTACAAAGATTAGTGCCGTCACCCTCTCCAAAATACTTGTATTTTGGAGAGGGTCAGCAGCATGTTCATTTTCTTAGAAGTTTTTAATATCTTCTGCTGGGAGAGGCAGAGGTTACATCCAAAAAACATAATATATTTTTATTAAAGCAAAAGTGATTTGTACCGAGAATAATCATAGGTGCTATGCGTGCCTACTTATTTTATGCCTTTAAATTAAGAAAGGGGGGAATTCGTAGTAAGGGGGAAAAGATAAAGACAGAGACAAGGACGTCTCTAAAAGTTAATAAAAAATTCAAGGAGGATAAGACATGAGAATTAATAATAATATAGCAGCATTGAATGCCTGGAGAAATTTAGGTATATCAGAAAACGGAATGGGTTCAGCCCTAGAAAAGTTATCATCAGGTTACAGAATCAACAGAGGGGCAGACGATCCTGCCGGTTTAGTTATTTCACAAAAGCTAAGAGCACAGATTACTGGCTTAACACAAGCTATCAGTAACGCAAGCGATGCAGTATCCATGGTACAAACAGCTGAAGGTGCGTTAACAGAAATGAATACTATGTTAAATAGTATTAGAGGATTAGCAGTACACGCAGCAAATACAGCTGCAAATGACTCTAGTTCTATTGCAGCAGACCAAACAGCGGTAGATAAAGCTGTTGATTCTATTCAAAGAATAGCAACAACAACCAAGTTCGCTGGTAAGTTCCTACTTAACGGAGGAGCAACTAATGCAGAATATTCAACTCTGATAGGTTCTGGAAGTACAGGCACAACGGGTATAACAGTAGGCACAATGGCTCTAGATAAAGATGCCGTGGCATCTTTATTGGGGACAGCAACAACAGGAAATGTAAGTATAGTTGTTACAACCGCTGCAGCAGTAGCTACTACTTCAGGTACAGCTAGTGTAGCTGGCGGGATAGTTTCACTTGCTGGTGGAGCAACATTCAAAGTTGAAAACGCAGCTGGAGGTTCTATAACAGTTAATTTGTTAGCTACTACAAGTATGGGTATGGCATCTTTTGCTAAGATTATAAATGATGCATCCTTAGGTATAACTGCTACAGTAGGTGCTAGCGGAGGGACTTTACAGTTAACAACTTCTGGTCTTGGAGCTGACAAGCTTATCAAGATAACAACTGCAGGTTCTGCGGCAGGAGCTCTAGTTACAGCAATAGGCGTAGGTTCTGCTGATGCTACTAGTGGAAACGCAACAGCTGTTTCAATATTTGGTACTAACATTGCTGGACAATTAAAGTTCGGAGATAATGTTGTATCAATGGTTGGTGGCTCTGCTGGAGCATTAACTTTCACCTCAACACAAACAGGATGGACAGGGTTAAGCTTAACATTAACTTCTGAGAGAAATAGTACAACCGCAGCTCAAGGCGCGTTCCAATTAGATAAGAACGGAGAAGAGCTAAAGTTCTCTCTAACGCCTGATGCTTCTACTGCAGATATCATTAATTATGGTATTGCTAATATGCAGACATCTAAATTAGGGTTAGGGGCAATAGCTGCAGATACAACGAATTATGCTGGACTTAATGCAATTATTGCAGGAGGAACCTATAATCTAAGTACTGATGCAGAATCAGCTGTTTCTATTATTGAACAGGCGATATCAGACGTATCTTCAGAAAGATCTCAATTAGGGTCATTCCAGAAGTTTACTTTGGAAACAACTGTAAACAACCTTGGGGTTACCAAAGAAAACTTAACTGCTTCAGAATCTCGTATTAGAGACGTAGATATGGCAGCTGAAATGATGAATTTTATGAAGAATCAGATTTTAGTACAAGCTGGTACGGCCATGTTAGCTCAAGCTAACCAACTTCCAACTACAGTATTGCAATTGCTTAAATAAAATCGGTCAAGGATGACGTGATGTAGGTTGGGTAGCACCATTCGGCGCTACCCTCTCTACCGGTCCTTGGAAGGATGTGATTAGTATGAGTGTAAACATGAACGTTAACAATCTACCATTAATAAGCAATCAAGCTGCAGAAATGTCTTTTAGTACTAAGTCTGTGAAATCTTCTAGTCAGGCTGTTCCAGGTTTTACTAGTACAGTTTCGTCCGGGGAAACGACGGAACAAGCACCAGTGGGGACAGGAGCAGGCGCTGATCCTGTAATAATTGAGAAGCAAATGCAGGAGTCAAAAGATAAATTAGATCGGGCAATGGAGCAGATTAAGGCGAAAACTAAAGAGATGAACTATTCTGTCGACATGAGGTATGACGAGAGAATCAATAGGACTATTACTAGGATTATCGATAAAGAAACAGGAACGGTAATCAAGGAAATACCTCCAGAAGAGTTAGTTAAGGTAGCAGTTATGATAAGCAATATGATAGAAGGGATTATTATAGATAATCAAGCATAGCTTATTATAATGTGAAAGCTTAGTTGCTATTGACGATGTGGCTTGTTAGACTAATATAATATTTAGAAGCGAGATAATCGTAGGGGGTATGTTTTGGCCAATATTAGTGGAATGTCTTCTGGTTTAGATACCGAGAGTATAGTTACCAGCTTAATGGCGATTAAGCGCCAACAGGTTACTAACCTTACCACTAAAAAGGAACAGGCACAGGCGAGAGTTAGCACTTGGGGTAGCATCTCCGCGGATTTGGTTTCTTTACAACTTTCCAATTATAATCTTTCAAGAACTGCAACTTTCGCGGTGAAGAGTGCTACTTCTTCTAATTCGGATATTCTTTCTTTAAGTGCTTCAGTTTCCGCAAGTGCAGGCAGTTATTCTTTCTATGTAAATAGACTTGCTCAGTCTGCGCAGCTTACTTCAGATGGATTTGCTGACTCAACAACAGCAAAATTAGTTTCATCCACAAAAAAGATAACTATTGAATCAGGCAATTCTAAATTACAAAGATATACAGAGTTATCTGCACTTAATGGTGGCGAAGGAGTTACAAGAGGAAGTATTTATGTGCAAGATAGAGATGCCAATGGTACTACAATAGATCTTAGTTCTGCTCAGGATATTTATGATGTTGTAGATGCTGTAAATTCTTCAGGATTAAAGTTATCTGCTGAGATCAATGCCGCGGGAGATGGTATTGATGTTTCCTATACTGGCTCAGCAACAACAAGTAATTTAATAATACGAAACGTTGGGAATGGCACAATGGCAACTGACCTAGGAATAGATACCGGGACAGCTGGCGTAGCTGCTAATCAGAAAGCAGGAAATAGTGTTTATTATTTAGCAAGTAGTTCGAAGTTGAGTCAATTGAATAGTGGATTAGGAGCTGAAAAGGGTAGCTTCATTATTAATAATGGAGCGGCAGATTATACAATAAATATTTCAGCGGCAAAGACAGTTGGCGAGGTTATAGGTCTTATTAATGCTTCAGGTTCAGGCGTAACTGCAGCTATTAGTGCCGATAAGAAGAGCATTAATTTGAGTGGAGCTAACATAACTGTTACTGAAAGCGGGAACACAAAAACAGCAAAAGAGCTTGGACTTATTGGGGTTACAGGAACCGGTGGAGATGGTAGCGCTATTCTGGGAGGACTTGGTTCTGTTTTAAGTTCTAATGTGTACGGTGCAACCGGGAATGGGATTAGAGCAGGAAATTTTGATATTGTGGGGGATCTTACAAAAACAATAAGCGTTACTTCCAAAGATTCTGTTTTAGAGATTATAAATAAAATAAATGCAGTGAGTGATGACACAGATGTATTTGCTAAGATGAATAATGCAGGGAATGGGATTGAGCTTTATAAAGGTGACGCAGGAAGTTTTACAATTACAGACTCAAATACCTCAAGAGACCTAGGTGTATACACAGATGCTAATTCAGGCGCCTCTTCTGACGGAGTCATCTCAAGTGAGAGTCTTGGCTTTAAGTATCTTAATAGAGCAACACTACTTTCTGATCTTAATCAAGGAAGTGGGTTTAATAAAGGAAGTATAACTATAACCAACAGCGCTGCTTCTTCCTTTGATGTGAATCTTAGTAGTGCTACTGGCATAACAACCTTGGCAAATGTAATAGATGCAATAAATACGGCTTCTTCAGCCGGGGCTTATAATGTTACAGCAAGCATTAATGCTACAGGTGATGGTTTATTAATCACAGATAATAGTGGTGGCAATATTACTGTTGCTGAAAAGGGAACAGCTGGAACAGCAAAGAGCTTAGGTATCCTGGGCTCGTCTATTACTGGAGCAATTGATGGTTCTTTTAAGAAAGTTTTAAGTGTAACTGCAGACTATACACTGAAGGATTTGCAGACAGCTATTAATGCCTTAGGTATAAATGTGTCCGCGTCTATTATTAATGATGGAACCTCTGATCCTTATAGGATTGTTCTTGCCTCAACAAAATCTGGCAGGAATGGAGCTTTTGCTGTAAGTAGCGAAATTGATAGTTTGCAATTTAATACAGCAGTTGAGGCAAAAGATTCATTAATAACAATGGGGAACCCTTCCTCTGATCAGGCTATTTATGTAAAGAATTCTAGTAATACTGTTAGTAATTTTATCTCTGGGATGACTCTCAGTCTAAAAGAAGCATCGCTAAGCCAGGTTACAGTTACAGTTACCAATAATTTTGAGGAGATTGGTACTATAGCGGAGGAATTTGTGGCAAATTATAATACTGTCATGGATAAAATCAAGTCACAACTTAAATATGATTCAAGTACCGGAGTAACTAGTCCATTGTTTGGCGATACGAACCTAATGCTTGTTCAACAAGAGCTTTTTTCTTATATCAGTAAGGGGGCAGGCGAGCTGAGTGGGTCAATAAAAGCTGTTTCACAAGTTGGCATGAATCTTGAGCTTGATGGAACGCTATCTTTTAATAAGAATACGTTTAATCAGGCGATTCAAGATAACTTTGAGGATGTTAAAGATTTCTTCACCTATAGTTATAACGCAGTATCAGCTTCAACTTTGAGTGCTTCCTCAACTACAGCTGGAACCATAAATGGAGTTAAGGATGGCAATACAGGCGAGGCTTCATTGCTTTCAGGCACAACAGGTTGGCAGGGAAGTAATGGAAGTAGTGTAGAGATGAGTTTTAATAAGAAGATTGATATTACTTCTCTTAATTTATTCGGAACCAATACTGACCCAAATGATGTAATAAAGAGTTTTACCTTACAGTATTGGAGTGGTGATAATTGGGTGGATTATTCTAGCGTAACAAATAATGTTAATAAGGATATAACGATTAATGCTGTAAATAGTTTGATTGCGAGTAAGATACGGTTTAATAATTTGACTACTGTGGGTGGAGGGGATGTTAAGATTGCGGAGATTCAAGCCTTTCAACCAGTTGGTCTTTCCAAGTATTTTGATTATAAGATAAGCAATATAACAGATAGCTCAACAGGTTCTATTGGTAATGCGATGGATAATTCAACAACAGAAATGGAAATAATAGATGGCCAGATAGTTAGTATGGAAGAAAGATTATCGATTGAGGAAACAAGACTTAGAAAACAGTTTGCTAATCTTGAAACGATGATGAGCAAGATGAATAACACCTCGACATGGTTAACTCAACAGACCGCAACTCTTAATACAAATTGGGGATAGGAGAACATCGTGATACAAAATGATTATTTAGAGAATCAAGTTATGACAGCAACTCAGGATAAGTTACTTATGATGATGTATGAAGGTGCTATTAATTTTCTTAAACGTATTGAGGGAATCGATTTTGAGAGAGACATAGAAACTAGAAACTATAACATCAAAAAAGCATCAGCTATTATATCTGAGCTTCAATGTACACTTAATATGGACTATAAGGATATTGCTGAGCCACTTTATGCCCTTTATGATTATATGCGCAATCGCTTATTAGAGGCTAACCTTCATCAAAAGAAAGAATACATACCAGAGGTAATCGGAATGTTAAGTGAACTAAGGTTTTCTTTTGCCACAGCTTCTTCATCGATAGCCCCAGTTATCGAAAAAATAGAGGTAATGGCTGGGAAGACACCAGTATACGAATCAATATCCTTTGAGGGGTAACTCCTCAAGACGGCATCTCGATACAACGCCTTTGGCGTCACTCGATGACCTTACAACGCGGGTTTATGCCAATTTTCCTAATTGTCCGGGATGAACTTTCAATCTGTCATCCTGAACTCTCAAATTGTCATCCTGAACTCTCAAATTGTCATCCTGAACTTGATTCAGGATCCAGTAACCAAGCGTTATCAAGGAATCAGGGCACTGAGATTTATAAATTATTCCAAGAAATCGTAATATAAATCATGCCAGTCTGGATTTTGTTGTTCAATTAGCTCTAATTTCCACTTTCTTTTCCATGCTTTTAACTGTTTCTCTCTTTGAATAGCCACTGACACATTGGTTGTTGGCTCATAATAAACCAGCTTATCTACTGTATACTTTGAAGTAAACCCTTGAACTTCTTTATTTTTATGTTCCGAGACACGCCTAAATAGATTATTAGTAACACCAACGTATATTGTGCCATTTTTCCCACTTGCTAAGATGTATACATAGTAAGTCTTCATCAGAATTTATTTTTACCTATAAATACAGACATTGTAAACAAGCAGCTATCAGTTTGTATAATACTATCAGCCTGGATCCCAAATCAAGTTTGGGATGACAATCAAGACTGAATCAAGTTAAGTCCATGGTTTTGGAGGACAAATATGACCTTTTCAACTTATTTACTAAAGAACCAAAAATTTGGAAGGATTAACAACAATTCCTAAGCCAAAATATCCAATCCTCTAAACACATAAGCTTCTATGCTACTTACGCTGGTAGAGGTTTAAAATTGACAATTCTTCATATTAAGCTACTATTTAATAATGCAAAGTACAGTAGTTAGTGAGATTTATACTGATTTAATTAAGACAGTAGTTGCTTTAATCTGTGGGACAGAGGGAGTTACTTTAGTTGATTTTGTTAATCAATTAGAGAAATTTATTAAACAGTTGGAAGAAGATGGGTTTAAGTCAGAAAAACTTGGTACGTTGTTGGTTGGTGTTGAGAAAGCGTTAAAAATAAACGATTTGATACTGTTGTTTGATACAGTATATTCACTCTCAACCTATGAAGGAGTGAAAATAATTGCCGAAGCAGACTGACAAGAAAGATTATTTATTTAATAAGAATATTAAGAAATTAAATAAAGTAGACTTAGCATGGAAAGCATATCTTGTAGACGCAACTAAGGATCTTAAGCTTGTAGGAGAGAATAATAAAAACAAACAATTAGTTATCAGTTATAAAGTAGAGGATAAAGAAGATATTTGTATTTCAGGTAGAGATAATCCCAAAAAGACAGCAGAAGTAATAATTGAGACAGAATATAATAAAAGGATAAAGAGTCTTAGATTTAAAGCAGCAACTACTGCTATTGCTTTTGTTTTAGATCCTTATTTGCTAGAAGAACTGTTAACTAAATATCATTGGGTTAAGAATTTCTTTGTAGTTTTTCCTTCAGCAGATTATGTTGTTTCTCTGTTGTTTTATTATGATTTTGCTAAGATTTTTAAAAACAAAGCCTTTAAACCAATCTTTAATAATAATTTTGATGATGTAAATAATCTTTTAGGTTCATCATTAGCTAGTTCTAGTTATCTTCAGAGTGGACTTATGATGTTCTCTTATGCTCCTTTTGAAACACTATTTAAAGATTTCTATGTTAAAAGCAAGGAAACTATTTTAAAAGTAACAGATCTTATGCAACTAAACCTAAATACAACTTTCTTACTTGGTGGGCTTATGGATACAAATGTTGTGAGGCATTTAGATAAATTATTAAAACACCCAACAGTTAAGGTTATAAAAGACAAAGCTATAGGAAAACCAGTGATTTGTGTTTCAGCAGGACCATCGTTAGCAAAAAACATTGAGTTTCTTAAAAAGATTCAAGATGAAGTTTTTATTATTGCAATTACTACCACTGCATATACCTTGTTAAAACATGGAATAAGACCAGACCTGATGACAATTATCGATATGCAACCTTTAGTCTTAGATCAGTTAAGAAATATTGATGTTTCTGGAATACCAATAGTTGTAGAAATGTCCTGTCACCATAGTGTTGTTGAGGAAGTTAATACTGATTTCATTTTCTCTCTAAGTCCAGTAACTTCTAAAACATTTTTGGTATCACTAATAGAAGCATTAGGAATGCAATTAACAATAGATGATTTTGTTAGTAGTGGACTTACAGTAGCTACTACTTCTTTAATGTGTGCGGCAAGGATGGGTGCCTCTCAAATAATTCTATTAGGACAAGATTTAGCAATTACTTCTGATGTATCTCACGTAGATGGCACCGTAGATTCATATAAAACAGAGGTAATAGAAGAAAATGGTCAAAAGTTCTTTAAGAATACGAGTCTTCAAAATTTTGAGTCAGTAACATATACGCACATTAAAGAAGTAGATGGGTATTATGGAGGAAAGGTGTACACTACTCCATCCTTAGAAGTTTTTATAAATTATTTTAGAAGATTAATAAAAGATAATAACTTGACTAATGTATATAACGCAACAGAGGGCGGTGCTTTTATTGAAGGTTGTGAGCATATTTCCTTAAAAGAAGTTTATAAAAGGTTTATTAAGAATAATAAATTAGATAAGAAGGAAATTAAGTTTGAGTTAAAGAAAAAAGTTGTAAAGAAAGACATCAAACAAGGCAAAATAAATTTACAGGCAATGATTGACAAGATGCAAACAGCTAGCAATTTGGCTAAGGATGGACTAGATTTGATAGAAGAATTCATGAAGAGAACGATAAAAGAAAAGAAAGAGAAGTTTGATGAATTATGGTTAGGTGTTGCGGTTGAGAAGATTAATAAGATAGCTGATACTTTAAATACTGAGTATGTATATGAGGTTAATGCTATAGCTCAGCTTAGCGAAACCAATTTTTATTTATTTCATTTGATTAATAACACTAATAACACGCATTATTCCGAAAAGGAGTTGCAAGTTGATATGCAAAATAAGTTTGTCTTATTTTTTGCTAATGTACATGAAGGGCTTAGTGTTTTAATAGCAGAATTAAATGGGGTAACTGATAGAATAGAAAAAGAATTTTTAAAGAAGAAAGTGGAGGCGTAAAAATGTTTAATGGAAAGTCGATTTTAGTAACAGGGGGAACTGGTTCATTTGGGAAAAAGTTTATACAGACAATTATTGAAAACTATCAGCCAAGTAGGTTGATAGTTTTTTCTAGGGACGAACTTAAACAATATGAGATGCAACAAACATTCAATCAGCCATGTATGCGTTATTTTATTGGAGATGTGCGTGATGAAGATAGATTATCTATGGCTTTGCAGGGTGTTGATTATGTAGTGCATGCTGCTGCTCTTAAGCATGTTCCTGTTTGTGAATATAACCCTTTTGAAGCAGTTAAAACAAATATTCTTGGTGGGCAGAATATTGTTAAGGCAGCTCTTAAAAATAAGGTTAAAAAAGTTGTGACATTATCAACAGATAAGGCAGTATCTCCAGCTAATCTTTATGGTGCTACAAAATTAGCAATGGAAAAAGTAATGTTAGCTGCTAATGCTTATGCTGGGTCTCAGGAGACTAGTTTCTCAATGGTTAGGTATGGAAACGTTGTAGGTAGCAGGGGTAGTGTAATTCCTTTCTTTACTAAATTAGCAGCACAAGGAGAAAAATCTTTTCCAATTACTGATGACCGGATGACTAGGTTTTGGATTACTCTTGAGCAAGGAGTGGATACAGTTCTTAAGGCCTTTGAAAGAGGCGTTGGTGGAGAGATCTTTATTCCGAAGATACCAAGCATGAAGATGACAGACCTGGTGAAAGCTTATGGAGATGATAAGAAGTATCATGTAATAGGCATCAGGCCAGGAGAAAAGCTTCATGAGTCTTTAATATCAGAAGATGATGCACGACTTGTAAAAGATCTTGGGGATTTATATGTAATTCTTCCTCTTTATCAGCATTCAAGTAATAATGAAGGTGTTTATGATGCATATCCAGGAGTTGCAGAAAACTTTTTTTATAGAAGCGATATTAATAAAGACTGGTTAACGGTTAAGCAATTAAAAGAGATTATTTCTGGGCTATGAGATTAGGTTTAAAGCTCTGGTCAACTAATGATAACTATATAGATGAAGCTATTCGGCTTTATAAGCAAGGTGTTTATTCTTATATAGAGCTTTATTGCGTGCCTAATAGCTATGAGAGGAATATTAGGTTATGGGAGGAGTTAAAAAATAGATATAAGATTCCTTTTATAATTCATTGTGCTCATTCTATGCATGGGTTTTGTTTAAGCTTACCGGAGAAAACAGAAACGAACAGAGTTCTTTTTGAAGAAGCAGTTGCTTATTATAACCGGTTAGATGCGGAGTATATTATTTTGCATCCTGGTGTTTTTGGAACAGCGGAGGAGACAGTAAGACAATTACAAAAGCTACTGAAAGATAATTATATTAAGGAAAATTCTCGGATATTAATAGAGAATAAGCCTAGAATAACTTTAACTAGTGATGTTTGTATTGGAGCTAATCCTAAGGAATTAGCTTTTATTAAGAATGAATGTGGGTTAGGGTTTGTTTTGGATATTCCTCATGCAATTAAGTATGCTATAGGTGTTAACCAAGACTGGAACAAAGTGTTAGAAGAATTTATGTTGTTATCACCGAAGGTTCTTCATGTTAGTGATGCTTTTTTAAGTCATGAGAAAGATGAGCATTTACATATAGGTGATGGAGAATTTGATTTTAAAAAGATATTCTCTATTTGTCAGGCAGAAAACATTACTATTGAAACAAACAAAGACTCCAATGTGTCTTTATCTGACTTTGAAAAGGATGTACTATTATTACAGGAGTATTTAAGTGGTTAGATTTGTTTCAGAAGTTTCTAGTAATCACGCTCAAGACTTACAAAGATGCTTAGACTTTATTGATGTTTCGGCAGAAGTAGGGTGTGATGTTGTTAAGTTCCAACTATTTAAGATTGATGAACTTTTTGCTCCAGAGGTTTTGCAGAAAAAGCAGAATCTAAGAGATAGAAAACAGTGGGAGTTGCCTGTAGTTTTTTTACCAGAATTAAAGAATCGATGTGATGAGAAGAATATTTCGTTCTCTTGTACGCCTTTTTATTTAAAAGCAGTTGAAGAGTTAGAACCATATGTCGAATTTTACAAGGTAGCTTCGTATGAATTGCTTTGGCATGACTTACTTAAGGCGTGTGCTGTAACAGGGAAGCCAGTCGTAATTGCTGCAGGCATGGCAAGATTAGATGAAGTAATAAATGCAGCTAACGTACTGAAGCAAAATAATTGTAAAGATATTACTATTTTACATTGTGTCTCTTCATATCCAGTCAGTCCAGAGGAGTGTAACCTTAAAGCCATAGAAACAATCCGTAAGGCAACTGGAGTAAAAGTAGGGTGGTCAGATCATAGTGTAAGCCCAGGAGTGTTGCATCGTGCAGTGCATACCTATGGAGCTGAAATGGTTGAGTTCCATTTGGACCTTGATGGCACAGGTGCAGAATATAAAGCAGGACATTGTTGGCTTCCTAAACAAATACAAGAGGTTATTAAAGATATTAGGTCTGGGATATCCGCAGATGGTAATGGCATTAAACTGCCAGTAAATGCTGAGCTAGCTGATGTGCAATGGAGAGCAGACCCTGTTGATGGGCTTAGGCCTTTAATTGCAACAAGAAAAGGATTTTAGCCCATGAAAGGAATGGTTAGTGCTAATTCTTTAGTGCTAGGCACTGTTCAACTTGGTACGTCATATGGAATTGCCAACGCCTCTGGTCAGCCTGGAGCAGAAGAAGCGCAGCGAATTATTCATTCAGCATATCAGTCAGGTATTCGATATTTTGATACTGCACAAGCATATGGTTCTAGCGAAGCAGTATTAGGAAAGATACTTCCAGACTATGCTGACGTGAAAGTGATTTCAAAATTTGCTCCTAATTTAGAGTATTTGAAGAAAAATGTATTAGATAAGGCTTATAATAAAACAGTTGAAACCTTGGCACTTTTACCTTTCGGTATGATGTTGCATCGTTATGATTGGATGAAGGATTGGGATAATGGGTTGAGAGAAATTATCCAGCAGGTTGTGGTTTCAAGGGGAGTTAGTTTTGGGGTATCAGTTTATTCTATGGAAGAAGCAGAGGCCTTGTTAGATATTAAGGAAGTTTCTTTGATTCAAATACCATTTAATGTGTTTTCTAAAGAAATGATAGATAAAGATATTTTTGTTAGAGCAAAGAAAGCTAACAAAACACTTTTCTTGAGGAGCATTTATTTGCAGGGATTATTATTAATTAAACCAGAAGCAATGCCTTATGAAATGGGTTTTGCTAAGGAATGTATTGAAAATTTGTATGATTTTTGCCAGCACAAAGGTGTTGGTATGAAAGAATTTTGTTTGGGTTATGCCTTATCCAAGGCTGGAGTTAATGGTAGGGTGATTTTTGGAGCAGAAACTGAAGTACAGGTTAGAGAGAATATTAGTTTGGTAAATAGTTTAGACATTAATACAAAGATATATATAGATTGGGAAAAGATACTTTCAGGTATGAGTGTCCCTAATAAGATGCTTAATCCAAGCCTTTGGCCTACGATTAATAAGAAAGGTTGATTTTGTGATAGTAGCAATTGTTCAAGCAAGAATGGGCTCAACCAGATTACCTGGTAAAGTGTTAAAGCCTATTATGGGAAAACCAATGCTTTGGTATTTAGTTGCGCGACTTCAAAGAACAGCATACGTAGATAAGGTAGTTATCGCAACGTCTGAAGAAAAAGATAATGACGTCATAAGAGATTTTTGTAAGCAATATTCTATAAATTGTTATTCTGGTAGCGAGCAGGATGTTTTAGATAGGTTTTATAAAGCAGCTAAGCAATATAATGCAGATGTTGTTATTCGTATTACAGGAGATTGTCCACTACTTGATCCTGGACTTATTGGTGGAATGCTTAAGGAATTTATAACAATCAATAAATACGACCATTATGGTGTTGCCTGTGGAGCAGGTGCTTCAACAGAAAAGTTTAATGGTCATCGTTATCCAGACGGACTTGATGCAGAAATATTTAAATTCTCAGTACTTGAAGCTGCTTGGAATGAAGCTAAAGACCAGCTTGAAAGGGAGCATGTTACTCCATTTATTTGGCGAAGACCTGAACGTTTTGTTTTAGGAACAAAAACAAGTCCAAGCGATTATTCATTGATGCGATGGACCGTAGACAATCAAGCAGACTTTGACGTTGTTGAAGAAATTTATAAAAACTTATACCCTAGTAAGCCTGATTTTGGGCTTGAGGATATACTTGAATTTTTTAATGATAATAGAGAATTACAAGAAAAGAATAAACATTTTATTGGCGATGAAGGATATGGTAAATTTTTTAATGAAGAAAGGAAATAATCATGGGTAACGGTCAAGAACTTTATAAGAAAGCAAAGAAACTCATACCTGGAGGTACACAATTATTATCGAAAAGACCAGAACAGTTTTTGCCTGATAATTGGCCAGCTTACTATCATAAAGCAAAAGGGGTTGAGGTTTGGGATCTTGATGGTCACAAATATATAGATATGAGCATTATGGGTGTTGGATCTTGTATTTTAGGGTATGCTGATCCAGATGTTGATAAAGCTGTAAAAAAAGCAATCAAGTTAGGTTCAATGGCTACACTTAATTGTCCAGAAGAAGTGGAATTAGCTGAGCTGATGTGTGAATTACATCCTTGGGCCGATATGGTTCGTTATACGCGCTCTGGTGGTGAGTGTGCAGCTGTTGCAATTCGGATTGCTCGGGCTTCTTCAGGAAAAGATAAAATAGCAGTTTGTGGTTATCATGGTTGGCATGATTGGTATTTGGCTGCAAATCTTGGTGATACTTCTCAATTAGATGGACAATTGATGCCTGGGTTGCAACCTAAAGGTGTTCCTCGTCAACTAAAAGGCTCGGTTTTGACTTTCAATTATAATAATAGGGAACAGTTTGACAAGATTATTTTAGAACATGGAAAAGAGTTGGGGGCTATTATTATGGAGCCAGCTAGGGGACATGATGCTCCCTTAGAATTTTTGCAATATATTCGCAAAAAAGCCACAGAGCTAGGCATTGTTTTAATTTTTGATGAGATTACCTCTGGGTTTAGGATGAACTGTGGAGGGATTCATTTGTTATATGGAGTTAATCCTGATATAGCAATTTTCGCAAAATCAATTAGCAATGGTTATCCAATGGGAATTATTTTGGGTAAAAAATCTGTAATGGATGCTGCTCAAGAAAGTTTTATAAGTAGCACCTATTGGACAGAACGGATTGGACCAACCGCTGCTTTAGCTACTATAAGAAAATATCGAAAAGAAAAAGTTGATGTGTATTTGATTGATATGGGAAAAAAGATAAAAAAGATTTGGCAGAATCAGGCCGATATTGCAGGTCTCAAACTGCACATTTCAGGGATTGATACGCTTGGTCATTTTGAGTTTGATTATCCAAATAATTTGGCAATAAGAACACTTTTTACACAACTTATGCTTGAGAAAGATTTTCTTGCTTGGTTTCAGTTTAAGGTATCCTACGCACATAAAGATAAACACTATAAGTTGTATGAAAATGCGTTGGCAAAGGTTTTTCCTCTTTTAGCAAAATATCAAAAAGAGGGAACTGTTGAAAAGATGTTAAAGGGTCCAATCCAGACAACAGGTTTTAAAAGGTTGGTAGATTAATTAACTGAGAGGGTTTTAAAATAGTAAAAATAAAGTTAACCTTATGAATGAGAGGTAATAATGGACGAAATAAAAAAACGATATGCTGAAACTCATAATCCTTATGGAGAAAGAACGATTTATTTAAATAATCGTTTATTTAGTACTTATAATAGGATATCTAGGATTACTTTAGGCAAGGAACTGAAGGGCGTAAATGTTGATTTGGGTTGTGGCGACAAAGGGTTTTCTTATGTATGTGAGCAAAAAGGAATCAAATCACATCCGTTAGATTATCCAGCTGTAAATTTTGAGACAGATGATTTGCCATTTAAGAATGAGACAGTAGATTTTATTACCATGAATGGGGTTATTGAACATATATATCATTCAAGTAAAATATTGTCGGAAATATTACGTGTACTTAAAAAAGGAGGATTGTTATATATAAATACTCCTAACTTTCAAAGAGATTATCTTAATTTTTATAATGACCCAACCCATGTTAAACCATACACTCCTTCTTCCATCAGAAAATCCTTGGAACTTGTGGGATTTAATGTTGTTTTTCTTGAACCAGCATTAATAGAAAAATCGCCACTTTATTGGAGATTACCACCCAAAATAAAATGGTATATAGCGAGCAAGATTAAAGGTGGTTCTAAGTCAATTCAGGTGGTAGGACAGAAAAGATGAATACCAGTATGCATGTAATTATTCAAGCAAGTTCAACTAATTGGGAAGGAGGAATTGATCCCTCTATCGTCAAATTGGAGGGTCATCCGCTTTTGTATCATACTATTAATAATTTTATTCCGTTTGCTTGTGATATTACAGTTGTAGCTCCTGAATATGATAAAGGGAATTTAGATTTCATTTTATTAGAGTTTCCTGGGAAGGCTTTAAAAATAAATTATAGTGATGACGCGAGTCCTTTAAACAGAATGATAAAATCCACAAAAGAACTTGATGACTCAGAATATATTATTAGAGTTGATGGAAGAAATTTTTGTGTAGATGTAGATCAAATATTTAAGAATTTAGAGTTAGCAAGAAAAAATAGTTATTCTTGTGTCCGTTTTCCTGAGAATTTCCCTCCGTTGTTTTCTGGTGATATTTACAATGTTGGAGCATTAAGAGAATTATATAAAAATAAAAAAGCAAGAGAAAACACTAGTTATGAAATTCACCCAAAATATTTTTTAAGTACAACTATGGTTACTCCAAATTTAGAGAAATATACTGATGAATATCTTCGTTCAATTAGAAAAATATATGGGAGTGTTTTACAAAATGAAAGGTTAAGCGTAGACCCAAAAAAATCTGTTAAAGTGGCTGACCAAATATCATTTCATTATGATTTAGTTAGAAAATACAAGAAATTTTATGGAATTCTATTAGATGTTGCTTGTGGTAATGGCTATGGAGCAAGTTTATTATCTGAAATAGCCGAGCAAGTAATCGGAATTGACCTTGATAAAGAGGTAATTCAAGAAGCGAGAAATAAATTTAGCAAGCCAAACGTTTCTTTTTTGGTTAGTGACGTTAATGCTCTTCCTTATAAAGATGGATATGCTGATTGTGTTACAGCATTTGAAATTATTGAACATATTCCTCCTGAGCCTTTGCTAAAGGAAATGCACAGGGTGTTAAAGACAAATGGAACCATATATATCAGTACACCGCAGAATTTATTGGGACATATTCCATTAATAGGTTGTCATATACATGAATTTTCTTTAGATAATCTTAAAGCTGAAGTTAGTAAATTCTTTGTTATTGAAAAAGTTATTGGGATTAAACAAGGAACAATATATTTTGATAATGATGAAGTAGGGAGCAACACATTTATTGTTGCCAGAAAGGTGTAACATTGTGATTAACGCAGTTATTATTGCAAAGACATTAAAAAATTTAGGGGTAAAAAAAGTATATTTATATCCAGGAGGAACAATTGCTCCTTTATTAGATGAGTTACTTAAACATGACATAGAATATTATTGCGCAAAAACAGAGCAAGGCGCGGGATATATGGCAATTGGTGCTGCAAAAATTACAAGACAGACACAAGTAGTGCTTGTCACATCTGGACCAGGCGCAACGAATTTAGTAACACCTATAGCAGATGCTTATTTTGACTCTATTCCTATATTAGTTATTACGGGACAGGTTGCTACAACAAGTATGAATAATGAAAAGAAGATAAGACAGACTGGTTTTCAGGAAATTGATTCTGTCGGAATATATTCGAATATAACAAAAAGTAGCAGAGTAGCTTCTCTTGATGACGATATGCGTAAGCTTATTTCTGAAAGTTTTAAACTAACAACAGAAAAAAGATTTGGACCTGTGCATATTGACTTACCTATGGATGTTCAAAAAGCAGAAGAAAAAACATTAGCTGTTTTAGTTAATGATACTATTGAGAAAAAAGAAAATTATGTGACCAAAGAAATATTAGAATCTATTAATATTCATTTAAAGAATGCTTCTAGGCCTTTGTTTTTTGTAGGTAATGGAGTGTTGCTTTCCGATGCGGTTTCATTATTTCGGGATGTAGCAAATAAGACGAATATCCCTGTTGTTTCAAGCCTTCCAGGTGTTAGCATTATGCCATCGGAGAGCAGTAATTATTTCGGTTTTATCGGGTATAGCGGAGAATTTTTTGCAAATTTGGCGATGTATCATTCTGACCTATTAATTGTGTTAGGTTCTAGGTTAGATATAAGACAAACTGGCTCAGAAGTAAATTCTTTTTCTCAACAAAAGAAAATTATAAGAATTGATATTGATGAGCAAGAACTAGGGTTTTCAAAAATATCAGCTGCTATTTCGGTTAAAGCCGATGTCAAAGTATTTTTAAGTGAACTTTTAAAACAAGGAGTTGAGCGCAAGGATACTCAAGAGTGGAAGTTGCAAATAGTAAAGTGGAAAGAACAATTTAGCTCAGAACAGTTTTATGGTGGAGAAAAATTTAATACTTTTAATATTCTTAAAAGTGTATCAGCAAAATTAAAGGATAGAAAAGTTATTGTAACAACAGGTGTAGGTTGTCATCAACAATTTGTGGCAAGATATTTTTCTTTTGATTATCCTAATAAAATCTGGATGACCTCTGCTGGGCATGGAACAATGGGTTTTGATTTGCCAGCAAATATTGGGGCAGTCATGAGTGCAGACAAAGATTATGTTGGAGTTGTTTTTGTGGGAGATGGTTCATTTCAGATGAATTTACAAGAACTTGCAATGGTTAAAGAATACGAATTACCAATTAAAATATTTGTGTTTGATGATAATTCACTTAACCTTGTTGCTCAATTTCAGAACATGAATTGGAAGTGTGCACCAAGTACAGAAAATAAAATTAATCCATCATTTAGTGCAATTGCTCAAGCCTATGGATTAGAGAGTTTTGATATTTATAATGAAGAAGAATTAAGTTTAGCAGTTGAAGATATTTTTAAGAATAATAAACCTGCTTTAGTTCACTGTCATATAACTTCTTGTGAAAATGTTTTGCCGATGTTACTTGGAGGACAAAAGTTAAATGAAATGTATCCATTTGAAGGAGCTGTAAAGTTATGAGTGAGAAAATCGCGTTTGTTACAGGTGCTAGTCGAGGGATTGGTAAGGCAATTGCACTAAAGATGCTTGAGAATGGTTGTACGGTTGGTATTGGTTACAACCAACAAAAAGAAAGCGCAGAAGCTATGGCTGAAAAGCATAAACAGGCAATTCCTATACAAGTTAATATTGCTAATCGAGAGTCTATAATAAAAGCTATTTCTGAGTTTGAAAATATAGCAGGAGGCTCCATTGAAATATTGGTAAATAATGCTGCTGTAGTTCAAGAAAAGCCATTTGAAACAATAACAGATGAAGATTGGCAAAATATGCTTAACATTAATTTAGCTGGTGCCTTTAAGTTTACTCAAGAAGTGCTGCCAGGGATGGTTAAGAAAGAATGGGGAAGAATTATTAATATTGTCTCTATTGGCGGTCAGTGGGGTGGGTTTAATCAGGTTCATTATGCAGCAGCCAAGGCAGGCTTAATAAGTTTTACAATGTCTATGGCTAAAATTTATTCAAAATTTGGGATTACATCTAATGCAGTATCCCCAGGATTGGTGTCAACTGATATGACACAGAGGGAATTACAGTCAGAAGCAGGTAAAAAGAAAGTTGAAAATATTCCAATAGGAAGAGTAGGCTTACCTGAGGAAATCGCAGCAGTAGTATCTTTCTTAAGTACAGAAGAAGCCTCTTATGTTACAGGACAAACAATTAATGTTAATGGTGGCATGTATTTTGGCTAAAACATTATGGATTGTAAGTGGTGGAGCAGAAGCTGTTCCTGGCATAAAAAGAGCAAAAGATTTAGGGTATTACGTTATTGTCAGTGATGGCTCAGAGAATGCTCCAGGGTTTGCATTTGCAGATGATTCGGTTGTTGTTAGTACTTATGATGTATCAGCATGCGTTGCTGCTGCAAAAGAATATAATCAGAAGAAGCGTCAGATAGATGGTGTGATATGTATGTCAGCAGATGTTCCTTTGACAGTAGCCACCATGGCTTTTGAGTTAGGACTACCAGGAATACCTATTGAAACAGCAAAATTATCAATGGATAAGATTAAAATGAAGGAATGTTTTTTGAAAAATGGGATTCCTACGGCTTGGTTTTGTGCTATTGAATCCGCAGAGCATTTAGTGCAAATAGTTTCTGAAAAGAAAATACCATTAATAATTAAACCAGCTGATAGCAGAGGGGCTAGAGGTGTATTAAGGTTAGTCGAGGGTGTCTCGTTAAGTTGGGCGTATGATAATGCACGTCACTATTCTCCAACAGGTAGAGTTATGGTTGAAGAATTTTTAGAAGGTGACCAGATTAGCACTGAGGCAATAATCATAGAAGGAAAGGGCTATACGTTTGGGTTTGCTGATAGAAACTATGAATATCTTCAAAGGTTTGCTCCTAATATTATTGAAAATGGTGGTGACCAGCCAACAAAGCTTAATAAACTAGAAAAGGTTAGTATAGAAAACACTGCGATTAGCGCAGCAAAAAGTTTAGGATTAATAACTGGAATTGCTAAAGGAGACATGATTTTAACAAAAGAAGGTCCTAAGGTAATCGAGATTGCTACAAGATTATCTGGTGGATGGTTTAGCACAGATCAAATCCCACTAGCTACTGGGGTTGATCTTATTGGTTTAGCTATTCGTATAGCTACTGGAGAAAAGGTAGAAGATGAGGAGTTAATTCCCAAGCATCAGCTAGGAGTCGCCATTAGGTATTTTTTCCCAGAAAAAGGGAAAATAGAGAGTATTTCTAATATTGAAAAGTATGAAAAGATGGATTGGGTATATAAAATTGGGATGTTTGTTGAAGTTGGTGATGTTATTGAGGATGTAACTAATCATACTAAAAGAGCAGGGTTTGTTATAGCTACAGGTAAAGGTAAGCAAGAAGCGGTTAAAAGAGCTCAAGAAGTAGTTAATAATATAATAATAAAGACAGAGAAAGTATAAGATAGAGGTAGATTAAAATATGTCATTCTTAAAACCATACATGGTATTTCATTTGAACCTTATGTTTTCTTCCATAGAAGTGCAGCAAAGGCTTGAGGTAATTCAGAGATGTTATTGGCCACTTTTAAAACTAATTAAAGAGTGCAAATTAAAAGCTGGAATTGAACTGCCCGCGTATACTTTAGAGGAAATTAATCAGTTAGACTGTTTATGGGTTAGAGAGTTGAAGAGTTTAATACAGCTAGGCAACATAGAGCTAGTTGGTAGTGGTTATTCTCAAGCCATTGGTCCATTAATGTCCGTAGAGGCTAATGCTTGGAATCAGGCTATTGGTATCAATATTTACCAAGAAATATTGGGAGTTAAGCCAAATATAGCTTTAATTAATGAGATGGCATATTCCGTAGGAGTTTTGGAGCATTATAAGAATACAGGCTACAAAGCAGTTATTATGGAATGGAATAATCCATATAAATATCATCCAGAATGGGACAAGAATTGGAGATATAATCCTCAGACTTTGACAGATTTACAAGGCAGAGATATCCCTGTTATTTGGGCAGACTCCATTGTTTTTCAGAAGTTTCAACGGTATGTGCATGGAGAAATAGATTTAGATGAATATTTAGAATTCATTAACTCTTTCAAGGTAGATGCTACAAGGTATTTCCCAATTTACAGTAATGATGTTGAGATATTTGATTTTAGACCTGGCAGATTCAAAACAGAAGCTAATATTGTTGGGAAAGAGAGTGAATGGAAGAAGATTGAAATATTATTTAAAAGATTACAGCAAGATAAAGAAATTGAGATGGTGTTACCTTCAGAAGTTTTGCAAGGATTAGATAATATCCTTGGAGGCAATAAAATATCGCTAGAGTCACCAGAGGAGCCTATTCCTGTTAAAAAACAGGAAAAGTACAACATTAATCGTTGGGCTTTAACTGGTAGAGGCGACCAAAAGATTAATACAACATGTTTTGCTTTGTCTAAGGCATTAAGTGGTTCGAAAGACGAGGAACAATGGAAAGAACTTTGTTATTTATGGTCTAGTGATTTTAGAACACATATCACCCAAAAGCGATGGGATGACTATTGTAAAAGACTTGAGTTATTTAAAAACAAACATTTATCTCAAGCAAAAAGAGAGAACGTTAAGTTACTCCCTGAGATTGATATTTATACTTGTTGTGCAGGTCGTTTTATTAAGTTAAAAACAAAGGATATTACTTTTAGTTTAAATTATAAGAAAGGCTTAGTGATAGACTCTCTTTCTTTTTTTGGTGACGGAAAGTCGTTGATTGGTTCTTTACAACATGGTTACTATGATGACATTGCCTATGGTGCGGATTTCTATTCTGGGCATGCCATTATCGAAGCTTCAGGAGAACATAAAGTAACGGACCTTTCGAGTGATGCTTTTTCCTTGTATGGTAATGAAAGAATGTATCAACTTAAAATGAAGAACGTAGGTGCTGATATTACCTTTGAGAAGTTTATAACTATTGATGAAGATACTATTTCTTTAGATAAGAAAATTACTGCTGTAAAAAGAAAGTCTTCAGTTATTCATCCATTTTGTTTTACCTTTATACCAGATGCTTGGGATATGGATACTTTGTATTTTGAAACCAATAATGGTGGTTCGTCTTTGGAGAGGTTTAACCTTCAGAGACCTGGAGGAATTGACCATGGGAACAGGCTTTCTTCACTGATTTCTGCAAAACATGCGCTTGGTGCTACAAAAGGTATTATTATTGTTGGAGATAAAGACAAACAACTTATTTTTTCTCACGACATTGAGCTTTCAGCCATGATTCCTACGATAATTTTAAAGAAAACAGGCGACGGGAAAATGTTCTTCCGTTTACAGTATTCAGTTCAAGAAATAGATGAAACTTTCAAAGAATCAGATGAGCCTCAGACAATAGAGTGTTTATTAAAAATATCAGCAAAGAAAAGTAATTAAGCTCAGTAGTATCCAGTATTATTTGCGGTTTGTCATCTCGAGCGTAGTCGAGAGATCCCTCCACGCTTCAGTCTTCGACTGAATTGGTCGGGATTGTACAAGTTAAGTAATTTGTTGACGAGATGTCATCTCGGACTCCGATCCGGGATCCAGGCTTACTGTTTATTTAAATATTGAAGCAGCTAGTTTACTATTATAAGCTTAAATTAGGGACTATTTATTAGTCTATATTCAATTAATAATCTACTTAATGTTTTGTAATCGTCAAATTTAATATATGTCTGGATCCTGAATCAAGTTCAGGATGACAGCCTAATGAATAAATAGTTTTGTCAGCGAAATATCTAACTTGTACAGCAATGACATAATGCCAAAACTCATTTAAGAAGCTCAGTCATTTTACTTTCAAACTGTTTGAAAAGTTCATAATATATTTCAATAGTATTTGAGACAATGTCGTTAGCTATTGCTTTGTTATAAGTGTGTGAAGTAAGATTTCTGCTCTCGATCATTTTCATCCAGTTATCACCGTTAGAAATTAGTCCTTGTGAAAAAGCTTCTTTAGTAGCATCTTTAGAGCCAAATATTTTGATATTCCCAGTGAATTCTAGAAAATCTTTAACAGTTTTCCAAAATAGTTCGTGGGCTACTTTAAAGCCTTGGATAATCCCTTGTTTTTCCAAGTCAGACAATGGCCGTGATTTTGCTAACAGTATTCCTTCTTCTAGTGAGCTTAGTGCACTTTGATAATTATTAAATCTTTGTTTCCATCTGATATTTGTCATGTTAAAAGGTTAACATAGCTTAGAGGGATTTTCTATTAAAGGGTTATTTTCTGATTTATTTATTACTATTGGCAGATTTAAGGTCATGGTTTAAATATGCCAATAGGAGTGTATAATATTAAGCAAGATGACTAAAAGAGAAAATGAAGCACTTGTTCTTCTAAACCATATCACATGAGATTATCAGAATTTGAGATAAATGCGATTAATGAAGTATTTATTAATACTTTTTACAAAGGTAGCGTTTATTTGTTTGGCTCTAGGGCGAATGATAGCAAAAAAGGCGGAGATATTGATTTATATATAATACCTCATGATAAAGAAAATGTTGCTGAGAAAAAAATAGATTTTTTGGTGAAGCTTAAACAAAGAATCGGCGAACAGAAGGTTGATATTGTAATAAGCGAGGATGATAATAGAGCTATTGATATTATTGCTAAAGAAGAAGGAGTTATTATATGCCAAAATTAAAAGAAATTTTTAAGTTATTAGATCAAATGATAGAAAATGGTAATAAAGACTATTCTGATATTATTGTGACAGATTTAAATGAAGATTATTTTTGTAATTACGAGAATCAAAGAGTTATAAATAGTTTTTTGTTTAATTTCTCGAAAATACAAGACAAAATTGGCTCCAAGTTATTTAAACATATTCTGTTGGAATTAAAAGAGATTAATGATCATACAATTCCTATGAAAGATGTAGTCAACATATTGGAGAAACTTGAGATTATAGAATCTGCTGATGATTGGGATAAGCTGAGGGAAATAAGAAATATATTGTCTCATGAGTATCCTGATAATATTAATGAAAGAATACAAAATATTAAACTAGCATTAAATGGCTATGAGTTGATGATTAATTTGTATAAAAAATTAAAAGAATATTCTGTAAAAATGAAAATTGAATAAGGGTATCCGGTATTTCTTGCATAATGTCATCTCGAGTCCATTCGACTCACAAAGTTAGTTAAGGGCAAACTTTATTGACTTGTCATCCTGAATCAGGGGCTGAACTTGATTCAGTATTGATTGTCATCCCAAACTTGATTTGGGATCCAGTCATATATTAAATTTGACAATTACAAAACATTAAGTAGCTTATTAATTGAATATAGACTAATAAATAGTCCCTAATTTAAGCTTATAATAGTAAACGAGCTACTTCAATATTTAAATAAACTGTAAGCCTGGATCCCGGATCGGAGTCCGGGATGACATTTCGTCAACGAATTACTTAACCTGTACAGGGATGACAATCAAAACTATTGGAATTGAATAATGGTTGGGTTCCTGCTTTATTTAGACACAGATAATACTTTTTTAATTTCTCTAACCACGCGTTTTGCATCCGTTATTTTCATTTTAGAAGAACAAGGGATAGAAATAGTTCTGTCATAATAACTTTCCGAAACAGGGAAATCTTTAGGATTAATGTTGAATTGTTTATAGAAAGGATGTTTGTAAACAGGCATATAGTGAACCTGTGTAAGGATATTTAGTTCTCTTAATTTCAGGATAAATTCTGCTCTAGTTGTGCTAGATTTCTGCCAATCAATTAATAGAGTAAATAAATGATAACTACTTTTCTGCCATTTCTGTTCCTGCACAAAAGATATACCCTCAATGTTTTTGAATTGTGATTGGTAATAACTAGCGATTTTCCTTTGTTGTGCGACAAATTTATCTAGTCTTTTTAGCTGTGAAGAGCCTAATACACACTGGAAATCGGTTATTCGGTAGTTGAATCCAAGGGTTTGCATCTCGTAAGCCCAAGGTGCTTCTTTAGAAGGAGTACCTTTGATTCCATGAGTTCTTAGTGCGCGACATTTTTCTGCAAGGTCATCGTCATTAGTGGTAATCGCTCCGCCTTCACCTGTTGTTAAGTTCTTTAGAGGATGGAAAGACAGGATACTTGCATCACTGTACTTACAGCTTCCAATCTTTTGCCACTCTTTACCATCAAAATATTCACTGCCAATAGCATGAGCAGCATCTTCAATGATTATTGTTTTAGGATATAGCTCTCTGAGCTTTTTCATGTCAACAGGAAACCCTCCAAAATGAACGGGAGAAATGGTTCTTAGTTTAGGTATCTTAGGGATATTTTGAATATCCAGATTGAAGTCAGAATTACTAATGTCCGAGAAGGCAGGTGTCCCTCCAGAATAGATTACTCCGTTAGAGGTTGCTACAAAGGTGTTGGGAGAGGTTAACCCGATATCTCCTTCCTTGTATCCAACCGCAAGATTAATTATGTGCAGTGCAGCTGTTCCATTGCATACAGCTATTACGTGTTTAACCTTGAGATAATCAGCAAGTTCTTCTTCGAATTTCTTGATGGCAGGACCCTGTGTTAAGTAAGGGTCTGAAAGAGAGAAGAATACTCTAAGTTTGTCGCCAAGAGATATGTTCTGAGTATTGTAAGGAATTGTTTTCATGGTTAAATATTAACAAATAAAGCCATGTATGCAAATGACCTTAATAAAAGGTTTGTTTTTGTTTCAGGCATAACCTATAATTATTTAAAACACACCCACCTAGCCTCCCTCTCGAGAGGGAGGAATAAGAGATAATCATGAGACGAGAGATAATAAGATATAATAATAAGTTAAAAGATAGAGCAAATGAGTTAAGAAATACAATGACACCTGCAGAATGTATTTTGTGGGAAAAGATAAGAAAGAAGCAAGTTTTAGGAATCAATTTTAATCGACAAGCAATGATTAACAATTTTATAGTTGATTTTTATAGTAGAGACATAAAGTTAGCAATTGAAGTAGACGGTAAGATACATGATGAAAAAAAAGAATATGACTTTGAAAGAGAAGTAATTTTGCGTAAACTAGGAGTAGACATAATTAGGTTTACTAATGAAGAAGTCGAAGGAAATGTCGACTCAGTGATTAATAAAATAAAGAAATATATTGAAGGTATGACTAATCTCCCTCTTGAGAGGGAGACAGACGAAGGTTAATAGGTAAAGATAAGAAGTTTAGAGGGTGTGTAAATGGCAAATAAAAGAAATATAACTAATTACAACGATACCGAGTATGAAGCTGACTTCTGGGGAAGTAGACAATACGAGGATCTTGTGGAAAAAGATGTTTTGCAAAAGATGCTTGCTACTAGTTATGCTAGTTTTTTAGATCTTGGCGCTGGGTTTGGCAGGCTAGCTCCTGTATATAAAGATAGAGCCAAGAAAGCAACGCTACTTGATTATTCAGACAAACTTTTAGTAAGTGCTAAAGAGAAGCTTGGAAAAAACAAAAATCTTAATTTTGTTCAAGGAAGTTTTTATGAACTGCCTTTTGATAATGATACTTTTGATGGTGGTTGTTCTATAAGAGTAATGCATCACGTGGAAGATGCGGATACTTATTTTAAGGAACTAAATAGAGTTCTTAAGAAAAATGCATTGTTCATATTAGAAGTTGCTAATAAAAGAAACTGGTTAGAGATAGTACGAAAAGTATTGGGTAAAAAATCTGCTCTTAATCCGTTTACCAGAACACCAGAAAATAGAAGCAAGAAAGGTCTTACATTTAACTTTCATCCAGCTTATATAAATGAGAAGTTGAAACAACACGGATTTGTTGTGGTTACAAAGGTTGATTCTTCTTTGCTAAGATCACCAATACTTAAGAAGGTTGTTGGTCAGAGCAGATTAGCTTTTATTGAGAAGTTAATTCCTTTTTGGATTAGAAAGACAGGCTATACGCCTAGTTTATTTTTAAAAATAAAGAAAATATAGTTTTTACCCTCACCCACGGAAGTTATAAGTATCTTTAAATATAGATTGGTGCCGTTACCCTCTCCGTTTCATAAATGAAATGGAGAGGGTCGTAGCATGTTCATCTGTTTAGAAAATATTTATAGCTTCTACGGGGAGAGGGTAAATTTAATTAGCTTATTTTCAATAATAACTTTAGAGAAACAAACATTGGTTTGTATCCAAAGCAAAGTTTCTTTCTGATAAATAAACACATGGGTTGGGTCATCTTTATAAAACCATTTAGCAAAGTCCATTGAGTTATCATAAATTGCTGTCATGCAAAAAAGTGCTCCATTATTTTTTAATAAGTTTTTAAGCAACTTGAATTCTTTAAGTGGGTCATAGAAATGTTCAATTACCTCGCAACAAGCGATGTAGTCATATTTATTTTTAAGTAGCTCAGGGAAATCGTGAAAGAAAGGATCATATTGTTTTATGTTGTAATTATTATCAGTTAATATTTTGGAAATAACAGGCCCTGTTCCTGCCCCGAAATCAAGCCCAACATGTTCAACAGAGAATTCATTAAGAATAGCCTTCGTAATTGGCGATACAAAGGTTTGATATCTAATATCATTTACGTCATTGTTATGTGTCTCATATCTTTTTCTTTCTGAAACATGGTCAAGTAATAAATGTTTATGCCGAAATATTCCATAACAATTGGAACAAAGATAGAACTTTTCTTGGTAGAAGCTTTCGCTTGGAGAATTGCAAAGCGGACAAAGGGGATTTATAGTTGGACTCATAGTTCTTAATTCTAGCACACGCAAATATTACGAATAGATTACGATTTGTGATTTAAATATTTATTAAACTTTGATACAATTGTTAGAGAATAAATTATGATATTAAAATTTAAACTTTACACAATTTTCCGTTTCTTATTAGTAACAGTTTTCTTGTACGCTTTTTTTGTTAGCATTGGTCTAATGGGTGCTGCTTTTGAGGGTTTTGGTAAGGGATTTGCCGATGCGCTTATGACAACAACAGCCAATCCTTTTGTCGCATTGTTTGTTGGGATAATTACTACAAGCATTATCCAAAGTTCTGGAATAACAACCACTACGGTAGTTGGGTTAGTTAGTGCTGGATCTTTGACTGTTGGTGGGGCTATCCCGATTATAATGGGTGCAAATATCGGAACAACAATAACAAACACCTTGGTGTCATTAGGCAATATTACAAGAAGAGAAGAATTTAGACGGTCATTTGCTGGTGCTACTATTCATGATTTTTTTAATTTAATCTGTGTTTTAATATTCTTTCCATTAGAAATGATGTTCCATTTCTTGGAACGAATAGCAACTTTTTTTGCGACTTTATTTGTAAACGCAGGAGGATTACACTTTACAAGTCCGGTAAAGCAAATTATTGACCCAGCAATTAACTTGATAACGATGTTATTATTTGAGTTATTACCTTTTGAGGGTAAGGCAGTTTATTTCTCTATGGTTATTTTGTCATTTGTTTTTCTTATTATTGCGATGTTTGGTATTGTTAAAATTATGAAATCTTTGATAATGAATACAGCAGAATCTATGCTAGATAATATTCTTGGTAAGAATGGCGTGTATGGAATAATGCTTGGGATGATTCTTACGATATTAGTACAAAGCAGCTCCATAACCACGTCTTTATTGGTTCCGCTTATGGCCGCAGGGGTTCTCAATCTTGAATCAGCATTTTCTATGACAATAGGTGCTAATATCGGCACTACCTCAACAGCAATACTTGCTTCTTTTGCCACAGGAAACGTTCATGCAATAACAATAGCTTTTGTACATTTTCTGTTTAATGTCTGTGGAACGCTAATAATTTATCCAATCAAGTTTATCAGACAAATACCTCTCAAATTAGCGCGAGGGTTAGGTGAGCTAGCGTATAGGAAGAGAAGATATGCGTTTATGTATGTTATTTTTACTTTTTTTCTGGTGCCTGGCGTGTTGATATTTTTGTGTAGATAGAGTTATATCTTAAAAGGAGGATTTATAAATGTTTAAAAATTTATTTGATATATGGA
>CAZXTL010000014.1:0-34466 GCA_964643725.1 uncultured Candidatus Marinamargulisbacteria bacterium
GAATAGAAGGAGAGAAAGATGATTGATAGATATTCTAGAAAGATTATGCAAGATATTTGGTCTCTGGAAAATAAGTTCAGAGTTTGGCTTGATGTTGAGTTAGCTGCCTGTGAAGCACATAACAAACTAGGCAATATTCCCGATTCAGCACTTAAAATAATCAAAAAGAAGGCAGATATAAATGTTGATAGAATAAACGAAATAGAAGAAGTTACCAATCATGATGTTATCGCCTTTACAACTTGTGTAGCAGAATATATCGGTCCTGAGTCCAGATATGTCCATTTGGGATTAACTTCTTCGGATGTAGTAGATACTGCTTTTTCAATACTTATAAAGCAATCTGCTGAGATTATTTTGAAAGACATGAAAGAGTTATTGCCTGTGCTTAAAGGTCTTGCTTATAAGTATAAAGATTCATTAATGATGGGAAGAACTCATGGTGTTCATGCGGAACCAATGACTTTAGGTCTTAAGTTTGCACTTTGGTACGACGAATTTGGTAGGAATATCAGAAGGTTTGAATCTGCTATCAAGGAAATAGCTGTAGGTCAGATTTCCGGTGCGGTAGGTAACTATTCAAATATTGATCCTTTTGTGGAAAAGTATGTTTGTGAAAAGCTAGGACTAGTACAAGTTAATATTTCTACTCAAATAATTCAAAGAGATAGACATGCTATGTTTATGTCTGTTTTGGCTGTTATGGCGGGAACAATTGAAAAGATAGCAACTGAAATTAGGGCTGCTCAAAAGACTGAGTTTAATGAAATGGAAGAAGGATTTAAAAAAGGACAAAAGGGTAGCTCCGCTATGCCACATAAGCGAAATCCTATTACCTGTGAAAAACTAACTGGACTTGCAAGGGTTATTAGAGGAAATATGTTAGTAAGTATGGAAAATATTTGCTTGTGGCATGAACGTGATATTTCTCATTCTTCAACTGAGAGGATAATTTTCCCAGACAGCACAATGCTGATGGATCATATGTTAGTAACTTTAAAGTCTGTTTTAGAGAATTTAGTTGTACATGAAGATAGTTTAGCAAAAAATCTTGATTTGCTTGGCGGAGTCGTTTGTTCCCAACGTTTACTATTAGCAATGGTAAACAAGGGCATTTCAAGAGAAGATGCTTATCAAATTGCTCAATCTGACGCTATGAAAGCTAGAGATAATGGTTTGAAATTCAGAGAGGTTATAAGACAAGATGAAAGGGTAACCAATAAATTAACTGAACAAGAGATAGAAGCCGTTTTTGACCATAATATCTACAAAAAACATGTAGACATGATTTTTAAACGGGTTTTCTCTTAATTTTATCTTTTTATACGAAAAGTACTTCAGTAAGATCGATGCTTGCAAAGAATTCTTGTTCATCTTTGGATAGCTCCATCTTTACTTCTACATCCTCATTTAATATAGAATTCATTAAATAATCAAACCTTTCTGTTTTAGACTCTTTCATCCTAATCCCCCCTGTCAATTTGTCTTGTTTATAGATATGCCCGAAAAAATGCATATTAAACATTTATTTTTTAAATATTTTTAATTAAATATCAAAAAATATAGGTACAAGTTTTTATTTACTTGAAACGATATATATAATGAAATAGAGGATAATTGTAATTGTATAAATATTTGTAAGGGGAATAAGATGATTAATGATATTAATTTTTTAAATACTCAAGGGATTAACCTAAATTGTTCTTCGAATGAGAATGAATTGTTAGATGGCGTTTCAGCTTCTTTTGAAAATAGTTTTTTTGAACCAAATGTTACTGTTTCTTCTAATTTTAATTTTAATTCTGATTATAATGCAGACTATATTCCTCAATTTAATTCAGATACTCCTAATGTTGAGGAAAATCCTATTGTAAAAGAGGTTTTCAATAGCATTATGTCAGACCATTCCATAGATCTTTCACAAGATCCGATAGTTATCGATACTCTCAAAGCTTTACTTTATTTATAGGATAAACACTTTTCCATAACCTTACCACCTCGATACAATTTTGCGCTCATCGAGTGATTGCTTAGCAATCGTATCGAGATGCGCAAAATCACTCGGTGACCTATTTCTAATGTAATTCCCGCTTGCACGGGAATTACTAAGGACAATTCAATGATTATATGTTTTTACCAATGAACTATTGAACCAGTGAACTAATGAACTAATAAATGTTTATTATTTTCAAAAATGGGTATAACTCAATACATAAAGTACTTATATAAGGAGTGATTATGCAGATTTTACCTGATAATTTTGATGTAACTAATTTTAATAATCATTTTTCAAAACAAAGTCAAATTGCTAGAAATGATCAATTGGTTGCGGGAAGCACCTTTCAAAAGGTATTGCAGAATCAATTAAGTGCTATTCCTCTAGAGTCAGCAATGAGTAGTACTAATACTGAGATAAAGAAGCGTAAAAAAGATTCTGAAGAGATAATGGAGGATTTTAGTGAAATAGCTGAAGATACTTATGATGTGCTTACTGCTGAAAGAAAGATACGGCAATTATTTAGAAAATTAAGGCTAGGAGAAACAGATGTTAACCAATAATGAAGGAAACTTTTATGCATATATTAAGGAACAAATGCAAATTAAAGGAGCAGATAAAACTTCTTCAAAGAGGAATGATAAATTGACTGCAATTGAGAATAGATTATTAGAAATGGTGGATTCTCTTAAAATAGCCAAGTATAAACCGAAAGATGAAGATAATTTTTAAAATCATTGCAACATTTCAGATTAAGTTACGATAACTTAAGTGAGAGGTTAAACAGAAGGAGTTGCAAATGAGGTCAAAGATAGTAGCTTTTGTTGATAATACTCACAACTCACCTTTAGATAAGAGATATCATGAGCTTGTTTTATATAAGACAATTCTAAAAATTAATCAGAAATTTTTGCTAGATACCATTGATAAATTAGAGAGAAAGATACATATAGATGAATTAAAGGGAAAGATTGATATAAGTACTATTTCCTTTAAGAATGAACTAAAAGTTTATGAGAAGAATGTTGCTGAATTAATTGATACATTAGAATCAAAAATAAAGTTTATTACTAATTGCGAAGAAGACCCGGTCCTCAATGTGGTACTTGAATATACAGGCTTAGACACTGTTGTTGTTGCGTTAACTGCAGGTAAACCTAGTTTTTGTGTAAATATAAATGTCTCTTCAACTGATGATTTAGTTGAAAGATTTAAGTCTATCGAAGCTGAAGGCCAAAGAATGTCTCAACGAATATTAAGTAAAAGAATTGGGGAATTGCTTCTAGCTATTGAAAACAAAGAGTTATTGCAAGATGAGGTTGATGAGAGGATTCATGGGCTAAAAGCGAGAGAAGCAACAATAAATAATTTACTCAAATCAATTACAGAAGCTATTAATAATGATAAAAATGTTACTGATGTTGTTTTTAAGAATCAATTAATTGAGCAAATTACAAACTACTATGAACCTATTATTGTTGAGATTAATAATGCTATAAAATTATTAAAAGCTTACTCTGCATCAGGAGTTGCAAGTTCCAATAAAACAATAGGCTCGCTTAAAAATAGTGTTTCTTTAGAGTTAGAGATTATTAAAAGTAGGATTCAGTTAAATTATGAATTAAGAAATTATGGAACAAATTTAGCATATTTTGACAAACAATTATTAGCTTTAAATAATAGATTAGAAATGTTTAAGATATTTGAATCTATTTTAGAAAGAAATGGTAAGGTTACAATAGAAGAAAAAAATAAGCTTCATAAATTGACTGGTGTTAATCTTTCTGATGAATTATCTAAAGGTATATCTAGTCATTTCATTGATTTTATAAAAGATGCAATAGCAGGCAATGATATTATTAATACAGAGTTGAAGAACATTAGATCTACAGATGGAATAAAGAGTTTGAATCAATTATTACAAATTATATCTACGTTAGATGCCAAAAGTAAGGAAACAGATATAATGTTGTCTCAGATTAAGAGAGTAATTCTCAGAATCAGGTCGCAGATGGATATAGAGTTAGCAAAAGTTGAAGAAAGTAATGTGTCTGATGATGAGAAGGCAATCACTATAAAGAGTATTCAAGAAAGATATAAGCCAATACTAGAAATGTTAGGTCAAGCAAAAATGGATTTAGAGAAATTAGCACAGTCTAATAGTGCTTTAAAAGACAAGTCTATTTCTAAGTATAATGTTGTAATACAGCATATTATTGCTTCTAAGGCAGTTAATGTTTCTAATTTTCAAAGAATATATTCACTGGTAATTACTCCTACAAGGGACCTAATAAATTCGAATTCTGAAAACAAGACACAATCTGCAGCTTTAAATAATGAAATAGGAATGTTAAAAGCAAATTTAGCAATACTACTGAAGATTCTTAATGAAAAAATGCAAAAGATGCAGAATAATGCAGTTGAATTAAGAGAAGCAGCTTAACGGTACTTAAAAGCTCGACTTATTTCACGATCTATTTCACGTGTTTTGATTGACTCTCGCTTATCACCCATTTTTTTCCCTTTTCCAAGACCTAGTTCAAGTTTTACATATTGTCTTTTGAAATAGACCTTGAGTGCGACTAAAGTTAGTCCTTTTTCCTGAATTTTTCCAATTAATTTGTTTATTTCATTTTTTTTGAGTAATAATTTGCGTGTTCGTGTTGGCGAGATTATTTGAAAGGAATTAGTTTTCTCATAAGACTGAATCTCCATATTGTGGATAGTGGCTTCTCCATCTTTAATTTTGATAAAGGCTTCAGAGATATTTAGTTTACCATTACGGATAGATTTTACTTCATTACCCAGTAGTGCTATGCCGGCTTCAAAAGTCTCTATCATTTCGTAATTGAACCATGCTTTTTTATTAGTAAACATTGTAGTCATAATAGTGAATGGTAAATGGTAATTGGTAAATCGTAAATAGTAAAAAGTTAAAAGTGAATAGAATCAATTAACCAGTGAACAAATGAACCAATGAACCATTGAACAAAACCATGTTTAAAAGTTGAAAAAGTGGGTATAAGAAAAACAAGTTTATATAAATGGGGGAGGGGGAATCATTATGGACCAAGAATTTAGAAACGAAGTTATTTATGATTTGTACAAACCTGTGTGTTGGTTGCAGGATGCAATACACGTAGTTACTGGTTGTTAAGAAGGGGGCGAGTTTGATGAATAGTAAAGAAAGTATCATTCTTGAGGAAGAAATGATGATTAAACAAATGGTATGGCAATTTGAAGAAATTGTTAGGGTAAAAGAGGGGTAGTCAATGGTAGGAACAAGTAATGTTTCAGTAACAAGTGCACCTTATGTACCAAAGACAACAACTACCACGACCCCAGTTTCTAAAGAATCATTAGTTCCGTTAATTGAAAAAGCTTCCGAAAACATTATGAAGAATGTGCTAATTTTTGATTCTAAATTGCCATTATCAGAGGGACTAAAGGCTTCATTAACTACATATTTTTTACAAGGACAAACAGCCTTGTCAGAAAAACAACTAAATGAGATTTTAGATGCAATTAACGAAGGTGGGCAAAAGGGTGCTGCTGTTGCTGTAATTTTTGCAACAATTAACTTAAAGAAAGAACTTGATACTCTTAAACAAGCATCTTTAGATGGGACATTAACTGCTGCGGATAAGATAAGATTAAAAGAAATAGAAACAAAATTTCAAGATGAAACTTTTAGAGGGAATATTGTCAGTGCGTCTGATATGTTTTCACAAATAGGTATAGATGCAAATCTTCTTTTATCTGATATTGATAAAACAATTGTTAGTATTAAACAAAATATTAACAATCCAGCAATTCAATTTGTGCCACTATCAAAGGGTGGGGTAACTTTAAATGAAATACCAGTAGTTTCTGTGGGGGATATGTTGGCGCAAAACCTTAAGGTAGAACGCGAAGGTGTAAGGATTGAATCGGAAAAGGATAGAGCAAATAAAGCCTTAGCTGATAAAATAATGGGAACAATTGTAAAGAATAAAATTTTGTCCGGGCACAAAATAGAAGGTCTCTGTTAAACCTTTTCTAAATAAACTATAACCTCAACATGGGGTGTCCATGGGAACATATCAATAGAAGATACTTCCACAACTTTATAACCAAATTCCATTACAGATTTTAAGTTAAAAGCTAGTTCATCCAGTCCACAAGCAACATAAACTATTCTTTCTGGTTGTCTTTTACCAATATGCCTCATTGTATGTTTATCAGCTCCTGAACGTGGCGGGTCAAGGATAACTAGATTATAGTCATTTTCAAAGCGTATTTTAGAAAGTTCTTCTCTAACTGTGCCAGCTATAAATTCTGCTTTATTTTCTGCAATATTATTTAGTGCAAGGTTAGCTTTTGCTTGACCTATAGCTGATTTTACTATTTCTATCCCTAGTATGGAGGTTGCTTTATCTGCGATATAGGTGCTTATAGTTCCAGCTCCACAAAACAAATCTATGACGTTATCTTTATCCTTTACGTATGAAAGAATTTTGTCATATAGAATCGTTGCTGCTTTATTATTTACTTGGAAGAAGGAATCAACAGGAATTCTGAAATCTTTACTACCAATTGAATCTATAAGAGCGTCTTCTCCATAGAGGAGAGTTGTATCATTAAGCGCTGCAACATCAGCGAAATCTGAGTGTTTTGCCCAAACAAAACCTTTCAGCTGAATGTTGTTATTCAGCAAAGAGGTAATAAGTGGTTGAAACATTTTTTCGTCTCCTCCAGCTGTTATTAAGGTGACGATTATATCCTTTGTTTTAAAGGAGTTTCGTATCATTAGGTAACGCAATATTCCTGTATGTGATTTCTTTTGATATGGGTCTATTTTATTACTTTTTGCCCATTCCTTGGTTAATTTAATTATCGTAGCGTTTTCTTCTTTCATTAACAGGCAATCTGCAATGTCTACAAATTTATTGAATTGTCCTCCTTCATGATATCCTATGCCAATATTGCCATCTTCTTTTTTAAAGAAGGTGAATTCAATTTTATTCCTGTATCGATAAAGCTCGGGCGCCTGGATTGGTATGCATATTTTATTTATATCAAAAATTTCGTATTGATGTTCAATATCTTTTTGTAAGCTTCTATTAAGTTTTTCAAAAACTTGAACAACTTTCTTTTTTTTATAGATTAGTTGTTCTTGGTAGGGTAATTGGTAAAGTTTGCAACTTCCACAAATACCATAATAGGGACATAACTTATTTTCCATAGCATATATGTTACGATGAATTGTGAATTTCAGTAAAGCGAAAACCAATAACCATATGCCTTTTATTGTTGTTTTAAAAATATTAGTTGAAATTGGGTATCTAATCTTTGTATAATGACTAGCGTTTTGCCAAAGCATTACGAAACTCGTTTTAGAAAGGTGTGAATTAAAGTTTATGGATGAAGAAGAGAAAGAACTTACAGGATTTGGAGATAATGAGGACCTTTTACCTTTCATAAATCGAGAATCAGTTGTTACATATTCAAATGCTGTTGACCTTGTCATTAGCACAGCATGTAGAAATGATTGTGGTTATTGTGGATTTAAAAGAGAACAAGACCATTTGGTGGTTCCTTATTCAACAATTAAAGTTTTTAAAAAAGCGAGGAAGTCAGGAGCCAGAGAGGCTAATTTGATTGCAGGAGAAAGACCTGATAGTTATACCTCCGTCCGTGCAAAATTTGATATTTGGGGCTTTAATAGCTATTCTGAGTATCTATACACAGTGGCTGAGCTAGCATTTCTAGAAGGATTACTTGTTAATTTAAATGTTGGATATCTTTCATTTAATGAATTGAAGTACCTTAGAGAAATAATTGCTTCTGTTGAATATATGGTGGAAACAACAAATGTTGCTATGTTAGATGATATTCAACACAAATTTTCTCCAAGCAAGAATCCTGAAGTAAGGTTTAAATTTTTGGAATATGCTGGAAAGCTCAACATTCCTACCAATACAGGAATGTTAATTGGGATAGGAGAGTCACCAGAGGATAGGATTCAAACTATTTCCAAGGTCAGAGAGCTTTACGATGAATATAGAAGTATTCAGAATTTTAAAATTATACCGTTTGTTAGTGATCCTAAAAGTATAATGAAGGATTATCCTAATTGTTCAGAAGAATTAGTTTTAGAAACTGTTAGAATAGCTAAAGAAATATTGCCATCTGATATAGATATTTCAGTTCCGATTAATATTTGCACAAACATTAATCGTTTTGTCCAAGCAGGAGTTAATGATTTTGCTCAGATTAGGACCTGTGGTCCTGATGCTGTTTTTCCAAAGAAAAGGTTCGAGTCTATAGAGCATTATGAGAAAGAGTTAGATCTTATAGGATATCAGTTAGCTAAAAGACTTCCTATTAAAAATTCATTTGTTTCTTCTCAAAAGTATTCAAAAAAACTTGGTCAGTTTTTAGATAAATATAAATTAAGACTAAAAGAGATACAATCTGAAGACGAATTTGTTTTAGCAATGTAATGTTAAACACTAAAAAACCTGTTTTATACAGGTTTTTTTTAAATAAGCTTCGTGATTGTTATTATATACCCAACTGCTGGTAGAAAAATTAACTGAGATATTATTAGTATCCCTATCATTCTGGATATAATTAGAAAAAATACTACGCTTTTAACATCAGAGGCAGCTCTTGTTTTGTGAACAGCTTGGTCAGTTATTCTTGCTCCTGCTGGGTCTACTAGTAAAGTGAATAGTATAGTGGCAATCCCATTTACTATCCCAGACAATTGAATAGCGGTAGCCCTTAGGTCAGGAAGATACGCACCTGCTAGTAGTGAAGCAAGTACGCCAATTGTATAGATGGCAGCTACTAGACCGTTAAGGATTAGAAACTTTTTTGGGATATTTTTTAAGCTTATATCTTTTAACATTTTTATGTTTGGAACTTTTACGCATTTGAGTACTTTTTTTATTCTCCTTGTTGAGAATATTGTCATAAAAAACATTTTAGGAATTGATCCTATTTTTAAGAAGTTTTTGATGGCAAGTTCAAATATATTTACAAATGTAGGGGCGAGAAAGGCTGCAATAAGTACTCCTAAGAATCCAGCTAAAATAATCATTCTGAATGAATGCTCAAGCACCAAAAGAGAATCTGTTGTTCCAACCATAATAGTTTTGTCTACCATTTTTCCAAGTAAAGGTGCTTGAAACATATTGCTTAGTCTTGAAATTAATAATGTTGATGTTACAAAGGCCATGGCTATTGATATTTGTTTTGTTTTTAGTCCTGCGTAACGCATGCAGTAGGCTAAGGATTCAGTAATATTAATTAAGAAAGTGAAGAAACAGACGATTAGTAGTGTATTAATGTCTATCATTATTCAAAGTAGGTTGCTTTCGAGGATTCTGATTCCCAGATGCTAACTTCTTTTAGAGTTACGGTAGCAGGAAGTTGAGGTTGGATTGCTTTAAAAACATATTTAGAAATAAATTCTGAAGTAGGAGATTCCTCAAATAAATCATTAAGAAATTTGTGATCAAATTTGTCAGTAAAATGTTGTAGATTATCTTTAAGTACTCTGAAATCCATTAACATTCCTGCTTCATCAAGTTCATCGCCTTCTACAACGATTTGTATTTTCCAAGTGTGTCCGTGTAAGTTTTCACAGGGTCCACTGTATTTTGTTAGCTGATGAGCAGCAGAAAATGTTTTATCTACATGTAATCTCCACATGATGGTAATTATATCGTGAGAAGAGGAATAGAGGAATAGATGAATAGAGGATTAGCCCCCTCAGTCAGCCATAGGCTGACAGCTCCCCGACTCGGGGAGCCTATAGGGGAGCCTATAATAGAATATTATAATTAATTGCCTCCCCAATTTGGGGAGGTGTCACAAAGTGACGGAGGGGAACAAATATACAAATAAACAGGTAAACAAATAAACAGCTCTTATGTTATAATCCTCGAATGCTTAATAGTACTTTTATTCGTTATTTTATTATAGGAATATCCGGAGTTATTCTCGATTTTTCTGTTTTTGCTCTTTTGTATAAAGTATTTGCAATAGGAGAAGTGTTTGCAAATATTATTAGTTCTTTTTTAGGTTTTAATAATAATTTTTTTCTTAATTTGTTTTTCAATTTTAAAACTAAAGGTAATTTTTTAGTTAGATATTTTTCTTATTTTGGTGTTTGTATTATTGGTATTATCATTAGTACGTGTTTTCTATATGTTTCAGTATCAAAACTCGGTTTTAACGCGTTTTTATCAAAGTTTGTTGTAATGTCACTTACTTTTGTTTTGCAGTATTATTTAAATAAGAAAATTACTTTTAGAAAAATCAGTTAGATATTCAAATAAATCAATTGTCCACAATTATTTATTTATGCTAAAATATTTGTCTGTTATTACAAATTACGCACATAGAGGCCAACTAGGAGGTGAATAAATTGAGCCAGATAGATAAACAAAAGTCAGAGATAATTGAAGAATATAAAATACACGAAAAAGATACCGGTTCACCGGAAGTTCAAGTAGCAATATTGACTAAGAAAATTAATCATTTAGTTGAACATCTGAAGATCAATAAAAAAGATAACCACTCAAGGAGAGGTCTTTTATTAATGGTTGGTCAGAGAAAGAGACTATTAAAATACTTAAATCTAAAGAGTCCTGAAAGATACAAAGAAGTAGTAAGTAGATTAGGTTTACGAGGATAAAAAATCCATTGCTACCCACGTTGTAAGATAAGGAAGGAGTAGTATAATGGATAAAAAAATAGTAAAAACAACGCTTGGAGGCGTCGAGCTGTCTATTGAGACAGGCAGAATGGCAAGACAAGCAGGAGGAGCTGTGCTTCTTCAATACGGAGAAACAGTTCTTTTAGCAACAGCTTGTGCTAAACAAGAGGCAAAAGAAGATCAAGATTTTTTCCCTTTAACAGTAGATTATCAAGAAAAAATGTACGCAGCTGGTCGCATACCAGGAAATTTCTTTAAGAGAGAGGGCAGACCTTCTACAGAAGAAACGTTAATTACCAGATTAACTGACAGAACACTTAGACCATTATTCCCTGAAGGGTTTTTTAATGATGTGCATGTTACTGTAACTGTTCTTAGTTATGATGAAGTTAATAATCCTGAAGGTGTTGCTGTTTTAGCAGCTTCTGCGGCACTTCTTATTTCTCCAATCCCTTTTAATGGTCCTGTTGCAGGAGTTGTTGTAGGGTTAATTGATGGGAAATACGTAATTAATCCATCAGCTGATAAATTAGAGAAAAGTAAGTTAAAGCTTTCTATGGCTGGAACGAAAGAAGCTATCACTATGGTAGAAGCTGGTTCCGATTTTATATCTGAAACTGAAATGTTAGAAGCACTGAAGACAGGTCACGATGCCATAAAAGTTTTATGTGCATTTCAGGATGATTTTGTTAAAGTTGCAGGAAAAGACAAATGGGATGTAACATTAAAACACATTGATGCAGACTTTTGGTCAGTTATTGATAAAGAATTCACAGATAAAATGGTAAAAGCTTTTAGAGTAGATGGAAAACTTGAAAAGTATAAAGCTATTGATGATGTTCAGGCTCAGATAGGTAAGTTTGCAGTAGAGAAATACGGACAAGAATGGGTATCTGCTCATAAGTTTGATGTTTCCAACGCATTTTCTAAGCTAGAGAGCAAAGAATTTCGTAAGATGATTGTTAATGATCAGCTTAGAGCGGATGGAAGAAAGCTTGATGAAATCAGAGAGATTACTTGTGAAATCAATGTGCTTCCTAGAGTACATGGGTCAGCTTTATTTACTAGAGGTGAAACACAGAGCTTAGGAACAGTAACTCTAGGTGCTGGAAAAGATGAAGTAATGGTAGATGGTCTTAATGTAATGTATAAAAAGAAGTTCTTTTTGCATTATAATTTCCCTTCCTTCAGTGTTAATGAAGTAGGCGGAAGACCAGGTCCAGGTAGAAGAGAGATAGGCCATGGAGCGTTAGCAGAGAAAGCTATTTCTTATGCAATACCATCTGAGGAATCTTTTCCTTATGTAATAAGAATTGTTTCTGATATCTTAGAATCTAATGGTTCTTCTTCTATGGCTACAGTTTGTAGTGGTTCATTAGCGTTAATGCAAGCAGGTGTTCCTCTAAAGTCTCCAATTGCAGGTATTGCTATGGGTCTTATTAAAGAAGATGATTCTTATGCGGTTTTGACTGATATTGCCGGATTAGAAGATCATTTAGGAGATATGGATTTTAAAGTTGCTGGTGGAACAAATGGTATCACAGCTTTACAAATGGATATTAAAATAAATGGCGTGACTTTTGAAATAATGACAAAAGCACTAGATCAAGCAAAGAAAGCAAGATTAGAGATTCTTGAAAAGATGTATGCAACTATTGCACAGTCTAGTGTTGAATTGTCAAAGTATGCTCCTAGAATAGAATGTATTTCTATTCCTGAAGATAAGGTAGGAGAACTGATAGGTCCTGGAGGAAAAAATATTCGTAGAATAGTTGAAGTAACAGGCGCAGTAGTTGATATTCAAGACGGTGGATTAGTTAAGATTTTCTCTAACAATGGAGCTAGCATGGATGCTGCTATAGCAGAAGTTATGGCAATCATTAGAGAACCAGAAGTTGGTGAAACTTATCATGGAACAATAAAAAGAGTAGTTGATTTTGGTCTTTTTGTTGAATTGTTTCCTGGTAAAGAAGGCTTACTTCATGTTTCTAAGGTTTCTGATGAATTTATCAAAAATCTAGCAAGTGTTTATTCAGTTGGAGATAAGATTACAGTAGTTTTAGAAAAGATAGACGAGAAAGGTCGTCTTAATTTAAAAAGAGGCTGATGTCTATATCAGCAGCTGCTGAGATTACCAGACTCGACAATGGCATAACTGTCATTGTCGAGTCTGTCAAAAGTGTCCGAAGTATCGCTTTAGGTATATTTGTTGATTGTGGTTCTGCCTTTGAACTTCCTAGCCAGAACGGTATATCCCATTTTATAGAGCATATGAATTTTAAGGGTACTAACAGAAGAAATGCAAAACAAATTGCAGAAGAGCTAGATTCTGTTGGTGGTAAATTAAATGCCTATACTAGTAAAGAGCATACTAGTTATTATTCCGTTGTTGTAGATGATTGTTTTGATATTGCTTTAGATCTTTTAGCTGATATATTCTTTAATTCTAAATATGACCAAAAAGATATAGACACAGAAAAACAGGTTATCCTCCAAGAGATTAAAATGTATGAGGACAGCCCAGATGAATATATTCATGATCTTTTTGTTAGGAATATGTGGCCTGGGTTCTATTTAGGTCAACCTGTAATTGGAACAAAAGAAGTAGTGAAGAAGATAACAAGAAAACAAATATTACAATATATTAAGGATCATTATTTACCTGAACATATTACTATTTCTGTTGCAGGAAATTGTGACAAGAAGGATGTTTTAGCTAAGATAGATAAGTATTTTGGTTCATTTAGGTCTGATACTGAAAGAATTAAATCATTTCCTTTGCCAACATATAATCCAGGCATTAATCTTGTTAAAAAAGACACAAAACAAGTACATTTTTGTATTGGAACAAGAGGTATTTCCTATCATAATCCAAACAGATATCCATTATTGGTTCTTTCTAGTATTTTGGGAGGATCAATGAGTAGTGTTCTTTTTCAAGAAGTAAGAGAAAAAAGAGGACTAGTTTATTCTATTTATTCATATCCTATGTATTTTAGAGATTGTGGTTTGTTTTCTGTTTATGCAGGAGCAAGTATGAAGAATGTTAAATCTGTGTTACAAATTATATTGGACACATTTAGGACATTTCCTTCTCTTATCAATGATGAGAACTTACAGAGAGCTAAAAATCAGTTAAAGAGTGGCTTAGTTTTAGGACTGGAGTCATCCTCAAGTAAAATGACATGGAATGGTAAGAATTTTTTCTATTATCGGAAATCAGTTAGTATCGATGAAGTAGCAGAAGAAGTAGATAGAATTAAGAAAGAAGACATTATTCATCTTTGTGAATATTTATTTGATGAAAAACATTATTCTTTAACAGCGATAGGTAATTTTGATAGTAATGTTTTTGATGGAATGTTTTAGGAGGTTAGAAATGCAAAATGTAATTTTAAAAATTGAAAAGTTAGAACATTTTGAAGGACTTGATCTTCCTAAATATCAAACAGAACATGCTTCTGGTTTTGACCTTTTGTCTGCTGAAGCTAAAGTTATTAAATCAGGTCAGCGAGATCTTGTTGCTACGGGACTTAAGATGGAGATTCCAATTGGTTATGAAGGTCAAGTAAGACCAAGAAGCGGTCTTGCGTATAAGTATGGAATAATGATACCTAATTCGCCTGGAACAATCGATGCGGATTATAGAGGTGAGGTTAAAGTAATAATTTATAATAGCGGTGCTGAGGATTTTGTTATAAATAGAGGAGATAGAATAGCTCAGTTTGTTATTGCTCCTGTAGTTAAAGCTGAGTTTAGCATAGTAGTAAGTGTAGACGAGACAGCAAGAGGCGAAGGTGGCTTTGGTTCCACTGGTAAGTAGTGATTTAAAAAATGTTTAGTTCTAAAATACATATTGAGGCAAGATTTCCTGATAAATTTCAATTATTTAATATTCAAATGCCATTATTAGGACTTGGCACAATTTGGATTGGCCGTAAATGGCCGATGGACAATCAAAACTATATAGATCCTGCTCAGGGTGAGATTAATACATTTTTAACTGAAGCTTTATTATCAGGAATTAGAATGATTGATACTGCTGCTGCGTACGGTTATTCAGAAGAACGACTTGGTGTTTTTTTTAAACAAAATCCGCAGTTAATTGACAGTGTTTTTATATCAACAAAATGGGGAGAAGATTTTGATTTACATCTTAATAAATCTACATATATTAATACTCCAGAACATTTAAGGTTTTCTATAAAAAGATCACTATCACACTTACCCAAAATTGATTTGTTATATATTCATAAAGCCGACTCTGAGTTATTGTCAGATGCTACTTTGAAAGTTGCTATTCAAAATGAAGCAAAGTTATATGGGATAAAATATATTGGAGCATCTGTTTCTGATCCAAATTCATTACAAGAGTCATTTGAACATGGATTGCTTTGGCCTGATTTTATTCAAACTAGTTCGACTACTTTTTGGCAAAAACCTGATTTATTAAAAAGTATCTTTGAATCAGGTAAATTTGTTGTTGTTAATTCGCCAATTAGAACTCGTCCAGATGGGATGACTGAGGTTGAGGCTTTTAATAAAATTATTTCCTGTCCATATATTTCTATGGTGTTGACTGGAACAAGGCATCATTTGTCAGAAACAATTAAGGCCTTTAACGGTTAAACACAAGCTTTAACCTTTCTGTCTTTAGCTTTATAATAAAATATATTTCTTAATCTTAAGGAGAACAAGATGATTAATGTTGTAGTTAACGGTGCGTTAGGTAAAGTGGGCAAAACAGTAATAAATGCAGTTACTAACGAAAAAGATATGGTTGTTTTAAAAGGCCTTGATATTGAAGATAATCTTAATGAATTTTTGAAAAATAATAAAGCAGATGTAGTTGTGGATTTTACTAGACCTGAAAGTAGAATGGAAAATGTTAAGACTATTTTAAGTAATGGAGCGCATGCTGTTATTGGGACAACAGGATTTACTGAGGATGACCTAAAGCAAGTAGCCAAATGGTGTAAAGAGTATGGAAAGAATGTAATTATTGGACCTAATTTTGCTATAGGAACAATTTTTCAGATGTATTTTGCTAAAATAGCTGCTCGTCATTTTGATACAGCTGAGATAGTTGAATACCATCATGATCAAAAAGTAGACTTTCCTTCAGGTACTGCTGTTAAGACAGCTCAATTAATGGCCGAAGAGAGAGAGGTTTTTAATCTTAATACAAAAGATAAAGTAGCAAATATAGAAGGTGCTAGAGGTGGAGATTACCACGGAATTAAAATCCATAGTATTAGGCTTCCAGGAATGGTAGCACATCAAGAGGTTATTTTTGGAGCTACTGGTCAATATCTTACTTTGAGGCATGATGTAACTTCTCGAGAGTCGTATATGCCAGGAGTTTTATTGTCTATAAGAGAAGTAATAAAAAGGCCTGGACTTACTTATGGGTTAGAGAGTATATTTGGTCTTTTTTAATATCAATTAGCTTGGTCAGTTTACCGTAGTCGTTCTTAGTTATATAATAAATCAAAACAATTTCTTAGGAGGAAAAGATGCAAGGGTATAATGTAGCAGTTGTAGGTGCAACAGGAGTAGTAGGAACAGAAATGATAAAAGTGTTAGAGGAAACAAACTTTCCTGTAAAAAAACTTATTCCTTTAGCTTCAGAACGTTCTGCAGGTACAAGGATAGAATTTAAAGGTGAAAATGTTAAAGTTGAATTATTAACTGAAGACTCTTTTAAAGGAGTCGACATAGCTTTATTTAGTGCAGGAAGTTCCATTAGTGAGAAATTTGCTCCAATAGCTGTAACAAGTGGTGCTGTAGTTGTTGATAATACTAGTTTTTTTAGAATGGACCCTAATGTGCCACTTGTTGTGCCAGAAGTTAATGCGCATGATATTAAAAAGCATCAAGGCATTATTGCTAATCCAAACTGCTCTACTGCACAAATGGTATTACCATTACTGCCTATTCATGAGCATTATAAGATTACTAGGGTAGTTGTATCTACTTATCAAGCAACTTCAGGTGCAGGCAAAGAAGCTATGGATGAAATGCTAGATCAAACAATTAGTATAGTTAATGGCAATGGTCCAACTAAACCTAAGAAGTTTACCAAACAGATTGCTTTTAATGTTATTCCACATATTGATTCCTTTTTAGAAAATGGTTTTACAAAGGAAGAGATGAAGATGACTAATGAAACAAAAAAGATTTTTGGTGATGATAGTATTGAGGTTGTTGCAACTTGTGTTCGTGTGCCAGCGTTTATTGGTCACAGTGAGTCTATAAATATTGAAACGGAAAAACCTTTTGATATTGAAAAGGTCAGAGAGCTTATTGCTAATGTTCCAAATGTTAAAGTTATGGATGATAATGCTAATAATGTTTATCCAACACCTATTGATTGTGTTGATACAAACGATACGCTTGTTGGAAGAATTAGACGTGATTTTTCTGTAAAAAATGGAATAGCTTTATTCTGTGTTTCTAATAATCTAAGGAAAGGTGCTGCATTTAATGCTGTGCAGATTGCCTTGGAATTAGTTGAGCAAGAACTTGTCTAGATGACTATAAAAAGGGATATAATACGATTTTTCGATGAAATGATAGCTTTATATCCAATAGATAGTTCAGAAGTTATCGGTTGGAGTTCCAAAGACACTCAGTCCTTAAGGTTTAATGTTCTTTCACAGATTTCTGATTTAAACCTTTGTAGTGTTCTTGATGTAGGTTGTGGAGTTGGAGATTTTCTAAAGTATTTAAATGAAAGATTTGAAGGTATTTCTTATGAAGGGATTGACCTTCATCCAAAGATGATTCAGATAGCTAATAAAAAATATCCAGATGGCTCATTTAAAGAACAAGAGCTTCAAAACTTTATTGGACAATATGATTACGTATTTGTTTCAGGTGCCTTCAATTTGTTGGTAAGTGACAATATGAGATATTTTTCAGATCAGTTGAATTTTATGGATAGAGTAGCGAAGAAAGGTATCGCCTTTAATTTGCTTAGTAGTTATGCAAAACTAAATGCTAGATATCCTAGTTTGTACTATTATGACCCGTTGGAGGTTTTTAGGTTGTGTAAGAATCGTTTCGAACGTGTTATATTAAGACACGATTATTTAGATAATGATTTTACTATTTATATATATAAATAAGGAGGAGAAAACATGAATATACCGTATTTTGGTAAAGTAATAACAGCAATGGTAACTCCATTTGATGAAAAGGGTGAGATTGATCTTAAACAGACAAAAGCTCTTGCAAGAAAACTAGTAAACGAAGGCAGTGACGCAATATTAGTAACTGGAACAACAGGTGAGTCTCCAACTTTAAGTCATGAAGAAGATCTTTTATTATATGCTACAGTTTTAGATGAAGTAGGAAGTAGCGTAAAGGTTATCGCTGGTACTGGAAGCAACTCTACAGAAACAACTATTAAATATACAAAGATGGCAGAGAAGATAGGCGTGCATGGAGCAATGATTGTTGTTCCTTATTACAATAAACCATCTCAAGATGGCATGTTTGCTCACTATTCAAAGGTAGCTGAGAATACTGAGCTTCCTATGATTATCTATAATATTCCAGGACGTACCGGAGTTAATATGCTTCCTGAAACTGTTGCAAGGATTGTAAAAGCAAATCCACAATATATTTCAATAAAGGAAGCATCTGGCAATATTGACCAGATGGAAGAAGTTATTAATTTAGTTAAGCAAAAGGACTTTACTCTTTATAGTGGTGATGATGGTTTAACTTTAGATGCCCTAAAGATAGGAGCAGTTGGTGTTATTAGTGTAGCGTCTCATTTGGCAGGAAAAGACATTCAAACAATGATTTTAGCTTATGAAAAGGGAGATATGAAAACTGCCGAAGCTATTAATGAAAAATTAAAAGCACTTTTTAGTGTACTATTTATTACTTCTAATCCATCTCCAGTGAAAGCTGCGTTAAATATGACAGGGCTTAATGTTGGAGGCACTAGGCTACCTTTGGTTCCTGTTAATAGTGAACAAGAGAATAAAATCAAAGCTGTATTAAAAACATTAGGACTGGTTTCTTAAGTGGTAAAACTTAGTATTTTCGGAGGTCTTGATGGGATAGGCATGAACATGATGAGTTTTCAGCATGGCAATGAACTTATAATTATTGATGCTGGCATTATGTTTCCTGATGCAGATTTACATGGAGTAGATAAGATTATTCCAAGTTTTTCTTATTTTGAAGAACACCAAAAGGACATCAAAGCTATATTTCTTACTCATGGACATGAGGACCATATTGGAGCAGTTGCACATTTCATTGAGAAAATTAATGTTCCTATTTACGGGACTAGACTTACTCTTGGAATGGTTGAGCATAAACTAATTGAGGCTGGGCTTAAAAAGTATAAATTAGTGGAGATAAACGAAAAAAGTGTAATTAAGTTTAAGCATTTTAGATTAGAGTTTATAAGAGTTAGTCATTCTATTCCAGATGGAGTAATGACTGTTATTCATTCACCTGTTGGGGTTATTGTTCATTCTGGTGATTTCAAGATCGATTATACTCCAGTAGATGGGAAAGTAGTCGATCTTAAGCGTATAGCTAATATAGGTAATAAAGGTGTTATTCTTTTTATGAGTGATAGCACTAATGCTGTTAAAAAGGGTCATACTCAATCTGAAAAGCATGTTGGTGATGCTTTTGAACAAGAATTTGCAGGAGTTACAGGAAGATTACTTGTTGCTACATTTTCTAGCAACATTCACAGACTTCAACAAGCTATTAATGTTGGCAAAAAATTTGGTCGTAAGATTTGTTTTGTTGGAAAGAGTATGGAGAATACAAGTTCTATAGCTCGTAGATTAGGATATATAGATTTTGAGGATGAAGATATTATTTCTATGAATGATGTTGATAATTATCCAGATAATCAAATTCTTGTTTTAGTTACGGGTAGTCAAGGTGAACCGCTTGCTGCACTTTCTAGGATGGCTAATGATAAGCATCCTTTCTTTCACTTAAAAGAAAATGATACTGTTATTATTTCTGCTTTACCTATTCCTGGTAATGAAAAAATGGTTTTTTCTAATATTAATAAATTAGGAAGAAAAGGTGTAAAAGTTATATATGAAGCAGGTTCTAAAATGCATGTTTCTGGTCACGCTTATGCTGAAGAGCTTAAATTAATGTTAGAGCTAGTAAAACCAAAGTTTTTTATTCCTATACACGGTGAATATAGGCATCTTTTAGCTCATAAAGAGTTAGCAGAAGATTTAAACATTGTTGACCAAGTTTTTATTCCAGAGAATGGCGATCAGCTTGAAATTGATAAAAAGAAGATCTCGTTAGTAGGAAGAGTATCAGATGCCCTTATTTATGTTGATAGTAATAGTAATTGTTTTGAGGATCAAGGAATTATTGATGATAGACAATTAATGGCAGAAAATGGAGTAGTGAGTATAGTTGTTTTTATGGATAGAGAAAAAAGGTCAATTCAGAATATTGTTTTTAAAATGAAGGGAATCTCTAATCCTGCAGACGATTTTATGATTGGAATAAAAGATAGTATTATTGATAAATTTAATTATCGAGCAGGGGCTGGGAATATATCGTTAGATAATCTTGAAAAAGATATATCTGAAAGTGTTCGTAAATATATGCTTAAGAAAATCGGAAAGCGCCCTTTGGTTATACCCGTTATCCTTTAATTCTGTGAAAACTTTACTTTTGCATATTTGTTGTGCTCCTTGTTCTACTTCTGTAATAGAAGAACTTAAGAGTATTTATGAAGTATCTGCATATTTTTATAATCCTAATATTCATCCAATTAGTGAACAGGAATTAAGAGAAAGAGAAGTTTTCGCTTATTGCGAAAGAATTGGCATTCCTATTTTTTCAGAAAAGGTGGATGTTAAGTCTTGGTTTGAGATGGTTAAAGATAATAAATGGGCTAGAGAAAAAGATGGAGAACGATGTTCATATTGTTACGAAGATAGATTAAAAATGACTGCTATAAATGCTAAAGACAATAATTTTAATTATTTTGCTACTACTTTAACTGTAAGTCCTTATAAACATACAACCCTTATAAATTCTATTGGTAATCGGCTAGGTGACGAATATCAAGTGAATTACTTAGAGAGTGATTTCAAAAAAAATGATGGATATAAAAGATCAGTTGAGCTTAGTAAAGCAGAAGGAATGTATCGTCAAGAATATTGTGGATGTGTGTATAGTAAACTGGAAAGGTTAAGGATTAAGCCTTATAATTAAAATATGATAACAGCAACAGGTACTTATTTGCTTAATATATTTAATACGTTAGGAGAGTTTACTCTTTTTTCATTATCTACTATTAAAGGAGTTTTTTCTAAAGACCTCAAACGAAAAAGGGTATTAGAACAAATGTATAAAGTAGGAGCTCAATCTTTTATTATTACTGCAATAACTCTTACTTTTGTAGGAATGGTTTTTTCAAGTCAAGTAACTAAAGAATTTTTAAGAATGGGTGCAGCTAAGATTATTGGAGGAATCGTAGGATTTGCTATTTGGAGAGAACTTGGTCCATTATTAACTTCTGTTGTAGTTGCGGCGAGAGTAGGTGCTGCAATATCAACGGAGATAGCTGCCATGAAGGTTACTGAACAGATAGATGCTCTTAGGTCTATGGCATTAGATCCTTTTTCGTATTTATATGCTCCAAGATTAATTGCTTTGGTTTGTATGTTACCTCTTTTAATAGTTTTTGCTGATTTTTGTGGATTTATTGCTGGGATGTTTATTTATGTGCTTGCCTTTAATGGTAACGCAGTCAATTATTTTGTTTCTGCAGCTCATATGTTAGACCTAACAGATATTTTAGCAGGTATTTTAATCAAAGGTCCTATTTTTGGTGCTGTTATTGCTTTGACTGCCACCTATGTTGGTTCAAAGACAACATCTGGCTCTCAAGGTATTGGTATGGCTGCAACTACTGCTGTTGTATCTTCTCTTATTATTTTATTTATTCTTAATTTCTTTATTTCTTTTTTGGTTTTCTAATGATAGAGATAAAAGATGTTGTGAAATTTTACGGAGAAAAAAGGATTCTTAATGGAGTCTCCTTATATGTTAAAAATAAAAGAAGAACCACAATTATTGGTCAAAGCGGATGTGGGAAAAGCACTTTATTAAGGTTAATTCTTGGTTTAGAGGATTTTGAGTCAGGAGATATTATTGTTGATGGAAAATCTATTAAGACATTAGATGAAGATGAAAAGAATAAACTTAGGTTAAATTTTGGAATGGTTTTTCAGTCGTCTGCCTTGTTCGATTCTCTTTCTGTAGGAGAGAATGTAGGTTTAGTTCTAAAAGAACATACAATTATGAGTGATAAGCAAATCAAATCAAAAGTTATGAACGCATTAGAATTAGTAGAACTTACAGATACTTATAATAAGTTGCCTTCAGAATTAAGTGGTGGAATGAAAAAAAGAGTTGCTATTGCTAGAGCAATTATTAATGACCCCAAAGTTATACTATTTGATGAACCTACAACAGGACTTGATCCTATAACCTCTACTAGGATAGAACTTCTTATTAATAAGCTTACTGATTATATTGGGGCAACCTCTATTATTGTTACTCATCAAATAAGTACTATTCTAAATGTTTCTCAAGAGATATATATGTTTTCTGATGGTAAAGCTATAAAAACAGAGGGTTCTGATAAAATTCTGAAAAGTCAGGATAAAGATATTTACAATTTTGTTAACGGGCTTGTTGAGTAAGATGCGTTTATGCTTTATATTTAGGATAGGATGAAAATAGAGACAAAAGTAGGATTATTTGTATTTTTTGCCTTGTTGGTTTTGTCAGTAGGGATAATCTGGAAAAGTAGTTTGCTTTTAAGGGCTAATGGCTATGTTATTATTGGTTCATTTGATTCCGTAAATGGATTACTACCAGGAGCTGAAGTAAGATACAGAGGATTTCTTGTTGGTACTGTTTCAGGTATAGATCCTGATCCATATACTATTTTAGTAAAGTTATATGTTAAAAGAGGAATAAATATAACTGAAGGATCTTCTCTTAGGGTTGACTTCGATGGTCTTATTGGGGAAAAGTATATTAATATTATTCCTAATACTGCAACTAATAAGTATTTAAAGCCTGGCGCCACTCTCAGAGGTCACACAGCAGCTGGCTTAGTCGATTTTGTTAATACTGGAACTCAGAATTTAAATGAAACAAAACAAATATTAGAAGTATTTAGAAAGATTTTCACAAATAAGAAGAGTGAAGAATCTTTACAGCAGTTTATTTTAAATATGGATTCAATTACAAGCAAGCTCGATTCAGTTCTTGGTTCAGTAGATGGGTTTCTTACTAAAAGGTCTATGGCAGAATGGAGCAATAGAGTCGATCATATTATTATAGGAATGGATAATCTTGTTCAGAATTTGAATGCTTTAGTGGGGTCTGTTGAATCAACTGAAGATAAAAGCAGTGTTTATAAAATGGTAAGTAACCTAGAGTCTTTTACTAAGACTTTACAAAAAGAAAGCGGATCAATAATTAAGGATGCAAAAAACATTAGTTATAGATTAGATGCGAATACTAATTTTCTAGATAGCACTTCTTTAAATATGTCAGCTGCAATTTTAGACAATCAAGAATACGGGGTAGGTGCATTTTTATCCGTAAGTAAAAATGAATTCGGTGTTGTAGTTGGCAATAAAGGTACCGGTACTTCGCCAAAGGTAACACAGTTAACGTATGGCAGGAGCATAATGGATGGAGTGTTAGCTGCAGTTGGTCTTGTAGAGGATTATCCTGGTGTTAAGGTAGAGCATCAAGTTACAAAAACATTGAAGCTTGAACATTCTTTATATAATGCTACTACTTGGATGTATCGATTAAAGACAAACTTGTTATTTACACCAAATGTAAAAGGTATTGCTGGTTATGATTATCGTTCTGCCAATGATCAAAAAATGTTTATAGGGGTTGGTCTTAGTTCTTTCTAATAGTTTGTGTACGAAATAGTTTTTTTAAGTTAGTATTTAATAGGAGTGTGTTTTATGAAAATAATGATAGTTGACGATGCATATTTTGTTCGAATGAAACTTAAAGGTGTTCTTTCTATGCTTGATTTTGAGGTCATTGAGGCCGAGAACGGAGAGCAAGCGGTTCAGCTTTTTAAAGACGAAAGTCCTAATATTATTTTTATGGATGTTGTAATGCCAAAAAAAGATGGACTGTCTGCTTTAAAAGAAATTAGAGCTTTGAGTCAAGATGTTAAGATTGTTATGCTAACTAGTGAAGGAGACCAAGCAACACTTCTTCGTGCTTTAGATCAAGGTGCTAATCATTATATAATTAAACCTTTTGAAGATGACAAGGTTTTAGAGCTAGTTCAAAACTTATTGCAATAAATACTATTTTTAATCGATATTTTATTATGAAATATAAGATAATAAGCATTAATAGAGATAACATTTATGATATTGCTGATAATCTTGAGTTTTTTCCAGAAATAGAAGAAGGAATTGTGAAAATCTTTTGGTATGATGCCAAAAAAAATGAATTATTAGAGCCTAGAAATGTTACCGAGAAATTCCCTGAACAAGTTTTTCCAATTAAAGTAGTGAAGTATGGAAAGGTATATTTTGTCAGTTCTTTAGATGAATTAAAGCCTTTACCTCCAAATCAAAAAGAACAGTTGGAGATACTTATTAGAAATCTTTTGCCAGTTGATTCTATTGTTAATATATCTGCTTAAATTGTTCTTTATGGAAATTGTCTCGGTATCTACTTAGAAACTCCTCTATAATATATTCCATAGAAGGTGAAATTTGAGAAATAATCTCTGCAAAACGTTTTACAGCAAAAGTAAAACAAAAGGCTCTTGAGTCTAAATTTAGTTCAAATATATTTTCAAGAAAATTCATTATATGGATGTTATTTAAAATATTTGGATTATTTACTATTTTTGATAGAAGAACGTGTAGTTCAAATATAGCAGTGTGATTATCTGATAAATATAGTGGCTTATACTCTCTGCCTGGAAGGTCCCTTTGTATGCTTAACATTAATTGTGTAATTTGAGCACTAGAAGGGGAAGAAGATTTAAGCAATTGCTCAGAAAATAATATTTTACTTCTTAGTTCTTGCATTTTATTAAGTGTATTTGGCGTATCAGTATATGTTTTAGATTCTCTAATAATTTGCTGTCGAAGCACTTCAGGTGCTTTTTCAGATATATATTCTTGAATAAAGGAGGTGTCTGGGACAGAATCTACATATATCCATAAATTAAGGTTAATTTTAAATCCAACAATTTTACAATTCATGTATATTTATCGAAGAAACATTATAATAGTTTCAGATAATTTAGAGGTTATTTTAAATTATTTGATAGATTAATGAAATTTTCAACTGATAATTGTTGTCCTCTGATGTTTTCTTGAATCTGTAATTTTTCAAAGACTTGAAGTATTTCTTCCTTTTTGAATTTAATATAGGGACCTTTTACGAGACAGTTTAAAAGTGTTTTTCGTTTACCCCAGAAGGAGTTCTTTACAATTTTGTTATATACAGCAATGTCTTTAATTGTGGAGGTAAACTCATTAGTAGGGATGAGTTCAATATAACTAGAATCAACTTTTGGTTGAGGTACAAAACAGGTGGCTGGGATATTAAATAGGCGAGTACATTTTGCTCTGGTTTGACAGAAGATGGAGAAAGAACTGTAATCCTTAGTGCCATTTTTCGCTATAACTCTATCTGCCATTTCTTTTTGTATAAGAAAATATATGCTATGTATATTTGCCATGGAAAGACATTTTGCAATAATGGGGCTAGTAATGTTATAAGGGATATTGGCAACTATTATATATGGTTTTGAGAAATTTAGTTCAGCAGTCAAGAAATCTTGTAATAGTAGTGTTAGGTTCTCAAATCCTTGAAGTCTTTCTTTTGCTTCATTAAAAGCCATTTCATCAATCTCATAACTGATAATCTGTTCTTGGGTGTGGCTTATAAGTTCAATTGTTAGGTTACCGTTTCCAGTTCCTATTTCTAGTATAGGATAATTGCTCGGCACATTGCGTAAAAGTTTTTTTATAATATTTTTGTCAGTCAGGAAGTTCTGACCTAATGACTTTTTGAATCTATCCATGTTTATTGCCAAGCTTCATAGCCAAGAGTATAGCATTTTTCATGCTGTTATGGTTTGCAATGTTTTTGCCAGCTATTTCAAAAGCTGTCCCATGGTCTGGAGATGTTCTTATAAAGGGTAGCCCTAAGGTGATATTGACTGCATCATGGAAATGAATAAGCTTTAATGGGCCAAGCGCTTGGTCGTGATACATACTGATAATCATATCAATTTTTTTGTCATGATAAGCATTATAAAAAAGTGTGTCTGCTGGAAAAGGGCCAATTGCGTTAATCCCGAGTTTTTGTGCTTGAAGAATTGCTGGTTTAATAATATGTATTTCTTCATCACCAAGTAATCCTTCTTCTCCTGCATGAGGATTAAGCCCACAAACAGCGATATTTGGTTTATTTATCCCAAGTTGTTTAAGAAAAGAATCGGAAAGAATTATTTTATCTAATATTTTCTCTGTGGATAGATTTGTGGATATCTTGTTAATAGGAATATGAGTAGTTACTAATGTTACTTTTAAATCATCAGTATAAAATGCCATAGCAAATTTATTAGTATTGCATTTTTCTGCAAGAAACTCTGTATGTCCTTTAGCCCTAACGCCGGCTTTAGCCCATGCTTCCTTACATATAGGGGCTGTTACTATTGCAGATACTAGATTGTTTAGAGCAAGTTGGATTGCTGTTTCTACAAAGGTATAAGACCATTTCCCAGAAATTGTGGATAACTTGCCTTTTTCAATGTGGATAAGTTCATCGTTAGTATTATCAAGGATAGTTATTTTAGTGTCTTTTGTGTATTGGTCAAAATTTTTGATAGTGTTTATGTCAGTAATTGAAATATTACTATTATTTTTCAATTCATTTTTAATGATATTTTCTGGTCCAATAATTAGGAAATTATAGCTTGAATCCCTTATGTTAGGCTCATTTAGTGCTTTAGATATTACCTCTATTCCAATGCCTGAAATGTCACCACAAGTTATAGCTATTAAATTGTTCATATGCTTATTTTACAACCAATAATTTTTAGAGTATACTATAGCTTTAGTGTTTGAACATAATAACTTACTAGGTCTTAAATATCTTACAGCTTCAGAGATCAAGGAGATTCTTGATCAAGCTACCTTTTTTAAACAATTATTCAATCGTCCCGTAAAACAAGTCCCTACATTAAAGAATAAAACTTTAGTTTCATTATTTTATGAAAATAGCACAAGAACTAAAGGTAGTTTTGATATGGCTATAAAGATGTTAGGTGCTGGTTCCTTAAATTTTGCTGTAAGTAATAGCAGTATAAGCAAAGGCGAGACCATGGTAGATACAGTAAAAAACCTAGCCTCAATGGGTGTTGATGGTATTATTGTTCGACATTCAATGGCAGGAGTTCCAGAACTAATTGCAAATAATGTTAACATTCCTGTTATTAATGCTGGAGATGGATTTAATGAGCATCCAACCCAAGCACTTCTTGATATGTTTACAATGATTGAGCAAAAAGGTTATATCGAAGGAAAAAAAGTAGCAATTATTGGGGATATAAAACATAGCAGAGTTGTTAGGTCTAATATTTGGGGACTATCAAAACTTGGTGCAGAAGTTACTGTTTGTGGTCCAGCTTCTTTGATTCCTTATGGTATTGAACAAATGGGTTGTAGGGTTGTGCATAAAGTAGAAGATGCTATTAAAGATGCGGATTTTATTAATGTGCTAAGGGTTCAGTTTGAAAGACAACGTGGCAATTTCTTCCCTTCAGCTAGAGAATATTATCATGAGTATGGGATAACTCCTGCAAGAGTTAAACGAGCAAAAGAAGATGTTCTTATTATGCACCCAGGACCGATGAATAGGGGAGTTGAAATAAGTACAGAGGTAGCAGATGGTCCTTATAATATCATTTTAGAACAAGTACGTAACGGAGTTGCGGTAAGGATGGCAGTATTATATTTATTATTAGCAAGGAGAAATGAGCTATGAGTATACTTTTAAAGAACGCAACTATTGTTAACAGTGACCTTGTAGAGCAGAAAGATATTTATATCGATAAAGGGCGTATTACAAAAATGTCGCAAAATATTGAGGATTCTGCAGATATAGTTTATGACCTAAAAGGTAAATATGTTTTCCCGGGATTTATTGATTTGCATGTTCATTTAAGAGAGCCAGGTCATGAAGAAAAGGAAACTCTTTCAACAGGATTAAAAGCTGCAGTTTGTGGCGGATACACAGCTGTTTGTCCTATGCCAAATACAGATCCAGTTATAGATAATAAGTTTTTAATTAAGTTTCTGAAAGATAGAGCATGGGAGCTAAATTTGGCTAAACTTTATCCTACAGGGAGTATAACTAAAGGATTGCTAGGACAAGAAATAAGTGAGTATGCCTCTATGATTAGAAACGGGGCTGTTGCATTTACTGATGATGGGTTGCCTGTTACTAATATGTCTACATTAAGAAGAGCTTTAGAATATTTAAGTATTTACGATAAACCTCTTTTTTTACATTGTGAAGATAAGGATCTTGCTGATGGAGGATCTATGAACGAGGGTTTTATTTCTACTAAGATAGGATTACCTGGAATTCATAGTGCTTCAGAAGAAGTTGGGATAGCTCAAGTGATTGAAGTAGCTAAATATTTCGGAAGAGTTCACATAGCCCATGTAAGCACAAAAGGCTCAGTTGATATTATAAGATTTGCCAAACAACGAGGAATTAAGGTTACAGCTGAAACAGCTCCTCACTATTTTGTACTTACTGAGGAGAAAGTTGAAGGATACGATACTAATGCTAAAATGAACCCTCCATTAAGGACAGAAGAAGACAGAAAAGCAATTATTGAAGGCTTAAGGGATGGAACTATTGATGCTATTGCCACAGATCATGCTCCACATACTGCAGATGATAAAAATAAAGAGTTTAATTTAGCTTCTTTTGGAATTATTGGTCTTGAGACTTCCATTATGATGATTATGAAAATTTTATATCACGAGGAAGGTTTCTCTCTGGAAAAAATATGTTCATTGTGCTCAACAAATCCAGCTAAAATAATAGATGTCAGTTCAGGTAAGATAGCTAAAGGTGAAGTAGCTGATTTTACTGTAATCGATTCTGAGCAAGATTGGACAGTTTCTGAGAAAATGTTTAATTCAAAAAGCAAGAACTCTCCTTTTATAGGTTTTTCAGGTAAAGGAAGAGCAGTTATGACAATAGTTGATGGAAAAGTTGTTTGGAAGGAGAAAAGCATTGGTTAAGGCGATATTGGTATTAGAGGATGGCAGATACTTTGTTGGTGAAAATTTTGGAGCTGAAGGGGAAGTAATAGGAGAGGTAGTATTTAATACTAGTATGTCTGGTTATCAGGAGATTCTTACCGATCCTTCGTATAAATATCAAATAGTAACTATGACCTATTCCATGATAGGTAATTATGGTGTAAATGAAGAAGATACTGAGTCAGAGAAGGTACAAGTAAGTGGATTTATTGTAAAGGAATATAGTAAGACTTATTCCAATTTTAGGGCAACTTCCTCTTTGGGTGAATATTTAAAGAAGAATAAAATAATTGCTATTGAGGGTATAGACACTAGGTCTTTGACAAAACATTTAAGAGATAAAGGTTCTAAGATGGGTATTATTTCTACTACTGAGTTTGATGTAGCTGTTTTAATTGCAAAAATTAAGGCAGTGCCTGGTATGGAGGGAATGGACCTTGTAAAAGATGTTACAACAAAGAAGGTATATACTTATACAGAGACAAGCATGAAGGAATATATCCCTTTTTGTAATACTGAAGCTAAGGATAATTTTCATGTTGTTGCTTATGATTTTGGAATAAAGACTAACATTTTGAGAAAGCTCGTTGATAGAGGTTGTAAAGTAACAGTAGTGCCTGCAACTTTGCCTTACAAGGAACTAGTAGATACTTATTCCCCAGATGGTGTTTTTCTTTCTAATGGTCCAGGTGACCCATCTGCTGTGAGTTATGCCATAGAGAATGTTAAGGGGTTACTTAAGGCGGATATACCTTTGTTTGGTATTTGTTTAGGTCATCAGTTGTTAGGATTAGCTTTAGGTGCTGAAACGTATAAACTTAAATTTGGTCATAGAGGTGGTAATCAGCCTGTAAAGTATTTCAAGAATGGTAAGACAGAAATATCTTCCCAAAATCATGGCTTTGCTGTAAAAACTGAAACTATGCCTAAGAATTCTGAAGTAACTCATCTTAATTTAAATGATCAGACTGTCGAAGGAATTAGAGTAAAAGGGAAGCCAATATTTTCTGTGCAGTATCACCCAGAAGCTTCTCCTGGTCCGCATGATAGTGATTATTTATTTGATGAATTTATCGAATCAATGAGAAAGTAGTGAACTTTCTTACTGTAACAGAACTTACTAGATATTTAAAAGAGTTAATTAAAGTAGACCCTATATTAGACGATGTCTGGGTTAAAGGGGAAGTATCCAATTTTAAAGAATATAAAATGGGGAAACAGCTTTATTTTACTTTAAAAGACAATGAAGCTCAGATAAGTTGTGTAATGTTTCAGACTTCTGTACTAAATTTTAAGTTAGAAGAAAATATGCAGATTTTAGCTCGTGGTAAAGTAGCTGTATATGATAAAAGGGGCACATATTCATTACATATTAAATATTTGGAACCATCTGGAATAGGGGCGCTTGCGATTGCTTTTGAGCAGTTAAAAAGAAAACTTGAATCAGAAGGACTTTTTCAGTCTGAGTATAAGAAATCTATTCCTAAATTTCCGAAAAAAGTTGCGATTTTATCGTCACCTAGTGGCGCTGCTTTATTCGATGTAATTTCAACTATTAGGTCTAGGAATCGTGCAGTCGAGATTGTTATTGTGCCTACTGTGGTTCAAGGTGACAAAGCAGGTGAAAGTATTGCTAAGAATATTAAAATAACAGACGAGTTTTGTGGGGCTGAGGTGATGATTCTTGCTAGGGGAGGCGGGAGTATTGAAGAGTTATGGGGCTTTAACGAAGAAGTAGTAGCTAGAGCGATTTTTGCCTGCAAAACACCTATTATTAGTGCTGTAGGTCATGAGGTAGATTATACGATATCTGATTTCGTAGCAGATGCCAGAGCTGCAACACCTACTGCTGCTGGAGTAATGGTTTCATTGCCTAGAGAAGAATTTTTGCAGAATTTAATTAATTTAAAGAGCAGATTTAAGCAATTACTATTAAACAAAGTACAAGATAAGCAAATGGATTTAGCCGAGCTTAATTTTTCTTTAGAACAAAGGATTAAGGATGTTTTTGTATTCAAAAAGCAACAAGTTGAACTCTTGTCTGCAAAATTAAAAGCATTAGATCCTTCTGCTTATTCAAAAAGAGGATTTGCTATAGTAAGGAAAGCAGGAAAGATTGTCAGTTCCGCTAGTCAATTAAGTCTCGGTGACAAAGTTGTACTTAGTTATTTGGATGGAAATAGAGAAGCTACAGTAATATAATATTATATTAAAAAAATACGATACTTTTTTTATTAGTTTAGTGGGAATTCGCAAATCTTGTGACGATACCTTTACGAGAATTAATCTAAGAAGGAGTGATATATTATGGGTGGAAGTGTAGTATTTAATCCAAGTTCAACAGGAAGAATAGGTAGATATAACCAGGAGGAAATTAAAGCAGTACTGACTAGTATAGATGCTGTCTCGAATGGTGGTAATGGTAATGGTATCGTTGAACAATCTGAAATATCTAATCTTAATACTAGCGTTAACCCTGTTGAAAGTGCACATTTATTATCAGCCATGCAATCATTCATTAGCACAGTTAAACCAGCTAAATTAGATGATACTATTGATCCTAGCGATGGTCGTACAGATGTTCAAAAAATAGAGCTTCTTATGGAAATTGCAGCTAATAAGTTAACAAGGTATATTCCAACTGATATTACGGTTACAGGCAAATTCACTCTTCCTGGTAACCCTATTGTTATTGTTAATACTCCATTTGCTGAACAATTCCCTGCAAACGATGCAACAAGAAAACCTGTATTAGAAATTTCTTATGACAGTGGGCAATCCATTGTTGATTCTTTTGATATACAAAAAGTAGATCCTGCAATTTATGATATTCAATTAAATAGTGAGCAAGAAGCCGTTGTTTTACTAGATCCTGTATTTATTAATTATATAAATAATCAATCTGTTACAAACAAGACAGAAAATATCATTAAAGGTATTGTTAGACCTGGAAATAATGTGATTCTATCTGGCGATAAAGCTAGGCTTCCTTTTGATTATAAAGTTCTAAGTTCAAATGATTTATCACATTGGTTACTACGTAATGACGTTACTAGAGCAGATCAAGGTCACTCTTTTAATATTACTCTTCCAGTAACTGATCCAGTAAAGGAGTTTTATAAGATTTCTTTCAATAAGCCTGAAGCTAATAATATTATATTTGGAGCTAAGTTAGAAAAAATACGTTAAATATTAAAGATTAATAATTTTAGGTACATGTTTTTGTTTTGATGGTGGTATATATTGTTATGGATGATTTTAAGTAGGTAGTATAATTTAGAACGAGTCGTAAACGAAGGGAGTAAATGAATGAGGAACATATTAGTAAGAGGAGCGGTTTTTTTAGTTTTTATATCGATGGCTTTTGCCTCAGCTATTTCAGATGTCAGGATAACTGATATTAAAGCAAAAAGCTTTGTGGTAAGTTGGGTCAGCGATCAGCTAGAGGAAGGATCGGTAGTTCTTGCTTCCGGTGTTGAAGTAAAAGACAAGAGAGTAATATCTTCTATTTCTTTAACAGATAAACGCTTCAAATTACATTATGTAGAGGTTAAAAATTTAAACACCAATAATAATTATTCCTTTCAAATTAAATCTGGTACTGATATCTCTGGTAATTATACTGTTAAGACAGCCTCATATGGTGGTCTTGGTGGTGGTTTAGATATAACAGGTAAAGTTGTAAATACAACTTTTGAGGATTGGGGTACATATTTTACTCCAGAAAATATCCAGAATGTTTATTATGAGATGTATATTGAGAAACCAAACGGAACAAGGTCTGCTGTAAGAGCAGGAATTGGTGGGTATTTAGCTGACTCTACTCCTATTTTTGGATGGTCTGCAAGTTCTGCACCATTTCTTGATATAACAAATACTAGCCTTTTCTCTTATGATAATAATGATGTTTTGGTAGTTACTTTTATTAATTATTCAAGAGGATATCTCGGTGGAATTAATCAAATAGGTAGTAAAAGAATGGCTGAGCTTAGAATACCAGTTAATGTTACTAATGCTGATGTTACAATGTTTGAAAACCCTATTCCAGTAATTGATAATTTTGATTCGGCAAGCTTATTGGGTTGGTCAACTACTCAGAATGTTTCTTTATCTTTGACTACTAATGCTCAGTATGCAAATGCTTTAGAAGTAAATGCCTTTAATGCTGGAGCTGATGGGTATAATGGTTACTTTATGTATGATTTCTCTACACTTTTTTATGATCCTGCAATGTATGGTGGTAATAATATTAAGACAAATAAGGCATATGATTGGGGAAGATATAAATATATTAAATTTTCCGTAAAAAATGTCGGAACTGGTGCTGTAGACATTAAGCTTGATATTAAAGATAATGATAATAAAGATTTTGCTTTTAATACTGCCCAAGACGATGAGTGGGTTTATAACCTTAAATTTCTTAAGAATGATGGACAGTGGAAAGATATTTACATTCCACTTAGTCAGGTTCTTTTAAGTAGAAATAATATTGGTGGTGATGGGGTATTTAATCCTTTACAAAAATTTGACGTTTTTACCGGATATAATAATGTTTATCCCGCAGTTCCTATGATGGGTTTTGCAGTGTCTGCTGGTAAAGCTGGCCGGTCAGCGAAACTTGTTATTGAAAATATTGAACTAGTTGCAACAAGGGATAATCCATATACGCCAGCTATTGAGATTGATACTGACAGTGATGGTATTCCTAATGATGTAGAAATTGCAAATGGTCTAAATCCAAACCTTGCCTCAGATGCGAAGGCTGATCCTGATGGTGATGGAATTGATAATTTTAATGAAATACTTAATGGAACAAATCCATTTGTTGCTGATGGATTAAGTTCATTCCCTGAAATAGATAATTTCGAAAAAGGAATTACTAATTGGATAGCTGATGGAAGCGTAACTACATCAGTAGCTCTGACTACTGATACTAAAGTTTCGTGGAACTACCAAAAATCAATTTTAATTAGTGGTAAAGCTACTGGTTACTATGTTGGTGGAGTTCAGAAAGACATTTTGGCTGATGTAGGAGATTGGGATACAAGTTACAAGACATTAAATATGCTTATTCAAGCTAATGGTCAAGTTGGAGATAGAGTTAAGGTAAAACTAATTGAATCTGACGGAGACATATGGCAATTTGAACAATACGTTGGAGACCTTAAAGCATGGACATATCTTGGAATGTTATTAAATAGATTCCAACTTATTTCAGGTGGAGCAGGTAATGGAACACAGGAATTCAATAAAACACAGCACATAAGATTAGAGTTACTTTCTGCAACAGCTACTGGGAATGTTAGTGTATATGTTGATAACATAAACGTATCTACTTCCAATATTTCTGGTGATACAGATGGTGATGGAATTCCTA
>CAZXTL010000014.1:34566-47434 GCA_964643725.1 uncultured Candidatus Marinamargulisbacteria bacterium
GATGGATGGAATGATCTTGCTGAGTATGCTGCTAGAACAAATCCTACACAATGGACACCACATTATCCATTAATTGATAATTTTGAAAGAGTTGGATATACATGGTTAGCTGATGGTATTTCTGCAACAAGATCTACACAAGTTGGATTTCCAACAACATCACTTCAAGTTACTGGGATAGCAACTAATTATTTTGGCGGATTCGTAGGTGCTTACATTTACAATCCTCTTAACACAATGCCTGCGGTTTATAAGTCATTAACAATGCTTATAAACAATAAGAACGGTAAAGTAGGAGATAAGCTAGAACTACAATTCCAAGATAAAGATGGGGATGCATATGCATTTACCCAGGTACTTATAACAGCTGACTGGAAATACTACACAATAGTATTAGACAGATTAGTAAAGAAGAATGCTATTGCTAGTGGAAATAGTGTACTTAATCTTTCTGATTTAACATTAGTTGGATATTCATTCATCTCTGCTACAAAGAATGGTGTTATTAACGTGAAACTTGATGAGATATCTCTATCAACTGTACCAACATCTGATGATACTGACGGTGATGGACTACCAAACTGGTGGGAAATTCAGTATGGATTGTCTGCTAATGTAGCTAACGTTAACCCAAGTGGTGATTTAAAGGATTCTGATGGAGATAATATTACTGATCTTGACGAATATTTAAGAGGAACAGATCCTACAAAGAAGAATTTGTTTCCAGAGATAGATAATTTTGAAGATGGAATTGTTTATTGGCTAGTTGATACTGGATCAGCAATGACTAAGGTAGTAGCTAATACAACTGATGTTAACGTTTCTTGGAATTATCAGAATTCATTATTAATAAATGGAACAGCTACTGGTAATTACTATGTTGGTGGAGTTCAAAAGAATATCTTAACTGATGTATTTGACTGGACTACTGACTATAAGTCATTAAAGATGCTAATTAATGCTCAAGGGCAAATTGGTGATAGACTTGTTGCAAAGCTTGTTGAATCAGATGGTGATGTGTGGGCGTTTGAACAAAGAGTTGGCGATTTAAATAAATGGACATATCTAACGTTGATGTTAGATAGATTCAGTCTTGTTGCTGGTGGGACAGGGAATGGGATTAAAGAATTTAATAAAACTAATTTCATTAGACTAGAGCTTGTGTCAGCTAAAGCAACAGGAAATGTTAAGATCTATGTTGATAGTATCAATGTTGCAAAAACACCAACATCAGATGATACAGATGGAGATGGAATACCTAATTGGTTTGAGACACTATATGGTATTAATCCTTTAGTTCCAAACTTAGGTGATACAGATGTTGATGGATGGAATGATCTTGCAGAGTATTCTGCTAGAACTAATCCTAATCAATGGACACCTCATTTCCCGCTTATAGATAACTTTGAAAGAGTTGGATATACATGGTTAGCTGAAGGGATTTCTGCAACTACATCTATTCAAGTTGGATTCCCAACAACATCATTATTGGTGACTGGAATAGCAACTAATTATTTCGGAGGATTCGTAGGTGCTTACATTTACAATCCTCTTAACACAATGCCTGCGGTTTATAAGTCATTAACAATGCTTATAAATAATATGAATGGCAAAGTAGGAGATAAAGTTGAAATTCAATTACAGGACAATGATGGAGATGCATTCAGCTTCACTCAAGTTCTTATTACTTCTGATTGGAAATACTACACAATAGTATTAGATAAATTATCTAAGAAGAATTCTGTTGCTAGCGGTAATGGATTGCTTAATTTAGATAATCTATCTTTAGTAGGATATTCATTTATCTCTGCAACAAAGAACGGTGTAATTAATATGAAGCTTGATGAGATATCTCTATCAATAGTGCCAACATCAGATGATACAGATGGTGATGGACTGCCAAACTGGTGGGAAATTCAGTATGGAATGGATCCTAATGTAGCGAATATAAATCCTGACCAATCACTTAAAGATACAGATGGTGATTATATTACAGATCTTGATGAATACTTAAGAGGATTAGATCCTACAAAGAAGAATTTATTCCCAGTTATTGATAATTTTGAAGATGGATTAGCTTTATGGATATTAGATGCTGCATCTATTATGACTAAGGCAGTAGCTAATACAACGGATGTTAGTGTTTCTTGGAATTATCAGAACTCAGTATTACTTAACGGAACAGCTACAGGTAATTATTACGTAAGTGGAATTCAGAAAGATATATTAGTTGATGTATCTGAATGGACAGCTGACTACAAGTCACTGAGTATGTTAATTAATGCTCAAGGTAGTGTAGGTGATAAACTTGTTGCAAAGCTTGTTGAATCAGATGGTGATGTGTGGGCGTTTGAACAAAGAGTTGGCGATTTAAATAAATGGACATATCTAACGTTGATGTTAGATAGATTCAGTCTTGTTGCTGGTGGGACAGGGAATGGGATTAAAGAATTTAATAAAACTAATTTCATTAGACTAGAGCTTGTGTCAGCTAAAGCAACAGGAAATGTTAAGATCTATGTTGATAGTATCAATGTTGCAAAAACACCAACATCAGATGATACAGATGGAGATGGAATACCTAATTGGTTTGAGACACTATATGGTATTAATCCATTAGTTCCAAACTTAGGTGATACAGATGTTGATGGATGGACGGATCTTGCAGAGTATTCTGCTAGAACTAATCCTAATCAATGGACACCACATTTCCCATTAATTGATAACTTTGAAAGAGTTGGATATACATGGATACCTACAGGTGTTTCTGCTACAAGCAGTACACAAGTAGGGTTCCCAACAACATCATTATCGGTGACTGGAATAGCAACTAATTATTTCGGAGGATTCTTAGGTGCCTATATTTACAATCCTCTAAATACAATGCCTGAAGTTTATAAGTCACTTGTGATGTATATAAACAATAAGAATGGCAACGTAGGAGATAAAATAGAAATTCAATTACAGGATAATGATGGAGATTCATATAGTTTCACGCAAGTTCTTATTACAACAGATTGGAAATGGTACACGTTAGCACTTAATAAGTTTGTTAAAAAGAATTCTATTGCTAGTGGTAATGGAGTACTCAATTTAGATAATCTATCCTTAGTTGGATATTCATTCCTTTCTGCAACAAAGAATGGTGTTATCAATATGAAGATTGATGAAATAGTATTATCAATAGTACCAACATCTGATGACACAGATGGAGACGGATTACCTAACCTTTGGGAAGAGCTTTATGACTTAGATCCAAATGTTGCAAATATTAATCCAAGTGGTGATATTGCAGATACCGATGCAGATGGTTCTAATGATCTACAAGAGTATTTGGCTGGAACTAATCCAAATCAGGGTTATTTGAGACATGTGCTTACTGGCTGGAATTTCTTCTCAGTTGTAAATGGTGGTGGCCAAAAGATCAGTGCAATAGTAGCTTATCTTGAATCTAAACTAGGAGCAGGTTCTATTGCAGATGCTGCTATGTGGAATAGGAACGATGGCAAGTTTATTTATATGAGTGATTTTGACTTTACTGTTAATTATGGTGATAGTTATTATATTGATAGTAGTGTTGAAAAGACAATAACTCCATCGGTTACTGCAACTATGCCTCAGTCATACTCATTTATTACTGGTTGGAACTTATTAGGTAAACCAGCAGGTAAAGCTTATAAGGCAAGTGAGTTATTAGCTGAAATCAATGATCGTAATGCAGATGGAATTGTAGATGTTTCTGACCTTCCATTAAGAGCAACCGAAATCAAGGTTTATGATAACTTTTATTATAATGGTTGGTTGCAGTATAAGGTAGACAATACAGGTACTGATTTTACGGTAGGTGCTACGTTCAAGTCTTATGGGTTTATGATCAAGTTAACAGAGGCAGTAAATTGGACACCAAAGAAGGATCTCTAGTAAGACAATTATTCTTGTTATGATTGAAAAGGGAGCTCTATTGAGCTCCCTTTTTTTTAGTTGATTTTTCCTTTCAATATACTATACTTATAAGTAATATATATTCATAAAAATACATGTAAAATCATGGGAATTATGTTTTTTTCCTTCGATAGATTATTGTAGGAAAATAATAGGAGAGTGTAATGAAGAAGTTAAGATTATTTTTATTAAGTTTTTTCTTTTTAACCTTTATGGGATTAAGCTTTGCTGAAACTCCAAAAGAAGTTAGGATTGTTGATGTAACAGATGCTAGTTTTACTGTGGTTTGGTATACAGACCAAGCAGAGCAAGGCTACATTGAGTGGGGTAGCTTAATTCCAAATACAACAGCATATGACCTTAGAGGTTCAAGTGTTTCTGATAATATTCATATAGTAGTAGTTAATGGTCTAATCTTATCAACAGATTATGTTTTTCAAATTAAAAGTGGTGGAATTACTTATTTAAATGACACTAAAAATTTTACAGTTAAAACTGCGAACGATTCAATGTTTGATGCACCCAGTAAAATATCTTTTGATAAAGTATATAAGGTAGATTCAATTAATACCCTAGTAAGTAATGATGTTTTAATTTTTGCTAGAGCGATAAATGACCAATCCGAATATAGTATTCCACAAGTTATACTTTATAAAAATGCTTATAATAAAGATATCGATGGTCCTAAGGGATATAGAAATAGATTTATTATGAATTCTTTTAGGGATAAAGATGGTAAACCATTACCTAGTCCAATTGTTAGTGTAGAGCTTGTTGCTTGGACAGCATCTGAAGGTTTTGGGTTTAATGATGTACTAACTATAAATTACGTACCTGCCGCAATAGATATCTATCTTAATACAGCAAATTTAGTTTTTTATGCTGGAGGAACAACTACTAATCCTGTTATTCCTACTGTTGACCCTGTAACACCTACACCAAATCCTACAAGTAATGTAACTTCAGTAAATGGATTATTATTGGAGAATTTTGAAACAGATATCTCTGCTTTCACAACTAATGAATTTGGTGGATATAATTATCCTTATAGAAATGATGACTCTTTATGGGGCTATGCAATACTAAATGAAGGCGCTAACGGGACTACTAAATCATATAGACAGAATTATATTCTTCAAGGAACAAGTTATGTTTATTCAGGATATGGCTTAGATTTAAAACCTAGCAAAGCAGAAATGGATTTATCAACCTTTGGAGCTATTAGATTCTTTGCTAAGGGATCAGGTCAATTAGCTGTTGAATTAGAAACTACAAAAGATGTTATAAGTAATGAAAATCATTATTTTAATGCAGTTACACTAAGTGATAATTGGAAAGAATATGTTATTTCTTTCTCATATTTTTCTCAGGATGACTGGGGAATACAAGTTGATCTTATTACTGCCTTAAAGAGAATGATTGCAATTAAGTTTAAGGCCTATCCTCAAGTAGCTGGAACAAATGGTTGGTTCCAGATAGATGAACTATATTTAGTTACTGGTGATGCAGGTAGTATCCCAGCTGAAATTAACGATGGATTTACCTTAGATAATTTTGATAAAAAATGGAATGATGCTAATTTCTTTGGTGGATACAATTATGTGTATGATGACGCAGCTTCACCAAACTTTGGGAATTCAATAGTAACACTTAATGAGTCATTGGATGGAGCTAATGGTTCCAAAAAGTCAGTCTTAATTACTTATAATATAAAAGATGGTTTTGTCTACCCATTTATTGGATTTGGTTTAGATATTACACAGAATGCTCCTAATGCAGTTACTAAGAATACAATTGATCTTTCAATCTATAAAGGTATTGAGTTTTATGTAAAAGGTGATAACAGATTAGCAATACAAATTGGTAGTCCATTATATACAACTTGGAATGATTACGCAGTTGATTTAGGTGATTTAAACAGTGGATGGACACTATATAGAATACCATTTAGCGATTTCAGACAACCAAAATGGGGCGAACAAATAACATTTAATAATGTTATGCAAATAGCTGACTCAATAAAGTTTAAGGCTTCCGAAATGTTAGGTGAAGGGTCTTTTATGGTAGATCAAATAAGATTTGTAACTGAAGATATTCCAAGTATCTTAGTTGCTAAAGTTAGCACATTAAACATTGCTACAACTGAAGGAAGTTTGGATAGAACATTAAGCTGGACATTACCAGCTGGAGCAACTGGTGTAATAGTTATCAGAACAACTAGTAATTATGCAATGAATGTAAATGAAGGAACTAAGGTTTATCAAGGAGCTCTATCTACAATTATAGATAATAGTTCTTCATTAGATTACATGATTAACTATATCTATACAGTTTATTCTTACAACAGTGCTAAGAGATACTCTGAACCAGTTACAGCTTCTTCTGTTCTTTTTGTAAAAGATACGCTTATTACTGATTTTGATAAAAGAGGATTAGATGTTAATGCATGGTCAGGAGCTATCTATAGTTATAATGATAACGGTACTCCTAACTTTGGTAATTCTGAAGTTACAATGAACATCACTAATAACGCTGGTTCAAAAGCATTATTTGTATCTTATGATGTTAATAATGCAGCATCTAATCCATTTGTAGGAATTGGTTTTGGACTAGATGTTATTACAAATAATACACAAGATATTTCAAGATTCAGTGGAGTTCAGTTTAAGGCAAAGGTTTCGGCTGATATCAGACTGGAAATAGATTCTCCTATTTATTTAGATTATAATCGACATTCGTATCAATTTACTGTAACTAATGTTGGAACTTGGAATATATATAAGGTATATTTCTCTGATATGGTTCAGGATAATAGCTGGGGAACAAAAGTTGCATTAATAGATGTATTAAAGAAAGCATTAGCTGTACAGTTAAAGATAGGTAAAACAAACGACAATGGTCAGATCATTATTGATGATGTTTCGTTCTTATATGGAACACCTCAAGATGTTCAGCACTTAAGTGCTAATATAGTTGGTCATTCATCTAAGCTTAACTGGAATAGTTCAATAGGAGCAAATGGGTACTACGTGGTTAGAAATGTAACAACTTATCCATATTCTGGTACTTTCCCAATTAGTAAAACAGAAGGAAAACAATTTTTAGTTACAGGTAATACATTTACTGAACCAATGATTACAAATGATGTTTATTATTACTCTGTATTTGCTTACAACGATAATAACCTTGGTATGTATTCTGGAGTGACGACCGCTGATAAAGCTCTTATGATTTTAGATGGTGGCTTATTTTCATATACTCCTGAAATTACAGTCAACGAAACCATTCATTATGTACAGGGTAGTTCACCAACTTTAAGTGTCAGAAATGGTGATTATGTCAGTAGAAATCTTACTTTAATTGTGACTGTCGACACTGAGGCTTCTATAACTCACAGTTTCACCTTAGTTGTTAAATCAAAAGGAGTTACTTTAAATGACTCTGTTACTGTAACTGCTTCTGTTTCTTCTAATGTTGTTGTTATTTCTTTGAATCTAATTGATGCTGGGATTAATGATTTACAGATTTTTGCTATAGCTAATTGGCTTGTTGATGGACAATCAAACATTGTAAATAAAGTATTAATGGTAGCAGATGCAACGTCAGTCGTTACCTTAAAACCTGGATCAAGAGTATTATGTTACCCAATGCCATATGATCCAAATAGTATTGATCCTATGGATATTGCTTATGAGCTAACAGCTGAATCAGATGTTTCAATTTATGTTTACAACCTATTAGGTCAAGTTGTATGGAAGAACTTATATTACAAAGGATTTGAAGGTGGAAACGCTGGTTATAACCAAGTTAGCTTTAATGGTGTAGATGCCTTCGGTGACAAGTTAGCAATTGGTATGTATTTTATTCAAATAGTACACGGCAAGTCTGTGTTAGGTACCAGCAAGTTCCTGGTAACTAGAAAATAAGGAGGAGACATGAAAGCATTAAAGATTGTTTTAGGAGTTAGTTTAATCGGTCTTTTGTTTTCTACTGGTTCGGTAGATCCAGCTTATCGTTACACAAGTGCTAGAGGAATTGGGGTTGGTAATGCATATTCTGCTTTAGTTGATGATTATTCTGCTGTATTTGTTAATCCAGCGTCTATTGGTAAGCATGAAAAAGCTCAGGCTGGTATTATGCAAAGCAATCTTTTTTCTGATGTTAATTTGCTAAACGGAGCAGTAGTGTTCCCAGGTGACATTAGTTATGGTCTTGGTTTTTATTATATTGGAACAAGTATTCCTATAGCTGATTTTACAGAAGGTCGTTACGTCTATAGTGGTATGGTTGGATATAATGATATTACTGTTTTAGGGAGTGTATCTTCAAAGATAGATGAACAATTGTCTTTAGGATTAACTGGAAAATATAGATATGCGAATGCTAATGACGTTAACTTTAATAATTCTGTTTTTAATGCTGACTTAGGTGCAATATATGAATTCAATCAAGCTATAAGATTATCTGCAGTTTATCAAAACCTTCTTCCTTTAAAGATTAAAGTTAAGGGTGGTACCGAAGGTGATTTGCAACAAAAGCTAACCTTAGGTGGGGCTTATAAGTTTTTAGGAAGAGAACCTGGAACTTTCTTTTATTCAAAAAATCAGGAATTAGATTTTTCTTTAGATTTGGGAATTGTTGATCAACAAACTAGTCTAAGACTTGGTGCTGAATATAAACCAAATAGTAATCTAGCTTTTAGAGCAGGATATGGAAATGAAAAATGGGCTATTTCCTCAGCAAATGTAGAAGCTAAGAATCTTTTTTCTTTAGGTATGGGCGTTAAGTTTGATGGTATAAATTTTGATTATGCTTATTCTTTAGATCCAAATGATTTCTCTGCTAATAATACTCATTATTTTTCAGTAGCTTTTGATTTATTTAAGCCTGAGGCTGTTTATACTGATGAATATATGCAGATAAAGAGCCCAGAAGATAAATTAGTTACTTATGCGAATATGCATCAAGTGATTGGTACAGTTGTTCCTCAAGTTGCGAGAGTTCAGATTAATGGTACTGATGTAGAGATAAAGAACAGTAGAATACAGGCAACTGTTAAATATAGCGATTTTGGTAAACAAGCAATTAATATTGCTGTGCTTGATAAAGATAATAAAGTTCTTCAAAAGTTGAAGATTAGACAAGTTTATTTAATGTCTTTTTATGATGTTGATAAGCATAACTGGGCAAGAAAATACATTGAAGAATTAACCTCCCTTGGTTTACTTCGTCCTGTTACAGCTGAGAACTATAATCCTGAGGCGAATGTAACTAGAGCAGAATATGCTAAAGTTTTATATATGCTAAAAGGATTGGATATGAAGAGCATTGATCTTTCAAAGGGATATAAGTTTACTGACATTGCAAACCATCCTTTCGTGGATTATATTCAACTTGTAGGTCAAATTGGTTTAATGATAGGAACATCGCCAACTGAATTTTCTCCACAAGAAAGTCTTACAAGAGAACAGCTAGTTGCTGCCTTAGTAATCTTAGAAGGATTACCAGTGCCAGAGAAAGCATTAAAAAGTAGATTCAAAGATGTATCTGTTTCCAGATGGTCTACCAAGTATATTGAAGTTGCTGTAGATAATGGACTAATCAACGGATATAATGATGGTACCTTTGACCCAAAGAGAGCTATCACAAGAGCTGAGTTTTCAAAGATAGTATATAATACAACAATGGGGCAGAAATTAGTTAAAGATTTATTTAATTGGGATACGTTTTAATAAACATTTTAAATAATTTTAGATAATAAAAAACCTCAAGCACTGCTTGAGGTTTTTTTGTTTATTACAATCTATTAAATGGAGTTTATTCTTCGTCAGAATCTATTTCAATAGGTTCGATATCATAAGCATTATCAATATCATATTCTTGCTCAATAAAGGCAGAATTGTGTGCTGAGTTGCTCATGAATGAACTTGTCTGCCAATTCTTCATGGTTAATGCTTCTTGCTTTTCTCTGATAACTACTTCGTCATCTAGTTCATGACAAAGGACACATGTTTGTTTATATATTCCGTGTTTGCACTCAAGTTGTTGCGCCATTTTTACCTCCGTATTTTATCTTAACCTCTGTATTATTGCATAAAAGATTTTTATTTTAAAGTTAGTAGTTCGATATTATTGAAGTCTGGCATTTGTGAAGATAATATCATCACTGGAAGATTCCATGATAACAAAACCTCTTGTAGCATTCCAGCTCCAGTTTTTAACTCTATTTGGTCCATGAGAATAAATAATATAGAAAGGTTCATTCCCTGGATTTTTATAAACGATTTCATATCCATAAAACTTACCGTCAGTTTTGAATGGGTCAAACGGCATAGTGGTTATGAATCTTGGATTCTCTTCAAGTAAGTCTTCAAGGGAATCAGGATATTCATTAGTGTTTTTTCTAAAATATGCTTCTACACCTAATTGTAATGCTCCAATGTCGCCTTCGGCTTTGATTATCCATGCTTCTGATTGGTATCCTCTGAATGAAGGTATTAATATACCAGCTAATATAGCAATCACGGTCATTACTATTAGTAGCTCTATTAGTGTAAATGCTTTCCTTAACATCATGTTATTAAATATAGCAAAGAATATAGTGAATAACAATATATATTAGAGTGATGGGTGAATTGATTAATGGCAAGTCATTGTCATTCCCGCGCAGGCGGGAATCCACGTCTATAATTGATTTCTTAGATAATCAAATTCTAAATTAAACAAATACTAGATTCCCGCCTTCGCGGGAATGACTCAAGAGAGCTGGAATGACTCAAAATATTGTGGGAATGACTCAAGAGAGGGGAAATTTACCATAAAGCATTGGAATTAACTAAATTAATGTGAAATAGTTAAACAAATAAACTATTTCGCAGTTAATGTAGCAAAACACTAGTAAATATTAATATATAAATATTTTTAGAATATCTTAACAAACTATATTTTGTGTGTTAATTTATTCAGAGTAGAACTGGGGGGAATTATGGATAGTATTGGTAAGATACTTAAATGGCAAATAGAACTTTTCGGACAAACTATTAACTATAGTCCGATTATGCTTCTAATGACTTGGATAGTTATTGCCATTATCGTAACTCTAGTTTTTTTTGGTACTCGTAAAATGAAAAAAATTCCTGGCAAACTTCAAGTTGCTATGGAAATATATTATAAAACATTTAGAGATCTTACATTTGCTACTTTGGGTGAGAAACTAGGTACACCTTATGTCCCATATATCTGTACGCTTTTCATATTTATTTTATTTTGTAACTATTTAGGGAACATTCCTCCAATCTGGCATTTCATTTATTTTCTTATAAGCATTGTAGATATGTTTACTTATATTCCTAATGTTGCTTATCATTGGCTGTTATATATTCCTGCTTTGCAAGAACCAACCAAGTTCCTTAGTACTACTTTAGGAATGGGTCTTTTAAGTGCATGTGTAGTTCATGTTTCTGCGATAAGAGTAAAAGGGATTGTTGGTTATTTCAAAGGTTATATGGATCCATTGCCGTCTAGTGGTATTTGGTTGTTGTTATTTTGGATTAATCCTTTCTTTTATTTGAATATTATTGGTGAATTAGCAAAAGTTGTTTCTCATTCGTTTAGATTATTTGGTAATCTTTTAGGTGGTTCAATAATAGTTACTATAATAAGTTATTTGTTATATTCTATGATTCCAGTTGTTGATTATTCTTCAGTAAGTATATTAACTGGTACATTCCAGTCAGTGTTAGCACTTATTTTTTCTGTTGTTTATATTGTTGCTTCAACTTTCCTTGGAGCATTCTTCGGATTATTTTCTGGAACTATTCAGGCTTTTGTTTTTACAATGCTAGCAGTTACTTATATAGCTGTTGCGATAAAGGAGTAAGGTTATATGTTTAGTTATGGATTAATGGGTGCATATGTTGGAGCTGGTCTTTCAGTTGGAATTGGAGCATTAGGTACTGCTTCTGGTGTTGGTTACGCTGCAGGTAAGGCGCTTAAAGCAATGACTAGACAACCAGATTCTAGCGGATTGATATTAAGGACTATGCTTATTGGACAAGCTGTTACTGAGACATCTGGTATTTTTGCATTACTTGTTTCATTGATGTTGTTATTTAAAGGTGGAGACCCTACATCCCTTACGTCTATGTTTGCATATATGTCTGCTGGTTTAAGTATAGGGTTAGGTGCTCTTGGCCCAGGGATTGGTGCAGGACTTACTGTTGGTGCTGCTTGTGAAGGTATAGCTCGTAAACCTGAAAATTCAAGTAGACTAATGATATGTATGCTTATAGGCCAAGCAGTTACTCAAACGTCGGTAATTTTTGCTTTAGTAGTTTCATTGCTTCTTATTTTTCAAACTCATGCACAAACTATATTACACAATGCAGCTATATTAGGAGCTGGCTTATCAATGGGTTTTGGAGCAATAGGTCCTGGATATGGCTGTGGTATGACTGCAGAGATGGCGGTTGATGCTATAGGGCATAACGCAGAATCTAGTAAAAATGTTACTACAACCATGCTTTTGGGACAGTCAGTAGCGCAATCAACAGCTATTTATTCTTTAGTAATAGCGATGATTTTGATGTTTATATTTTGATAAGGTTTAGATTAAATAAAGAAAATTAGAAAAAATAAGGAGGCAAAAAATGGATGGAGAATTAGTTAAAGCAGCAGCGTTATTAGGTGCAGGGATAGCAATGGGTCTAGGAGCTATTGGACCAGGAGTTGGAGAAGGTTACGCAGCAGGTAAAGCATGTGAAGGAGTATCAAAGAGACCAGAACAAGCAGGTCTTATAACAAGAACTATGCTTATCGGGCAAGCAGTTACAGAGTCTACAGGTATTTATTCTCTTGTAATAGCACTTATTCTTATTTTTATGTTTGCCAGCTAAAGGCAAAGAAGGGGAATTTAAATGGTTGAGAT
>CAZXTL010000015.1:0-44769 GCA_964643725.1 uncultured Candidatus Marinamargulisbacteria bacterium
CAATCAATTGTATAGAGCTGGAGGAAATGACTAATACTATACAAAATTAGAATAACAATAAAACCTTGAAGCAATTTATTTGCATTTCTGTTCCTAGTCCAAAGAAGTATATTATAAATAATAAAAGCGACAATCAGAATATCTACAATGTCTTGCCACCTTAAAAAAAATAATGAATCTATAAACATTAATCTATCCTCACATCGTTACGAATTATATCTTCTAGTGTTTCTCTTTTTAAAACCAATTTAGCCTTGTTGTTCTCGACAAATACCATTGCTGGTTTTCTATACCTATTATAATTACTAGACATAGAATAATTATACGCACCAGTCGCATAAACCATTAACAAGTCACCTTTTTGAGCTTCAGGCAACTCAATATCTTTTAATAAAACATCTCCTGATTCACAAAATTTACCTGCAACAGAATATTTCTTTAAACTATCTTTAGACTTATTTATAATATCAGCAGAATAAACTGAACCATAGGTTATTGGCCTTGGATTATCTGCCATCCCGCCATCAACAGAAATATAATTTTTAAGCCCTTTTATCTCTTTAACACCACCTACAGAATAAATTGTCACTCCAGCATTAGCTACAATAGATCTTCCAGGCTCTAAAATTAATAATGGTTGTATAGGATAATTAACTCTTTCTAATGCTGACTTCATACTCTCTGCAATACTGGCTACAAATTCTCTAACACTAGGAGGATCGTCATCCTTAACATATTTAATCCCAATGCCACCACCAATATCTATGGCTGATGCTAATACTCCAGTTTTCTTGTGAACATCCACGGCTAAATCAATCAATTTATCTATTAAAACATGATAAGGATCGGTATCGAATATCTGAGAACCGATATGTGCATGAAATCCAACAAAATCAAATTCTTTATACTTTTTAACAGTCGCAACAAAGCTAATGACATTTTCCAAATGAACACCAAACTTAGAGTCACGTTGCCCTGTTCTGACAAACTCATGAGTATGTGCTTCGATTTCAGGAACGATTCTAACCATAATCGTCACCTTACTAGTAATGCCAAGCGTTGTGTATACCTCGTGAATTGTATTCAGCTCATCAACATTATCAACTACAATCACTCCAATTTCTTGTTCCAAAGCATATTTAATTTCATTAATCGTTTTGTTATTTCCATGGAAATAAGCCTTATCAGCAGAAACACCAGCATTAAGCATAGTATAGAACTCACCATCAGATACTACATCAAAGAAAAAACCTTCCTGCTCTAGAACTTGGTAAAGTGCAGTTAAAGATAATGCTTTACTAGCATAAGATACTCTAGAATTATTATAATAATTCTTAATAGAAAGATAATCAGCTGCGACTTTTCTAACAGCTTGAATATCTAACACATAAAGCGGTGTTCCATATTCTTTTGCTAATGCTTCAACATCACAACCACCAATTTTAACTTTATCAGTCATTACTTAATTCTTTCTTTTAATAGTTTATATTCAATGCTATCTACCAAAGCAAACCAACTTGCCTCAATAATATTGGCGCTTACACCAACTGTACCCCAAGTCTCTTGGTCATCTTGCGACTCTATAATTACTCTTACTTTAGCATCTGTACCATCAGTACTATTAAGAACCCTTACTCGGTAATCTACTAAGTGCATTGTCTTTATTTCTGGGAATCTTTCTTCAATAGCTTTTCTCAAAGCATGATCAAGCGCTCCTACAGGACCAGTTCCTTCACCAGTAGTATGAATGATTTCACCATTAATTTTTAACTTAACAGTTGCTTCAACTAAATGATAATCATCCTTTTCGAACCTATCATTAATAACTCTAAAGCTAACAAGTTCAAAGAAACTTTGATATTGACCAGTTGCTTTTTTGAGCATTAATTCAAAAGTTGCTTCACCTTCTTCAAACTGATACCCTATCTTTTCTAATTCTTTAATCTCTTTTAGTAATTCTTTAACAGCTGGAGCTGAATTATCGATATCTATCCCTAGTTTCTCAGCCTTATACTTTAGATTGCTAACTCCTGATAGCTCAGAAACAAGAACTCTCTGTTCATTACCTACAAGCTCTGGCTTTATATGTTCATATGTTTCTGAATGCTTATTAATTGCACTAACGTGAATCCCACCTTTATGGGCAAAAGCACTTTTGCCAACATACGCAAAATGATTATTATGAGGAAGATTAGCTATCTCACTAATATGCCTTGAAACTTCAGTTAAAGATTTTAAATCCTCATCAGAGATACAATCAATTTTCATCTTCAACTTAAGTGAAGGGATTATTGAACACAAATTAGCATTACCAGCTCTTTCACCATAGCCATTAATCGTCCCCTGAACTTGAACTGCCCCATTATGTATTGCAGTTAAGGAATTCGCGACAGCTAACTCTGAGTCATTATGAGCGTGTATGCCTAAAGGTGTTTTTATCTTCGTTTTAACAACTTGCATTATAGACTCAATCTCATGAGTTAATGTACCACCATTTGTATCAGCAAGCACAATAACATCAACGCCTCCTGCTTCTGCTGATTGTAAACATTTTATAGCATATTCTGGATTCTTTTTGTAACCATCAAAAAAATGTTCAGCATCAAAGAACACTTCATCCATATTTTCTTTTAAAAACTTAATTGAGTCAGTAATTAATTCAAGATTCTCTTCTAAGCTAATTTTAAGCGCATGTGTAACATGAAAATCCCAGGTCTTACCGAATATACAAGCTACCCTGACGCCAGAACCAACTATTGCTTGCAGATTAGCATCATCTTTTGCACTACTCCCAGGACGCTTTGTGCTACCAAAAGCAACCATTTTTGCTCTTTTAAGTTTAACTGCTCTCATAGCATCAAAGAACTCTACAGCTTTAGGATTAGAACCTGGCCAGCCACCTTCGATATAATGCATGCCAACACCATCAAGCAACTTAGCTATCTTGATTTTGTCAGAAACAGTAAAGGATATACCCTCACTCTGTTCTCCATCACGTAATGTAGTATCAAATAATTTCACTTTCATAAAGTTATTATAAAGCCAAATGCTAAAAGCTTAAAGCTTAAAGCCTTACGTAAAAATAAAATGTTTAAAACCATTCATTCCGGGGCATATTCAATTTAGATTCAGAGAAAGAGGGTGGGAGTTTTGATGAATATAGTCAGAAACAGAAGTTACATAGTTACAGAAGAACAAGAGACCTTAGAGTCCATTATTAAAAAAAACTATGGGGATATCAAAAAGATCAAAGATGTTATCCTTTTCCTTGAACAATTCAACCTAATACTTTCATCAGAATTATATAAAGGAGATACTGTTTTACTACCTAATCTTCCTAAGCATCTAACAGGCGAAGACCCAAACTATGTCAAATACCCATTAAAACAAAACTCAAATATAAAAAATATTATCAGCAATTTTTATGAAAATGAGAATATTAACTTAGACAAAACAGAAAATTACATTAAAACTCTTAATAATCTTAAGCATGAACCATATGAACTTAACTCACTACTCCTACCTGTTAATCTACCAAGTTACTTTTACTGCAACAAAACAAAGAAAGATACGATAAATTTTGTGGAATGTTTTAATAAAGTATTCCATCACAATGAATTTGAAGAAATATAATAAATAAAGGAGATTAGAAAATGAGCGAACCAAGCATATCGAAAGCAGGTGCACAAGCAGGAGCATTATACATTGCAAAGAATTTTGACAAAATAGCCGGTGAAGATAAACTTATCAGTAAAGAAGAATTAATGAAATTCAAAACTGAAGTTAAGTCAGAAGCAGGAAAAGCATTCATTGAGTCATTATTAGATAATAACAGTAAACTTTTCGAAATGAATCAAAAGGTTTTTCAGGAGAATCTTATATTTCAAGATAAAGGTATTTCCAAAGCCGATGTTGCTATACTAACTGGAAATGATAAGCAAAAAGAACATTATCCTGATGGTCTTTGGATGATGGAAGAGAACGCTGCTAAGAAGGATTTAAAAAGATGTTCTGAATTCTTAGAAGAATTCAAAACTAGTCCCACCAAAGATATAAGCGCTATAGAATTAGAGGAAATGTCTTCATATTTTAACGACGACAAAAATTTTGTAAACATGATTGAGTATAAAATAGATGAAGAAAGATCAGATGCTTTTTTAAATAACCTTGCGAATTTCCTCGAAAAAAAAGGTTTTATTTCAAACAATGAAAAAAGCTATTCTAAAGAATCAAAAGCACAGGTACTACATTACGCTTTAGCTAATTATCAAAGAAGTGTAGGGCTACCAACAACTGATAGTCTATTTGGAATCAAAACAAGAAACGCAATCATAAAAGACCTTAAAGAAATGAAACCAACAACAACGAGTAAAGAAACTGCACCCTTGGAAGTTGCACCTCAAATTAAAAATAAAGAATATTTTGTAGTTAAAGATGATACTCTTTCAGGAATTGCAAAAAAATATAAGGTAACGACTGATAGCTTAATAGAATTAAACAATATTAATGATCCAAGTAAAATCAGTATTGGACAAAAAATACTTATTCCAGTACAAGCTAAATAACTAACTTAGCAACTTCTTTCTTGAAGTTTTAATATTGTTGTTACATGAAGCCAAGATGCTCAAGGCTGTAATATTGTGCTACAAAATATTATATTAATAAAAAAATCTTCTTTTAAGCTTTTACATCAATCCTAAATTTATCTACATCAAGCCATATGATATACAAATAAAATTATGGGAATATTTATTAATTCATACGATAAATATATATAAATACTTTTAAGATAATTTAAAATACATATTTAAAGGAGAATTATAAAATGGGAGACATAAATTTTTCAGAAAGTGCAAACAACATTAAGTCCAACATATTAAGTAACTTCAAGAATGTTACACCAGAGGCACAAATAGCTATCAATCCATTATTTGATATAAGCAAAAAAGGAACAGTAAGCACAATAGACTCATTAATAATTAAAAATGTATTACAGGATATTGAATCCAACAACATTCCAAACTTATTATGGTTTGATACAAAAGTACTAGGAATGGAAGAAATCAAACAAGCACAAACTGCACTTACCCCAGAGTCCATAAACAAAAAACTTGACAACCTAGCTAGTTCAGCACCTCTCCCTAAAAGTGATGACAATGGATATTTAATAGCTACCTACAATATCCAAGGACAAGTTACAACTAAAGATTACAAAGATTTGGATCGTCCAATAGTCCTAAAACTTGGAGCAGACTACGAAAAATCACCAAGATATCAAGATTTAGAACTAATATGCCTATTAGCTATTAATAAAAATCCTGAATATAATTCATTTGCAGAAGAACTTATCAAAGACCCAAAGAATACTACAAATATAATAATTAAATTCTTAGATAAATTTCAAAGAACTAATGGACTAAACCAAGGCTACGTTGTAACAATGTCACCTTCTACTAAAAAGGAAATAACCGATCTTTCTAAAGATACATTTAATAAAATATGCCTTCATTCAGACACAATACTCGCTTTGCAAGACCTTCTTTCTGAAAAGAAAAGTACTACACAACAACCAACACCACCTAAAGTTAATCAAGAAAAAGATGCTTTAGTGGAAACCGCTCAAAAGCCAAAGATTCAAGAGATATTAACAGTTACTATTCATAAAGGTGACAACCTTTGGAAAATATATAAAGCAAAAGGTGGACCAGATTCCTTAGGCGATTTCGACAAATTTAAAATCCAAACAAGTAAACTAAACAATGGAAAGGACATAGAACATTTAAAAATAGATGATGTTCTGATTATTCCTGCACCAAAAAAGAATTAAGGCTAAATAACTAACTTAGCAACTTCTTTCTTGAAGTTTTCTTCTTGCTGTTTAACAAAACTCTGCCACTGTGTGGCATAGTTTTGTACTACCTTTTCTATTTCTTTATTAATTAATTTCTGAGTTGCTGACATCATATACTCATCAACATTTGTATCTATTCCTAGCTTGTCCCCATCAAGCCTTATATCTAATGCAAAATAAGGTATCTCACTTAAACTTTCAAAGAAATACTTCTCAAGCACTGACCTATTCTCAAGCGATGGGTCAACTGTCAGCTTAAGTCCAGCAGTCTTAAGCCTTACAAGCGATGATATAGTATTTTTGACGTAGCCAAAATTCATATTTACATCATATTTCCCATCAACTATAAGCAAAGGGAATTGAACAGTATCCCAGTATTTATTTTTAAGTTCGTGATTAGATATAAATCCATTAACAAGCACCTTTACGTCTTCACGAAGATCTAAGGTTATCCCAACAAAAGAAGCAGAAGAACCATAGTTCTGAAATAACTCTAATCTAGACGGTAAGTTTCTTATTGTTTGCTTATTAGTGATGTTACTACCTCTACCTTTAAAAATATTCCCTTGCTTATCTACTCCCTCAAGTTTAAGTTGTTTTATATAAAAAACTGGATAAGTATCCTTTATGGGGAAAGCTATATCTACGCCTTTAAATTGAATCTTCTTTTGCTTTGGCTTATCACCTCTTAACACCTTAACTACAGCAATCCCTTTATTAGCTATCTCAACATATTTCTTAACCTCTATTCCAATGATATCTGTAACTAGTGACTGTTTCTTTTGATCAGCAAACTTAATCTTACTATTAAGCAAAGCCATATCTAACTTTCCAGCCTCATCTATTTTCTTACCCGATAAACTAATCCTATTTTGAAACTGTGTTATGGCAGACTGCTTATTTTCATATGCTTTCTTAACTTGGTCATACTGATTCTTAAGTGAAGATATATCCTGAATATACTGAGGAATCTTCATAAAGTCAGTTGGCTTATTCTGCTCTAAAACCTTAATAGCAGACTCTAATTCCTTTAATCTCTTCTCTAAATCATCAGATGCTAAGATCTTTTGCAAATTATCATAAGAAGCCCGAATCTCAGACAGTTCAATATTTAAAGTTTCTGTAAATTTTGCCTGACTAACATCTAATAATTTATTTATTTCCAAACGTTCACTAATCTTCTCTGCTGAGTAATAGGATAAAACGCTCCCTGCCAAACGTAACGCAACCTTCTTTGCTTGACTCTCCTTCTTAATTTTAGGACTCCACACCAATTGATCCTTAGCGACTGTTCTAATACCAATTATTTCCATATCATTTATAACAAACTTTGCTCTTAATAATTGAGGAGTATTAATATCAAACATTATTTTATCAATGTAATTGGCCTTCTCAGAATTTTCCCAAATAAACGCCATTCCATTAATAGTCATATCCCCCTTTAAAATCTGTAACTTAAGACTATCTATTTGAACAATCAGGTTTGGGATAGAAGAAAAAGACTTTTCAATACTATATTTAATTAAATTATCCAAAAAGAAAAACCTAAAAATAATAAGTGCTAATAGTATAATTACAAAAGGAATGAAATACTTTTTCCTAATCATTATAGGACTTGCCTCAACTCATGGTATTTTAAATAAATCTGATAAATCTTCGATGATTTTAAAACTTTAACTACTTTGGATTTCTCGAGATAATTATTAACCTTGGTCTGATAATTCTTGCGATAATAAAGGATTGCCTTAACAAATAGAAGTTGAGTTGGATACAAAAGGATAATACCAACAACTAATCCACCTAAAACCGAAGTATTATAAAACTTGGTAAACGGAACTATTGGAAGATTATACAAAGTTGTCCAAAAAGCTTTTAGCGACTCAGCCGAAAGCAAAAAATAACCAACGTGATGCACCAACAATAATGCCTGATTATTGAAAATCTTAAAAACTATCGCAAATAATAGAAAGCTAGGCAAATGCACTCGAACCAAATAAACAAACACAAACAAGAGGAGATGTATCAAATTGAATCCTGGCATAAGTGAATATAACAATGCTAAGGATATCCCCCACCCCATCTGCTTTGGAGAATCATTGCTCATAATAAACCCTAAAATACTAATAAGCTGTTTAATAAATATCATGAATTTATTTTATTACTATTACACTAGATTATCTATAGATAAAACCAACTATCTTTTCCCTTTTACTTTTTCCCTTTCATCTTTTAATCTTAGTTACAAAGATGAACCCATGGATTCCGCATCAAGTGCGGAATGACAGCGTTTTTATCTTTAGTCTTTTGTCTTTTGTCTGAGAGCATAGCGAGCTTAGTCTTCATCTATTCATCTATTCATCCATTCCTCTATTCATCTTTTCCCCGTTATAATAGAAACATGAAACTAGAAAGAGCCACTTTTTCACAACGCTTATCTGCATTTATGATTACATCAATGCTTACCTTTGCAGTTACCACCATAATTTCTCCTATGTCAAAAACAGCTACAGAAAGTTATGTGATGATTCTGTTTATTTACTTAAGCATACTCTGTGTATTCTATTCAAAAAGCTCCAGCCCAGGTAAATACATAATGAAACTTCAAGTAATTTCTTCTATAGACAATCAACCAGCCAGATTTTGGAGAATGTTCTACAGAGAAACAATCGGGAAGCTAATAAGCTCTTTTTTCTATCTTGGATTTATCTATGCTTTATTAAACGAAGACCATCTAGCTCTACATGACATCATTTGCAAAACATACGTCGTGCAAATCAAAGCTGATTAGCATACCTTACTGCTCTATAAAAAACACCTTCTAGACTCATACTCTCTGCTAATATACTTTTATCCATACCTACTATCTTTTGTTTAAGTTGTGCCTTAACGTCTGGTCTAATCATAGTAAGTCCTTGTTTTACAAGGTCTATGTCATTTTCAGAAAAAGACTTAAAAACTACAGAAACCAAATTGTCAATTTCACAAATAATGTCTTTTCTGTTTTCATTTAGGGTATCTTTGGAAAGAAATGACATTTTCAATATTCCTTTGTTATTTATCTGTGAATAGGCCATCTCAAGTAATCTAAATATTTCTTTTAATTTTATTGCTATCATGTCCTTATTTTTTTGAATATCTTCTATAGGTCCATCCATATATGTATCAAACATAACAGAAATAATTCTCCTGGTTTTACAATAACTGTCTATTGTATCCATAAAACCAGTAATCATTTCAAATTTTTTACTATTTAATCCATTAAAAAGTAATTTGGAATATAATTTATTAGCATGTTTTTTTAATTCATTTTGTTTTAATTGAACATTAAATGTAGTTATTGTCTTGGTCAGCCTATCTCGAAACCTCACAGTCCAGTCATACAGATCATAATTACCTTTTTCAAGTTGTCTTATAATAGCATCTAAAATAATAGATAATTCAGACTGAAAAACAAGAAGATTCTCCTCAATATAAAGAGTTTCAAGATGATAAACACTCAGCTGAGAAGATATATCAATCTCTCTTTCCTTTAAATTATTACATAATCTCTGTAATAAGATTTCATTAAAATTCTTCTCAAAAAACTCAAAAGTCTCAAAAATACTATTGGGATTATTCTTAATAAGAGCCAGAATATTTTCGAGATTATCTGTAAAAATTAATTCCATTTTCATTTCGATTCGTATTATATCTTGATATTGATAAAAAACCAGAGAAAAGTTAATGAATAAATAATAAACTTGAATCAAGCTGATTTATTAATTACAATACAAATTACTAAGGACAACAAATGAAAAAAATTAATAATAAAAAAATAGAAAAAGCTATCAAAAGTATTCTTGAAGCAATTGGAGAAGATCCTAAACGAGAAGGTCTGATAGAAACTCCTAAAAGAATAGCTAAAATGTATGAGGAAATATTCTCTGGAATATCAGCTAATCCAAAAGAACACATCAAGCTTTTTCATGACGAAAACCATCAAGAGATGGTAATAGCCAAAAACATCCCTTTCTATTCTATGTGCGAACATCACATGTTGCCATTTTTTGGAACGGCAAGCATTGCCTACATCCCCAATAAAAAAATATCTGGGATCAGCAAATTAGCAAGAATTACTGACACTTTCTCTAAAAGACTTCAATTACAAGAAAGACTAACAACTCAAATAGCAAACTTCATCATGAAAGAATTCAAACCACAAGGAGTTATGGTATATATTCAGGCTGAACATCTTTGTATGAGTATGCGAGGAGTACAAAAACCAGGAACTTCAATGGTAACATCAGCTGTTAGAGGTGTCTTTGACACAGACCCAAAAACCAGAAACGAAGCACTGCAACTCTTTAAATAAATTCTACCAAAATAAATCACAAAAAAGAGATATTAATTAGGCAAAAGTTGCATCACTTTTGATAGACACTGACCATATTAAATGTTACGATTTACATATGGAAAATATACAAACTCACGAACCAGATATTCGCTTCCATTTAACAGAACTTTCTGACACCGAATTTGAGGTTACAACTACCCATTTCGTAGGTCCTAAAGGTATTGGCGAATCACCAGAACAAGCGCTCGAAGATTTACTTAATAAAATTAGCAAACAATTCGAAGAAATATCTAAAGAAATACTAGTTACTACAATGCATAAAAGTGAAATATTTAAAAAATACAAACGTTCATATTTAAAAAATAAGAAAATCTCCAGAAGAAAAAACATCCTAGTCAAAATATGGGATTCAATACTTTACAAATTTAAAGTTATTAAGAAAGAACACCATATCCAGATATTCCTTAAGGATAAAACTACTATTGACTCTCTACTTCAGAAAGTTGGAGATAGCCTATCTCCTAAAAAGTTTGGGTCTGATAAAATTAAAAGCAATATGTTGCCTAAGCTAATAACAAGTAAAGTTCTACCTCATCCAGGGATTATCTTCCATGATGAAGCAATGCTGATTAATACCTCACCTATGCAAAAAGAGATACCAATCCAATTATTTTTAGATGATGAAGGCAATACACTTGATGATGTATTTCCTTATGGCATAGTTGTTAATTTGAATTAAAATGACCGACTTAAACACTCTCAGACATACAGCATCACATATCCTTGCGCAAGCAGTAATGAGACTTTATCCAGGCACTAAACTTGGAATAGGACCTTCCATTGAAAACGGATTCTATTATGATTTTGAATTTCCGTCTCCTATCTCTGAATCTGATTTACCTAAAATTGAAGAGGAAATGAGGAAAATAGTCAAAACCAATCTACCAATAACTAAATGCGTATTCACTAAGGAACAAGCATTATCAAAAACATCTCAAATAGACCAAACATTTAAGATGGAACTTATTACTGAGCTGCCAGACACTGAAGAAATATCCTATTACTCTCAAGGTGATTTTGAGGACCTTTGCAGAGGACCACACTTAGAAACAACTGGTCGCGTGCAAGCATTTAAGCTTTTAAAAATAGCAGGAGCATATTGGAGAGGTGATGAAAAGAACCCAATGTTGCAAAGAATTTACGGTACTGCCTTTGAGACTAAAGACCAACTCAAGGACTACCTTTTTCAAATAGAAGAAGCAGAAAAAAGAGACCATCGTAAGCTCGGTAAAGAGCTAGATTTATTCAGCATCCAAGAAGAAACAGGACCAGGTCTTATTTATTGGCATCCTAAAGGTGCAAGACTAAGGCACATCCTTGAATCTTATTGGAAAGATGAACATTTCAATAATGGCTATGAGCTCCTATACACACCACATATTGGTCAAAGCTGGCTGTGGGAAACATCTGGTCATCTTGGCTTTTACGCAGAAAACATGTTCTCTCCTATGAAAATAGACGAAAAAGAATATTACCTGAAACCTATGAACTGCCCTTTCCATATAATGATATATAAATCACAACTTCGTTCTTATCGTGACCTACCACTTCGTTGGGCTGAACTTGGCACTGTTTATCGTTATGAGCGCTCAGGAGTTTTACATGGCTCAATGCGCGTAAGAGGATTTACTCAAGACGATGCACATATTTTTTGTACTCCAGAACAAATGGAAAAAGAAATCCATGAAGTAATTAAGTTCTCTAACCATATCTTAAATACTCTAGGATTTAAGGAAATAGATTATTACGTATCTACTAAGCCAGCAAAATCAGTTGGTGAACAAGCTCTATGGGATAGTGCTATCGCTGGACTTAAAAAGGCTTTGGAGATGGAAAATATAACTAACTACAAAATCGACGAAGGTGGCGGTGCATTCTACGGCCCAAAAATAGACTTTAAAATAAAAGATGCCCTTAATAGAGAATGGCAACTATCTACCATTCAATTCGATTTCAACCTACCTGAACGCTTTGATATGACCTATATTGGGCAAGACGGACAGAAGCATAGACCATATATGATTCATCGTGCACTTCTCGGCTCACTTGAAAGGTTCTTTGGAATACTTATTGAGCATTACTCTGGAAAATTCCCTTTCTGGCTATCCCCTGTTCAATACAAAATTATTACAATTAATGACTCAGAAACTATTAGCTCCTTTGCTCTTGAAGTTTTCGATAAACTAAAAGCTAAAGGTTTTAAAGGCGAACTGGATGACCGAAACGAAAAGCTAGGGTTTAAAATTAGAGATGCTCAGAAACAAAAAGTTCCTTTTTCCATCATTATAGGTGAAAAAGAAGCAGAAACTAGAATTCTATCTATTAGAAAACATGGTGAAAAAGAAAATGAAAATCTAAGTCTTGATGAGATTGTTAGCTTATTTAATAAAATAAATAATGAAAAACAATAACGCTGAGTCAACTTATGCTTGCACGCAGCGAAGTCGAAGTGTATAATCGTTAGGTACTTTAATAGGAGGATACGAGATAGTAAAACATTTACCAAAAAATAAAGAGATACAAGCAGCTCAAGTAAGGCTTATAGATGAAGACACCAAAGATCAGAAAATTGTAAGTCTTAAGGATGCACTAGAGATGGCTCTAACACAAGAACTTGATTTAGTAGCAGTATCCCCTGGTTCAGAACCTCCTGTTTGTAAAATAATGGACTATACTCATTACCTTTACAATCAAGGTAAAATTGAAAAAAAAGCTAAAAAGAACAGCAAAAGTGGTGTTATCAAGGAATTAAAGTTAAGTCCTAAGATAAGTGAGCATGACTTTCAAGTTAGAGTTAATGCTGGTATTAAATTTTTAGATAAAGGTTACAAAGTTAAAGTAACTTTAATGTTCAAGGGACGGGAAATAACCCATTCGGAACTTGGAATGAATATAATGCTTAAGTTTATTGCAGATCTACAAGAGTTGGCTTCAGTAGAGCAAGAACCAAGCGTAAATGGTAAATTCATTAATATGATGTTAATACCTAAAAAGAAATAAGTTTACAGGAGTAGTAAAAATGCCAAAGATGAAAACAAGAAGTGCTGCTAAAAAAAGATTCAAAGTAACTGGTACAGGGAAAATTAGACACTATAAAATAAATGGTTCCCATATCTTAGAAAAAGAATCTGCAAAAAAGAAGAAAAACAGAAAAGGTGCTGTTGTTCTTGATGGTACAAACTATGAAAAAGTTAGAAAGATGCTAGTTATCTAAGCATTATTAAGACGTTATAAGGAGAAGCAAATGGTAAGAGTTAAAAGAGGAAATGTTAGAATTGGCAAAAGAAAGAAGATTCTAGATCTTGCAAAAGGTTTTTATGGTTCATTACACACATTATTTAGACCTGCTAAACAAGCAGTATATCAAGCATTAACTAATGCTTTCCGTGGCAGAAGAGAAAAGAAAAGAGTATATAGAGGCTTATGGATAGCAAGAATGAATGCAGCTTGTAGAGAAAATGGCGTTTCCTATAGCAAATTCATCAATATGTGCAAAATTAAAAATGTGCAATTAAATAGAAAAATGATGGCTGAAATAGCTATGTTTGATTCTGAAGGCTTCAAAAAAATAGTAGAGACCGTTAAATAAAGGAGCTCCAATGATTGAAATGCACTTAGGTGGATTAGGATTTGATCCTAGGAACATGTCTCCTATAATCCTGCTTAGAGATGCGGAAGAAAAGAATTTTCTTCCTATATGGATTGGCATGTTTGAAGCTGCAGCAATCGCTATGGAACTCCAAGACTTTAAACCTCCTAGACCTATGACACATGACTTATTGGTTGGAATAATCGATATTTTAGGTGGCGCTGTTGACCGCATAGTTATCTCTGACATTAAAGACGACACCTTCTATTCTAGTATCGACCTTATAGCTCCTGCAGGACACATCAACTTAGAATTACTTGATGGAAGCATCCTTGCAGACAAAGAACTCAAAGAAAACGAAGATGACCCTGATACAGAAATAATCAGACTAGACGCACGACCATCTGACGCAATTGCTATTGCTGTTAGAACCAATGCTCCTATTTTCGTAAGTGAGCAAGTAATGTTCAAAGCTAAGATGGTTAATGCTGAAAAAGACCAAGAAGAAACCAAAAAATTCAAAGAATTTATCGAAAACATAAATCCTGAAGATTTTGAAAAATACTACAATCAGAAACAATAACGTTTCTGATAAATCCAAAATCCAAAGCTCAAAATCCAAATAAATGTTATAATTTCACCAAGATGACTCAACCTATTATAACGTGGTTCAATCTAAATAAATCTTCAGAACAATTTAGTAAATATTCAATTAAACAAGAAACTACCTATGTAATCACTCCAGAGTTATTCTATATTGATGACTTTAAAGATAACGTTATTGTCTTAGCTCCATTGCTTTTCAGAGTTTACTACATCCCAAAAATATTTATCGCAGGCACTGCCCCTTTAAGCTTTCACAAAGATAATGTTGATGAACTAATTAAAGCCAATATTTTAATACCAAAAGAAATTATAAATTCACTATATCCTTCCAAGCCAGACTGCTCTAACTTTAACCCAAACATCAGACTATTAATGACAACTGCTTGTAATCTTAACTGTGTTTATTGCTATGCTAATGCAAATAAGATTAATAGCTACCTAGAGATAAAAAAGCTACTCCCAATTCTAAATTCGATTCCATCACATATAGACAGCTTAAATATTGAGTTCCATGGAGGAGAGCCGACTGTAGCCTTTAATCAAATGAGAGAAGCTCACGAGCTTATTAAACAGAGATTCCCAAAATCTACGTTTATGATACAAACCAATGGAGTATTTAATAAGGGAATACTAAAATGGCTTCTTGATAACAACATCACCATCAATTTCTCTATAGATGGAACTGAAGATATCCACAACAAACAAAGACCAGCCATTAATAAAAACATAAACAGCTTTAAAACACTTATAAAAAATGCACATAAAGCACAAAATCATAAAACTGGGACGGCTTGCATTGTAACAGTTACCGCTAACAACCTAAACAAAATGAAAAGCATCTTTGACTTTCTAAAAACAAATAACTTTAAATATATTAAATTTAATCCATTATTTAAAGAAGGAAGGGCTTTAGCTGATTTAAATAAAACAACAACTGCTCCTGACCTTAATGTCTTTGCTGCAAACTTAGCAGAAATCAGCCTGGAGGCTTTCCAAAGGAAAATAATGATAGACTCCGACCTATTACCTAACATCCATACCAGACAACCTTCCTTTGCCAGATGTAGTGCTATTTGCAATCAGATGACCATCTGCCCTAACGGAGATATCATCTCTTGCGCAGACGCTCTCTATCTAACAACTGATAAAAATGATAATCCTTTCTATTTTGCAAAAATAGAAGAAACAAATATCGAATACAACGAGCAACACAAAAGACAACTTTACAACTCAACAGCAGACAACTACCCTCTTTGCGAAAACTGCTTATTGAAATGGCACTGTGCAGGAGGATGCAAAGTTGAAAATTTCCTAGCAAATAAAGATATCATGTCTCCTGACACGCAAAGCTGTGAAGCGAAAAAAATATTTATTAGGGAATATTTTAAAGCAATTGGAAATAAAATTCTCTAACTAGTAAAAAAGCCCACTCTTTCGAGTGGGCTTTTTTGAAATCTCAAACAATTAACATAAATTAAGGCACAACTGGCGTTGTAGCTGGCGGCGTAGTAGCTGGCGTAGTAGCTGGTGGCGTTGTGGCTGGCGTAGTAGCTGGCGGCGTAGTAGCTGGCGTAGTGGCTGGCGGCGTTGTAGCTGGTGGCGTTGAAACTACAACTCTTGGTGTACCATCATCACCTAATAAATCATGCGTATTAGAAAACACCCAATCTGATACGTCTTGAGTATAATCAAGAGCAATATCTATTCCACTTCTGTCATTTCCTAAGACACTTAATGCTCTATATGAGTTTCCATAAGTAGCAGCATAAGAATCTTCCCCTCCGTCATTTGCTAACACTCCAATGTCAGACATTGATAAATCAACAAACTGTACATAGTATGATGATCCTGTACTTCCAATAAATCCTTTAATTCCTACAAGCTTATTTATAGCTGCAGAAGTCGAACTGTTCATGATATTTGAATTGCTTCCTAAATATTCACTCATTTGAGAACATTTACCAACGGCTGAAAGCAGAGTCCCATCTCTGCCTTGAGAAATAAAAGCTATTCTCTTAATATTATTATAGTACTGAGCATCATTTCCAGACTGAGCATTCAGATCAAACCCAATAGTTCCAGTTAATATTTGATTAACTAATCTATCCATAATCTCAGACTTATTTTCAAGTGCTGCTGCTTTATACAAGTTTTCTGCTGCTAAAATAATTGAATCTACATTTAATAATGCTTGCCCACTATTATTTAGCCCAAATATATCAAGATTGCCACCTTCGTCTAAGTTCTGTCCAGCAGCTTCCATAATTGCAGCTGTTTGGAATTGACCAAGCGCTCCATCTAACTCATTTACAATTCCTCTAGAAGCAGATACTACTGATTCTCGAAGATACGCTTGTACTTTCTTATCTCCTGCTAAAGCTTGCTCCTTCATTGAAGTAAATAAAGCTGTACCATCAACTCTTGTCATTTTTGAAAGCAACATATTAATTTCTTTAAAGTCTGAAGCTGCTTCTGTTGTCTCATTCATTAATGCTGCTGAAATCTTTGCAAAAACATCTTGACTCCAATTTGCTTCAGATTGAAGAGCATTAACAATATATCCAGCTGCTACATCAGAAGGATACACTTTACAAATAAGTGCGGCAAAACGACTAATGTTGTCTGGATCATTATTTAAACCTTTTACTAAAGAATTAGCTAACTCTCCAGCACGAGCACCATTTGTTCTTAAATATGTATTAAAAGCAGTATTAAAAGCAGCTTCAGCAGCAGGCTCCGCCTGATAGTAAATAGAAGCTACTGCATCTGTTCCTGCATATTCAATCAAAGTATCTATAGCTATTTCTAAAGTAGATCTTGTTGTAGGTGTAGGTTTAACTGACGACATATGATTAAACAAATCTACTATCTTTGGTGCAACATTAGCACCACCATTTGATATTCCAAGATTCATAAACACCTGAAACATATCATTATTACTAGTAACTTTCTGTGATAATAAAAGTGAATATTTATCTGCTGTTACTTTGTTACCATTTTGTGCATTACTCTCAAGATAAGCGATAGTCATGTTATTGAATACATCGTTAGACATCTCGTCAGTATCAGAGAGAAAAAAATCAACTAAAGCATCATTGTAAGTAGCTGGATTATTGATATCTATTGCAGCGTTCTCTGTTCTTGCTAACCATTGTCTAAGTTTATCATTTTCTCTTGTGGCAATCGTAGCCGCATTAACTCCACTGTAAGTCTGTGCGCCAAATGATGTAATACTTCTATAATTTGCCTCACGGAATCCTGCGTTATCAACTACTTCACCTATTACCCTTGCTCCGTCTCCACCATACTCAGCTTTCTGATCGATATTTTGATTAATAGTTGCTGATACATTTGTTGTGGAATTAGCTGCAACAAACACTCCAGTCCTAAATTCAACATCTGCTGAAAGTTCTTTATCATGAATACTCATTTGTGAGTAATCCATTGTACTATTAATTACCGCTGTATTGGAAACTGAAGCCAATAAAGATGAAGCATCGCTTCCAACAGCACCTAAGCTATCAAAATATATCATAGCAACTGGGTCACAATTACGACATGGATTACCAGTACCAGGATTATCTGGAGTACCACCGGTTCTTGTAGTATAAACATCCCCAAATATCAACTGATGTTCATCAGTTTCTTGTTTATTAATTTTCTGCCATAAATTAGTTTGTGTAGTTGCTGCTGCAGTACCGATACTTCCACCTGCTAAAAGGTCAAGAACTTTGACAGGTCTTGCATTAGCAGCAGGACCAGTACCATCTGCATTAGCTGGCCATAGTACTGTTTGATTAAAAATCTGTGCACCTGCCCCACTATAACTCGTATAATTTGTTCCAGTAGCTACGTCAGTGCCAACTTGACTATTAATATAATTTAAAACTGTTGGTGGCAAATAATATACCCCACCACTATTTGCACCACGATGTTCAGCTGGATTAGTAGTTACAGTAAATGAATGCCAAGAACCAGTTGCAGTACCCGACCTCCATGCTTGTAGATCAGTAAGGCTAACTTCTGTTGTTGATCTTAATACCCCAACGTTTCCTTGGTCTATGTCTGTCAATAAAACTGAAAGGGTAATGTTTGCCCCATTTACAGTAACATTAGCGTCTCCTTTATGCATCGCTTCTGCTATCTGTAATATCTGGGCAGCAGTAAAAGTTACAACAGTGTTATCTGCTTTTTGCCATCTCATTTGTGCATCATTTCTAATTGCACCATTACTATCTTTTAACCAATTCAACAATTGGTCACCCCAAGCCTGCTCTTGAGTAATCTGAAGACCTATTATAGAACTTGTATCAACATTAATATCTCCTGTTGTTGTAAAAGCAGCCCCTGTCTGATTGACATGAACTTCAGTTCCAGCTGCCAACATCCCGGAAGCAGCTTGACTCCAATCAACATTATTATCAATATTTACATCATAATCAATATTTGCCTTAACATTACTATCAACATTTATATCGAACTTAATAACACCATTTGCGGATACGTCGTCCCCGCCATTATCATTACGCGTACCACTTGCATTATATGATTGATAAATAGAAAAATCGCCGGCAATATTAATCTCATTACCAAATCCAGCCACAGCACCAGAAAGATTAACGTTATTGTCTATGTTATATTCCAAATGATATTGTCCATCTGCTTGGTAAATACTATTACTATCCCAATTAACATCATTATCAAGAGTTACACTTAAAGCATTATTAGCAAAGGTCATACCAGCTGCAGAAGAATCATTCACAGTTACAGAAGCTATATGTGTTAAATTATTTCTAGTAGAAGCAAATCCAACAGTATCAGTATTAATAATAAGTCCATTGGTATCTGCAACAAAAATAGTAAAATCTGTAACGTCAGTACCATTAGCAGCATCAGTATTGCCATCATTAATATTTATTCTATCAAAATCAATTACGCCAAGATTATCAGCACCAATTACCGCATCATTTAAATCAAAAAAAACAGCACCATCAGAACTATCAACATTAATAGTAATATTTTTCATCATCGCCTTTATCTCATCATCTGATTTGGTTGCATTTCCGTTTTGACTCCTAATATAATTAAAAATTTCTTGTGATGTTAAAGTATTAGCATCAGTACCTCCATGCTCATTGTTATTGGCACCTGTATTTGTATTTGCAGCTGAAAAATTTATTTCCATAATAATTCCCCCTTTTATTTTATTTACCTTTTTATGTTCTCAATATAAGTATCGAAGGTTCCAGGAAAACCCATGCATCGAAATATTATGGTTCAATCGTTCACTTGTTCAATGGTTCACTGGAAATTAGAAAATACTTATCTCCGCCTAACGGGACTTTATCAACTTTATCCCAATATAATGACAACAAAGCATCTGTTTCTGCTACACTCCAAAAAAATGACTTTGAGGATACTCGACTAGAAGGATCTTTCTCAGAATAATATTCTCGCTGCACAGTTCCATCATCCACGTTATACCCTATCTCTTCACTTACTAATCGTTCGTTATGACCTTCCGCATAAGCCTTCTTGTAATATTTACCATCAAGAAACAAAGCTTTTCTTCTATCCATTTCTTGAAGTATAAAAAAACCATCCACAGACAATGCCTCCTTTACTTTGGAGTACAACTGAATTGATTCTTTCGGTGGGAAATGCGGAGTAGAAAGACCATACATTATTATCACATCAAATTTCTTATTAAAATCTGATATCTGCATAGCTTCAATCTGCCTAAAATTTACATTATTAATACCTAGTATTGCAGAAAGCCTAGCATTTTCCATAAATAAATCCCTAGTATCTGTAACTAAAACATTTACTTTTTTATTAGGAAATAATGAAGCAAAAACTAAAGAACCATATCCAGAACCTGCGCATATCTCAAGAACATTCCACTCGTCTTTATCTAAAAAATTGCTTGAAATAATACTAGAATCTATAAGTTTCTGAAAATAATAAAATGTTTCTTGAAGATATTTCTGACCTCTCTCTGATGACGGATCATCAGGCCAAAAATATAATTCATATAGATTACTCTTGTGCACCGATTGACTGTAAGTAATTAACAACTTCCAAACTATTAGCTCTCCTCGCCATAGCTAAAGCAGTAACCCCATCAGACATTCTTAGATTAACATCAGCACCTTTATTATAAAGAAGTACTATTTTATCTAAATCACCTTTAAGAGCAGCTATCATCAGTGGTGTTGTTCCATATTTCTTACCTCTAGCATTGACGTCTGCACCTTTACCTATAAGAAACCCAAACAATCTCTCATGTCCATAAACTAAAGAAGTAATAAGCGGTGACCATCCATCAGCATCAACAACATTAATATTGGCTTTGTTATCTAACATAAAAGACGCAACCTTCAAACTGTTATATGCGGCTGCACATAGAAGCACTACATCCTTAGAAACAAACCTACCTTCAACTAAAGGAATAATCCCTTTTGGAAAATCAGCTAATAATACGTTAATTAAGGACTGCACTTTCTCATCTTCAAATTCTTTAAACTTTTCTTGAATCACCTTAAGAGATTCTGCTTCAGAAAGAGTATTCCCTACAACTAAAGAATCAAGCATCCTCTTAGCTATTTTTGGATTAAAGGCAACTTGTTCATTGTTCTTATATGCATTTATATACTTTACTGTTTCTCTAGGATTTATTTTCCATAATGATATCTTTAATTCCATAAGGAGCCCCCTCCAATAATTTTAAATACTAATTTTCTTCTAGCTATAATGTACCTTAATCTAATGATTTTATCCAGTAATTTTGATATACTTTTAAAATGAATTATATTTGGGATAATATTGACATACATCTTAGTAAAGAACAAATAACAGATTTCCTTAAACTTGACGGAATAAATCTAGAAACTCCTGATTTACTTAAAAGGATAAAAGAACGGAAATTATCATATTCCTCCTTAGGTCTTATAAATAAAAACTCATATATCTTAGACATAGGCTGCGGACTAGGAGAAGATTGTTTAGACCTAGCAGACCTAACTGGAAGTAACGGCAAAGTGATTGGAATAGACATCTCCGATACCCTTACAAAAGAAGCGACTAACATAAGCATCAAACACAAAATAAGTAATGTAATTTATCAAACAATGGACGCACACAAACTAGATTACCAAGATTCTAGTTTTGATGCTGTTTGCATAAGAAGAAGTCTGCAACATATGATTAATCCTCAAACGGTATTAAATGAATCCATTCGAGTTCTTAAGGCTGGAGGAAGAATACTTATCATTGAACCAGATAGAGGCTCTGCCATTATAAATCATCCCAATAGACAAATGACCAGAATGATTATGACCTATATTGAAGAAGTTGTGAGAAATCCATGGATTGGCAGACAATTAAAACAGCTAATGTCTAATAAGGATATTAATTCACTTTCTATTAATTATGATATTGATGTCCTATCAACATATCAGGCAATAAATAATAACTTTGGCATTGAACAAGCTTCCACTCATCTTGTAAACTTAAAACTATTAAGTCACGAACAAGCTCATGATTGGCTAAATATTTTAAAAGTACTAGATAAAAACAACCAACTATTCTGCTCAACAACACAGTTTATTGCAACTGGTATTAAAACCTCACCAACGAAATATACTTAATGTTTCCTAACTAGAATTATACCGTTGCCTCTCCTGGCAGAGAGGCTTAGGGATTTGATTATCTGAATATATTATAAAAACAGGGTGCATTTACCATTGAACTAGTGAACCACTGAACTATTGAACCGCTCAATGTATTCATTAAGCAACCCTATCTGCTCTAGCTTAAACTTATGCATCTTCTCAGCTGTAATAAGAAAAACTTCATCTCCACTTTGTTGCTCGCCTGTATATTTTCTTCTATAAAACTCATTTAATGACTTTTTAAAAACAGAAGCTTCACTGCTATACAATTGTCTTGAAGATAAAAATCCAGAGCCAATCTGATTAAACTTAACTATTAGCTCATCATACAGTTCTTTTTTTAACTGATATTTATCCTTATCTGAATTCTTCTCTATATATTCTTTACTCATCTCAAAACCTGAAGACTGGGGTAAATTCTCAAAAAAGAAAATCTCAACATGATCAATATTCCAAATATTTCTTTTAATATAATCAAAAGTCATAAGCAAATCATCAACATTCTCCTCTGGAAGTCCGATTATAAAAGAAGCATGAATAAATATCCCCGCTTTTGCGACATTAGGAATAACGGCCTCATTGTCCTGTACCTTTGTTCCTTTATGAACTACATCAAGTACGTGCTGTGAGTTACTTTCTATGCCAAACGAAAGATAAACTGCTCCAGCTTGGCAAAGCTGTTCACAAAAAAATTCGTCAAACCCAGAATCAATACGAACATAGGCACTCCAATACATTCGATCCTTTAATTGAGTAAGTTTATTTACAAATTCTTTAATCCACCCAAAGCTACCGTTTAGCAACATATCTGTGAAATAAAACAAATTACAACTATGTATTTTAATATGAAATAACATTTCATTTATAACATCATCAACATTCCTTAACCTGTAACCTTCCCACAAAATTTTATGAGAACAAAAAGAACAATTAGAGCTACACCCCCTTGAGGCACAAATAGGCATAACCTGATGAGCAAGCTTACCATCGCTATAGCCACTTACGTAATCCAGTAAAGGTAATTCTACATTAATATCAAGCAAATCTTCATCCTTATAATGAAGGTAATCACTATTAATATTTTCTTTAGTAATAACTCCTGGTATATACCTTTTACCAGAAACATATTCTTTAACCTTCTTCTCTCCCTCTTTAAGAATAAGAGCATCTACTAAACCTTCACTAAGAAAATACTTATACTTCTCTACTTCCATGAACACATCAGGACCACCTAGGAAAACATTCTTTAATTTTTTACTTTTCATTTGTTCTAAAAATATTTTGGTTATTTCAAAAGTATTATCAAAACAAGATATACCTAAGAAGACATATGATTTTTCAACGATTAACTCTAATAATTTTTGAAAATAATTATCAATAAATCCTCTAAATTGGGAATCGTTCATATAATTATATTGAAAAGAAAATGTCTTACTCCATTCATCTTTATAGTTAAAATACATATCTTTATTAATGTCTATAACATCACACTTAATTCCATTTCCAATCAAATAATTAGCTAAGAAGTTAACTCCAGGAGGAGGAAGCATCGGAGTAACAGCAGGAAAATGAAGCAATACAACATTATTAGCTTTAATAGAAGGAATCAAACCTTTTAAATATTCAATAATAAACTGTTTTTTTGCATTACACCTAAGTTCATTCACCTTAAACATATCACCACTAATCTCATGACACTGAAGCAAACAATCGCCTGCACAATTCCATTTAAGAAGACAGTGTCTACATTCAGACATATTCTCAGTAACACGTTTTCTAAGTCTTTCTTCATTCTCAAACTCAATACTAAGTTCATTAGCAACATTTGCCCAAACAAAAGGATTCGAACTGCCTTGTCCTAAATCATAAGCTCTAGTACAGGAACAAACATCTCCATTACCATAAATACCAACTCCAGCCTTACAAGCATCACACTGATAATTCCTAGGAATATACTGATAAAAATCAGGTAGAAAATCAGATACCAAATAAATACCTTCGTTATCGGCCTTTTGCTTCATTGCTAAAAATTTATTCGCAAAAATATATAAATCTGCATCTCTTTGAGCAGGATGTTCGTGCTGTTGTGACCTACCCAAAAAAGAATGCACAGGATTCATCATCATTGCCCTTACACCTAATGATTTAATAAATTCATAAATAGAATCTAACTTTTCTTGAGAATATTCAGTTATAACTGAAACTGTAGAAACATTAACACCTCGTTCAGCCATCTTCTTAATGTTATATGTAATCTTCTTAAAAGCTTCAGTTCCTTCTGTTCGTTGAGCATCATTAATTTCTTTGTCACCATCTATAGAAACGCTTACTGCTATATTAATATCGACTATCCAGTCAATTAATTCCGTAGCAAAAAATCCATTTGTTTGAATACGAATAGTTCGTTTATTGGTTTTGGAATCTATGTAAGCAACTATCTTTTTAATTTCTTCAATCATTAATGTTGGTTCGCCACCACCATGGAACTCTACCTCTATGCCATCAAGGTCCTCACCGTACATTTTATTTAAATAATTAATAGCTTTCTCTGAGTTTATCTCGTCCGTATCATTTGAAGCACAATTATTGTCACCCGAACTTAAATAACAATATTTACAACGAAGGTTGCATTTATTGGTCATATGAAAGCGAACTTTCTTTACGAAACCATTGCATCTCTTTAAGTCAGCTACAGACTGCCTAAAATATTTCATCCCAACAGGCACAAGCAACCCAGCATTAATAAAATGATTACGATACACTTCATCAAACTCGATAGGAGATAAATTCTTAAAATACCTTATTGGAACTCCTACCATCCTGCCTATAAGTGGCAAAAAGAAATATATACGTTCGTTTCTTTTTTCAACAAAAAATATATCCTTTATTGGCTCCAGTTGATTAGTAAACTCTACCGAAAATTCTTTACTATATTTACCAAAATGAGAGACATCAATTCCTGATACTAATTTAGAGTATTTATATAACAAACTAGCCTCTATGATTTCAGGAATAAATTCCTTCTTCCATTTTGAATTGATTTTGTTCCCAATATCTTTAAAGTACATTTCAGTCACAAAGTCAGCAAGAGACTCTCTTTGAATGTATGCTTGGGTGTCTTTATTAGTCGATAACTCATATCCAAAACGTATAAGCATTCTATCCGTGAAATAATGAGCCAACTCATGTACTCCATTAAAATATATCTCATCAGACATCTTATTTTTAGCAGGGACAGCTATCGCAAAACCATTCTTATCAGGAAATCCTACAGACTTACCTCTATTCTCAGGCATAGCTTTTATAAGCCATACATGCAAATCACCACTAAATACAACATCTGTAATACCAGAAATAAACTTTAAGGCATGAATGAAACTATTTAGATGCCTACTCTTAAAATTATTCAAATCTTCAAGTGCTACTTCTGTTTGCCACTTTTCTTTATATGCTTCATGCTCTACTTCTAAAAATATAAACAATTCATCTTCAACCAACTTCAATTCGGAAATAATCTGTTCCTTATTATCAAATTTACTTAGATAATCCAACAATGATTCTCTTACATCTTTGATATTCTGAATGTCTACATAAAATGGGAAATGGGAAATAACTGAAAGATTTTTACTAATAAACTCTATAATATTTTTAGGAATAACCAAACCATTATTAGCAATATAGTCTTTGTTATAAACAGCGCAAGGCTCTGGTACCTCCAACTGAGCTAATAAATGAAACCAAAAATTTGTAAATAAATCATAATGAATTTGTATCATAATTACATTGTAAAACGGCTAACTTCAACAGGACAAGTAATAATGGTTTTATTTCTTCCTTGAAATAGACTTAAGGTAAGATTTAAAAGCACTTCTTTTAGAATCTGCAATCTGCTCAGAAACCTCGTCATCTTTCTTCTTGCCTATCTGTTCATCATAATCTTCTTTTCTGCGTTCATACTCAGTATTTAACTCATCATTGGTAACTGAAATCATAATCCTAGCTAAGATTACTTCCATATAAATACTATTAAGTTCAACAATTGAATGAGCAGTAGATAGATTTGCACCTATTGCCACATTATTCCAACCGATGTTACTTAAGAAATCAAACATCTGCCTTAACTGCGTTTCATCCAAACCTAGAGGTCCTCGCATATTATATAAGTCTTCATATGTCTTAGTATTCATAACACTTGTCTTAATAGTTACGAGATTATCAATTATCTCCCTATTTGCATCTATCTTAGTGTCATAACTAATTACACCAAGCCCCTGCAATACCTCAAAAAACGGATAATCAGCCAACTTCACACCAGTTCCATCTTTTGAATATATTCTTACCTGCACATCAGGACTACTGTCTCCACCCTTAAAAGAAGCAACATTACTTGCAGAAGTACTAAGCACAAGGTCGTTCATAACTAATGTGCGTCCGAAATCATCTCTTGATGCACGTTCCATAGTAGATCTTATGTTATCCCTCCCTTGAGAACCATCAAACTTCATTGAACTCATCTTAGCTTTAACTGTAGCATATTGAGTATTGTAATCATTATCTATTGCATAACTAAACTTAGAAAAATCAATCTTATTATTAACAGTAGTATCTGTGCTATTTAATGCTATTCGTCCCGCAGTTTCATACCAACCGACGGTATTTGTCATAGAAATGGCGTCTGCATTAGAAGCTATGTTGCCATTGGAAGAAACAAGAGCATCCTCCACATACCTAGACTGAAATTCAGCACCAAGAATTAAAGGATCAAACTTATCCTTCATATAAAACTCATTCTTAAACAATTGTTCAAGAGAATTAGCACCTTTTTCTGTAGCAGCACCAGTTCCTCCTATTTGCAACATATCCTTTACCTGCGTTGCATAACTATTGAACCTATCCAGTTGCATATCGATATATGACTGATCCATGCCCATTCGTATCTCTAACTGCCTTAACGCATCAACTAAAGTAAGTTCGGAATCTGCAAGCTTATCACCATTAAAGTCTGAAATATCTGCATAGTTATCATTTTTTTCAACAAAATCCCTATCAAATTCTTGTGCAACTGTAACCCTTGGATTTCCAGTTAAGAACCAAGAACTAGCAAAACCAGCTAAATCACCTTGAAGTAATGCAGATATCTCAACGTTACTTGTTCCATTATAGCCAACCCATGGAGTAATAAAGTTATTTGATAAACTTGGTGTTGCCTTAAGCGAACTAACAACATCTCTATAGGCTTCTATTGCACCCTCAGGAATAGCAGGGTAATTTTCATGAGCAATCCTCAAAGTTGTCCCAGAAATAGAATTATGCGCAGATAATGACCCTGGATTTGGAGTACAATTAACAGTTGTTTGAGTCCATCCATCTTTTGCTGCCAAACTAGTCTCGCTATTATCATCTGGATTAACCCATAAAAAATATCCCCTTTTAAAGGTAACCTCAAAATTGTTTAAATAGTTAGCGTCGCTCATTAAAGTATTAAACGAAGCATTTCCAAAATTAAACGACTCCTTACTATTAAGAGTCTCAACCATTTTTCCATAAAAAGAAACAAAATCTGAGCTTGCTTTCGTAGTAAAAGAATTACTAGTATTAACAGCATTTACGAGCATCTCTAAGCTCTTCACTGGATTATTATATACAAGTGATTCAGTTATTCCCCACTTGTTAGCTAATTCTTGCAGGAAATTCAAATCAAAATTCTCATATGCAATTACATTCTCCTTTGAAAGAACACTATTTGTAGCATATCCAGAAAGGTTAATTGCTCTACCCATTATAGTTGCACTTTGGACTGAAGCATCCAAAAGATACCCTTCACCATTTATTTCTCTTATATATTTTTGCGATTGCAATTGAGTATATATTTCTGTAGAGAGTGCCTCTTTTATCGCTGGAGTTGCAAAATTTGTTGCTGTTAACCTACTATTTGTATTAAGCACTCCAAGAACTGCATTATTATAGAAAGATAAACCTGAGCCTAAGTCAACACCGTTCAAATCAGCCTTGGGACCATAATATCCGCTAGTCCAAATAGCAGAAGTTGTAGCAGTAGCAGGAGAAACTAATACCGGTGGATTCCAGACCACATATCCGTTTGATATTAACTGATTCCAAATATTATTTCTATCATCATCTGTAAACATACTCTGAAATTGATTCTCCTGTAATTTTGGCTTAGCATTTTCCGTAACTCTAGCCAATAAGTTATCAAGGTTAGCATTCGTTAAATACGAACCTTCATTAACTAACGCAAATCCATTTGACTCATTATACTTTTTAATATCACTTATCGTTGTTACAAAGTCACGCGAAACAAACATAGAAAGCATAGTGTCATAAGTGTTTACCTTTAGTTTGGAATCAAAAGCTGTATATTCAATATTCTTAACACCTGGCTTCGAAGCATTTCCTATTTCACCTTTTAACCAAGACGTTAGTTCTGTGCCTAATAAAGCATCATTTACCTTTGTGATAAGAGTATTAATCTCACCTCTAGAGAAACTAGTTTTAACACCAGTTGAACTATCTGTATACCCTTCCCTTATAAGAACCTCAAAGGAAGCAAGACTTACTTTAGGATCTATTCCTTGCAATATACTATACGTATCTGCAACAAAACTTCCATCAATATTCTTCTGTTGAGTAATTATTCCTTCATTTTCTAATATAGCTTTAAATATTGGGTTACCAATATCAGAAGTTAAAATACTCCCTTCCCCAAAAGCACTCATCCATGTTGGAATCTTATTAGTATTAGTAAAATCAAGCGCAGAAAATTTTGCTTTAGTTGGATCATCTTCATTTGCTAGTAACAAAGCATTATTTGCACCTGAAGCTCCTGCATCCTGAAAATCTATACTACTCATCCTAGCATACAAACTACCTACAAACGTCTTTATCTGTGTATAGTCTTCCTCAACTGCTCCCGCGACAATGTTACTAACTTCTTTTCTTTTACTTGCTGCAATCCCCTGCTCAATAGAATCTGCAGAGAAAACATAATCCTTACCAATAACTATATCATTAAGCCCTTGAGATATTATGGAGGCAGATGTTGTTGATGGTACAGCTAAAGGGAAATCCATTTTAAATAAAGGCGATAATGTACCAAGCTTAGTCGCCAAAGCAGTTATCCTAGTTGAAGCATCAGTGTCACCATTCATTATTCTTACTCCATCGTTATCAAGGATATAACCATTGCTATCTATAATATTTTTAGTTTTCAACTCAGCAAAAAGTATCTGAGTAGAATAAATAGAAATCATCCCTTGAAAGTTATTCAAGGTAACCTCATCCCCTGCTTTCTTCTGCGATAACCAATTCATAAGTTTTTCACTCAAAACATCATATGGTGATGATAAAGTCATTGTTGCTGGTGGAACTGTAGCTATATAGTAAGTCTCTTCTTTGTCAGCATTCATATCTGTAACACCTGACCGAAAAACACCTGGACGTTCAGGTGGTGGTGTAGTTAAAGGTGCTGCCAGTTTTAAAGCAAGATCTTTATATATAACCTTTGCTATTTCATCCATTGAATCAGCTAAGGTATTCTCACTAACTGTTCCAATTGTTAGTAACCCCTTCGTAGTATCACCAGAAACAAACAGACTCTTACTCTGCAAGTAAGCATTCTCGTCATTAACTAATGCATTAGAAGAAGCTTTAAGTGGATCCATAAAATTATACTTACCTGCAACTGATTTATTCTTAATCTCATAAATTTTGTTTTTATCTGCTGTTGTAGTAAAAATCAGATTCAAGGCATCATATTCATCTTGCATCATTTCCCCATTAAGAGTTAACGTTCCAGTTGTACTATTATACGCATACTTAGGATATGTAGTTAAAAAAGTAGTTAACTTTGCACCAGTTACTCCACTTGTAAGTGTTGTAACAAATTTATTCATAAGCTCATCTATCTTACTCATATCTCCTGCAGTATCAAAAATTTCTTTTAAGTCATCACATTCAGCTTGCGTCATTTCTCCATTAAGAGTTAATTTTCCAGTTGTACTATCATAGGCATACTTCGGATTATTTGTTAGAAATGCAGTTAACCCTGCAATGGTTATGCCAGTAGTTAAAGTTTTAGATATTTCTATTGGTGAAGCGAACATCTGCATCATATAAAAATTGTTCATTTTCTGCATTTCAGCAATCATACTAAAATACATCTTATCCACCATATTAGTCTGGTAACGTGCGTTTCCTGTTCCGTCTACAACGGAATCACCTTCTGCGACTTGATTCGGATTCATATATGGTGACTGAGCTGTTGTTCTTGCTATTTCTTCTGGATAATATCCAAGATCTAAAATCCCCTTATCGTAGAGGTTATTGTTAATAGTCTTGCCTGCACCATCTACTCCTCCAGCTACATTCCTTACGGTACCATAATTGATGTAGTGAAACTTATCTATATTATTTATGTCATTAAATATCTTTGCCTGACGATTTACGGTATCGCTTAAAACTGAAAACACATCTCCTGTATTATTTTTAATATCAAATGAAAGATCTATAACCTTTTCCATCTCTGCAACAGCTTGGGACTTATTAGTATAACTACTATAATTTTTAAAATAATAACTCATTGTTTCAATAGAATTATTAATAACACTCGTCTTCAATGCAGTATCTTCAACTAATGTATTGTCTGTTCCTTTTTTATATAAAGTTGAGGATGAAATGTCTGTACTATTGCTAAGATAATCTTCTATAAAAGTCATTGAGCCGGACTTATCTTTAAGAGCAAATACACTTCCAGCATAATCATTAATTTTTGCAATGTAATCATTAATATCCTTCCACTTCTTTGCCTCCACAGAAGTAGCGTCATCTTTAACATAGTAAATTTTTGATCCATCTTCCTTAACGTATGGAGAACCATCTTGCACTTGACCTATATAAGTTCCAGTAGTAACTGCTATTTTTTCTAAAGACCTACTCAACAGCGATTCTATATTTGATGCATCAGTAGTTTGAAAAAAAGACTTTAAGGTATCACATTCCGCAGTCGTCATTGTTCCATTAACAGTTAATTTTCCAGTTGAACTTTCGTATACAAATTTATTTTTTCTTTCTACAGAACTACTCATGAGTGAATTTAAGATTAGAGCATCTGCTGAACTTGTGAAAATTTTCCTTAAATCAGTATATTCTGTCGACTTCATTTCTCCTATTACCGTTAAAGTACCAGTAAGTCTTTCATATGCAAATTTAGGATTAACTGTTATAAAAGCATCGATTTTAGCTTTTTCTACACCTATTTGCAAAGTTAAACTAGTGTTTTGAGCAAAAAATGCATTAATTTTAGCGGTGTCTTCTGGACTAGAAAAAACTAACTTTAGGTCATCACATTCATGTTGAGTCTTTGTTGTTCCAATAAATGTTAAAATACCTGTACTTTCATCAAACGAATACGTAGTACTATGGTCGTTTCGAAAACTTACCAATGGTCCTGCGTTTACTTTACTTGTTAAGTCTTTAGATGTCTGAAATTCCGTTAGAAAAGTAGTTAATGCAGAGGCGTTAACAGGAGGACTTACAGTTGTGAAATTCTTCCCTATTTCATCAAGCAACCAATCCTTAGATTCTTTAGCAAGCGAAAGTAATTGCGCTAACTGTGTCTCATTAAGTTTGCCACCAGAAGCTATAATACTATTTGTTTTATCAAGCATATTATTAAAATTTGTTACACTAGCTGAAGCATCAGTAGCTGTTATCTTTAAACCTAAGAGACTACTCTTATTATCAGTTATAGAAACATTCATCGCATCCTGATACATTGTATACACAGCTTCATTTGTTAAATATTCTATAGATCGTTTATTAAGCCAATTAAGTTTCTCTATCTTTTGTAGGGTAGGATCTGTTATGTTCTGACCAACATCCATAGGTATAAAATAATTATACATCCTCTCATATCTACCTGTTCCAGTACAAACATCTATATATAAATAGTCTTCAGCAGGGTCACATTGCCAGAGATCAGGGTCTGTATATTTAGTCAAAACATCTTTCACGTCAGGTTTAGCATTATTTACTCCAAAAATCGAAGACATCGCATAGGTGTATCTCCTTTTTGATTCAATCATAAGCATAGACATATAAAATATATCTTTATCATCCCATTTCTTTGTTCCATTGGTGTTTAACTCAGAAAAATCTATCCCTTTTCTAGCAAGTTCAAAAATATTTGGAATATAATCCAAAGTATTCTCTGTTGTTGTACTAGCAGTTGCAACTCCCTCACCATCTACTTTAGATATTTCAAACTTTATCTTTTCCATGAATATTTTAAATTCACCTGCAGTTTCTTTATCACCTAAAGCAATTTGTAATTTGTCATATGTTTTACGATCAGCATCTGTATAAGTCTGATTTATAGAATCAGTATTAAAAAGCGAACCTGACATAAAATCAGAGAAAACATCACTATAATCAAGAACTGGTGAGTATACACCCAGATCCTTCAAATATTCAGATTGATATAGATTTGTATTAAGGGCAGTTGTTGATAAAGAATCATATTCTATTTTTCCATCTCCATTTATATCTTCTCCTCCATCAGCATATCCATCACCATTTGCATCAACAACAAACTGTTTAGCATCATTATCATAAGAAGCATTGGTGTTTTGAAAATCTAAAACAGTAGCATGGAAATTCACGCCCTCACGGAAATTTTTAGCATAGGTATCACCCTTCAAGTCTTTTAAAACAGGTATTAAATAGTTAGCGTCAGCAGTAGTAACATCAAAGCTAACTTTTACTCCCTTTTTATTGGTATATTCCATATAATATATTCCAGTGCCTTTACCATCAGCCGTTTCTTCCATAAATGTAATTGGTCTAGAATTATTTTCTTCATCATTTACAATATAAGTACCCAGTCCAATGTGCCCATCGAAAGGCAATCCTAGCAGTCCAGCAAAGCGAGAAAAATCGGTAGTACTGTTCCCTGTAGTACTAAAAAGCTTATCTAAAACAGTAGACTGGTTACCTTTCCAAAGACCGATATCTTGATCTTCGAAAATATCCGTATTATAGACAGACTCAGCTACATCTGTTCTTTTCGAATAATCCTTTATGTTATCTTTGGATAATTCTTGTTTAGTCAAAGAATTGGTAGTACTTCTTGGTAAAAATTTCATTATTTCATTTAGGAAATTTACTTTAGTATCAAGCCATAACTGTCCTTCTTCAGATGGATCGTCACGACGAAAGGCTGGAACATTAGAATCATAATACTGATGCTCAGTCATAGGCAACTTTAATGGCTTTAACGGCTCATTTATTCCAGGATAAAAATCACCCATTTTGTTCCCCCTATTTTATAAATCCAAAATCCCAAACACAAAATCCAAATAAATCTCTAAATCCTAAATATATTCTACCCAAAACACTTATCACATAAACATCTATTCTTAAGACAAACTAAAATACAAATAGTTCCCACTTTCTATACAAACGAAATCCCCCTCCTTGCGGAGGGGGACTAATGAACCATTGAACTAATGAACTATTGAACCGAACTATCCATTCATGTCTCGCACAAAACTCTGAATAGCAGTTGTCTTGACATCTCCACCAACTTTTCCAACAGCTCCGATAGCTTGCATTGCGTCTTTCATTTGCTGTAATAACTGTTGAATAAGGAACAATGTTCCTGGTGATTCCAAAATAGAATCAGAATCAGTCAGTTTCACATCAATATTATCCATAGACCACTTTCCATCTTGACCTGGAGGAGTGACAACAAAGGTCAATCCATCTGAATCTTCCAAACTTAAAGGAACATCACCATTACCTACATTAATTGATATTGAGTCATATTCGCCAGCCTCAGTAATAGGACCACTAGGGCCAGATATACAACCAATACTTGAACTTCTATCAAACATGGCACCTAAAGCTGTTAAGTCGTCTATTGGCTCGCCATTAGGACCTTTTATGATATTAGCAATAGATACTCCATCAATGGTTATCCCCTTTTCAGCTAGAAGTAAAATGCCACGTAATCCTGTACCATTTGAAAGAACAGTGGACATAGATAAAATATCTAGAAACATCTCATTCATCTGACTAGCTATTCCATAAAGCATCTTTTCAAACATTGATCCTGATTTATGAGCAAAACTTGCTGTTCTTCCGTTAATATTAGAATTACCAACAGAAGTACTTGGATGCTCTCCATTCGGACCTGGATGAGTTACGATATTATTAGTAGTCATACTACTACCTACTTCAGGATTAGCTATTATGTTAAAAGCTGCAATCTCATCTGTCGTAAGTCCATCTGAAAAATTCACCTTGCCAGCTCCAGCATTTATATCTTGCCATGCACCATCAGCATTCTTAAAAAACAACTTTCCATCTGACGCGATTTTGAAATCAACACCTTGTAACGCAAATGTCCAACTTGTTCCACCTGTCTCAGCAGTAAAATTAGTAATATCATTACCAGTTCCTAGAAAAGCCTCTAATTCTGACTCTTGTAATCCCGCTGATGCCCCTGTCCCTCCAATTGCTGCCGTCCAATCTGCAGCTGCATCATTAAAACTTCCACCTATTATATCTCCCATTTTAATTCCCCCCTTTTTTATTTTCCGACTAGTTTTTAATCTTCACTTTAAGTATCGGCATGTTCGAAAAATGTCATGCATCGATATTTTTCGTTTTTTCTAAAAAAGCTCCTTTGCTCTACCTTTACTCTCATTATTTTTTTGAGGGTCAGGATTCTTTATTTCATCTTCAAAAGCTTTCATTTTTTCATATTCATCTACATTTACTATTGGAAACCCTCTTCTACTTAACTCCGCAGCAACAGAAGCACTATGAACCTTAAGTTTAATAAAGAAAACAGGATTGATAGTAAACTTATTCTTCTCATGCTCAAACAAAATCTCTTGTTGAACTAAACTTCTAACTATCGCAGTAAAAAAATAGCGTCTATAAATCTTTACCTCTCCATCCACTACCTCTCCAGAAAATTCTTTATAATAATAAAGCTCTTTTATCTTCTCATTGTCAGTATCTACTATATCAAACTCATAAGTTCCAGCATTAACATCCGTTGAAAAAAGCCCATAGGTAACCTTTGCCATATTTTGCAAATCAGCCTTTTCCAGTTTAAAATGCAAAGTTATTTTATTTCCTACCGTCTTATAATAAGCATCTTTAAATTCAGAAATGTCTTTTGGTAACTTTAATTCATGCTTTGACTGAGCATCAGCCAACCTTTTTCTTTCTTGCAATATATCTAAAAATTCATCCTCTGAAGTTTCATCCATATCTGGCATAGCATCAATATCAAAAATATCTTCATTCTCTAAGTTTTTTTTATTTAAATCCGGCAGATTAAACATTTTTTACCTCCCTCTTTTTTACAGTGTCCAGTGTCCAGATTCTAGTTTCCAGTGTCTAGACAATTAATTCCCCATGCCCAAATCACTATTCCGTTATTCCCAAATACTTTGCAACGTTCTTTCCTTTATTTATATAAAACTCTAAACCGAACCATGCCCAATTTTGTTTATAATAATCTTTAGGGTTATCGCCCCAATACCCAGAAGAACGATACATGTCGTTAAGTTTATCAAGCATAGCATACTCCATATTCTTATCTTCAACAGCTGTAAAGAACGCTAGATACACGCCATAAGATGATGGGTACTCATATTGTAATCCTCTTATTTGAGAAACCCTCCCATCTATTGAATAACCATTTAATAATACCTTGTCTTCTTTATATTTCTTCTTAAAAAACTCATAGGTTTTGCCTTTCAAAAGCTCTATAATATTAGATTCTTTAACAACCTCTTTGGTCATAGCTAAAAAGTACCAAGTACGAAAAGCATCCCAACCAGACAAATAGTCATCTATCTCACCATCAGTTGCCCAAGGCAAATCAACCAAATTACCTTTATTATCAAGCATGCACCAATCCGGAACCAACGCACCATTCCCTTTAAACACATCACCCTTCTGATTTGAGAGTGTCAAAGTTTTACTCTGTTTAATATGCAACAAACAATCTTTCGCTAATTGCTTCCAATTATTAAGCGGATCAATAATAGCGAATGCCTCATAAAGAAAAGGCATATAATAAGAAATATTTATCCAAGGATCACCTTTGGCATTGGACAACAAATGATACTTCTGCGCAGTAAGATTTTCCTCTTGTATAAGTTTTACGTCATCAATTGCAAAATAATCATCGATTGGTTGAAACATCAAAGACTTTACTTGTGACCAATCAAAGTTAATATTTTCTCTATTATCAAAATATATTTCTACTAAAGATAACTCATCTTTATAAGAATAATGTCTACTATATATAACTTTCTTGCCTGTTACATCTTCGAGCACTAATTTTAGACCTCGATTCCATTTTGTTTGAAACGAAATACCTTTAACTTGAGACATATCAAGTTTTCCTAAATATTTACCTATCCCATAATAATCAGTATTAAAAGTATCAATGCTTAAAAAGGAGTTCCCTTTATCTTTTTCTAGTTTTTTCATAAACATTCCACCACGGTTATAACTAAACCAACGATCTGCAGCTCCTGAATTCTCAAAATCCTCCAACATGTCAGTCCCTGATTTATAAACACATTTATTCCAAATATCTAAAACAATGTCTTTTGCTATACTTTGGTAATTATAAACATCTTCTCCACTGCCCCACCGATTGTGAGCCATAATAAGTGAACCTGCTATAAGTTCATCACCATCAGGAGCAACTTCTAATCCATCCCTCCAACCTTGAATAGGTTGAGAACTATCAGGCACATAAATAATGCCCCCAATATTTGTATTCTTTATGTTAGGAGTAAATCTCCAGGCAAAGAGGTTATCCTTCTTACTGACAGGGATAGTCTCCCATCTACTTTCTTCCCAATTAAATACTCTAGGGATATTTTTTCTCATCATATTATGATACGACCACAACCAAACCTTATCGAACGTTTCTTTATCATTCATTAATACAGCTCTGTAAAGAACATAAGAAACTGTCTCAGAAAAACTAAGCTCTTTTCCGTAACTACCTCTACTCAAATCCCTATAATCAATATCAGCAACTGGTCTTCCATTTATAGCTATCTTTTGTTTCTTATAGTGATCCCAACTATTATTTAATATTTTCTGATAATCTTTGGCAAACGATATAGAAAGTATAGTAATTACATATATAATTAATATTTGTTTTTTGGTAATTTTCATTAGCCTCTCATAACCCCTATACTCTAGTTGTGCCATAATTCACAATAAACTAAACATTGAATAAAATTGTTTCATTAATGAATGGGTAATCGTAACCTGAAATAACTTAACCTTATTAATCTAGAAACTGGAAACTGGAAACTAGTCACTATACTATCGCTGGCTGGTGAAAAACAAGCTTTTGCATAGACTGATAGATATACGGTAATATTTCTTGATTGTGGTCTCTGTAATACTTTTCCAAATTTTCCAATGCTTCTAATGAATAGTTATTCTTATAATTCCCTATTGGAACAATAGTCATTTTTGCATAATTCTTCTTGTCAACATAAGAAAGCTTTTCTAATAACAAAGGAACCTTCTCGTGAGGAAAATATGAAATATATTGAATCATTTGTTCATATTGGAAAAAAGGTGTTTGTAATAACTCTTGAATAGTTTGATGCTCAGGTTGAATAAAACCTGCAAAATCAACAACTTGAAGCAAAAAAGATGCTCTAGGGTCTGACTCATTAAGTTTAATCTCTGGAAAAGCGTAAGCATAAGGGATAATTGGTTTACCCTTAATAACCGCACGACAATTCTCTATCCTTCTTTTTATATAAAGCATATGATTCTTCTCGTCTAATAAATCAACATAGTCATTATAATATTTTTCGATTATATGACATATTAAATCCACATTTTCAGTTGATATTTCTGGTATAAAATTATTTTTTACCATGCTAGCAAATTCTGGGAGTAACACAAGTTGGGATAATATATTTCGGAATTCGAATTCATAAGGATTAAGTTGACCCAACTTTTGCCACATATCAAACATATTTCGTGCAATTGTAAGATTAATGATTTGAGCCATGTTACTAATTATATCTTAATTATTTTGGCTGTGCTACAAATGCTTTTTGATTTAATTAAAATAATTAAAAATAATAACTAATTACCTCGCGTTATATATTGACAGCCATTTTGGTTAGACGTATACTTTCATTAATAAATAGTTAACAAACAAAATAGTTAACAGAATTTTTAATGAAAGGAGTAAAAACGTGAAAAAGTTATTATTAGTTTCATTGCTAGTTATGTCCATCGCATTAGTTGGATGTAAAAAAGCTGTAGAACAAGCAGTAGCAGAGCCAGCAGTAGCTGAGCCAGTTGCAACTGAAGTTCAAGCTTCTGAAAATGTTCCAGCAGCAGAATAAAAAATTTGACGAGGAAATTTTAATTAATTTCCTCGTTTTTTTATCCCCAAAATTTCACCTACTTTATAAAAATTCAATAAATACATTAACTTAAATGCTTTTGTTGCCAAAACTTATAGCTTTACATATAATTACCTAATACCAAATTAATGCCCCATAGTGTAATGGTAGCACCGCAGATTCTGGTTCTGCTTGTCGAGGTTCGAGTCCTTGTGGGGCAGCCACACTACGCCTTTTGCAAAGCAAAAGAGCTCCGAGTGGCAGGCCACCCTTTTAACAACTTAAACACATTACTACATAATTGAGAACCGAAGAAGAGGTTCAGTACAACTCCGCTTAATGATCCTGAGCGAAGTCGATGGAGAATTTAGCGGTTGTCCCTAGCCGAAGGCGACGGTGTCCTTGTGGGGCAAGCCACTTTTAATATCAATATAAACAAAACATTCTTGACTCGAGTCAAGAATTGACGATGTACCAAATCCAATGTGAACCATTGAACGATTGAACCATTGAACTGTATAATACCCTTCATGAAAAACCTAACATCAGAACAGTTTCGTCAGAATGAAACATTAAGCACAATAGATGAAAGACACAGTACAAGGTTCTTCTCCAATAAAGAAGTATCTGACAAAGATATAATGCTTCTATTAAATGCAGCTAACAAAGCACCTTCAGCACACAATCAACAATCTTGGAAATTTATAGTAATAAAAGGACAAAAGAAAAAAGATTTAGCCAACTTAATATCAAGCAGAGCTACAGATTTTCCTAGAACCTCTGCAGTCTTACTCCGAATGGCAGCACGAAGTATTTCTAGTGCCCCAGTGATAATTGCTGTTGCAAACACTGGTGAACTTATTGAACACGGTCGTCATTTATTCCAAATTACTGAAAAGGAATCTGATCTCTTTTTCCGTACAATGGAAATCCAAAGCTCTTCAGCTGCAGTACAAAATCTACTACTATCTGCTACATCACTTGGATTAGGCACTGTTTGGCTTGGTGTTATGTACTTAATTAAGGATGAGATTCTGGAATTATTAGAAGAACCAAAAGGTGAATTCATGGCTATAATTCCGATTGGATATCCAGAAAAACCAGGTTCAAGTCCCAAAAAAAGATCTCTCGAATTAATTCTCAAACAATTTGATTAATTTCATTTTTTTTCAATAAATAGCAACTTTTAACTTTGTGCTATGATACTCAAATGGCATTAAACTCAACAATACATAAAGTAGATTTACAGATTTCAAACATGGATTGCCATTACTATCAGCTACACAAACTTACATTAGCAAAGCACCCATCAGAAACAGATGAAAGACTAATGGTTCGAATATTAAGCTTTGCAATGTATGCAGATGTTGCCCTTACCTTTGGAAAAGACATTAGCGCAGATGATGAACCAGCTCTTTGGCTAGTCGACCTAACGGGCGAAATTGAGCTTTGGATAGAAATTGGTAAGCCAGATGAGAGAATCATCAGAAAAGCCTGTGGACGAGCCAAACAAGTAGTTCTAATGCTATATGGACGAAGCTCAGAGCTTTGGTGGAAGAATAATCAAACATCCTTTACTGGACGAACAAATCTGAAGGTTATTTTACTTTCAAGTGAAGAAACTCAAACCTTGGCAAAATTAGCTAATCGAAACATGAGCCTAACCTGTACGATTGAAGACAATGAAATATCTTTAATAGACGACAAATGCTCTGTTTCTATTAAACCCATAACTCTATTTACAGGCAAATCAGCACAATAATTTAAAATATAAATCTTAAAAATTTATTGAAAATTATCCAAAAAAAACTTTTAATTCTCTTTGAGCATTTTCAGGTGAATCTGAAGAATGAACAACATTTCTATTTGTGGCAGTAGCGTATCTTGCCCTAATCGTTCCTGGAGCAGCTTCTAATGGATTAGTTTTTCCACACAATTTTCTAACATCAGCTATTGCATTCTCTCCTATTATCTCTATTGCGTATAACGGGCCAGAAGTAATAAACTGCATCAAATCTTCAAAAAATGGTTTTCCATCGTGCTCTCCGTAATGTTCATAGGCTTTTTCATATGTTAATGTCATTAGTTTTAATTGCTTTATTTCTAATTCCGTATGGCTTTCAAACATATCTAAAATATTTGCAACTACTCTACGGTTCACAGCATCAGGCTTAATAAGTACTAATGTGCGTTCCATCTAATTGCTAACCCTACTTTCTACCATCCTGAGCCTTGCATTCTCAATCTGAGTTTCAATACTCTTTCTAGATGTACCACCATAACTATCTCTAGAATCAACACTATGTGTAACATTTAAATACTGAGGAATATCATCACAAAATAATTCAGAAAATTGTTTAAAATCCTCATAAGATAAAGTTATTAAATCCTTTTTATTATCTTCACAAAACCTAACAATTTTACCAACCACAGAATGTGCTTCTCTAAAAGGCATTCCTTTTAAAACTAAATAATCAGCTATATCAGTTGCTAACAAATAACCTTTATTACTCTCAGTCTCTAATAGTTCTTTATTTAATTCTAAAGTATTTAAACAACCTATATTTACTCTTAACACCTGTTCAACGGTCTCTACAGCATCAAAGAACAAATGTTTATCTTCTTGTAAATCTCTATTGTATCCCATGGGAAGTGCTTTCAGTGTCGTTATCATTCCAACTAAAGCTCCAACGACTCTACCTGTTTTACCTCTGGTTAATTCATATACATCAGGATTCTTTTTTTGAGGCATTATTGATGAGCCAGTCGTATAAGCATCACTCAGCTTCACAAAACCAAATTCCTCTGAAGTCCAAATAATCATATCTTCACTCATTCTAGAAAAATGTAACATAATAGAATTCAAACAATACAAAACGTCTAAAACATAGTCCCTGTCCGCCACGCTATCTAGCGAGTTAGCAGTAGGTTGTCTCATATTAAGTTCCTCAGTTATTTTAAACCTATCTAATCCATAGGGAGTACCAGCCAAAGCGCCAGCACCTAATGGCACTTCCATTAAATATTTCTTGAAAAATTTTAATTTCTCTAAATCCCTATAAAACATTTCAAAATATGCCAAGAAATATAAACTAGCTCTAATTGGCTGTGCTTTCTGTAAATGAGTATACCCAGGCATAATAATATCCTTACTCTCTTCAGCTTTTGTTATAACTGTAATAAGTAATTCCTTTATAAGCACTAAAATAATATCAACTCTTTCAAGAATTGTAAGCTTAAAAGCAGTTACTACCTGATCATTCCTACTTCTTCCTGTATGAATTTTTTTACCAATGTCACCTAATTTATCGATAAGATACTTTTCAATATTCATATGAATATCTTCAAGCTTTTCATCAGGAATAAACACACCATTGTCTTTCTCAATTAATAATTGTTCTAAAATATTCTCAATCTGATTACATTCTTCGTGCGTTACTATATTTCTTTCTCGTAATTGATGTAAATGTGCCTTAGTGGCTAAAATATCTGCTTTGAATAAATGAATGTCGTCATGTAATGAAGATGTGAATCTTTCAACGTCTTTGTTTGTGTCTTCTGAGAATCTTCCGCCCCAAATTTTATCGCTCATCTTTTTCTAAGCTTAAAAGGTAATCCCAGCAACTTAATGAAACCTGTAGCATCTTTATGATCATAAAGCTCGCTTGCTCCAAAAGTAGCAATTTCTTCACTATACAAACTGTATGGTGACTCAACAGAGGATAATACAATATTACCCTTATATAATTTTACTTTTACTTTACCTGTCATATTCTCTTGTGTTTTCTTAATAAAAGCATCTAAAGATTCTCTTAAAGTTGCAAACCAAAACCCATTATATACAAGCTCAGCATATTTTAGAGCAACATGTTCTTTAAAATGAAATGTGTCTTTATCTAATACTAAGGTCTCCAATGCATGTTGTGTAAAGTATAAAACAGAACCACCTGGAGTCTCATAAACACCCCTAGATTTCATTCCTACCAATCTGTTCTCTGTTAAATCTATCTGACCAATAGCATGCTTACCGCCAATAATGTTTAATTTTTCAATAATCTCATAGAATTTCATTGACTGGCCATTCAGTTTAACTGGAACACCTTTAATATATTCAATCTCAACGTATTCTGGTGTATCAACAGCTTTCTCCAATGGGCTTGAAATCATAAATATTCTGTTTTGATCAGGTTCATTTGCAGGGCTTTCCAATTCTGCACCTTCATGGCTTATGTGCCACAAATTTCTATCTCTTGAATAAATCTTTTCTTTAGAAACTGGTATAGGGATATTGCGTTCATTTGCATACTCAACAGCATCTTCGCGACTTTTAATGGTCCAATTAGGATCTTTCCAAGGAGCAACTATCTTTAAATCTGGGCCTAATGCCATAAATGTAAGTTCAAATCTTACTTGGTCATTACCCTTGCCGGTAGCTCCATGACCTACAGCAGTCGCATTCTCTTTAATTGCAATTTCAACTTGCTTTTTAGCAATCAATGGTCTGGAAAAAGAAGTTCCCAACAAATACTTGCCTTCATATACAGCTCTTGCTTGTAATGTTGGCAAAATATATTCATTTGCAAACTCTTCTCTTAAATCCTCTATATAGCACTTTGAGGCACCACTCTTAAGAGCTTTTTCTCTTAGTCCGTTTAGTTCCTCTCCACCCTGACCTACATCAGCAGCAAAAGCAATTACATCATAATTATAAGTTTCCTTTAACCAAGGGATAATAACAGAAGTATCTAATCCTCCACTGTAAGCTAAAACTATTTTTTCGCTCACCTTATTATTGTCCTTTCCCTTCCACTCCCAACTGACACAATCGTTATTGGAACTTCTAACTCTTTTTCAATGGCTTCAATATATTTCTGTGCATTTATAGGTAATTCTTTAAATTGTTTACAATTCGTTATATCTTCTTCCCAACCAGGAAAAGTTTCGTATACAGGTTTTGCATTTTCTAGAATCTCTCTATCACTAGGAAAATCTACAACTTTTTTTCCATCAATTTTATAAGCTTTGCAAATTTTTAATTCTTTTAAACCAGAAAGAACATCTATTTTAGTTAAGGCAATAGAGGTAAGACTATTAACATTTGCTGAATATTTAAGAACTACAGTATCTAACCAACCACATCTTCTTGCTCTACCTGTTGTCGTTCCGAATTCTTGTCCTACTTCTCTTAAAAATTCTCCAATATTTTCTTTGAGTTCTGTTGGAAATGGCCCTTCTCCAACTCTTGTTGTATAAGCCTTTACTACACCTATTACTTCATCAATCATCTTTGGACCAAGGCCACTACCAGTACAAGCTCCACCTGAAGTTGGGTTGGAACTAGTAACAAATGGATACGTACCAAAATCTACGTCAAGCATAGTTCCTTGTGCACCTTCAAGAAAGATCTCTTTGCCTTGTCTTCTAAGTTCATGAATCAATGAAACAGAATCAACTACAAAAGGTTTCAATAATTTACCAAACGCTAAATAATCCTGAACTACAGATTCAATTTGCTGTTCTGTAACTCCCAATAATTCTCCCCAATTTTTTTGTTTAATTCTTTGTGTGAATTTATTCTCATCTAATATATCTATTATACGAATACCTGTCCTTGATATCTTATCAGTATACGCTGGACCAATCCCTCTAGAAGTTGTTCCGATTTTATTATCCTGACTTCTGTTTTCTTCTTGCAAATGATCAAGCATCTTATGAAAAGGCAATATAATATGAGCATGACTACTTATTCTTAAATTATCTACAGATATGCCTCTTGCTTTAAGCCCGTCCATTTCCTTGAGAAGTATCTCTGGATCAATGACAACACCATTACCAATAATACATATTATATTTTTATGTAAAACACCTGAAGGGACTAAATGAAGTTTAAATACTTCCCCATTAACTACCAACGTATGACCAGCATTATTGCCGCCTTGATACCTTATAACAACGTCACTTTTTTCAGCAAGAAGATCTGTGACCTTTCCCTTGCCTTCATCTCCCCATTGTGTGCCTATTAAAACTTTTATACTCATAATATTTTATTTATTTCTTCCAAAAAATTTAAATATACCCCACCGTGCCGTGTGCTTACTTGTCTCTGAACCAGAACAATCCAGAGTGGGTCAGGCCGAAGCCTGTTCTAAAACTGACCAAAACGAACCGCAATCCATTTTGAGTACAGCTCCCGTATTTTTTATGTTGGCTCATCTCTC
>CAZXTL010000016.1:0-19864 GCA_964643725.1 uncultured Candidatus Marinamargulisbacteria bacterium
TCCACCAAACTAGATTCGAACTTTCCGACATAAATCATTATTTCTTAGAACAAGAACGTATCTTTTGATTCGAACTAACAATAATCACGAAGTGGGGCTCTGTCCTACGTCAAAATCTTTGTTATATAGCTAGCGGGAATATCAAGTATGATTAATCAGATCTAATAGAACGTCTGTAATGTATTGAAAAGAATTAGTAAAATAGTGATTATCTGTGAGACGATGAATATTGCCAAAGTCCACCCAATCTTGATGTGGGAATCTATCATTAAAGAATACCGTAGTTGTTGCCTCTAAAAGTTATTTTTTTTATAAATATCGATTAATGGGTCAAAAAGGATTAGATGTTGCACATTACTATTGTTTAGACGTGCGTATATTTGACTTAATCGAAAAGCTCCTAGTGAATGACCAACAAGGAATACTGTTTTATCAGAAAACATTGTTTGTATGTCCAACTCTTCATTGGTTCGAACAGATCGAGAAGATATGCCTTGACTTGCAAATAGACTAATAATCGTAGAATATAAGCTGTCGGCACGAGCATTATCTGGGGGAGATGTTATTACTCGATTATCACCTAAAAAAAGAATCATTTCTTTTATTGATATTATTTTACAATACATCAATACTCCTACCTACTCTTTATATATTTGAACTTATATAGTTATCGTTGCAATCTAGCAATTATTTCACCATTTTAATCTTTTTTAGCTTTGCTTTCTCCTCAGTCATTTACGTCTCAGCTAATGTAAACTGCTTTGTCAAAATCTTTGTTATAAAAGATTAAAATAGTAGTATCTTTGACGAAAACTAACAATAATTACGAAGTAACGTTGCGAAAATGAGTGACTAAAATTTATCCTAATAATTCTTTTAGAATAATAGTAAGGTCATTTTGAGTATAAGGTTTTTGTAAAAATCTGCAGTTACTATCTTTAAGCAAAGTATCTTTACAAGTATCAAAACTAAAACCAGAAGAAATAATTACAGGAATTGTTTTAGAAATGGAACGTAATTCAAGCAGGGTTTCTTCTCCGTTTTTCCCTGGCATTATAAGGTCTAGCACTATGAAATCAAAACTGTCACTGTCTTTTTTAAATAGTTCAATAGCAGAAGTGCCATTACTTGCGCACTCTACGCTAAAACCAAGAGATTGTAATATTAATGCACCAACGGTTAATACAAGTTCTTCATCATCAACAATCAAAGCATGTCCTGAAAAAGTGGTAGGATTAAGATTTTCTTCAGCAAGTACCTTTATTTCTGGAACAGTATTAATAAGAGGAAAACTTATTTTAAAAGTGGTGCCTATCCCTTCTTCGCTATACATTGATATTTCTCCTTGATGTTCAACTATTACGTTGTAGACTGTTGAAAGACCTAGTCCCGTTCCTTTTCCTCTTTCTTTTGTTGTGAAAAATGGATCATAAATATGTTCTTGAATATTCTTTGGGATGCCGCATCCGGTATCAGTAATTTCTAATTCAAAATAATTACCTGGAGTAATATCAAAAGAGGAGTTTTCGCAATAGATGTCGTCACAATATTTTTTGCGAGAAACAAATTTTATTTTGCCACCTTTTGGCATTGAATCACGTGCATTTAATGCTAAGTTTACAATTAAATTTTGAAGTAGGGTAACGTCGCCTTTTACAACATCACTTTCAGCAGTTTTCTCGACTGTAATAACAATATTTTTTTCAATGCTTCGATTTAAAATATCCAAAACATCAGTAAGCACCTCATGAATATGGCAAGCTTCATAGTTATAATCAGCTTTACGTGACACAACTAATAGCTTTTGAGTTAGTTCACTTGCCCGAGCACTTGAATTAAGGATAATCTTAACAATTTTGAGTAGTTCTTCATTATCATCAAGTTTAGCTGCAAGAAAATCAGCACCACCCATAATACCAGTTAACATATTGTTAAAGTCATGTGCGATTCCTCCAGCAAGTTGTCCGATAGCTTCCAATTTTTGTGTTTGCCTTAATTTTTTTTCAAGAGATAATTTTTCTTCTTCTGCTTTTTTTTGTTCTCTTAGGTCTGTATGTACACCAACTAGAGTAGCGACTTCGCCATTTTTATCAGTTATAGAAAACCCTTTAAATAAAACAGGAATAATTGTTTTGTCTTTGCCTAGAAGTTGAATCTCACCCACCCACTGTTTGCCAGGTTGAGTTAGAGTATCAAAAATCTCTTGTCCTAACTTTTTATCAACATAGGCAGACTGAATTAGATCACTACCAATTTCCCCAAACAAATCATAAAAGGCTTTATTTTGATAGAAATGTTTACCTTTAGGGGTTGCAAATCCGATAGCATCAGTTGAGTTATCCACCGCACTTTGAAATATTGTTAATGCTTTTTCTGCGTGTTTACGTTCAGCTATCTCAACTTCCATAAGTCTAGCTTCTTCTATAACCATCATGCGAGTATATCCCATTTCGGAAATTACCTGAGCCATATTGCCTAAAAATGAGGTGATAGTTTTAAGTTTAGTTTCATTAACGACTGGGATTTCATGTAATGCCTGCATATATTCTTTTTTATTAAAACCAAGAGATTTTGCGTGATTTTTAAACCATTTTTTGTTTGCTGGCTTATTAAGCAATAATTGACCAGTAGCTAGACTCGCAATATGTTTGCCTTCAATAATAATGGGGATACCACAATCTACTAGGCCATGTTCGCAAGCCTCTATAACTAATTTACCAGGAGCATCAAGTTGACTTAATAAATGTAAATTGCTCTTTAAGCAAATAGCTTCACCTGCAGGACAGCCTCTATGGAATTTAGTGCATATATCTCGCCAGCCAGAGGAAATTAATATATTCATTTTGGGGTGATCCAAAAATCCTATAGTGAAACCTGTGGCTTCGGTAAACTTTTCAAATAGGTTTCGTAACTGATTTATATCGACTAAATCAGTGATACCATATTTGCCATTAACCAAGAATTCTTTATCTTGATTAGAATCAATCATTTTATCTCCTAATAGCATTAACCATTATTGATGATTTGTGAAAAAATATACACGTTAACATTAAGATAACCAGATATTTAATACAAGTAATAGTATATCAGAGATTCAATAAGAAAGAAAATGTACGACCATATATTGAATACTTGTTGTTCAGTAGAGAAATCGTAGTTACTTAAGAGTTTGAAAGCCGGAAATAGGCAATAATATTTATCATAGATAAGAATTCATTTAAATCATGGCTATAAAAGAAATTGTTTGGCTAGATACACAATAATGATTGTTGTATACTTAATTCTTGTGGAGTAAAGGATAATGAATTTAGAGAACCTAGGAATGACAGAGTTAATAAAAGCAGAGGCAACGCAATACCCAGAGCTGTTTCTTGCTAGAGTTTCCGAGCAACATCGTGGTGGATATCGCATTATTACAGAGAATGGAGACATGCCTGCAAAAGTGTCTGGTAAGTTTTTTCATCTGACAGGTGAGAATACTGATTTCCCTGCTGTCGGCGATTGGGTTATGGTTGACCATTTAGAGAGGTCATCTGACGCAGCCACTATTCAGGTTATTTTGTCTAGGAAAAGTGTCTTTGAACGTAAGGCAGCTGGAACGTCTAACCAATCGCAGATAGTCGCTACAAATATCGATTTTGTTTTTCTGTGTATGGCACTGAACAATGATTATAATATTCGAAGACTGGAACGATATCTTTCAATTGCGTTTAATAGCAGAGCAATACCCGTTATTGTGCTTACCAAAGCAGACCTATGCCCTAATCCAGAGGAGCTTATGGAAGAAGTTGAATCTGTTTCTTTTGGGATAGATATTCTTCTAACATCTGCTATGAATCCAGAGGGATATCAGTCTGTTTTCCAATATATTCAAAAGGGTAAAACAGTTGCCTTTGTTGGCTCATCTGGGGTAGGGAAGTCTACGCTAATTAATAAGCTTCTTGGAGAAGAGCGGTTGCCTACTCTAGAATTAAGAAACGATGATAGGGGAAGACATGCAACTACGTATAGACAATTAATTTTACTAGAGAATGGAGCTATGGTTATTGATACTCCAGGGATGAGAGAGCTTCATTTATCGAATGCTGATTTGGATTCTTCCTTTGAGGATATTAATGAGATTGCAAGAGGATGTCGGTTTAAAAATTGTACGCACATAGCAGAGCCAGGGTGTAAAGTCTTGCAGGCTATAATAGATGGCGATTTGTCTGAGGCAAGGTTTGAGAATTATAAAAAGTTACAAAAAGAACTTGAGTATGAAGGGCTTAATGCTCGTCAGGTAGAGAATCAGAAAATATCAAATATGTTTGGTAGCAAAGGTGAGATGAAAAAAGCCATGGAATACGTTAAAAAAAAGAGGCTTCTTTAAGGGGCCATTATTTAGTACTAGCTTCAGATCTATAGGTATTAAAGGTTTATTAATTCATTGCAAAAGGTACAATTTCATGGAAATGAGTCTATAATAACTTCAACATGAACTATAAGTTGCTAATTTATAATATTCGTTATGGCACAGGCCGTGGCTGGAAATTCCATTTACCGTTTCCTTTTAGTGGGTTTTTAAGACACACGAGGATTAATATTGAAAAGATTGCGGATTTTATAAGCAAGATTAGCCCTGACATCGTTGGATTAATAGAGGTAGATGGGGGTTCATATCGTCACTATGGGGAAAATCAGGCAGAATTTATTGCCCAGAAACTAGGTTATAGGTTTAACTATAATTCCAAGTATAAAGATGGCTCAAGAACAGGCTTTATACCTTTTATGAGTAGACAGGGCAATGCTGTTATCACCAAACAGAACATGACAGATTCTAAGATACATTTCTTTGATAAAGGTGTTAAACGACTGGTAATTGAACTAGAAATGGAAGAAGTTGTTGTTTTTTTGTTACATTTGGCCTTGTCCTATAGAACTAGACAGTGGCAACTAAATAGTCTTTTTAAGTTAATCAAGCAAGTGAATAAGCCTGTAATAGTTGCAGGTGATTTTAATATGTTTTTGGGTGAACGTGAGATGGAGTTATTTTTAGCAGCAACAGGTTTAGTTAATATGAATACAAACAAAGAGTTTACCTATCCAAGCAAGCATCCAAGCAAACAGCTAGATTTCATACTGCATAGCCCGCAAATCAAAGTGAAATCTTTTAAGGTTTGCACTGAAGTCATTTTCTCAGATCATTTGCCTATTTTTTGTGAATTTGAGGTATAAATTTTTCGATAGAGCACATTCGGATTGCCTTATTTCTGCCAAATTGGTAAACTATCCACTATGAAAAGACCTAAAGGAACAATTAGAGCAACAATCAAGACAAATAAAGGTTCAATTCGAATAGATTTATATCTTGATAAAACCCCACTTACTGTAGCAAATTTTGCTAATCTAGCCAATAGAGGTTATTATGATGGCCTTAAGTTTCATAGAGTAATAGAAGATTTTATGATTCAAGGTGGATGTCCACAGGGCACTGGCACTGGAGGACCTGGATATAGTTTTAAAGATGAGTTTTGTGCAGATCTTAAACATAATGAGCCAGGTATTTTATCTATGGCTAATTCTGGTCCAGCTTCAAATGGAAGCCAGTTCTTCATTACACACGGGAAAACTCCTTGGCTTGATGGAAAACATACGGTTTTTGGCAAAGTTGTTGCCAAGAAAGACCAAGATGTTGTGAACAAAATTGCACAAGGTGACAAAATCGAATCCATTAAGATAACAGGTGCACTCGAGAACCTCCCAGAAGAAGTTAGTGTCCAACTTGATTGTTGGAACGATGTATTAGATAGCGCTAAATAAAACCCTCTCCCAGCAGAAGATAGAAAATACTATTAAGAAGCTTAACATGCTGCTACCCTCTCCATTTCATTAGTGAAACGGAGAGGGTCACGGCACTAATATATATTTATAGTCGTTTATATCTTCCGTGGGAGAGGTTATGTTATATTAGAATAGTGAAGGAGAATCAATATGTATAAAAAACTAAAGATTACTCGAAAGAAAAAGATCGGAAGTATTCCTGGTACCTTAATTTATACTGGCGAGAAAGATTCAGCACCAGTAGAAATTGACTTGATAACATATAATGCTACTGATTTCGAAGAGGGGAAAATCACCTCTTTTGAAAATAATAAGATTAATAACAAAGACTTTGTTTCCTGGATAAACATTAATGGCTTACATGATATAAAGGTTATTAATAGTTTTAGTAGCATATTCCCCATACATTCACTGGTTCTTGAAGATATTTTACATGTAAATCAAAGACCAAAAATGGAGGATTTTAAGGATTATTTATTTATTGTTTTAAAGATGTTTAAATATGATTCAGAAAAAGCAGTAATAAAATCTGAACAAGTTAGTTTCATTTTATACCCAGACACACTTATTACCTTCCAGGAAGAAGTGGGCGACGTTTTTGATGTTGTTCGTGAGCGCATGCGTAATGATAAAGGAAAGATTCGGTCGCTTAATGCTGATTATTTAATGTACTCGCTTATTGATGCTATTGTTGATAATTATTATTTAATATTGGAACAATTAGCTGAAAAGATTGAAGTCTTAGAAGCGGAGGTTTTTGCAAATCCTGACAAAACTACTTTAAAGAGGATTCACTATCTTAAACAAGAAATCATTATGTTAAGAAAGTCAGTTTGGCCATTAAGAGATGTGACAAGTTTATTATATAAAGATGAAACAGATCTGGTTTGCTCAGACACGAGATTCTTTTTTCGAGACCTGTATGATCATACGATAGAGGTAATGGATATTGTAGAGACCTATAGAGACTTAACGTCAGCTTTGATGGAGATGTATCTTTCAAGTATAAGCAATAAAATGAATGAGATTATGAAAGTATTAACGATGATATCTACTATCTTTATCCCTCTTAGTTTTTTTGCTGGAGTATATGGTATGAATTTTAAGCATATGCCAGAACTGGATTTAATATATTCTTATCCAATAGTTCTTTCCTGCATGGCAACTATAGCAATAGTGATGCTTTTATTTTTCAAACGCAGGAAGTGGCTATAGCTATATTGCCAGAGAAAAGTTAAGAGATAGTATTTGTATTCTCTTCGCTAAAGGAACAATGGCTTCTGACATCATAAACAACTTTAGATAAGGCGCCAATCATTACGCTGCCACCATGATTAGAAGGGAGCGACCTACTGAAGATGGAAATAATATAGGGTTTATTGTTGGCATAAATTATTCCAACATCATTTCTAACATAGTCCAGTGAACCAGTTTTGTTGGCAATAGTAACATTTGGCAGGAATCTGGCAATTCCCCATTTGTGTCGTTGTGCTTTCATGGTTGCTAACATTTCAGTTGAAGCTTTTGGAGAAATCAATTGTCCTTTATACATTTTATCCATTAGTTTCATCATGTCGTCAGGACTAGTAATATTATGTTTGCCTTCTGTTTTAACGAACATCGTAGGGTCCTTAATTACTGTTCTGTAGATGCCACATCTGCGCATAAAGGAATTGATATTATGAACCCCTAGTTTTGCCATTAGCATTTGTGTCGCAGTGTTGTCACTATCTGTAATCATTAAATCAATTAACCTTCTAATGGTGAAGGTTTCGCCACTGGCATGATATTGCAAACTACCTGAACCAGGAAGCTTATAGCGATCCGTAAGTCGCATCTTGTCGTCTAAGGAAATAATTCCTAGTTGCGCTTGGTGGTAGGCTTCAACCATAACGGGTATTTTTATTACACTAGCAGGATTAAATGCTACATTGCCATTTAAGGAAAACGTTTCGCCTGATGATAAATCTTTTATAGCAATACCAACAACACCATTAGGCATTGCGTATTTTGTTACTTCTTTTGTTATTCCCTCGAGCGACTCAAGAATCCACTGTGGTTTCTCTTTAACGTTAGTCTTAAAATCAAAGAATGGTCCTGCAAAGGTTATGCAAAATAATAACAAAGTTAAGCCAACTAGTTTCTTCATAATTTAATCCTTAGTATATAATACAAAAGGTAGTTTGTGTTAAGTAAAATGTAATACCCCCTATTACATTTATTATTCTAAGAATATTTTCAAATATTTCAAGCACGAGATGCATGGTGTTATATGTATCTTTTAAAGTAGTTACAGCAGAGTTGGCTTAAATATAGATATTTTAACAGTTATTTTGGTTTATTTTTGTTTGAAATATATGTGTTAGCATCAGGGAAAATGCTTGCAGATGGTTATTGTGTTTGTTCTGATTGCTGTGGTTGTTCTTGTTTTAGCTCTTCTAGTTCTTCGGATTCTTTTTCTTCTTCAGATAGTTCTTCTTTTTCTTTCAATGAAGTGACATTTATTTCGTTGTTAAAAGTTGTGAATTTTATGTTGTTTAGTGCATTTTTTATTACCATGCGGGCGTTGTTAATTGTTATGAATACTTTAGGGTAAACAGTTCCGTAAACATAAAGTTCGGGAGATATCCCAAATTTAATTGATTTTAAAAGTTCTTCTTTCTCGGCCTTTAGAGTTGTTATTTCTTTTTGCATTTTCTCTCGAGAATTAAGTAAGTGCTTGTATGTGTTTACAATTTTATTAACTTGTTCGTTATCCAGTCCATCTTTATATTTGTTAGTGCTAATTAGTTTTTCTAATTTTTTGAAAGCAGGGAACCCACCATGAAGTTCTTTGTTGTATTCCTTTAAGGTTTTTTCTATTTCTTTTAATCTATCTAATCTTTCTGTCATATTGTTAAGGATTATTTCTGTTCTTGTTTCATTTTCACAACCAAGAATAAAAGTTTGTATAAGGTTTTCGGCCTTCATTTTTCCTCCAAGTAGTAGCCCCTCCGTAGGGTTACATAAGAGGGCATTCTTAACCGTAACTTGGGTGTTAATTAGATGTTTTTGAATGATGATGCTGTCTCCAGCTTCTATCCATCCTCCATCAACAAAGGGAATTGTGATATTGCCTCCTGCTGAAAGTATTCCTTCTTCTCCAAGAATTTTTCCTCCGACACACGAAATATTTCCTCCTGCATAGATGTTTGAATGATGGATAGAACCACGAATTTCGATATTTTTTTCAGTTTTTAAGTTAAATCCTGAGCTTACATCTTTATGGATTAAGATGTCACCTTCATATGATATATCTCCAGTTGATAGATCGACATTCTCTATTTCAAAGACAGTTAAAATTGTTAGTTGATTATCCTTTAGCATAGGGTGTCCTGAGACTAATGCACTGAAATTCAGGTCACTGTCTGAATATTTTACTGTTTTGTCAAAGGCAAGAGGGCTAAGTTTCCCTGGTATTCCAGCAATAATTTTTCCAGTAACGGCTGTTCCTTCAACGCCTACAGTAGGAAGAATTGTTTTCGCGATTATTGTATCCTCAAGGACATATCCAATGATGCCCTTATCATGGTAATCAATAGAGTCGTCTTCTCTTTTTAGGTGAGGTCTATCTATAAATGGAATAGTGTTAAAATAGAATTCAGTTTTAGAATCTTCACCAATGGTCGGGGCTATTCCTTGAGCAATCAAATGTTCGTTATAGCTAAGTGTGCCATTTATGAGTTGCATAATAATGGTTTCATTTATGCCAAAAATAATGTTGTTGGTTTGCAATAGTGCATCAATTTCATCTTTTGTTGGTGGCGTAAGTTCAGGGGGAATTTTAATAAATGCTTGGAGATTATCTTCTGAAATCCTTATTATAATTTCATTATTTTGTTCCATAGGCTTCCCTTTAGAAGATTTCTTTGCAAAACTCAGTAATGCCTTTTTTCTTTTCAGAAGAAAAGGGAATCACTTTATTATGTCTAGCAAATTCTTCAACTTTTTTTATTTTTTTCACATATTCTGATTGTTTTATTTTGTCTATTTTATTCGCTAAAATAATTATATTTTGGTGGTTCTCTTCAAGAAAATTTAGCATGGTTATGTCGCTTTCAGTTGGACCTACATTTGCATCAATTATAAGGGCTATAAGCTTAGGTTCGTACCCAGAACTTGCGAAGTACCAATTTATAAGGTCTCCTATGTTTTCACGTACTGATTTTGAAGTTTTAGTAAAACCATAGCCGGGAAGATCTATAAAATAGGTGGAATCATTAATTAGAAAAATGTTTATTTGTTGTGTTCTGCCAGGATAAGAGCTTGTTTTGGCTAAATTTTTATTGTTTGTTATTGCATTAATTGCACTTGATTTTCCTACGTTGGAACGGCCAATAAATGCAATATGAGGGATTTCGTGTCTTAGCGTTTTTCCAGTTTGAGTCATGCCTGTTATAAATTCTGTTTTTTTAATTATCATATAGTCATCATATCAGATAAAAAAGTGTTGATAAAATTAATTATTATTTTAGGTTTGAGAGGTTGTATTAGTATGAGCTATTAAATCTGATCTATTTAGAATGTTAGTTCCATTTGTGACCTGTCTAAAAATTCCATTTTCTTTATTGGCAATATCATTTATTCCATCTGTTGGGAGGTCTAAGACCCTTAGACGACGAGCAAGTTCCGCTCTTGTTATTTGGTTATCATTATTTTCATCAAATACATTAAAATTATCAAGAGTAATAGATACGGATCCAGAAATTTTATTTTGATCCATGGATTTCGATACTCCTTTAACCCCTTCTGCACTGTGTCCGTCTGTATTGGTTTTATTGAATCCACGTCCAACATCATGATGTAAGTCTTTATTACTTTCTGTGTCCCATGCTTTTGTTGCTCCTTTGTTAACTCCAGGACTAGACTTAAATTCGTCTCTGGTTATTTCCCCATCACTATCAGTATCAAAAGAAGAAAAGTTGGATTGATCAATAGTTATATCACCATATTGGTGAGATACTTGATAGTTAAACGTAGCACCATCTGACAAATTAGTATCTATAAAAGAAGAATCAACGTTGGCTCCAATATTGTCTATTCTTGCAGTATTAGAGACGGATTCGTTGTTGATTCCTGAAACACTAGACATAATAACTCCTAAAGCTGTTGATATTTATAATTATATACGTAATAACGTTAATTTCTTTACAAATATTGTATTTAATATTATCGTTATTTTTATGCAATTTGAACATATTATCCAAATTTTTAATGATGCTACATTAAAAGAAAAAGAAGAAATCTTAAGAAATGCTTTAAAGCAAGATCCGATAGTTGCGCTTACTATATTTAATGCTTCGAGTCTTGAGGTAATGTATCAATTGATTGTGAATTTGTCACCATTTCTTGTGGTGGATTTTTTTAGACAGTGTTGGGAGCATTTGGGTTATGAAGAGTCTGACAGGTTTGATTACATCTCTAATCTTTTTATCAAGTTATGGGAAAGTTATCCGGATTCAACTTATGCAACTCATTCATTAATTTGGATATTTTTATCAGATAATTCCAGTAGCATTTCATTGATTAACAGATTTATTTTAACTTTAAAAGAAGCAAAGTATCCCATTCCTGAGAATTTGTTATTACAAGAGCAGGAACCAACATTACCCGTCTTGCCTCTTTAGAAATAAGTTTATTTCATTTTCAAAGAAGAGATTTAGTTCTTCTTCTGAAAAATCAAAAGAGTGGTGTAGCTGAAGATAGATTCCTTCCCAAATCGGCGCACCATAGAAGATAGCGTTGCGGTTATTATAAAAAGATTCTCTATATTCCAGATTAGGTTTAATTATTGATTGATAGCTCTTGTCTGTTTGTTGTTGATAATTAAAAATAATAAGATTTTTCCATTTTTTTATATCTTTCATAAACTTTAATTGTTTGTAAGATAGCGGAAATTTTTTTAATAATTTATGGTCTAGTAATAGGTTTAGGAAATGTATATTTGAATTTGTAGCATAAGTTAATTTTTTTGAGAGATGTTTTGAGTCGAATGAATCATTGATATTAAGTAATGGAACGATATCGGTAAAATCAGCGATTAATGAGTCCAATTGATTGTTTTTTTTAGTTCTGGAATTATTAATTATCCAGAATGGAAATACTTCTATTTGCAGTTTTTTTTGCCAGAAATTTATAAATAAAGTTACAAATAAAGAAAATGTTTTTTCTTGTGTTAAACCGTGAAGGTTATAAAATGCTTTTTTATATAAATGAGATTCTTTGGATTGCTTTAAACTATTAACTTGAGTACTTAATCGATTGGTTGCGACGTTGAATTCTTTTAAGTTAAAATCTGACAATAATTGATTATCAGATATTGTAGGACCTTTGTTTTGTTCCTCAATCATGATACTTGGATGATAAGTGATAGTGATTTCATTTTGAAGAAACCATTGAGAAAAGATAGCATCTGTCATGACGTCGTGGATGTGATCATCTATGGCATAAATGAATTGATAGTTTGATAAAGTTCTTTTTATTAAGAAAAATCGATGAGTCCAAAAGGATTCACCGGTAGTTGCTAAATATGCAACAATGTCATTTTCAACTATATTGTCACAAAACTCAGGAGAGAAACCACTTAAGTCTATAAACGGAATTCTAAGGTTAGCGGAGGCTTCATATTCTTGCCAATAATGTTTTCGTTTATTTGTAATTAATTTGCTTCTTAATAACGGTTGAATTTTAATAAATTTTTCAATTTTTTCAGAGAATGATTTTTCTAGTTCATAACCTGTTAGATTTAGAAAATTAATTGCATAGGCTTTAGGAAATAAGAAATCAGCGACAACATGATTAACGGAGGCAAGATATATAGAGTTTTGTTTAGAATATATTGATTCGAAATATGTTTTTTCTTGTGCATGAATAGTGTCTATTATAAACTGCAGGGCCTTTGTTTTATCCTTAATATATGTTTTTGTGTCTGACCAAATTTTGCCATTATATAGAGTCAAAAATTGTAGATAAGTAGTATTAGATTTTTCTAAAATTTTCTTTATTTGCTTTAGTTGCTCATCAGTTAAATCATTTCCTAAAACAAGAAACGTATGTGGCCTGTTTCTGTAATCCTTTTTTTTAACGATTGACCATGTTGATAGCTCAGAAATTAGATTTTTTTGTTCTTCTGAAAGCAAGAAATCACTAGTATTATTCCTTTTTTCATAAAACTTAGCTAGTTTATATATTGATTTAAGTTGATAGAAATCTCCATAGTTAATAGGCCCTAACTGTAGGTTAAGTTTATCTACTAATTTTGCAGCGCTTAATGAATCTCCACCCAGATTAAAATAGTCGTCTTTGATAGAGCAGTCATTAATTTCAAGATTGTTTAGGAAAATATTTTTAATTATTTTTTCAATAGGTGTAATTGTTTCTGGTACAGATTTTATATTTTTAGTTGCGAGCTCTTTTATAAAAGAAAGATCTGCCTTACCTGTTGAGGTTAGCTTCCAGTCATCAACAATATATATTTTTTGAGGCAGAAAATAATCCGGAAGTCTATTTTGTTTAATTTCTAAGAGTTCGATATTAATAGGATCCTTACAAAAAGCTAATAATTGTTTTGTTTGTTCATCCCAAGAACAAACAACATAGGTGGTTTGTAATTCATTTTTTAGTAAAGCCTCAACTTCCCCAAGCTCAACTCGATATCCGCGTATTTGTACTTGCCGGTCTTTACGTCCTAGAAACTCTAGGTTCCCACTATCTAACCATCGACCATAATCACCAGTTCGATACATTTTAATGGCATTATCTATAGGGTCAAGGGTATATCTATCATCATAGTTCTTTATGATATATTCATTGTTGGCAACATCCCCGGATATGCAGATTTCACCAGTTTCACCTAAAGGGAGAACCTCTTTTCCTTGTGCGAGTATCCAGATATTATTATTTGGCAGCGGTCGTCCGATTGGTAATCGCTTGTGCGAGGAGGCTGTCTCTTCAGTAAATACAAGGTTTTCAATAGTAGTTTCTGTTAAGCCATAACCATTAATTACTTGAGTTTTTGGTTGGTAATAATTTATTAGATGAGTCCAGATGTTTACCGGACATTCTTCTGCCCCCAAAATAATAGTTTTTAAAGAATCATAAGGGCTGTGTTCTGTTGTTTGCGTAAGTTCATATTGAAAGGCAGGGGTAGTGTCTATGAGGCTGACTTTTTGAGCTTTTATTACTTTCCGGATGAAAGGGAAATCAAGTCGTTCATTCTCATCAAGAAGTATTAATTTGCCACCAGAAAGCAATGCTTTTACTATATCTCCAAGAAATACATCTGAGCCTATAGGAGCAATATTTAATACTGTTGGTGGTTCTTGTTCTAAGTTATAAAAATCATTCCATGCATCAAATGTTGATAATAAACTTAAGGATTTGACGTGGATTCCTTTAGGTTTTCCGGTAGAGCCTGAAGTGTAAAGAATATAATCGCCAGTAAATTGATGATTGTTGCAGTTTTTATTGCATGGCGTTACCGTGATGGTTTTGAGCAATATGCTTTTATCGGGGTAAATAGAGTAAAGGTTCTCGGTGTTATCTGTAAATATAATTTTATCTGGGGTTGCTTCTGCTAATATTGCTTTAAGGCGTTCATCAGGCATCGATTTATCTAATAGAAGTATAGTATTCCCAAGCTTCCACAGGGCAAGCAGTAAGACGATAAGTTCAGGGCTCTTAGGGGAGATTACAGCGATTATTTTGTCTTCCATGTTTAGATTATTAGCCATTTGGACTGACCAATTATACAGGTCACTATAATTCCAGGTTTTGCCTTTAAACCATAGTGCTTCTTTATGAGGTGATGTGGTTGTTATATTTTCAAACTTGCTCCACACGGAAGAAAATTCTGGCTTTAATATTTTGCCTTTTGAAAGATGTATTATTCTTTCTTTTTCAACTTCACTTATGAGCGGAATGTTTTTTACTGTGTAGTTTAAGTTTGTAGTATTAAGGAGCAATAACAGACCAGTTGAAAGTATTTCAATGTCTTTTTCCTTGAAGTATGATTTTTGGTAAACAAATTCAAGATGATAATTCTTGGAGTCAGAATAGTTTCTGAAATTAATAAGTAAGGGGTATAAAGAATAATCATTATTTAAAACGTTTGCCGTAATGGTTAGGTTTTCAACATTAAACTTATAGTTAAAGTCTTCAAAAGATATAATTCCTTGGCACTGTTTTACCCAAGAATGGTCAATCCAGATATTTTGATTTGAATAAAGTGCTTCTATAGAATCTTTTATTTTATGTCCCAACTCTTCAATGGTTTGGTTTTCTTTGGGCTCTATAATGAGTGGCAAGGTGTTTACAAATGGACCTATAATAGATTTATAGTTTTGATTTAATTTCCCCCTGTTTAATAGATGAATTCCTAAAATAACAGCTGTTCCAGTTCTTCGGAACCAGTAGATAGCATAAATGGCTAAGAAATAATGGAATAATGAAATAGTGCTTTCGTGACATAAAATTTTTAATTCGTGTATAGTTCTTTCGGATATTAAAGCTTGATATTTTTCGGACGAGAATGGCGCTTCATCAAATTGTTTTTCAAAGCCAGTTATACCAGGGACTGCTTCCCATTGTTGTATTTCGTAGCTGTTTTGAAACAAAGGCAAGTTAAAGAAGGAGCTAGTGTTAATTTTTTTCCCAAGATAGCTTTTCCATATCTTTGAAAGGTATTGATAGATTCCCCACCCGTCGATTACTAAGTGGCTAAAGCGTAGAAACCAGAAATGTTCATTTTCTTTAGTTTTTATAATTAGCGATTCTCCTAAAGATAATTCTGAGTAATTTATAATAGTATTCATTTGTTTGTTCATTAAAAGCATTGCTTCGTTTTCGGGATTATTTTTGGTGGAAAAATCTAGAAAATCAATTTTAATATCGGAATCTGTTTTTTGTTGTAGCCAGGTATTGTTTTCTTCTTTTAGGTTTGCACTTAGTATTTCGGATTTATGGGCTACAGATAAAATGGCGATTGTAAGTTTTTCTACGTTCAGAGGGCCTGATATTTTACTGTACCCACCAATAGTAAAAATAGGTATGTCTGGATAAATTATAGATGTTTTTGCCATTTGCAACTGAGACATAGATAGAGGCAAAGGATTTTTCATATTAGTTATTATACAAAATATAAGCTAAATAGTTATTGAATTTCGATTTATTATTCTTCAGCAGAATACACGTTTTCTTGGATTTCTCTTATTAATTGATTCCAGTACTGGTTTGATCCCCAGTCAGGAAAGTGTTCTTTAAAACTTACGTCGTTTGATTGAAGCGCGCACCAGCTTGCGAAATGAATCATTCTCATTACTTTTAGCATAGGGATTAACTGCAGTGAGTTTAGGTTAAAGGAGCGAAAGGTTTCATAGCCTTCGATGAACCAGTTTATTTCTTTGTCACATTGTTCGGCATTTCCTGGCAAGAGCATCCAAAGGTCCTGAACTGCTGGCCCCATACACATATCGTCAAAATCAACGAGATAGATGCCTTCCTCTGGTCTATGAATAAGGTTTCCTAAGTGACAATCGCCATGTATTAGAAAGAGGGGTTCTTGTTTGAATAAGATAGAAGCTTGTTGCATAAAGAATTCAGCAACTCTCTCTAAAGAAGCAAGGTAGTCTTTCGGAATAAAGTTGTTTTTAAGTAAGTAGTTCAAGCTGTTTTTAGTTGCTTTTTCTGGTGTCCAAACAATACGTTTTGAATTATGAATAGTGTTTCCAATTAAGTGCATTCTTCCTAGCAGTCTTCCAACCTGAGTCCAGCTGTCTTCGGTTAGTTCGTCGATGGCTCTGCCACCTTTTTTAGGGAAAAGGGCAAAGTTAATATCGTTATAGTTAAACAGAGTTTTGTTGTTGAAACTGAGTGGTTCAATAACTGGTAGCTCGGCAGAAGTAAGAGTTCGCAAGAAGTCATGTTCTTCTTTTATCATGGAGCTTGTCCAACGTCCTGGTCTATAGAATTTTACAATTAATTTTTGCTCACTTTGCTTAACACCTAACTCATAAACTCGGTTTACATAGCTATTCCTTTGGATTACTAGATTGGATAATTTTAAGCCAGTAACCTTTTCTGTTTGGGTTAGTATAGAATCAAAGGAGAGTGATAGCCAAGGGTCTTGCATGCTTTTATTATAGCATTAAGGGGAGAAATTATTTTATGGTAGATTACCGTAAATTCCTTGAAATCTATTTATATAAAGAGATCCGATAGTGTGAATGAATCTATAGCTTTCTTTAAAAGGATCGACCTTGCTTCCGGCTTTATCTTCCCAAACGATAGGTACTTCCACTATTAGTTGCTTGTAGAGTCTTGCAAGATACAAGAGCTCTAAATCAAATGAAAATCCATCTATGGTTAGTTTTGGGAAAATTAGTTCCACAAATTCTTTAGTGAACAGTTTATGCCCACATTGGGTATCATGTGTGCCGGGCAGAATTGTTGTGTTGGTTATCGTTCTTAGGGTACTTCCTGTTATTTTCCTCAGCAAAGATTGAGGTGTTAGTATTACAGAGCCTTTAAGTGCTCTGGACCCTATACTTCCATCAGCATTGGCTTTCTTAAGCGCTGAATATAGTTTGAAAGTTTCATAAATATCTGTTGCTCCGTCTGCGTCAGTAAATAATCGAAGCTCTGAAGATGAAGCCAACATGCCTTTTTTGACAGCCGAACCTTTCCCTCTGTTATTTTGAAATATGTATGTTATTGGAGACCAACAGGAATTTTTAACCGAGGATACTGCGTGAGCTGTTTTGTCGGAGGAACCGTCATTAATAACTATGATTTCGCCGTTAGGTACAAATCGTCGTAGAAAATTATCAATTTTAATGAGAGTTTCTTCTATCCTGCATTCTTCATTATAGGCTGGAATAATGACGCTTAAGCTTTCTTGTATTTGAAGAGCAATTATTTTTAGTTTCATCTTTATATATCGTAACCATATTTTAGTTATTGCAAGTTTCTTTGGTTTTTTGTCTATATGTATGGACTTAGATGCTGTAGAATAATGTAGCAAATAGAGTTATCATTAGCTTAAAGATATTTAAGGACGTGGGTTTATGTCTAAAAAGGTAATTATCGTTGGTGGTGGTATAGGTGGGCTAGCTACTTCTTGTTTATTAGCGAAGAAGGGCTATGAAGTAGTTCTTTATGAAAAAGAGGAAAGACTTGGTGGTCGTTGTAATTTACTTCAAGAGAAAGGCTACTCTTTTGATATGGGTCCTTCTTGGTATTTGATGCCAGAAGTTTTTGAACATTACTTTAAACTTTTAGGTGAAAAGATAGAGGACTATTTAGACTTAGTTAAGCTTGAACCTTCCTATAGAGTTTTTTATGATTCTAGCAGGGTAAACCACAAAGATATTTTTACTAATAGAGATAAATTAAAAGAGGTTTTTGAATCGTTTGAACCAGGTAGCTTTGTTAAGCTGGAAGAGTATTTGGTCTATGCGGAGGAGCAATACGGGATTGCGATGGATGAATTTGTTTATCGTAATTATGATAGCTTGCTAGATTTTTTAAACCTTAGAGTTATTAAGAATGCTAAGAAGTTCTCTCTTTTTAAATCAATGGATGTTTATATAAAGAAGTTTTTTAAGAATAATGATTTGCGTAAATTGCTTGAGTATCAGCTTGTATTCTTGGGTGGTTCACCATACAACACACCAGCGCTGTATAAAATTATGTCACACGTAGATTTTAATCAAGGTGTATATTATCCAATGGGTGGTATTTATAAAGTTGTAGAAGCATTAGAGAAAATAGGCCGTAGTTTAGGTGTTGAATATTCTTTGGGCGTAGCCGTGGAAGAAATAATTGTTGAGAACAACTATGCGCAAGGCATAAGACTTGATAATGGTCATTTTATACGTTGTGATGAAGTTATTTGTAATGCTGATATGGCATTTGTGGAAACAACCATGATTAAGAAGAAATACCAAACGTATCCAAAGAAGTATTGGGAAAAGAAAGTGTTGGCTCCTTCTGGACTTGTCCTTTATCTTGGTGTTGATGGCGAAATACCAGAGCTAATTCACCATAATTTATATTTTTCTTTTGATTGGGAAAAGAACTTTGAGCAGATTTTCAAAAAACCAATATGGCCGATGGATCCTTCTTTTTATGTTTGTAATCCTAGCAAGATAGATGGCACAACTGCACCAAAGGGAAAAGAAAACCTTTTTGTTTTTGTTCCAATCGCTGCTGGTATGATTTATAGCAAAGGGCAAGTAAAGGCTTATGCAGAAAAGGTTATCAAGATGATAGAGGATAAAATGGGAGTTAAAGATCTTACAAAAAGAATTGAATTTCAGGAAATATTCAGCATTGAAGAGTTTAAACAGAAATATAATAGTTATAAAGGAACAGCCCTTGGGCTTTCACACACTCTATTTCAGAGTGCATCTATGAGACCAAATAATGTGAGCAAGAAAGTAAAAAACTTATATTATGTAGGGGCTAATACTAATCCTGGGATAGGGCTTCCAATGTGTTTTATTAGTGCAGAATTAACTTATAAGAGATTGCAAGGCATCAAGACAATAGAAAAGTTAAAAGAGCTTTAGTAATGAAAAATAATAATAAAATTAGTCTTTTTGTATTGGTGACTATTTTTTCATGTCAATTATTTGCAGTTGATTTTGCTAATTTAAGGGTAGTGTTTAAGGATACTAGAAACAATGATGGAAATATTTATGTGTCTGTTCACAATACCTCTAACACTTTTCCGATGCAAGCAGAGAAGTCTTTAACTCAGAATATGGTTTCGGGGAAAGAGAAAGTAGTTATCTTTAAGAAAATTCCTTATGGTGAATATGCTGTAGCAGTGTTTCATGATGAAAATGGTAATGGGAAGATGGATACTCATATTTTCGGAATACCAAAAGAGGGTGTAGGTGCCTCAAATAATAAGATGGGTTTTGGTCCGCCAAGCTTTAAGGATTCAGCGTTTATATTGAATGAGTCTGAAAAAACAATCACAATAGACGTTAAGTATTTATAG
>CAZXTL010000016.1:19964-42928 GCA_964643725.1 uncultured Candidatus Marinamargulisbacteria bacterium
GTTTATATTGAATGAGTCTGAAAAAACAATCACAATAGACGTTAAGTATTTATAGGTTATTGAAAACAGAAGTGTATTGATAGTTGGTTCTTTCGTAAATAAGTATGAAAGGTCCTATTTGTTCTTCCAACACGTGGACTGAAATTAATTCAGTCTTGATTGTCATCCCAAACTCGATTTGGGATCCAGGCTGATAGCATTATAGAAATTGATAGCTGCTTGTTTACAATTCTGTATTTATAGATAAAAAAATGAGTCTCAGTGCCCTGATTTCTTGATAACGGTTGGTTACTGGATCCTGAATCAAGTTCAGGATGACACGGTTAATCTAAGCAGTATTTCTCATTACAGAGTCTGTCCTTGAAAGGATTAGCTCTTAGTTCAAATTTAAATAAATAGGGGTAATCAACTTGCAGGTGCTTAATGTAAGCTACCCATTCTATAATGATTAATTTGTAGCCTCTTTGTATGTCGGCAAGGATATGTTTTTGGTCTTCTAATGAGTTTTTGTTTAGGTTTTTTCTTCTAAGTAATTCTTCTGTGGTGTGGAACACAGACCAGAGAAGAGCGGTGAAACTGTTGTGATCAAGGAGGTTTTGGTTGCTAAGAAGAGTAAGCAAGAACGTCCTTTTTGAGTCAAGAAAATCTTTAATCTCTTTAACTTTTTCACCATCATATTCTAGTGAGCATTTATGATCCTTGAGTTGTTTTTCTATTTTAGTAAGATCACCGATAGACCATTCTTTCTCATGTTCAAAGGTTTGCTGTAACCAGCTTTTGTTAATATCTAGTTGAGCTATTTTATACATAAGCTCTGAGCCAGTATCTGTAAAGAAAGCACCTATTACCATATTTAGTTTATGCATTTTGTCTTTTTTCTCTCTACTGTTAAGTACCTGGTGGATGATTATCGATACGAATAAGATCTCAAGTGGCAGAAAGGCAAGATCTCCAATTAAGTAAAGAAAGATATGATAAGAATTGTGAAATATAAGGTAGTGAATAAAGTATAGCAAAGTGCTTGCTAGTATTAGTAGTGTCCCGAGTTTTATTTGCCAAGGAATTCTTCTTAACATGGAAGTATTATAGCAGATTATTTCAAGTGATGAAGTCTTGGGAGACAAACACTGCTTAGTGGTATAATATTCCCAAAAGTGAGGTGTAGAAATGCCATATGTAAGTATTCGAGTTGCAGGGAAGCTTTCTAAAGAGCAAAAACAAAAGATATCTGAAGATGTATGTGAGTCTTTAGAAAAGAATGCAGGGAAACCAAAGGATTCGGTTCTTATTTTTTTTGACGAAGTCGATAAAGAGAATGTAGCGAAAGGCGATAGGTTGCTAGGGTGAAGAAGGCACTTCTTATAGATGGCCATAGCTTAGCATACCGAGCTTTTTTTGCTGTTGGAGGGTTGACCACAAAAGATGGACAGCCAACAAACGCGTTGTTTGGCTTTATTAGTATGGTAATGCAGATTATTAAGAATTATTCTCCTGAGCAGATATATGTAGCTTTTGATTTGCCTGTTCCTACCTTTAGGCATGTAATGTATAAGGAGTATAAGGCACATAGAGAAAAACCACCTGAAGAGTTTATTAGTCAGATGCCTATTATTAAGGAATTTGTTCAAGCTTTGGGACTTACGATGGTTCAGATGCCTGGGTTTGAGGCAGATGATGTCATAGGTTCTTTAGCAAAGAAACTTAGCAGAGAGGGCATTCGTCCATATATTGTCACAGGTGATAAAGATTCTTTTCAGTTGGTAACAGATGATATTCGAGTTCTGCTAACAAAGAAAGGTATTTCCGAGTTAGAGGAATATGGTCCAGAGCAGGTATTCGCAAGATATGGACTTTCCGTTGAGCAGATGATTGATATGAAGGCTTTAATGGGAGATACTTCCGATAATATACCTGGGGTTAAGGGCATAGGAGAGAAAACAGCTATCAAACTTCTTGTTGATTTTGGAACCCTAGAGGGAGTTTATGAAAATATAGATAAGATTCAAGGTAAGCTACAGGAAAAGTTGATTCAAGATAAGGATAATGCTTTTCTGAGTAAAGATTTGGCTACTATAAATATAGTTTTAGAGGTAGAGACACAAGAGCAAGATACCAAGATAGATAATGATAAGTTTTTAGAGTTTCTTAAACGATATGAGCTTAATAGTTTAATTAAAAGATTTCTTGGTGCTGAGAGCGTTGTTAGGGAAGTTCGGATGGTTAGCTCTGAGCTACTAGATAGCGAAGATAAACTTAATAAGGCGCTTTTGTTTTTAAAGGAGCAAAAAGAGTTAGCTGTGTATTGCGAATTTGATGATAGAACCAATGATTTGGTTGCGGTGAGTATTGCTACTTTAAGTGGAAGTGTTTTTGTAATACCGCTGGGGTTTGCTTCTGGTAATCTTAGTTCGAATGAAAACTCCTCTTTTGGCCCAATGTTCACAATGGAGACAACTTCAACTGCTTCTAATCTAAAGGATATATTTGCGTTAACTGCTCATAAAGTACTTAGTGATGTTAAGAAACTTAAACACTATTTAGATAATGAAGGTTTAGCTTTACTAGGTACGTATGACGACATAATGATTATGGATTATTTGCTTGAGCCAGATAGAAGCAATAGAGATGTCGAAAGAATGTTGGGTGTTTATTTTAGAGAAGAACCAGAAACAAAAAGAGAGTTACTTTCAAAAAGTAAAAAATTTCATTTTTGTGAAATACCAGCAGAGAAAGCAACGGAATATATGGCTAGCAGAGCAGAGGCAATTCTAAGACTCAGGACAAAACTAATGGAATCTTTAAAGGAAGAGGATCTTTTATTTATTTATAAAGAAATGGAATTACCTTTACTAGAGATATTATTTAAGATGGAAAAAGAAGGAATATTAGTAGATAAGACATACTTGAAAAAGATGTCTACAGAGCTTCATGAGGAACTAAGAAAGATTGAGCAGTCAGTATATTTGCTTGCTGGAGAAGAGTTTAATATTAACTCTAACAAACAACTTCAAGAGATTCTTTTTGATAAACTTCATTTGCCAACTTCTAAGAAAATTAAAACAGGATTTAGTACAAATGTTGATGTCTTAGAGGAGCTTGCTGGAAGATATGAAATAGCAGGAAAGTTGATAGAGTACAGACAGCTTAGTAAGCTACTTAACACCTATGTAGATGCATTACCAAAACTTACCGATAGCAACGGTAGATTGCATACAACATTTAATTCAACAGTAGCTGCCACTGGAAGACTTAGTAGTAGTGATCCAAATCTGCAGAATATTCCTATAAGAGGAGATACGGGCAGTAAGATACGCGGAGCATTTATTGCAAAGCCAGGGTATAAGTTGATTATTGCTGATTATTCTCAAATAGAATTACGAATTCTTGCTCATGTCAGTGGTGACTTGAAGCTCAAGGATGCGTTTAGAAAAGGGTTAGATATTCATAGTGCAACCGCGGTAGAGATTTTTGGTGTTCCGCTAGATGCTGTTACTCAAGAGATGAGAAGAAAGGCAAAGGAAATTAATTTTGGTCTTGCCTATGGAATGGGAGCTTTTAGAATGTCAGGCAGGTTGGGGATAGACATCAAAGAGGCTCAACAGCAGATAGATATTTATTTTTATAACTTTCCTGGGATTAAGACATTTATGGAAACAGCACCATCTTTTGTCACAGAAAATGGCTTTATCTCTACATTATATGGCAGAAAAAGATATTTTAAAGAGTTTGCCTCAGCTTCCAAGAGAGAGCAACTTGGGCTTGTTAGGATGATAATAAATTATCCAATGCAGGGGTTAGCGGCAGATATAATCAAGCTTGCGATGATTCAGTTAGATAAGCAAATTGGAGAGTTTGATGCCAAGGTTTTACTTCAGGTTCACGACGAATTAGTTGTAGAGGTTAAAGAGCAAGAGGCTGATGCCCTTACAAAGTTAATAGTAGAAATAATGGAAAATTCATATAAATTGGATGTTCCTTTGACTGTAAATGCTTCTAAGGGAAATAATTGGTTGGAGGCTAAATAATATATCCTCTTTTCCTTTTAAGTATTTTTTGACATAATTTTAGTTAGGTAAATCGACAAGTAAGGAGTTTCGTATTATGACACAGTTCAAAAGGGTTCTTTTAAAATTAAGTGGAGAAGCATTTTTAGGAAATAGACAGTATGGAATAGATCCAGAATTTTTAAAGGAATTAGCAGAAGAAATTAAAGATGTTAAGGAAAGTAAGGATATCGAACTTGCCATAGTAATAGGTGGTGGGAATATATTTAGGGGACTTAGCGCGGCAGCAAACGGAATGAATCGTGTTACTGCTGATTATATGGGAATGCTTGCTACTGTTATGAATGCGTTGGCGTTACAAGATGCTTTTGAGCGTGTAGGGGTAGACTCTAGAGTGCAAACTTCTTTTGATATTAGAGAGTTTGCAGAGCCTTTTATTCAGCAGAAAGCAATAAGACATTTAGAAAAGAACAGAGTAGTTATTTTTGCCGGTGGAACAGGAAATCCTTTTTTTACTACAGACACAGCAGCTGTGTTACGTGCAGTGGAGATTGATGCCGATCTTATTCTTAAAGCAACCAAGGTTGATGGAGTGTATGATAAAGATCCAGCAATTCATCAAGATGCAAAAATGTTTAAAGATATAACATATATGGATGTCCTTACTAAAGATCTTAGAGTTATGGACTCAACTGCAATTTCTTTGAGTAAGGATAATAAATTACCTATGAAGGTTTTTAATATGAGCACCAAAGGAAATATCAAAAGAATCCTTATGGGTGAAGATATCGGTACAAAGATAAGAAATTAGGAGGACGATGATGAGTGAAATAAACCAAAGAATGCAAAAAGCAATAGAAAGTTTATCAAATAACTTTTCTACAGTTAGAACAGGAAGGGCGAATCCTGATATTTTGAATAGAGTAATGGTAGAAGCTTACGGAGCGCTTATGCCAATTAAACAAGTAGCAACTATGCACGTTCAAGATTCTAATGTAATAGTGGTAACTCCATTTGATAGAGGTACTCTTGGTGAAGTTGAAAGAGCTATCATAAAAGCTGGATTGGGTCTAAATCCAAGTAATGATGGTGTGAATATTAGGATTTCTGTTCCTATGCTAACTGAGGAAAGAAGACTAGAGCTTGATAAATCAGTTAAGAAGATGGCAGAAGAAGCTAGAGTTGCTATTAGGAATATTAGAAGAGATCAGATTGATAAAGTAAAAAAAGACGAAGAGTTAAGTGAAGACTCAAAAAAAAGATCCGAAAATGAAGTGCAAGTAGTTACAGATAAGTTCATTAAAGAAGTTGAGGACCTACTTAAGCATAAAGAGCATGAAATAATGGAAATATAATGCCAAGTGAGGTTCCTGAGCATATTGCAATAATAATGGATGGTAATGGTAGGTGGGCGAAGGACCGAGGCCTTCCAAGAACTGCAGGGCACAAAGAAGGTGGCGAAGCACTTAAGAGAACTATTAGGGCTTGTAGAGAGCTAGGGGTTAAGTATTTATCCGTTTATGCATTTTCAACTGAGAATTGGAAGAGACCAGAAGAAGAGGTCAGTTTTCTTCAAAGCCTTTTACATCAGGCATTGCTGAGTGAAGTGAAGAAGCTCGCTAAACAGGGGATTAGATTAAGGTTTTTAGGAGACCTTACAGCCTTTAGTGATGATTTAAGAAAAAAGATACAGGAAGCAGAAGACTTAACAGCCGTTAATAATGAGTATCAGCTAAATATAATGCTTAATTATGGCTCTCGTGATGAGATAATATGTGCAGTGAATAAAGCAATAACTTCCGGTAAGACAGTAACTGAAGCAGATTTTAGTAATTCACTTTATACTACAGGAATTCCTGACCCAGAACTTATTATTAGAACGAGTGGTGAGAAGCGTTTAAGCAATTTTCTTTTATGGCAATCAGCTTATTCTGAGTTGTGGTTTACAGATACTTATTGGCCAGATTTCAATAAAGAAGTTTTGAAACAAGCAATAGCGGAATATGCGTTAAGATGTAGAAGGTTTGGTGGATTATAGTGGTTCTAACAAGAAAGTTCTCAATAAAGAAATTCTTAAAAAGATTTTTGACGATAGCAGTAACGATTCCCTTTGTTATTTTGATTATGGACCCAACTTTTCTAATAAAAGATCCAACTTTTATTTATTATGAGGGGCTTCCTTTTTTAATCTTTGTCATTGCTTTAGCAATATTGATGCTGAATGAATTTTTACATATGGTGGATAAGAAATTTGATGGAAGTTATTATTTAGTTGCTCACGTATTAGTTATTACTATTATTTTTCTGGCTTTTTTTAAGGAAATGTCTTTTTTGTGGAATAATTTTTTTGCCTTTGGTCTATCAATATTTGTTGTAATTATATCTCTGTATGAGCTTTATACAAAAAAACTGATGTTTTATAAACAGAAGGAGTTAGTAAACTTTAGAGCAATTCTTTATATTGGTTGGTGTTTATGTTTTTTTGTACTTATTAGAAATTTTTATCATGGGAAAGCACTCATTTCTTATTTTGCCTTTACTGTTTGGGCAATGGATATATCTGCTTATATCATAGGGATGTTGTTTGGAAGACATGAATTATCTGAGATTAGTCCTCAGAAATCCATCGAGGGAGCGGTTGCTGGTTTCTTTGCTGCAGTTATTACTTCATGCGTAATTTTATCTGGGATTGGAAGTATACCAGCTATTCATAGTTTGATTCTAGGTGCAATAATCGGGGTTATTGGGCAAACAGCTGACTTGTATGAGTCTCTAATTAAAAGAACCTATGGAGTAAAGGATTCGAGTAATATACTTCCTGGTCATGGAGGAATCTTAGACAGAGCCGATAGTTTTATTTTATTAGCACCGATTGTGTATTATTATCTTTATTTTATAGGACTATAGATGAATAGAATAATTATACTCGGGTCTACTGGTACGATTGGACTGCAATCTCTGGAAGTAGTTGAACAAAATACAGACAAGTTTAAATTGATAGGACTTAGCTGTCATGAAAATGTTAAATCATTCAGGAATCAACTTGCTAAATATTCTCCTTTATATGCTGCAGTTAGTGGTAAAGCAGATGTTTTGGAGTTAAAAAAGGAATTTCCAAAAATTATTTTTTTTGACGGGAAAAATGCGCTTAGCAATCTTGTATCAGTAAACGATTATGATATGGCTGTTGTTTCAATCGTAGGAATTGCTGCTTTGGTCCCGACACTAAAGGTAATAAGTATGGGTAAGGATTTAGCAATAGCATCTAAAGAGGTGTTAGTTGCTGCTGGGCATCTTGTTAACAAAGCTTTAGCATCATCTAAAACCACATTGTATCCAATAGATAGTGAACATGTAGCTATTTCACTTTGCATGCGAGGTTACCAAAAGAAGGAGATTAAAAATATTATACTTACTGCTTCAGGAGGTCCTTTTTGGGACTTGGCAGATTTATCAAAAGTAACAATTAAGGATGCCCTAAATCATCCAAATTGGTCCATGGGTAAGAAGATATCAATAGATAGTGCAACTATGATTAATAAGGGGTTGGAAGTTATTGAGGCGCATTGGTTGTTTGGACTAGATTACGATAAAATCAAGGTTATTATCCATCCACAAAGCATAGTTCATGGGATGGTAGAGTATGTTAATGGGGCGATGGTTTCTCAGCTTAGTGCGCCAGACATGTGTATGCCAATTTTATATGCTTTAAGTCGAGGGGAAATATTGCCATATCAGAACAGCAATTTGCTTCTAGCAGGTAAGACGTTAGATTTTCTTGAGCCGGACCTAAAAAAGTTTAAGGGGTTAGTACTTGCTTACGAAGCAGGTATTTTAGGCGGTTCTATTCCTGCTTTTTTTAATAGCGCGAATGAAGAAGCTGTTAGTTTATTCTTGCATGAAAGATGTTCTTTTCTTCAGATAACTGAACTAGTTGACAGTGCTATGAGTAGTCATTCAAAAATATCCGATCCATCACTTGAAACAATCTTAGAAGTAGATTTAGAAGCTAGGGCTAAGGTAAGAGAATATTGTTATGGATGAGCTCGACCTTTTTTTAGCTATATCGCTTGGTTCTGCTAAGGAAAAGAGAGCCTTTTTAGAAGTTATAGCTAATGATGAAAATCCACAATTTTTCTTAAAGAAATTAAAACAGCATAGATCTGAAGTTGAAGATATTAAAGAGTATTGCCGTACAAATAGCGTGGAGATAATAACTTATAAAGATTCATTTTATCCTTCTTTATTAAAGCAAATACCAGATGCTCCAGTACTTATTTATGCTAAAGGGAATAAAGAGATACTTAAGACAAGTACATCAATAGCAATAGTCGGAACAAGAAGTGCATCTCAGCATGGGCTGGCCATGGCTTATGAATTATCGAAAGAGTTGGCTGAGTATGGTTGTGTGGTAGTTAGTGGCTTAGCTGAGGGGATAGACGCTTCAGCACATAAGGGAGCACTTTCGGCAGGTTTTACTATAGCAGTTATTGGTTCAGGCATGAAGTTTCAGTTTCCTGCTATAAATAGAGAGCTATATGAGGCTATTTTTGAGAAAGGTGTAGTTATTACAGAGTTTGCTCCTGATATACATCCAGATAAAAGCACTTTTCCTGTCAGGAATCGCATCATTGCCGGTCTAGCAAGAGGAGTTGTGGTTGTGGAATCAAAGAGTTCCGGGGGTTCGATGATTACTGCAAACTTGGCGCTTGAGTATGATAGAGAAGTTTTTGCTGTTCCTGGTCGAGCAACTGATGTTAATAGCCAAGGCACTAATAAGTTAATTAGACAGGGCGCAAAATTAGTTAGTTCTGCAGCGGATATAGTTGAAGAGCTAAATTGGTTGATACCAACAAAGACAGTTCTAAAAGATGTTCAGTATAAGTTAAGCATTGAAGAGAAGAAAGTATTCGATGTGCTTTCGTTAGAGCCTATTTATATAGATGATTTATCTGGGAAAGCAGAGTTAGATATTAAAAAAACTCTTACTATTTTAACTTTTTTAGAAATGCAGGGTTTGGTTCGTCAGATACCAGGGAAATATTTCATTAAAAGTTAATTGTTACTTTTGCTTGATCAAAAGTAACCAATTCAACTCTTGCCTACGGCTTCGAGGACAGCCACTAAGCTCCTTTGTCGCTAAGTGGACTGTTACAAGAGTGCTCCAACTCGCTGCGTGACTTTTGGGTAATTTTCTTCGCACCACTGCGTGGAGCTAAATGCTTGAAAATTACTACAAAGTCATCTTGCTCAGGTTGCGCACTCAGTTTTAATTAAAATTTACATATAACAATAGAATTATTTTGTGAAATAGTAGAGTTATTTAAATAGAGGTTTTTGTTTTATGCTCCATCTTGAGAGGGAGCTGTCTCCAAAGGAGACTGAGGGTGTGTCCCCTTTAAATAAAGCACATTTTTTTTAGTTTTAAATATTTGTTGAAGGGTTTTATCTGTTTCTTTTAAGATACTGAACTCATCAGGCGAGTAATACGTTAGTTCATATTCTCTGTTAAAAATTTCCATGGTGGCCTTAAGGTATTCTTCCACAACTTCTTGTTCTAATGTTCCAACAACTAATAGCTGAATAGGTTTGGAAAAGTCCATTGGGTTTTTAACGGTGTGGCTGTGTAGTAAAACTACTTCTAAAGATTTTGTTTTAACAAGTAACTTAAATATATTTTTCGGTTCAGTTGTTGCTTTTAATATAAGTCTTTTCATATCATCGAAGAACGGGTTTTGAGTATTAACAAAGTAGTTTACTTGGTTGCCTTGAGGGTAACGATGAATAATTTGTGCATCGACAAGTTTTTTGGTTTCTCTTTGTACTGCTGAGATAGGTTCTTCAATTAGTCTGCTTAATTCTCTAGTATGGTAGTTTTTATTGTTATTAAATAAGAATAGCTCGAGGAGTTTTCTTTTCACCTTGGATTGAATGATGTTTCCTAGTAAGTCTGACATGATAATAATAGTACACAAAAAATGGTCAGAATGCAACCTCCCCTTTAGAAGGATAGGTTATCAGCTAACTGTTTTAATGTTCTGCATCCTATCAAGGTATAAGTCGCTTCAGATGATTTACGGGTTGTAGTTAATATTTGATGCGGTAAGGATAAGTTGTTTTGTTTAGCAAGAAATGTTTGTTCAGTTATTATTTTTTGTATGTTTTCCCATGTGGGTTTGTCTTTCCCTTGATAGAAAAAGTTTTTTGCTGATTTTTGCGGTATATCATCTTGAGAACTATATTTGTTAAGAAGTAGTCCACCTTGGAATGTTCCGTAAGTTATAGTTAGAAGTTGTTTATCATTACAAAAAGAAATAATTGGTTTTTGTTCGGTTAGATTCATTAAAGAATAATGTGTTTGAACTGAGTTTAGTTCCGAGAGAAGATCTAGTTTTTTAAGTTCGTCGAGACTTAAATTACAGATGCCTACATTTTTTATGATTTTTTTTTCTTTGAATTTCAGGAGAGTTTCAATCGCTTTGTCCGTCGGATAGTTTTTGTCTGGCCAGTGAATTAGGTAGAGGTCAAGATAGTCTGTTCCTATTCTTTTAAGAGAAGCATATAATTCCTTTTCTAAAGAATTGGGATTCAGATCATGGAAATAACCTTTGCTGTTATGAATAAGACCACATTTTGTGGCAAGAAACACTTCTTCTCTTTTTCCTTTTATTCCTTTTCCTACTATTTCTTCTGAATGACCATCACCATATACAGGAGCAGTATCAATTAGATATATTTCGTTTTCAATAGCTTTTTTTATTATTTCAATACTTTCGCTATCTTTTACATCACCCCAAAAGTGTTTACCAAATTGCCAAGTGCCTAACCCAAGTTTATTTATCATAAATGAGTGAAGACCTTCTTATTAAACCAAGTTTCGAATTCTTCGTTATCGTTAAAATTAAAGCCAAAGACATTTTTCCAGACAACAGAAGATTCCATACATAGATATACGAATTGTTCAGGATTATGTTTTTGGATTTCAGTGAGCATTTCTTTATATGCTTTTTCTCTTCTAAATCTTATGTATCTGAATTTCTGATCATCAGAGAGAATAAATTCATCAATAAAGAGTGGACTTTTTTTAAGGAAAGTTGGCTTTAGTCCTTTGGTGAATCTGAGAGTGCCTAGACTAATCCATCTGATTTTTTCTTTTGGGATAGCCTGGTAAATTTTCTGAATTGAAATCTGGTAATCTTCCCAGTAGTTTTCGTAAAGAATCATAGGGTCAAAGTGAAAGGCAACGTCATAGCCATGTGCCACGATTTGTTTTGCGGCATCTAGTCTTTCTTCAAGAGTGGAGGATGCACTTTCTGTTTCTGTAGTAACTCTGTTTGAGTTTACTGACCAAGCTACAATTATGTTTCTTGCTGGTTTAGTTTTTAGTAATGTTTCAATATTTAATGATTTAGTTTTTAATTCTAAGAGAATGTTGGGATAATCCCTAAAAATATTCACTAAATCAGCTGATAATTCACTAATATTATCTATTATAAGACTGTCGGTAAGCTCTCCTGTGCCAATCCTGTAAAGGCTTCTGTCGTTTATGTATTTGTCTATTATGTTTTTTTGCATATATTCTGTGATATCAGTAAAAAGGGAGAGGGATTTAGTTTTAAGGTAGTCTTGGAGAATGCAGTAGGTACAATTAAAAGTACAGTTATGTCCTATATTAAGTATTCTGTAGTTACAACAATGGTACTTAGTTGTTCCTGGGCACATTATGATTGGGTGTCCTTTGAGACTAGTTAGAAGAAGAGTTGTAGGGGCATCATGTTGTTTTATAATCTCTTTCAGGTCTTCGTCTTTAAAGAATATTTTTTCAGCATTAGGTAGTTTCTTTAATATCCTAGTGCTAAGCAGAGAATTTTTAACTTTTTCATTAATTAGTAGTTTGTGAATTGGAGTGATTTTGTTTTGGTTATTCATTTATGGTGCCTTTAATTAATGTTGTAAGTTCTTCAAGATATATATTTTTTTCTAAAAGTATTTTTTCTAATGTATTTTGTTTAGAAGCAGTTGTAGGAGTAATAAAAGTTATTTCATATTTGTCACTTTCAAAATTATCATTATAAACTACACGGAAGTAGGGATTATTGTTATGGATATTAGCTAGGAGTGATGATAGTTTTTTGTGATATGCGGAATATAGCGGGTATCTTAGTTCGCGTAGCCAGGTGATGAATGCGTCTGATAGTTGACTAGCGTCACTTTCAAAACTTTCAAAGAAATTTAGCTGTAAAGAAGCATCCTTTAGCATAAGCTCAGCAATCATTTCTTCTGCTTCTTTTTGTTGGTTATGATTAAGACGATATTTCGTTGCAATAGATTCTATCATTAGTACTAGATTATAAACTAAACATTGACCTTTTGTTAGGAAAACATAATGCTTGTTAATTTATTGTTATTGATGGTTAAAATTCAGACTTTTTGGGCATATTCCTAGTATGGGTGATAATTTATTATGAAGATGATGTATAAGGTAGTTTCTCTAATGAATGACAAACTTGAGAAAACTAAAAGCTTTCTTTCTGAAGGAATAGAATACCCCAACTTTAATGATAATGGGCTTTTAGGTAAAATGATTGAGCAGTATGGACTTCAGTCATTATACTCAGATAGAATTTTTTTAGTTGATTTTGCTCGTACGTTTCCTGTTAGTTTAGTGAATAAACATTTTAGCAATAATGGTCTTAGTTTATTAGACAAGATAATGTTAGTTGATGATTATCAGTCAAGCGTTGCTGCGTCATCGACAGTAATAAACAGTGCAATACGAGAAATTGGCGGGTCTGCTGCTCATAATCATGCCATGGTTAGTACGGAGATTGTTGATGGAGAAGAAGAGTATCTGGATAATAATTCAGTAAGACTATTTTCTGATTTACCTTTTGAGTTTATTGAACAAGCAGCCTTGTTTCTTTCATCAAATAATAATGATGCTAAGGCTTATTTTAGCGGAAGAAAATTAGCGAAGGTTGAAGATTTGCCAGTTAAATATGAATATAATTATCAGTATATTAGATTTATAAATATGGCATCATTGTATTCTAATGCTATTAGCTTGTTATTTTCTGATGAGATTGATTTTTCAAAGACATTAGGAGTTGAGCCGTCAGTTATTAATAAAATTAAGGGAAATGTGGTTAGTGAGTGACTCTTAAGCATAAAGCATTGAGAATATTTCATCTTCCCTACATAATAAACTTATGAACATTTCACAAATTATAGAAGAGTTAAGAAAGTATTCTAACCCATCTCAGATAGCGGGTATGCAAAGGTTTGGAATAAATCCTGAGAAGACTTATGTTGTTAAAATTCCAATAATGAGAGACATCGCCAAGAAGATTAAAACAGACCAGCAGTTAGCTTTGCAATTATGGGATTATGGCTACAGAGAAACACAAATAATTGCTAGCATGATAGCTGACCCTACTCAAGTTAGTGATGAACTTATGGATAAATTTGCGAGTACATTTTCTTATTGGGAGATTTGTGACCAGTTCTGTATGAACCTTTTTGAAAAGATGCCAAATGCCTATGAGAAAGCATTAGAATTTAGTTATAGAGAGCCAACCTTTGAGAAAAGGACTGGGTTTGTGTTGATGACCAGACTGGCAGTTAGCGATAAAAAAGCTGTAGATGATAAATTTTACCCTTTTTTCGACAGAATCATACATGAGTCTTGCGATAGCAGGAATGATGTTAAAAAAGGCGTTAATTGGGCCCTTCGACAAATAGGTAAAAGAAATGTTAGGCTTAGAGAGAAGGCACTTATAACTATCGAAGCTATACTCAAGCACAAAGATTCTGTAAAATGGGTAGCAATGGATGCAAAAAGGGAACTAATGGATGTTAAAATTATTCAAAGAATCAAATAAAGAAGAAATAAGTAATAGATTATTCATAATAGGGCTTGGGAATCCAGGAACTGAATATGCTCGTACTAGGCACAATGTTGGTTATATGGCAGTTGATAAGCTTATTGAACATTGGCAGACATCAGAAAAAGGCTCAAAAAAAGGACTTTATCAGTGTTTTGAGACATTTTTTAAGGGTGTGAAGGTCTATATTGTTAAGCCACTCACTTATATGAATCTTAGTGGTAAGGCAGTTCAATCAATTTGTTCTATGTATAAATGTCAGCCAAATGAATTTGTTGTAGTTTATGATGATGTATCGATACCTTTAGGAAAGATTAGGATTAGAAAACAAGGTTCAGCTGGCGGGCATAATGGGATAAAGTCTATTATTGAGGCAATTGGTCAAGATTTTCCTAGAATAAGGATTGGGATTGGCGATGAGCGTGATGGCAAGGACTTGAGTGGTCATGTCCTCAGCAAGTTTAACAAAGAAGAAGAACAAGAGCTAAAATTGCTTTTGGATAGGGTTCCAGAGATAGTAGAAACCATTGTGAAAGATGGTATTGATGTAGCAATGAACGTGGTTAATTAAATAAGTGGGATTATTTTTAGTTACTTGCGATAAATAAGATAGAATTTTATAGGAGGTACTTGCAAGAATGATGCACAAAGTAGTTTCATTTGATAAACAAAGGATTTTAGTTACCGGAGGTTCTGGTTTTATTGGCAGTGTTACAGTTGCTAAACTAATTGAAGCTGGTCATGAGGTAGTTGTAGCAGATAATGGTTATAATTCAGTTCCAGAAGAAGTGATGAAAAGAATAGCAGATATTACTGGAACAAGGCCAGAATTTGTTCATACTGACTTTCGTTTTTTACCTGAGGTACAAAGATTGTTTTCTGGAAGAAAGTTTGACTCTGTTATTCATTTTGCTGCACTTAAAGCAGTTGGGGAATCCAATGCAACACACGCAAGAGCATTAGATTATTTCGATAATAACCTAGGTGCGTTATTAAATCTTCTTAGAGTTATGGATGAACAGAGTGTACGAAATCTTGTATTTAGCTCATCTGCCACAGTTTATGGCAGTAATCCATATCCTTATGTTGAAACAATGCCGATAATAGCTCAATCTGGTAATGCTTATGGTTACACTAAGATTATGGGAGAAATGATTCTTCAGCAACTTACAAATGTTGATAAAGCGTTAAAGGATAGTGGGAAGTTAGATCCAGCAAAGGAATGGCATCTTGTTGCATTAAGATATTTTAATCCGATTGGTGCTTATCATTCCTTGGGAGACAATCCACAAGGTATACCTAATAATATTTTCCCCTTTATTTTGCAAACTGCTGCTGGAATTAGAAAAGAACTTACTATTTTTGGGTTTGATTTTGATAAAGATGACAAAGTATGTACTGATGGAACTTGTAAAAGAGATTATATAGATGTTCAGGATTTAGCTGCATTTCATATTGCAGGTTTAAAATATGCATCAGAGAATCCTGGGTTTGAATTCGTTAATGGTGGTTCAGGGAAAGGGACTTCAGTTTTGGAGTTAGTTAATACTTTTCAGGAGGCAACAGGACAAAAAGTTCCTTGGGTAAGAGGAGCTAGACGAGCTGGCGATTTGCCTGCTTTCTGGGCGGATGCTTCTAAGGCTGAGAGACTTTTTGGATGGAAAACAACACGTTCAATTTCTGATATGTGCTTAGATGGCTGGGAATTTGCTAAAGGAGTTTTAGTTCCAAAAGGAAGAGGGTAATAAACGGTAAGAATTAATCGATTCTAGTTGCTCCAGCCCAAGCCTCTATTTCAAATAACCAGTCTATGCGACAAACATTAGCTCTAACAAATAAACAAGGTGTATTGGGAAAGTTTTTTCTAACAATATCATGTGCTGTGTCACGAGCAATTTCAAAGTCTTTTTGAGAATACCTTTTAGGTTTTTTAGGCTTTGCAATGTAAGCTCTAGTTGAAAAGAATTGTTCAAGAGACATGTTACGTTGTTCAGCAACGCGTTTCATGTTTAGTATTGATAGTTCGGTTTGTTTAGCGACATTGCCTTTATGGATTACAGCTTCATATTCTACTGAGGCAGTTCCTGATACAAGTAATGTTTCGCCACGAGGAGTGATAACCGAGAAACCCCTAGAGAAAGCAGGAGGAGCTTGTGTCTTTTTGTCTTCACCTAATTGTAAGGATGTTTCGTGGTATTTAAATGGATTTGTTTGGAAAGGGTTTGTGACAGGTTGTCCTTGTACTGAAGGGTCTGTTGTTTTTATTGCAACCAATTCAAGTAAGATAGATCCATCTGCCATATCAATTCCTGTTGAGGCAGGAGGCACCTTGCCGTTCCAAGACTTAGCATCAGGATTGCCTATTTTGAAAGAAAGATCTTTAAAAAAAGCTGCTCTTGCGTTATTCATGTTTTGATAGTTTTCGCCGATGCTGTCATCAACGGCAATAATATTTTTTTGATAAATCCATGTTCTGGCAACTTGTCCAAAAGAGAATCCATTTTGTTCAAGTATTACATTTGCTTGTTGGAAGACACTCGTTGCTTCGTTATAAGGCCCAATTACTGTTTTTGTAGGTTTAACTCCAGATAAGAACGCCCACTCAGTATTCTCAAATTTTAATATGCTTATATTATTATTTATTCGGTTAGGGATAAGTTCACTGATTTGTACTTCCATTAAACATTCTTCTCCAAAGGCAGGTGGTTGTGGAATTATACTGAAAGCGGCTGTTTTTCCTCCAAAGTAAAAGGTTAATTCGGTTTGTATTTGTTCTGCCTCTTTAAGGTTTTTTGTGAATATTTGAGTTCTTAATATATTGTCAGTAGATAGATTGTTTCTTTCCAAAATAGCATCAAGTTGTGCTAGATTGTTCCTAAGTTGAGCAATTACTCCTTTTCCAGAGGTTGGTGCTATGGCTACATTTATTAGCTTGGAACCACATAGATTTCCTATGGAGGATAGCGTAATATTGCAGGGAACTAATGTTGTAATAGCAATTAATTTGTTTAACATTAGGAATATATCGAAGCAACATAACAAAGGTTGCAGTGAATATTAAAAAAGTTTTATTTGCCCCAGGTGTAAGAGAATGAATAGACTATTTGTTCAGAAACATTATAAGGTACTTCAACCGCATAACGTAGAGCTCCAAGTCCTTTTTGTTCAAGTACTAAAGGAAGGTCGAATCCAAGCGCGTAGCCTGTTTCGCTAGCACCAAAATTTAGCATAATGTTGTCATTTACCATGACAGCAATTCCAGAGGTGTATTTTATTTTCTCGTCTGTTTTCCTTATAAAGCTTAATTTATTTGACCACATAATTTGATTCCATGGGATAAAGTTAAATCCAAAAGCAATTGTTGGAGGTAAGTCAGCATCTAGGATAGCATTTGTGTTTTTGAAAAAATGTTCAAGTGTAATCCCAAAGTAGAGATTGCTTTTGACGTCAGCGTAACTCATGCCAAGTAATGTCGACCAAGTAGCGTTTGATAGTCCATTTTCTGCAATAGTGATTGTTTCATAAGTTAATCCCCAAGAGAAGTTTTTATTTATTTTTGAACCATATCCAAGTAGTCCTATCTTGATATTTTTAGTAGAAGCTAATTCTTGTAGGTTCATTTCACCGATACCAAAGCCATTTATTACCATATAGTTGATTCCATGACTTTTTGTTTTAATTCCTGTTGTGTCTATTTGCTGATTGCTAAAAGCAAATTTTGTTTGGTGTAAAAAAGCAGGGTTAATAAGTAACGCTTCATGATTGATGATATAGGCTATGTTTGATTTTCCAGTGCTTATATCAGAAACACTAGTTAGATTATAGGAAAACCCAATGGATATAAGTAAAAATATAAGAAAGATTAGTTTATTCATTTGTGTCTTTGTTAGTAGCAATATTAGTAGAAGGAGATTGTTTTTCAGGAATGCTTAAGGCGTTAAGTCCATCATCATTGGAAATATATTTTTCAAATTGGCTACTCTTTATTAAAGAATTTAGCATTTTTTTGAGTTCAATATCTTCTATTTTGGAAGCAAAGAACTTAACATTGGTAAGTAGTTTCCCTGCAGGTTGATTACTACTTATTGTTCCGGTTTGCGTTAGGATATCTTCTAATAGTAGCTTAACAGTTTTTAGTTCTTCAGAAGCTCTTGCTTTTTGAACAGAGAAGGCAATATTTTGTTTGGCTTTATAAACAGAAGCGAGCGATTTTAGTTCCAACATAAAAAATCTTAGGTATTCGTTGGTGTCATAAAATTTGTTTATTATATTAACATTTTGCTGAAAAAGTTCGTCTAAAGCATAGAAATCACTTGTGCTTTTAATTGTTAAGTTTTTTTCTAAGGCAGAGAGTAGGTCAGGAAGATTTTCTTTGGTCATATTTTTATTAATAAATACAACGATGTCTTGAACTTCAGCATATGAAGTTTCATTCTTTGCGACATCTTTTAGTTGTAGCAAGGTGCATAGAGCAGATACTGATTCTTTAGAAGGTATCATTTTAATCAAGGTTTTAGCTAAAATAACAGCGTTTTCTGTAAGTTGATAATTATAATCCATGAAGGTTGCAGCAAAGTATTTCAAGTTTTCTGTTGAAAGATTATTTTCTAAGTGTTTCATGATTTTAGGTTCAGTATCATTTTTAAGAACAGCTTGTCCTATTAGGAAGCTAAATGTTTTGGGTTCGTTATATTTTAAAAAGATATCTGTAATGAGTTTGTTTTCAATTGGAGAGGTGGTTTTAGTAATGTTTAAAAGAGGTTCAATTATTTTATTGTCATCCATAAGCTGCATGGCTTTAATAAGGCTGGGACGATCTATAATTTTTTTAGATTGGATCAAAGTTGTTAAAAAGGATTGTGTTTTAGGCAAGTTGTAGAGTGCTAGAAGCTGGTAATAGTTAAGAAGATAATCTGATGACAAATTATTGGTTATACCTTTATCTTTTTTTTCTTTAATTTCAGAATCATATTTCTGAACAGAATCTGAGTATAGATTAATCATCATTGTGGTTATTTCTTCTGATTGTAATTCAGCTAGAGCAGAAGCATAATATTTTTTATTTTCTAGATTAGTTTTTTCTGCTATTCCTGCTAAAACGATGCATCTATAGTCCGGGGTGCTGTTGTAAGCTATGATTAGGTCACATACTAATAGTTTAGAGGCACTATCTTTGTTAGAAATGATTTCTTGTTGAAATTCAGGAACAATTACTTGGTCTTTTAATCTTAATATTCTTTTTTGTGCTTCTTGTTTTGTTTCAAGAGAATAACTAGCGCTGTCACCTTTTACTATTTCCCAGTAAAGTTTAGTTGCTTCAGTAGGTTTGTTCAGTTTTTCTAATTTATCACCATCATCAAGGCTTACTTGGCATCCAGCTAAGAAGAATGCAGAAGCAAGAAGAAGTGGAATGAATATTTTAGAAAGTTTTGTCATATTAAATCAAATCCCCCGAAAACGATTTATCTTATTATATTTTATTTATAAGTTAAGCACAAAACAATAATTAAGAGAATGATAAAAACATATATATGATAATTATGTGTTGTGTTGTAAATCTGTATGATATAATTTTCTAAAAAATAAGGAGTTGCTTATGGACAAACAAGCTGTAGAAATAAATCAAATTATACAAAAAAGTAGTTCAATCGTTTATGATTTGTTGGGAGAAAAAGGAAAGAACGCATTTTTCCCAAAATCAGGGATACTTTCACAATCAGCTCAAGCAAATGGTAAGAAGATAAATGCAACTATTGGTATTGCAACTGAAGATGATGGTTCTCCAATGAGGCTTGACTCTCTTTCTGATAGCATTAAATTGAGTCCTGACAAGGCTTTTCCTTATGCTCCAAGTTATGGTAGACCTGATATAAGAGCAAAGTGGCATGAACATATTTATGAAAAGAATCCTTCTTTAAAGGATAAGCCAATAAGCTTGCCTGTTGTTACAAATGCTTTAACTCATGGGTTAAGTATTGTTGGTCAGATGTTTTTTAATCCAGACGAAAAGCTTATTCTGCCAGACCTTTATTGGGAGAATTATGGCCTTGTATTTGAACAACCTTTTGGGATTGTGCTTGATACGTGTAATACATTTAAGGGCGAAGGGTTTGATGTTTGGGCATTAGAGGAGAAGCTATCTGATAATACTGTTGGCAAGAAAGCAGTTTTGTTAAATTTCCCGAATAATCCTACAGGGTATACTCCAACAACAGAAGAAGTGAAATCTATTGTTAAGATTATCAAGAAATCAGCGCAACAGGGCAATAAATTGTTGGTTATACTGGATGATGCCTATTTCGGGCTTGTTTATAAAAAGAATATTTATACTGAGTCTTTATTTGCTGAATTAGCAGACCTACATGAAAATGTGTTGGCTATTAAAATAGACGGACCAACCAAAGAAGATTACGTTTGGGGTTTTAGAGTAGGGTTTATTACATATGCTATAAAAGGTGGAGACAAGGACTTATATTCTGCGTTAGAAGCCAAAACAGCAGGTCTTATTAGAGGTAATATTTCTAATTCCTCCAATCTTTCACAATCATTACTTATGACAGCTTATAGTTGTCCTAATTATACTAAAGAGAAGCAAAAGAAATATGAGATACTAAAGACAAGGTATGAGGCAGTTGGTAAGGTTTTAGCAGAAAAGAAAGAATATAAGAAATTCTTTACAGCGTTACCATTTAATTCTGGTTATTTTATGTGTGTTCGTCTAGCTAAGGGTATTGAAGGTGAAGCATTAAGAAAGCTGTTGTTAGATGAATTTGATACAGGAGTTATCTGGGCAAGTGGAGTTATGAGAATAGCCTTTTCTGCAGTGCCAGAGAAGATGATTCCTGAGCTTTTTGAGAATTTATATAAAGCTTGTAAGAAAATAGTTTCTTAGAGTCCCCTCCGGCACGATGTGCCACCTCCCCAATTTGGGGAGGCTTTTTATTTTGACTTATGATTTAGGCTCCCCAAATTGGGGAGCTGTCAGCCTTAGGCTGACAGAGGGGGACTTTCTTTTTTTCTAAGACCAGTTAAATAAAGAACCCCTGCACCTAAAGCAAAAGTACAAATAACAATTGTAATTACTCCTCCGAATATAGGTAATAGTTTTAGTAGATGGAGAACTATTATGCCAATAATCGTTTCCCAAACCATTGGGATTCCCTTTTTAGTGAATACTTTTGATGTTTTTTTGCCAAGTAACTGGATTATGGCGATTGATCCAAAGAACATAACAAGTATAAGTGTAATGAAAAAGAGAGGAATTAATGTTATTCCGATTAAAGATATTAACAATAATACAGATATAGGTACGATAAGAAGGAATGATATTATGCCCACTCCCAATGTTTTCCAAGGTTTGCTTTCTGCAACAAATGAGATGCCCCCAATGGTTTTTGGAAATAATAGAACAATAAGTAGGATAACTAGCAAGAATGATAAACAGAGGATGGGTTCAATATATTTAAAGATGCGTGGTTGTTTGGGTTGATAGACCTTTAGCGCATTACTAATTTTAGTTACTTGTTCAGATGATAAAGCTGTCGTTCCGCCTTCTAGCTTAGAGTTCCTAGATTTATCAATGGTTCCACCAATTACAACTAGCTCACCTTTTATTACGGCTTCTCTTCCGATGGACACATTGCCATATAGGACTAGCACATTTTCTTCAACGGTTCCATTAATCGTAACGCTTCCGTTAATGCACACGACGTTTTGAACTGAATCATTTTTTTCAATAATAATATTTTCTCCATTTTTGAAAATGTTATTATCGGTATATCCTTGCAACAGCAGGATTGATATCATTAAAAAACTAATTATCAGGATTTTTTTGAACATTTTTACCCCCAACTAAACTAAGAATTTTGTGCCAATCATAATTTTATTATAGAATAGGATTAAGGGGAATGTTTTTAGAAAATATATGGGAATAATTAAAATTAGTTACGATAGTATTAAGATACTCTTTATAAAGGGTATATACTTATTATTAACAATGAGGTAAGAAAATGGAAATCGGAAAAGTAATAATACCAAACGCACCACATATACAGATAGATTCCAGGAGAGAAGAACGAGATCCTGACAGGCCTAACTTTAAGGATTTTTTACAAAACCCTGACGTTACAATTGTTAATAAGTCTGAAGATATTCGTAACGGTGTGACGATTATTGAGGAAGCTAATGATAATAAGATTATTTTGAATCAATTTAGAACTTCCTATAATCTTTTATTGGGCTATAAGGATAGTTTTTTAGAGGAAATTAATCTTATGCTGGGTGAAAACGGAAGAACGTATATGGTTTCTTTTAATGAAGATGTTCCTTCTAAAAATGAAATGCTTGCTAGGATAATTCCTGAAAGTTTTAAGAAGAGGATTTTAGGTTGGGCAATAAATTATAAGCTTTATGTTGTAGTTGAGACGCTTAATCCAGAGTTTACAATTGAACATAAAAGACAGATTCAGAATATATACCTGAATGATACTAAACAAGTTATTGCTTATGCGTTTCATGATGTTCATTGGGCACAAGTTATTGACGATGTTCGAGAAAGTATAAGAAATACTGAGATGAATTATTATGATAAAAAGTTAATTACGCTTAAGCAGAAGATTGTCAAAATTGGAGAGACTGCGAATCACCGTGAACGATTTGAAGTTTTGAGTTTGGTTAATAAGTATATTGCAGAATTCGCATCAAATTATTATACAGGCACTTTTCCTGTTAATGACCATAGCATGAGTCGTTTGAAGCAGTTAGTAGAATACATAAACAAGAAACATTCTCTGCATCTAGAAATAGTTTAACCTTAGTACTAGGCTTTATTGGTATTATTTTTTATAATGGTGCTAGAGGTGTATGATGAAAAGGCTAAGCATTCCGGATTGGTTCTTCTTTTTTCTGTTAGTTACACTTACGTTAACTTTTTATAAGATATTATCTCCATATTTAATCGATATATTTTTAGCAGTAATTTTGGCTCATCTAATGAGAGGTGTTTTTGACTTTTTATATAAGAAATTAAAATATAAACAGCTTGCCGCAGCATTAACAGTATTATTAACCGTTCTTT
>CAZXTL010000017.1:0-41380 GCA_964643725.1 uncultured Candidatus Marinamargulisbacteria bacterium
TTAAGGCTTTCTCTCCAGCATAAACTTCTAACCACTCTATCTTCTTGCCTATTTTTGCACAAGCAAAATCAACCACCTTTTTCATAGCAAGTGTAATATCCTGACCAATACCATCGCCTTCTATAAAAGGAATAATAACTTCATCAGGGACTATTAATTTGGAATCTTCAACAACTATCTTACTTGCCACAGCTATTTACTCTTTTCTAATTCCTCTATGGTATTTCCTAGGCTTTTTATATTATCGCCATAAGCTTTCCAGTCACCTTGTTTAATAGACTGTTCTGCTTTCTTGTAATAACCTTTTGCTTTACTGATAAGTTCCTTAACTGTACTAATTTGTTTTGTTTGATCTTTACTAGGTAAAAGCTTATTTGTTGCAATTGTAGGTATCTCAAGCGCCAAAACCTTTGCTAAGGCTTCTTCAAATGAAGTCTCCATAGCTAAACTATTCTTATAAGCTACAATAACTCTTTTCAGCTCGGGAAATTTTGATTGTGTAGCTTGCAAATAAATTGGTTCAACATAAAGAAACGAATTATTAATAGGAATTACAAGCAAATTACCTCGAATTACTCTAGAACCTAATTGACCCCACAAAGTAAGTTGTTGAGATATCTCGGTATCTTGATCTATTCGAGACTCTATTTGCGTAGGACCGTAAATGAGCTGTTCCTTAGGTAATTTATATACAGTAATCTTCCCATAATTTTCAGGATCACAATTAGCACTCATCCACCCAATCATATTGTTTTTCTTTGCAGGCGAAAAGGGTAACATAAGCCGAAAAGTTAAAACATTATCTTCTGGTAATTTCATATTTATATAATATGGCTCTATAGGTGCTGCATCACCCTCATAAGTCTCATTTGGTATTACCCAAAGGTCTTCTTGGTTATAAAAAATCTGAGGATCAGTCATATGATAAGAAGAATACATTTTTGACTGTACAGAAAAAAGATCTACTGGATAACGGAAATGAGCAGTAAATTCTTTTGTTAATTCACTAACTGGCTTGAATAAACCAGGAAATACTTTACTATATGCCTTTATCATTGGTTCATTATCTACAATATAAAAATCTGTCTTTCCAGTGTAAGCATTAATTATTACCTTTACTGAATTTCTAATATAATTATATCCACCATAAAAAGGATCCGAGTATGGATATCTATCAGAAATAGTATAAGCATCCAAAAACCAATATAATTGGCCATCAACAACAACAGAATATGGATCCTTATCATAAACAAGGAATGGAGCTATTTTTTTAACTCTTGTCAAAATATTTCGATCAAAAAGAACTTTACTCGTTGGCTTTATATATTCAGAGATAAGAATCTTAAACTCATTAAATTTAATAGCAAATACAAGTTTCTTCCAAATATTATCTAAAGCAATACCTTTATCGCCATTATAAACGCTATATTGATTACTCTCTCCAGCAGGATAGTCGAATTCTTTTGCTGAAGTATTTGTAATTATATATTTATTGGTAGATTCACCAAAATATATTGAAAGATTATTAAGTTTAAGATCTATGTTAGATTTGTGTGGAATATCATAAACATAAAACTCAGGAAGCCCTTCTCTAGAAATTTTATTAACTGGCATCATGACTAGCCCATAACCATGAGTATATGTAAGTTTCTGGTTAATCCAATTCTGTGCTCTTACTGGTAGTTTATCAGCATCAAGCTCTCTAGCAGAAAGCATTACCTGTTGATATTTTCCATTTATCCAGTAACGATCAATGTCTACGTCATTAAAATCATAATAAAGCCTAATTTCTTGTAATTGAGATAAAGTTTTAAGTAGTGGGCGCGTATCCCAAAGTCTAACATTATCAATTGTCTCAGTATTATTCTTAATATCTTTTTCTGTAAGATTCTCTGCAATCCCTATCTCTCTTTCGAATATTTTATCTAATCCATAAGCTTTTCTAGTATAGTCAATATTATATTGAATAAATGGTCTCTCTTTTTCTATCTCATTAGGCTTAACAATAAATTGACTCATAAGCGCTGGATAGAAACCTCTCATAACCATATAGACAACTATAAGAACAAAAAAAGCTAATACCGGCAAAACAATCGCTTGCTTAACCATGTTATATAGAAATAAACCAGCTACTACAATTGCTATTACAAATAAAAATTTAAGTCCTATCAAATCTGCATAAACATCTGTATATCCAGCACCATAAACAATGCCTGATGGAGAAAAAAGCATCTCATACATACCCAATTTATAGCCCCAAGCAACTAACCCAAACAAACAAGCAAAAAGAAAACTTGTGTGGATTCTTACTCCTGGATGAATACTAATTTTAAGTCCTTTAACGAAAAAAGATTTATAATGTGCGTAAATAACACCAACTGCAATCATTGAGGATATCAATATTCCAAAAAGCCAACTTTTTACTATTAAGAGAAAAGGATAAGAGAAAAAATAAAAACTTATATCTTTATGGAAAATTGGATCAGCACTTCCAAAAGGCTGTTGATTTAAATAAAGAAGAAACTTATCCCATTGAATAAACCAAATAGAACTAACTGTCATTCCAATTACAAATGAAATCAATAATGGCATCCAACCAATTGATTTAAACGCACCTACAGCAGTAAAAACATTAAATTGAGAAAAAAGGTCAAATTTCTTATTATCATCTGAAACTATTTCTGGTTCCTTAACAATCTTCTTTCTAATAATTAGCGCAATCTTAATATTAATGAAAATGATTATTGCTGCGATTAATGCTAATGCAAGAAAAACAAACCATTTACTTAATAACATTTTCAAAAATGCATTCTGATATCCGAGATCCAAATGCCATAGATATTCTGGATAAATATTAATTAAACCCTTTACTAAAGGAATCCCTAGAAAAAATACAGCTAAAAACGCATAAACATAAATTACATTCATATTATCTTATAGTATAGAATAGGAATAGAAATAATCAAACTAGAAAACTAATTAATTTAAACCTTCAGTTTCACTAAACCCAAACATTACGTTCATATTCTGTATTGCTTGACCAGAAGCACCCTTTGTAAGGTTATCTATGACACTTACCATAATAAAGTTACCTTCTTTGGTGCCTTTATATAATTTAAATACACATTTATTAGTCCAAGACACATCTGATATTTTAGGGTCTCCTTCTTTTAAGAAAGTCACAAACACTTCATCTTTGTAGAAATCTTCCAAAATAGACTGAAGTTCTTCAAGTGAGTTTTTAGATTTAAAATAAATAGTAGAAAGTATTCCGCGATCAATTGGAAGCAGATGAGGAGTAAACTCTATTTTTGCATCCAAATACGTTTCCATTTCTATTTGATGACGATGACTACTAATACCATATGCCTTAAAATCTGCTAATTCTATAAATTGTTTCATCTGCGCTTCAACTTTAACACCAGCACCTGATACTCCACTCTTAGAATCTGAAATAATATCAGATACTTTATCCTTAATAGGAATCATTGGAAGTAAAACAGAAGTAACATAACAACCAGGATTACCAATAAGCTGAGCTTTAGCTACTTCATCACGATAAACCTCTGTAAGCCCATAGACTGCTTTTTTACAAAGCTCTGGAACAGAGTGTTTAGGATACTTCTTTTCATATACCAATGGGTCAGCAAAACGAAAATCAGCACTAAGGTCTACTACCTTAATATTATTGGCTAATAATTCCTTGGCAAACTGCATCGAAGTTCCATGTGGTGTTGCCAAAAAAACTAAATCTATATTAAGTGATTTCATCTTCTCTATAGAATACTCTTCTAAAACCAAATCACTATCTAACATAGGATATAAACTCTTTATAGCTATACCTGCCTGACTAGTAGAAGTAATACATACAACTTTCGCCTGCTTGTGTTTAGAAAGCAGTCTAATAAGTTCTGATCCTGTATAACCTGTTGCACCAATAATTGCTATATTTTTCATAATTAGAAAGTATATCACAACCCCTAAATACCCTAAAGGGGACTTCTTTAAGAATAACTTAAAAATCTTTTTTGTTAGCGAGGCTAACTTGGCTTTTAAAAAGTAAACTTTTTGATTCTTCTACGTTAAGGTCTCATTGCCGACCTTAACAATCCGCTAGTCCCTGCGCAAATTTGCTTCATTAAAATCTGGGATATTTCTAGTCACCTTGTGAGCTACTGCCAGTTTCATAATATAACAAACAACCTGCAGGAGCATTGCCAACCTCTCCCCGCAGAAGAATATATAAAACTACTAAGAAGTTTAACATGCTGCGACCCTCTCCTTTTCATAACTGAAATGGAGAGGGTAACGACGCCTATCTTTCTTTAAAGATACTTATAGCTTCCATGGGTGAGGTTCGTCAAAATATCTACGATTTTATATTCGCTCAAAAAGCTTCTGGACAATTTAACAAAACAAAAAAAATCTCCAATGACTTACTCCATTATGTTACTTCTTAAACACTCGATTCTTAGGCTGCAACCTATTAATACTACTTGGAATAATAGAGAGTACTAGCTTATCAAAAGCATCTTTATTTTTCTGATAATAAACAGCTAAAAATATTATAGATAATCCCATAAAACTAACAACAAGTGGGAACATAACAGAATCAGCGAACAATCTATAGCTCAAACTACTCAGATAAGAAAAGACCCCAACGGCACCTAGTATTATGAAGATTTTTCTTTCAAGCCAAACAGATAGTATTATCATAAAGATATTTATCATGCCATAAATAGCTTTTTCAATCTCGCTAGTGCTTCCAAATAAAGATAATCCACCCCAAAATGCAAAAGCCCCAAATATATACAACCAAAAAGAATAATCTTCTTTAGTTCTTCTATCCAATATAAAACTAACCAAAATCATTAATATCCCAAAAATAAAAGATACTAACTGTCGGTCATCCCAGGAATAATGAGTTGTTCTAAATAATACAGGAACTAAGTCCATAGACATAAACCACAAAGCAAAAGAAATAGGTGCAGCTAAAAACGTAAACTTTATTGAACGTAATACTACTAATGCGGCAGCTATAGTTCCTATCTCCATTAAAATCCAGCTACCTTTTATCCACACAAAAATATCTTGATACTTCCCTGGATCACCAAAAGCCCAAAAACCTGTCCCCCTCTGCAACCCATATATCACTAATGGCACTATACACACTGCAGCTGTATACAATAATCCTCCAGGTATTTTAAAATCCTTTTTGCTCCATAAAAATTGAGCAAGAAACAATAAGGCAAAAATGTACGCTAAGGCTATTGTAAAAATTCCGAATCCCCCAAAGGATTCCCATCCTAACCTTATAAACCAGGTCATAGAAGAAATTATTAATAATCCGCCAAAATAATAAAACACATTCAAAAAGGTAAACCTTGTTTTTTTACTTTCTGACAAACTGTATTCTTTCTTTAGCTTCTCAAATTGTTCTTTCGTAATAATACTTTTACTTACAGCTTCCTCTAGCTCTTTCACTGATATACTCATTTATGCTGCCTCCTATATGTTGTTTATATAACTATAACAAAAAAATCAGTCCGAAAAAACTGTTAGATAGACTTTTATTAAATTATATTAATACCAACCCCATTAATTGAACTGAAGAACCGTACGGAAATGAATATCTAAGACTTAATAAAATGAGCGTGGAAAAATCAGGACGATTTTTCAGGACAATTGAGCCAGGATAGGCGAATTTGTCCGTTAGTGAATGAGTTTAGTCTTAGAATGAATGAGAGTTCCGTGTTCTTCAGGCAATTAATAAAAAAAAATAAGAATTAAAAGTTCACTTTTATAAAACTGGATTCCCGCCTTCGCGGGAATGACGTGATAAGTTAGTGCAACTAACAAAAAAAGCACCATTGACAACGCCGTTGTACAAATGTACAATAGAGCCATGAACATAAAAGAATCATTAGTATTACTTAGAGATTTCTATAAAAAACACGACCGGTTACCTAGTCTTGGTGAAATAGCTGTACTATTTAAATATTCATCACGTAACTCAGCAGTATATTTAGTAAACAAATTAATTGAAAACAATATACTCGAAAAAGACCCCTCGACCGGCAAGCTACTCACAACCCCCCTCTTCCATAATAGAGTCAGACTTTTAGGCTCTGTAGCTGCCGGTTTCCCCACTGCCGAAGAAGAAGAACTTCAAGGAACAATTTCCCTAGAAGAATATTTAATAGATAAACCTACCTCTACCTTTATGTTAGAAGTAAAAGGTGACTCCATGATAGATGCAGGGATATTACCTAGAGATATGGTATTAGTAGAAAAAGGACGTTTAGCAAAAAGTGGAGATATTGTAATCGCTGAAGTTGATGGTGACTGGACCATGAAATACCTTCGTAAAACTAATGGCAAAACTTACCTACAAGCTGCCAATCCAAATTATCCAGACATATACCCAGAAAAAACATTAAATATTGCTGGAGTTGTTATAAGCACATGTCGCAAATATGGATAACCAACCTATTAGCATTATACATTGGCCACAAGCTATACTACATCTAGACGGTGATAGTTTCTTTGCTTCTGTAGAAAAAGCACTAAACCCGTTACTTAAAGACAAGCCAGTAGTCACAGGACAAGAACGCGGGATAGCCTCATCCATGAGTTATGAAGCAAAAAAACTGGGAATAACTAGAGGTATGCCAATAGCTAAAATAAAAAGAGAATATCCTGAATGTATAATAGTTGCCGGCAACTATGAGGCATATACAATGTTTGCCACTAAAATCTTTTCAATAATGAGACGTTATACCCCTGCTGTTGAGGAATACTCAATTGATGAAGCTTTCGCTGACATAACAGGTCTGAGAAAAATGCATAATTGTAGTTACAAAGAAATCGCCATTAAAATGCAAAAAGATATACTAGAGGAATTAAACATATCCGTATCGGTCGGAGTAAGCCTTACTAAAACATTAGCAAAATTATGTTCAAACTTTAGAAAGCCTATGGGAATAACTTGTGTAGATGGCACAAATATTCATATTTTATTACAAAAAACTCCTATACAAAAAGTATGGGGAATAGGGAAAAACACAGCTGCATTTTTACAAAAATATGACTGCAACACAGCCTATGATTTTATAAAAAAAGATTATCTATTTGTAAATCGCTATTTGGACAAAAAAGAACGTGAAATATACAATGAACTAAAGGGAGAATATCTCTATAAAATTAAAACCGAAAAGAAATCAACTTATCAAAGTATAAGTAAAGCAAAAACGTTTACTCCAACTAAAGATAAAGAAGCAATCCTATCTCAACTATATAAAAATATTGAAGATGCATGCGCTAAAAGCAGAAAATATAATCTAGCCGCAAATAAAATAATCATCGTAACTAAAACTCAGCAATTTTTTACTAACGGTCAAAAAATTACACTATCTCGACCTTCTGCCTCTGCCAACGAAATATACAAATTAATTGAATCAATGATTCCCTCACTAATCATCCCAGGAACCATCTATCGTCAAACAGCTTGTGTGTTATCTGACCTAACAATAGACAACAGCGCCCAACTATCTCTCTTTGAAGACAACATCAAAATATCCAAAATAGAAAAGCTAAATAAAACCATAGATAATTTAAATAAAAAATTCGGATACAGTACTATTCATTTCGCTAAAAGTTTAAAAGCTAGAAGTCTCTACGCCAAGGCAATAGCCATTCCTAAACTAAATATAACTGTATAAACTAAATCAGAAATTCAATCTCAGGAAACTTATCAGCTAGTATCAATTTCAAATAATGTATAGCAGGCATTTCACTTTGATCATGTCCAATGTCCAAAATAGTAAGTCCATGTTCTTCAGCCTCGATTGCAGTATGATAATCAATATCTCCAGTAATAAATAAGTCTATTCCTAATGAAACAACCTTGCCAACCAAACTAGCACCACTACCTCCAGAAAAAGCTATTCTTTTAACTTTTTTATTAATATCTAAATTTCCTTTTAACTGCCCTGAGTAAACAGACAAAAAGTCTGAAATACATTTCTCATCTTCAAGAACTGTATACCGACCCAATCCTATATTTTTATCTTTATTCCTTAAAGAGATAATATCATAAGCAGGTTCTTCATAAGGATGAATGTCTTTCATTTTGGACACAACCTTATCTAAGTCAACTTCTTTAACTATAACCTCAATCCTTGACTCTTCTGCCTTTTCTAAAGTCCCTTTTTGTCCAATATACGGATTTGCTCCCTCGTTTGGCAAAAAAGTACCTTCTCCGTTACTATAAAAAGAACAATGAGAATAATTACCGATACTCCCAACTCTAGACTCTAATAACTCTGATCTAAATTGTTCCAAATTATCTTTGGGGACGTATACAATAAGTTTACATAGGTCAACCGATGATGGACTCAAAACTTTAGTTTTAGTAAATCCATACTTTTCAGCTAATACATCACTCACCCCATTTTGACTTACGTCAAAATTAGTATGTAAACAATATACAGATATATCGTTTTTTAATAACAACTTAAGATTCTTGCCAAAATATTTAGATGTATCGATTTGAGATACTGGCTTAAAAAATAAAGGATGATGAGAAATGATAGTATCTACATTAGACTGTATAGCGTAATCTAATACTTTACTAGTTAATGTCAGGCACAATAAAACTTTATGTATATCATTCTGTTTAGAGCCAATCTGCAACCCACAATTGTCCCAGTCAAAAGATAACTTAGCAGGATACCTATCATCTAGAAAACTTATTAAGGTAGAAACTTTTAGCATTTACGCTAGTAAGTTTGGGACATTCTCTTCTCTTGCCCTCTTAGCAATACCTTGTTTAATGTTTTTAAGAAAATCACCTTTTACAGCGGATGTTGCTATATTAAGCATTTCAATCTTAGCCTCAATCCTTTGGCCATTGTTTGGACTAGCTTCTGAAGCAAAAACATATTTATATACATTATCATTTTGTGAAGCAACATGATATTTGTATGGTTTTACTATTTGTTTTACTTTTTCTTCTTTATTGTATAGTGAGTTTAAAATCTTTTTTCCATGATTAGTTATTTTAAATTTACATTCTTGGACAGAACTACCTTTTGAAATAATTTGAACTATGTCTAAATAACTTAAAGTCTTAAATACAAACAAAAATATAAATTGTTTATTATTAAACACCTCGCCTTTAGAGTAATAAAAACGTTCTGGATCATTATAGTCCCTGAAGAAGGCATATCTTGTCGTAAGCAGTTTATACAATGTGTCAAAAGACACAACCTCTTCATCACAATAACTATACAAAGATTTAACTATAGATTTACGTTTGTTTACAACATCGAAATCGTTGTTAACATAAGGAGTATTAAAAACTAGAGGAGACTTATAATATTCATTGTAATCGCGTGTAAAAAATAAAAATTTAAACAAGTTATCAAAGAGAAAATCTTCATTATTGATTTTGTTTACTAACTCACGACTAACCTTCCAGGTTTGCCCATCTACATAAATAAATTTAGTAATTAATAAAAATAAAGAAATATAATTGGCAAGGTCTTTGGGAAATTTATAATCAGCAGCTAAATTCTTAACTCTAGCTTTTAATGTTTTTCGCTTATTGGACACATCCATATCCTCAGTATCCACAGAGGACAAATAATCCTCAACAAAACTAATTACATTACTATGATCTTTATATGTAGCTTCCACATGACCCCCCCTAAATTTAGCTTTCCTAACTGATACCCCGAATTATCAGTCAAAATAAACCCCCTGTATACAAGGGCGTAAATCTAGTTTACCATAAAAAAGGAAAAAGTCAAAACGAAGTAAACGTTATAAAGTTATCCCACACAATCTAGATAGTCCTTGTTGCAAGTTATATCTAGGGAAGTATGAGAAATCATTCTTAATTCTGCTAATGTCCGCAATAGAGAATCTAATGTCTCCTTCTCTAGCAGGAAGGTATACAGCTTTTACATCTTTAGCGTATATCTCTTTAAAGCTAGAAACTAAGTCATTAACAGAGTTTTGTCTACCAGTGCCAACATTGTATACTGAATAATCCTGATAAGACATCATCATCATGATATTTGCAGTAACTACATCCTTAATGTATACAAAATCACGAGTTTGATCACCATCACCGTGAACTACAACATCCTCTCCTTTTGAAATCTTATTTTGAAAAATAGAGATAACTCCAGAATATTCACTGGAAGGATTTTGTCTTTCACCGTATACATTAAAATATCTAAGCCCCAGAAATTGAGTAGATGCTTTTTCGCTATAAATAAGCGCCATATCTTCATTAATCATCTTATGTTCACCATATGGACTTACTGGTCTCAGTTGCATGAATTCATTTTTAGGCAAGGTAGGATCATCACCGTATACTGCAGCAGAGGAAGCAAAAATAACCTTATCAACTCCAGTTCTAACAGCATTCTTAAAAATATTTTCGGTACCTTGAACATTAACTGATTTCGTATACTCTTTTTCAGTAATTGACTTATGTACTGAGGCAATTGCAGCTTGGTGAAAAACAACATCAAACATCTTATCATTAAATAACTTAGCAATTGCTTGTTCATCACGTATATCCATCTTAATAAACTCAACATGCTCTTTATCAAACTGAGATATGTTTTCTAAATTTCCGGATGAAAGATCATCAATAACAGTAACTTTATGATCAAGTAAAACAAGTTCCTCTACAATATGAGATCCAATAAATCCAGCGCCTCCAGTAACTAATATTTTATCCATGTAAATACTCCCTTATTTTTTTTGAAAAACTCTCTGAAGAAGTAGCTCCGTCAGCTGTAATAACATTGCCGTCTACTTCAACATAATTCCCTGTGTAAACAACCCCTTTACTGATAAAGCTATCTTTATCACCTATGAAAACAGTAGCTCTTTTGCCATTCATTATACCTGCTTCAGCCAAAATCAAAGGAGCCATACAAATAGCAGAAACAAGTTTATTTAAAGAATAAAACTTATTTATAATATTATACAAAAGTTGATTACCTAAATACGTATACCCGCCTGGTCCACCAACAAGTAATAATGCATCAAAATTCTCTACTATAATATCATCAATTACTTTAGAAATAGAAAAAACACCACCAAGCTTTCCTCTAGCTTCTCCTTTTTGAGTTGAAAAAACATGAACCTCAAATTCTTTAGAAAGATCATTATATGGAATAAAAAACTCTTCATCTCTAAACCCAACAAAAGCAATTACAAAAGCAATTCTCATTACCAAAAGATTCCTCCAATCAATATCTGAATTGGCAGAAATAAAATTATAAAAAAGAACAAAGTTAAATGCTCAATAACAAATCTACGTCCATCATATATTAACCTCTTCTTTAATATCTGCCTTAATAATAAAATAGCCAAAAATCCAAATAAAAAAAACTTACTAATTAGAAGTAAAAAAATGGAAACCCTTATAAACATAGAAAAATAATTATGTTTAAGCATTTCTACTTGCAAATCAACAGTTCGATCATAATAATAAAGAATCACTGAAATACTAAATGCAACATATACTGAAAAACTAACCTTAAAAAGTAATAACAGTGTATCAATGTCACACATGCCTAAAGTAACTTTAACTAGCTCAAAAAATAGTGATGTGGAGGTTACTCCTTTAAAAAAAACAAAAAAAGTACAAAGCATTAAAACATGCAAACTTTGATCAATAAAAAAATGAATTAATTCTTTTTTAATTATATTTCTTTGGAAAAATAATTTGATTTTATCAATGAAATAATGACTAATAGTAACTACTAATAACCAAAATAAAAATATAAAATTAAAAGAAAAAGGAATACACAATAAGAACGACAGAACAAAAAACATTGTAACGTGCAGATAAAGGCCATATTTCGATTTTGTCTTAAGTTTATACATGAAATTACTCTGGAAAACAAAATCAGAAAAAACATGCGCTAACAACAAGCAAACAAAAATATTTAACATAATTTACTCCTTTGATTACTTCGTTTGAAAAACAAAATCAAAAAATTCTTCTGGCGCAAACAGTCTTCTAGCTCTAATCACATATTTACCCTTAACCGGAGAACAAGAAATGCTATTTTCAGCAACACCTTTTAAATTGGTTGTGGACCTTCTTTGAAAATCCACTACAGCTCCTAAAGGTTTCTCAATCAACTCCCAAATAATAAAATCATTTACAACTTTCTCTCTAGTTATTCTATATATAACCTCTAATGATAAAGGTACGGTTACTCCATCAGTTTCAGAAATATACTCACCAAAACCACTCAAAGGTCTTAATAAATTATCACCATCGAAAACTTTAACAACGTATTCAAGTTTGTTAGCAAGCAAATACGAGCTAATCACTACATTATATTCCCCAGGCACCTCAAAAAGATTTTCAAAAACAAATTCTTTATTCACTTCAACAGTTTTAGTAAAACTAACCTTTTTCCCAGTTTTAGGAATTATGCTTATTTCCAAATCGACTTCTTTCTTTTGAACTGCCATGGCTACTTTAGGATTAACGGAAAAAGTAAACAAATCTAATTGGCCAACAAATATAGATCTAAACAATCTATCAACATGATTTACTTCATATATGGCCCCTGCATTAGTAACAAGCTTAAATGACCCAGAATCCTTTATCCAAGGAAGCATTCTATTTTTAGCTACTGAAATCCGGACTTCCTCTACATTTTGAGTAACATCAGAGGTAACCGAAATTTCAAGAACATTCTTAGGCTCAACTACAAAAGTATTTTTAATCCTTCTCTTACCTATACGAATATCGCCTACTACCACGCGATCTTTATTATTATAAATTCTTAAAACATATGGAGCTTGACCTACGAATAAGTCTAATTGATTTGATCTTTTAATATCAATTTTACCTTCATTAATTACTATCATACCGTCACCTAATACATTTAATGCATCATCTGCAACTGCTGATTCTTCCTTAACCTTTGATGTGCTATTGTCTTCCATTGGAAGACCTATATAATTTAAACTAACCTCACTTGCAAGATCCTTAACTATATCAAGATTAAACATCACTGAGGACCTAGAGGAAGCCTCTACGGCCTTCACGACAAACTTGCGCTCAAATGATCGATTAACTTCAGGCAAGGAAGTCTTACCCTCACTATCTGTCCTTGTCGTTCTTGTAAAGGTAGCGTTCTTAGCTACTTCATATATTTCCCATTCAATTACTATACCAGGAATTGGATTATTTAATCTATCAACTAACATAACTTCGCACAATCTACTATTATCGCCAACTTTAACAACTAATTTATCTGATTCTAAACTAATAAGCCTTAATAATTGTTGTTCGTTTCTCTTAATTTCTCCTGCTTTTGGTTTAATCTTTTCACTACCTACGTAAAGGTCAAAAATTATTTTTAGTTTGTCTTGAAATTGAGGAAAAGCAACTACTTTATAGTTACCTGGAGAAACTGGAGCGGAAAACTTTTGTTTAGCTATACCATTATTATCACTTCTGCTCATTTTCTCATGGACAACAAACCCTTTTTGATCTTTTTCGTCACTGATCATCCTGAAAATAATCGGCATATCTTGAACTGGATTACCATGCAAATCTAAAGCTTTAACTACATAAAAATCTGGCACTTCTTTACCCAACAATACACTTTGAGTATCTCCAGCTATTTTTTTCAACGTATCTACAGATAGGCCTAAAACTTTTACATAAAAAGATAAATATTCCCATTTACTATCCCTTTTATAATAAGCTTTAACTTCTTTTACGCCAGGATTCTTATCCGTAACGAAATTGAATGTAGAAATACCATACTCGTTGGTCTTTTCAGTCTGTATATATTGTCTTGTTTCACCTTTCACATCAATAGCGTATGACCATCTAATTTGTTCATTAACTATTGGATTATCATATCGATCTCTTAGTTTAATTGAAAAATTATCAACAAATTTTAGTCCAGGATTAATTATTTGATTATTACCTGATAAAATTTCTGAGGAATAAACTCCTTCAGTTCTAACAATAATCGGAACAGCTTGACGCACTGTTTCATCGGCATTTGAATAAATTACTAAATTGTAATTGCCAGCTTTTTCTGGCATAACTATATCAAATGCAGCTATACCTGTGGCGTCAGTAAATGCATCTGCCCCAACTGATGAAACTAAGCTTCCTTTGCCATATAAATCTACGCTAAGTTTTGCCTTCCCAACAAAATTACCATATCTATCAACTACTCTAGTTTTAAATAAAGCTTTGTATTGTTTGCCAGCGATATAGTTCTTATTTTTATCTTCTGAACTTAATAAAATTAAACTACTAATTCCTGACTCTACTACATCAAACTGATAGAAAGCAGAATTATTATAATTTACATCTGAAACATAAATAAAATAGGTTCCTTTTTTCTCTGGTGCTTGAAATGGAAGATTTGTTAAGCCTGTATCGTTTATAGCTACCCTCTTATTAAAATCATGACGTAATACTTTTTTAGAAGTATTAATATCATAAATAAGAGTTCCTTTGGTAATCAAATTATCATTCTTATCATAAAGTTGAGCACTTAAAGAGTTAACTTGTTTAAATACTGAAAATTTTGGACTATCCTTAGCTACTAACCTAATTCTAGAAGGCAAATCAGGAACTGCATTAATAACAATATCTTTTTCTAAGGTGTTAATCTTAGCAGTATAAACATACTCACCCTTTAGATTCCCTAACACAGGATTAAACTCACACATCCCCTGACCGTTAGTTTTAAGTTGATATATTTGCGATGAGTCCTTTCCCATTTTAGCACCTAATGGAGTCTTTTTAAGTTTAACAGACAAGAATATATCCACTACAGGAGCTGAATTATTATCGGCGACAAAAACCTGTATTGGCTTATCCAGCTTTGTTTCAACAACTCCTTCAACATAATCAGGGACAACTATATTAGAAATCTCTTCGGGAATAACATTAATTTTAACCCAAGTTATTCTTGGTTTGCTTTCAACTACATATTTACCCTTTAAATTAATTACATCTTTCTGATCACTAACCATAAAGTTAAAGCTTACAAACCCAACTTTATCAGTCACTAATGTATAGTTCTGAAGATATTGCACTCCCCTCTTATACACAATATATTCTATGTAAATCTTATGCTCAGGCAAAACTGCACCATATTGATCCCTCAAAATAAACTCTATTGGTTCAGCCATCATTTGACCAGTGAAAACATTAACAACAGGATTGCTAATAAGATCCAATTTGTAAAAACTTGGTTGTTTTGGAAACAATTTAAAGGACTCTCTAACTTTTCCAACCTGAACTACAATATTATTTTCTTTACTTTGTGTCTCTCCAGCTTTAACAACTGCTCTAGCAAACCCATCTAAATCAGTTGTTTCATCAAAATCAACAAAGGATATATTTTTCTGACTGCTCCATTTAACTTCTGCATTTGGTATAGGATTACCTTTATCATCTATAACTTGCACTACTAAAGGTTCTGAGTTCATTTCCCATTCAACTGTTTGTTTGTTGCCGGTACTTATTGTCATTTTTGCTGCATTCCCTGGCATAACTAAAACGACAAAGGAAGTTTCATACTCTGGTACTTTTGGAGAAGAAGCAACAACTTGGAAGTAACCAACTACAGCAGGAGTTCTGAAATCTACAACAGCAATGCCATTCTTATCAGTTCTCGTCTTCTTTGCTTCTAACTCTTCAAATGTGCTAGTTTGAAAAGAAAACTCAATTGGAATATTAGGACAAGGGTTGCCGTTATCATCAAGGACCTTAACCTTAAATGGGGCCTTTAATGGAATACCAATAATCGCCTCAACCTCTTCAGGACTTAAAGCAATAATTTCAATTGGTTTTGTCGATTCACTTTGAACTGTATAAACAAATTGGCCATTTGCACTAGGAAGTTTTGCTATCATCAAAACTCTACCTGAATTATCGTTCATTCTATAAGCAAAACCTGCTTTCCCGTTAGTGTCAGATTTAACCTCTGCAACAACAAAAGGTTGATTTTGTTCCTCAATATCCTGTTCTAATAGTTGCACCTTTGCATTCGGAACAATATTATTATATTGATCATAAACTTTTACTACGAAAGCATTTTTAACTAAGGCACCTGCTTTCTTGAAAAGCATTGGTCTATTTGTTATATCTTTTAAAACAAAAGGCAAATCTGGTTCTGTAAAAAAATTATAAACAAATCGCTTGCCTTTAACCTCAATATTAATCTCATGATCACTAACTTTATGACCAAACTTTAAATTAACTTTAATAGCGCCTTTATTGTCTGTATACACCGTCATTGGTGATAATAATAAAGCATTATTTTTAATCTTAGATTTAAAATCAACTTTCACTCTTTCATTTGCTAGTGGTTCTCCTAATCCGTTTACAAATAAAAACTCAACACCATCTAACTTTGATGCCACTGTATATATTTTGGAAGTAAGCATATTTCTAACGACTATTTCTTTTCTTTTTTGTTTTTCTACCCTTTCTGTAACAACTGTTTGTTGAAAAAAATTATTAACTCCTCTAAAAACATCTGAGGTATTACTTTGAACAGTTCCAACTAAATTGCCACTATTCCCTCCGATATCATTAACAAACATATAAATATAGTTATTTTTAAATATTTTTAAGAAATGTACGGTAACTACTGAAAACCTTTTTTCGAGAATGTCAGAGAATACCATGCCAGACACAAATAAAGAATTATCTCCACTATAAACCACTTTATACATCCACTCAGAACCTCTAGAAATTAAGCCCCCTAAAGGTTTAATGTTCTCCTTTGAAAACTTAAAAAAAGCTGATGAAATCTTAAAAACATATTTATTAAACTCAACAAAAAAATGCCAAGCTATCTTTGAGTACCTCACCGTTTCATCAAAAAGTCCTATAAAAAATTTACCATAGGATAATTTAGCTGATTCAGTTTTATATTGAAAATCTATGACAATATTTTTAATATTAATAACATCACCGGTCTTCTCTGAGAATACATAATCGGTATTTATCTCTCCATCAAAGAAAGGAAGATTATCTTTATTAATAGTAACGATAGGGCTAACCGCAGAAGTTTTACAGGAAAAATCTAAAATCTGATTATCAAGAAGCGATGCTTGAGGAAACCGAAACTGGAAATCAATAAAATTATCTTGTTTATCTCTTAAAAAAAGTCGATACAACCTATTAGTTGAGTAATTAGTATTAACAGACCTATAAACATTGTCTTTTTTTTGCCAAGACATTTCGTTATCATTCAACAATACTTTCTCTAATACAAAACTATCACCAATTAAAAAAAATGAATTATTTTTTGTATCAAAGGCAACAGAACAACGATATTCTTGAGTTGGTCCATAGAAAAAAAAGTATATTAAAGGGATAGAAACAATAAAAATAAGATATATACTTAATATAAAAAATAAGATTTTCTTCTTCATATAAATTTCCCCTGCTTATTATCCTTCATGAATATATTTAAATTTTAATATTAAACATAAGGAAGCACAAGGCAAACAAGTAATTCTTATTGTTAGAACATCCCGAATTTCTAATACTCAAATTTCAAAGATGAATAAGATCTATTAAGTGCAACAGTCATTGGCATTTGTTTTGAGGAAGGACCCCATAATTGCCTTGGTCCAGGGGAATTAAAAAGATCTTTAGCTGCCCAAGCATCCCTTCTAGACTCAAAAAACTTAAATGCAGGAGAATCTATTTGTACAAGAGCCTTTTCAATAACCATCTCATCATGACCATGTCTTCTTTCAACATTAAGTAAACCAGTCAAAGGAATTCCTAAAACTTTGATTTCTTTATCAAAGGAAGCAATAGAAGCTATATAGCCAGTTTTGCCTGATAAAATCAAAGAACCTGCAGTAAGCCCTAAATTATAAGTATATGCAGCATCAAAAAGAGTTGGAGCACCGCATCTTCCCTCATACCCAAAAAAATGCTCATGATGTTTAAAAGGCACATTTTTATCAACCTCTTTAATCCTACGATGCAACATCTCAATAATAAGTCTCTCTGTTGGAATAAGAGATACTTGCAAGTTGCCGTGAGAATCTCTTTCGGCGAGCAACATATCCTCAATATAATCTGGCAATGAAGCCATAAATTTTGCATTTGCAGCCGTAAGTTTGTTATAAATAAAATCTCTTTTCTCAGATTTATTTTTCTTATCCAAAACATCAGCAAACTCAGAAACTTTCTCATTAAGCTCTAAAAATAATACTTTCATTTCTGGAATAAACTCTATGATACCTTCAGGAATCAGCACAACACCATAATTAATACCTTTATGAGATCTATCTATAACTACATTTGCAATACTATTAATAATATCACTTAGTGACATATTCCTAGACTCAACCTCTTCCGAAATAAGACAAATGGCAGGCTTTGTTTGAAGTGCTACTTCTAAAGCAACATGAGAAGCACTTCTTCCCATTAACTTTATAAAATGCCAATATTTCCGAGAGGAAGGGGTGTCTTGCAGTATATTTCCAACCAATTCAGAATAAATCTTAGTAGCTGTATCGAAACCAAATGATATAGGAAGAAGATCCCCTACTTGTAAGTCACCATCAATAGTTTTTGGACAACCAATAACCTGAACATGACTATCATATAGATATTCGGCTAAAACAGCTGCATTAGTATTAGAATCATCACCACCAATAACAACTATTGCGTTTAAATTAAACTTTCTACAAGTATCTTTTACTTTTTCAAATTGTTCTTCAGTCTTTATCTTTGTTCTATCACTACCTAAAAAATCAAATCCACCTGTATTAACTATAGTGTTAATGTCTTTATCAGTTATCTCAAAAAGATCTCCTTTAATTAGCCCTTTTGGTCCTGCTTTTACTCCATATAACTTATTCTTATCACCTAGCACTCTTTTAAGACCAACAATAACATTATGACCTCCAGAAGCTGGACCTCCGGAAAATAATACCGCTACATTGAGTCCCTGCTTTGGTGAAAGGTTCACCCCTTTTGCTTTGATAACTTTATTTGATGAATCTGCTACAGACTTCTTAAACACTTCCGTTACTTTAACAGTGTCGTCGTTAGAAAGGATTGTCCCTTCCTCTTCAAAATCCACTGGAGACAAAACACCAGACTGCAAGAAAGCCTTACATGTTGGAATTTCCATCTTCCTTATTTCTTGTTCAAATAACGAATTATGCAATTCTTCTTCTAATAGCAAATCATTAATCACTATCTATTACCTCCTAAATTAATTATGCTTTTCCAGCACTTCCAAGAACAGAAATATTCTTTTGTTTATATAATTCTTTCAATGCATCCCTTGCAGGTCCTAGATACTTTCTTGGGTCAAACTCACCAGGACTATCATGAAATACTTTTCTGATTGCAGCTGTCATTGCAAGTCTACCATCAGAATCAATATTAATCTTACATACAGCTGATTTAGCAGCAAGTCTTAGTTGTTCTTCTGGGATACCAATAGCATCAGCCATTTTCCCACCATTTGCATTAATTATTGCTACTAACTCTGGAGGCACAGAAGAAGAACCATGCAGCACTATTGGAAAGCCTGGAATCTTAATTTCTATTGCTTCTAGTATATCAAGTCTTATCTTTGGATCCTGTCCAGGCTTAAATTTAAAAGCACCATGAGATGTTCCAACTGCAATAGCTAAACTATCTACTCCAGTTTTGGAAACAAATTCTTCTACTTCCTCTGGCTGAGTATATACGTGTTCAGCAGCATGGACATCATCTTCTACTCCAGCTAAAACGCCTAATTCACCTTCGACAGTAACATAATCATTCCTGGAATGTGCATATTCAACTACTTGTTTTGTTAATTTAATGTTTTCTTCAAAAGAATGATGTGAACCATCAATCATTACAGAAGAAAATCCGGTATCAATACAATCCTTACATATTTGAAAATCTGCACCATGGTCTAAATGAAGTACTATTGGAATATTAAAACCTAACTCTTTAGCATATTCAACTGCACCTTGTGCCATATATCGAAGCAATGTCTGGTTAGCATACTTTCTTGCACCAGAAGAAACTTGTAAAATTACAGGTGACTTTGTCTCAACACAAGCCTGAACAATAGCTTGCATTTGCTCCATATTATTAAAATTATAAGCAGGAATGGCATATCCACCGGTAACTGCCTTCGCAAACATTTCTTTACTATTAACTAAACCTAATTCTTTGTAACTTACTGTCATTTTAACCCTCCATTAATAATTTATAATTTCCATAAAGCTATCAACTTTTAAACTTGCTCCACCAACCAAGGCACCATCTATATCTGATTTGCCCATTAACTCGCTACTACTTTCAGGAGTAACGCTTCCACCATACAGAATAGACACTTGTTCCGCTACTGCCGTACTAGACATTGCAACTAATAGTTTACGAATGAATACATGTACATCATTTGCTTGCTGAGGAGTTGCTGTCTTACCTGTACCTATCGCCCAAACAGGCTCATAAGCTAAAACTATCTTTCTTAAATCATCAGAAGAAATGTCTTTAAGACCTTCTTCTATTTGCTCTTTTATAACCTTTTCTACTTTACCAGCTTCTCTTTGATCCAAAGTTTCACCAACACAATAAATAGGAAACAGATTATTTTCTAAGGCAACTTTAATCTTCTTATTAAGAAACTGATTTGTTTCATTAAAGTATTGTCTTCTTTCTGAGTGACCGATTATGACATACTTACAACCTACACTTCTTAACATTGAAGCATTGATTTCACCTGTAAATGCCCCCTTTTCCTCAGTGTACATATTCTGAGCTCCAAGCTTTATATCGGAATCTTTAACTATAGCATTTACAGCAGAAAGATTAGTAAAAGAAGGACAAATAACAACTTCTACTTTATTTTTATTTTTAAACCCCTTCTTTAGTTTTTCTACTAGCTGAACTGCTTCATCAAGATCTTTATTCATTTTCCAATTACCTGCTATTATCATTTTTCCCATTTCAAAAACTCCCTTCTTAAACTTATTAAATTATTATTGGCACAAAAATTATAGTTATCAATATAACTACTTTTAAAAAAGCATTTATAGAAGGTCCGAGAACATCCTTTACGCAATCTCCATAAAGGTCTGCTTCTATAGCATTTGCATATCTGATGGTATTTTTCCCGCCCAAAAACCCTTTTTCAATATAATTCTTAGCATTACCTAACAATATCCCTGAGTTAGTATAACTTATAGATAAAAATGTGGAAACCATAATGCATCCAACAAAAAAAGCAGCCAGAACCTCTACACTTAAAAACCTGCCAATAAGGAAAGGTAAAAAGAAAATAAACAATGAAGGCATGAGTAAATCTTTAAGAATATGCATTCCATGTATTCGAATAAACCTTCGTAAATCTGGATTAGTTTTTCCTTCTTTCAAATAAGGAATTTCTTGAAGCTGAAGATTAGACTCATCATACATAGCAGTCACAGTATAAGATAGACCTCTAATAAGTGCTGAAACAAAAATATAAGGAAATACACCACCAAGAAATAATGAAAGCATTATCACCGGATGAAATAATGGAATACTGTTATAGTTTATTCCAGAAATCTGAACAAATGATAAAAAAAATGAAAAGGCCATAAATAAAACAGCATAAGAGGAAGCGTGCTTCCCTACTGCTGATAATGCATTGCCTACAGAGTTCATTTGTTGAATATCTCTTAAATATATATTTTCATTTTTATCCATATTTGCTACACCATTTAATGTATCCAGAAATGGTGCAGAAAAAGAAGAAGCAACCATTAACGGCAACATAGAAGAAAAACCAATTCCTACTAAAATTATTCCGTAATAATCAGAAATCCTGTAAGCAATAAAAACAAAAACAGAAGCAATAATTATTGGGATATAAGTAGTTCTCATTCCAACAGACATAGCATTAAAAATTGAAAGAACTGAACTATATTGAGATAAAAAAGCATTATCTTTAACTTGTTTATGTGAATCAGAGGTATAGATGTCTGTTAAGGCTCCTATTATTAAAGAGAAAATTACCCCCATTAAAACACAAACAAAAGGACTCATTTGAGGAGATAGCCACAAAAACTTATTTGTAGTTATTAATGGCAAAACCTGTCCTTTGGTCACGTAATAAACAAAAACACCAATAAGAATCATAGAAAAATAAGTAGCATGTAAAGGTTTTAAGCTAGTAGCAATAAGTTGCTTACGTTTAAAAAGTAAAAACAAAAAGCTGAAAAGAAAACCTATAATCAAGCTACCTATTCCAATAATAATCGGATAATAAACGAGTACCAATGCATCTTTAATCGGTATCACATCTGATACAAAGTAAGCACCAACATACAGAGTTACAGCCACAAACATTCCAATAAACACTTCAATTAAATTTAAATTAATAGCTAATCCGCTATTCAAAAAATCGCCAACTTTATCTGCCAAAGCAGAAACATTTCTAGCATCATCAATCCCAATATCCTTATGCTCTTTAGCTATAAGCTCTGCAGAAATGTCGGCACCTTTGGCAAATAATCCACCTGCTACTTGAAGAAAAAAAGTAACAATAGCCATTCCCATCAAATAATACAAGGTTGGCATAGAACCAAACAAAAAGAAGACAAGAAAAAGACCAGTAAGTGGAATTACCGTTAAAAATATAGCAAAAATAATTCCTACCGCATAATAAAGGTCAAATAGATTAGATGGAGAAGTTAAAAGATCTAATTCTTTTTTAGCAACAAACCTAAAAGTAAAAGGAAAGGCAAAATAAGCACAAAAAATAGTAAAAAACCCGCCAATAAAAAAAGAAATAATATTAGCAAATACAATAGTTGCGCCAAACAAAAAAGATAAAACGACAAAAAAGGACATAAAGGCTATTAAAAGAAACACACTAAATAAAAAATATCTTCTTAACAAATATAAAAAATTTTCTCTTATAAGGTCTATTATATTCTGAAAAAGTGCTTTACCTTCCATAAAAACCTCGTGTAATAAATTTGGTGCACCGTGAAGGATTTGAACCTTCGGCCCTCTGATTAAGAGTCAGATGCTCTACCAACTGAGCTAACGGTGCGGACCTATTTTTTGCATTCACAGTATACCAGAAACGTTACCCTTGAACAATGAATAAGTATGAAGAGGCTAATAGACTCTTGCAGCTTTTACTGGCTTACCACTCGAAGCTCTTTTGCGTGAGCAAAAGGTGCAGAGTGGCGCGCTCGAAGAGACTTGAACTCCCGACACACGGATTCGAAGTCCGTTGCTCTATCCAACTGAGCTACGAGCGCACATCTTTAATGATTAAGTATATCTTTTAATAGTTATTTGAACAACTTGAACCAAGCAAACTTAAATGTTTCAACAACAGTCAGAAGTCCGTAACTGCAACTACGTAAAAAATTTATAGAGGAAGCTTCTGGAAAATATCTTACGGGAACATGAATCTCACCAATCTTAAAGTCTGCCCTTAAGGAATTAAAAAGCATCTGCGTATCAAAAACAAAATCGTCTGAGTGATTAGAATAATCAACTGTTTTTAAAACTTCTACTTTAAAAGCCCTCATACCAGTATGCCATTCTGATAAGTTCTGCCCACTTAAAAAGTTTTGCAAAAAGGTAAGAAACCTATTTGAAATATATTTATACATTGGCATCCCACCTTCTAACGCTTCCTCCCTACTTCTAATCCTCGAGCCTAAAACAATATCGCATAGGCCTATTTCTAACATTTCTATCATTAAAGGAATTAATTTAGGATCATATTGATAGTCAGGATGAAGCATAACTACATATTCAGGATTAAATTCAAGTGCCTTATCATAACAAGTCTTTTGATTCGCACCATAGCCTCTGTTTTGTTCATGCACAAATACCTTAAGACCCAACTTCTTTGCTAATTTTACTGTGCCATCACTACTTGCATCATCAACTAATAAAATCTGAATATTCGCATCCTTAGGTATCTCACTCACGACTTGATTTAAAGTTCTCTCAGCATTATAAGCAGGAAGTACAACCACTGTCTTGACCATCATCTACCCTCTGCTTTATATTTCTTTGCTAAACTAAGATTATTAACTGCAGTCCCGTTATTCGGATCTGCTTGTATGGCACGAGTAAAATATTCTATAGCTTTATCGACTTCGCCTTTTTTACCATAAGCTAAACCAATATTATTATATAAACCTGAATGTCGAGGATTTATAATGAGTCCCTGTCTATAATAAAAAATTGCATCATCCAACCTGCCAAGATTTTCCATAGCAACTCCCATATTATTATAGGTAGCATCATATCCAGGCTCTAATCTCATTGCTTTCTCGAAATAACCAACAGCATCATTTAACCTTTGCTGATAAATAGCAGCAATCCCTAAATTATTATATATTCTGTAAATTAATGGATTATTTGGTTCTGAATCAACAGCCTTTTGATAATACTTAATTGAACCTGGTATATCCCCTTTAGATGACAAAGCTGAACCTAAATTATTAAGCACACTAAAGTAAGTAGGATTGATTTCTAAAGCTTTATAATAAGAATCAATTGCCTTATCTGTTTGTCCCTTTTCACTGTATGATAACCCCAAGTTATTCATAATAAGAGGTGTTCCTATCTCATACTTTAGTTGATGCTCAAACAATATTATTGGTCCTTCCCAGTATGAGGCTTGAAGTCTAGTCAAAGGCACTTGAAGAAAAATCAAAAAAATAATAATAACTGCGTAAATACTCTCACGATTTTTAAAACGTTTAAGCATCTCATATGCCCACCAAGCAATAATAATTGTTAATCCGATATGAGTTATGTAAGTATATCTGTCAGCCATTGCCTGAGTACCCACTTGCACAATACCAATAACTGGAACCAACGTTCCTAAAAACCATAACCAACCAACTATCAGATACTTCCTTTTCTTATATTCTTTTAAAAAAAGAAAAGTAAAAAATAATATAACTAACAAACACAAAGTAAACGTGATTATGGAAATATACTGATTATAAGGATAAAAAACTACCAAGGGATGAGGCCAAAACAATTTACCAATATATTTAATTGTAGATAATGCTGCGTTCTCAATCCTCAAAAAAATAGGAAATTGATTAACTGACTGCACCGCACCCATACTTTTCTGTGCCCAAAAAGTTAAAACAGCTGATATTATTGTCAAAGCAAAAAAAGGTATCTTTTCAAGCCATACCCAAACGTCTTTCTTCATACGTGATAATGGCCAAAAATCTAAAAGCAACAACACAAAAGGCAAAGTAACCAGCATTGGCTTAGACATTAACCCAAGAGCAAAAAGAATTAATGCTAAAACATAACTAATCCACTTCGTTGCTTTCTTATCCTTAACATACAAATAATAGCTAATGATAGTCAAAAACATAAAAAATGCACTTAAAACATCTTTACGTTCAGCTATCCAAGCGACTGACTCTACATGTGCAGGGTGTAAGGCAAATACGGCTGATACCAGTAGCGAAGGCCATCGCAATCCTGTAATAAGATATAAAAGAATAAACAGTAAAAATACGTTAACTATATGTATAATTACGCTAACAACATGATGACCAGCAGGATTGATGCCAAATAAACTGAAATCAACCATATGAGAAATCCAAGTAACTGGATGCCAGTTATTAGAATGAACGGCGGTAAAACACCACTTCAAGCTTTCTGCATTTATACCTTTTTGAATATTATAATTCTCTGACACATATTCATTATCATCATAATTAACATAATTAAACTTATTCACATCAGAATAAACATAAATAGTTGCAACAAATAGTGCAATAAAACAATAAATAAAAAGAAGGTTTTTTTTGAGAAGTCTAAACATTACTTCATTATAATATAAAATTTATTAAAATACTGAAACTTTCTTAAATATAATTCGTTATATTGAGTATGAGTTACAAAATAATCTCGCTAAACTACACTTTGCTAACAAATTACTACTTAACTCAAGCTGAACTTATTACATTAGAATTACTCGAAAACAACTTTGGACATAAACTAGATACAATATCTAAAAACAATCTAAATATATATGTTTCTGAATTGCGAAACATTGGCACCTATATTATTCCTGAAAGATATCAAAACATAAAAGAATCCTTTCCTCTCTCGCGACTCAAACATATCTTTATCAATCCAGAAAACACAGGGGTCTTCCTTTTAACAGAGCTACTTGAGCTAATCGACAATCCTACTATTTACGACTTATATTTCCCTAACAACGAAGAAAGAAGAAATTGGATTATTATGTCTTTCAGAAAACATCCTGACTTCTTACATTTAATTCAAAACACAAAACTAGATGTAAATAGATTTATAGGTATAATAGTACCAATTTTAGGTTACCTAAAAGGACATTTGGTGAAACCACAATATCAAGAAAACATTAAACGCACTTATCAATACTTACAGCCTATAATGAAATCATTATCTTCAAATCCAGACTTGAATACTAAAATAGCACTATCCTTAGAAATAGAGGCCGCTTTAATAAAACTATTTGAAGAGTGGATTTAGTGCTACTTTAACTCCGTCAACAGCACTAGATATAATCCCTCCGCTATGACCACTACCTTCACCCACAACGAATAAATTATCAAACCCTGCACATCTCAAATTATCGTCACGTAGGACTTGAATTGGAGAGGAAGTCTTACTCTCAAGTCCAATTATTTGACCTGACTCAAAACCATTTATTTTTCGACTAAAATCAACTAGCCCTGTTCTCAGCCCATTACTTATACTTGCAGGAAACATTTCCCAAATCGGTGCAGAAACAAGCCCTAACGGATAACTTGTTGGAAATAACGCTGTTGATTCTTTTTCGTTTATAAAATCAGAAATACTACAAGCAACAGCTTTATAACTATTGGTAGCATTATAAAAAGATTGTTCCAGCTGCTCTACCCAAGCTAAAGCTTCTATTGGACTTACTGATTTTTGTAACAAATTATTTAGATCAACTGCAACAACACACCCGGCATTTGCAAATTCCCCTTGTCGATTATAAAAGCTCATACCATTAACGATATTACTCTTAGCTGTTGCGGTTGAAGGAACAATTATTCCTCCTGGACACATACAAAAAGTATATACAGAACCACTATCTTTAGTATTACACGTAAGCCGATATTCAGCAGAAGTAACACCTGGAAGTTCATCCTTCCCCCATTGTGCCTTATTTATAAGCTTTTGAGGATGCTCTACTCTTGCCCCAACAGCAAAATTCTTAGTAGAAAACTGAACTCCTCTAGCTATTAACATTCTATAAGTAGAATAAGAAGAATGGCCTGGAGCAATAATAAAATAATCAGCAGATAAAGTCCCCTTCGATGTTTTAGCTTCAATTACTTTGCCATTCTTGACGACTATATCTTCAAGTGTAGTTTCAAATTCTACCTTCCCGCCAATTTCTTGAAATATCTGACGTAATTTCTTTACAAGCGTTATAAGGTTATCACTCCCCAAATGAGGATGGGACAAATACGCTATCTCCTCTGGTGCACCAGCTTCAATATAACTATCAAGAACAAACTGTTTTTCCAAAGAAGAATGTTTGCTACGTGCAGTTAGTTTGCCATCAGAAAATGTTCCAGCGCCACCTTCACCACATGCGTAATTTGCCATTGGGTCAAAAACACCAGTTGTCTCGAATCTATTAATGGAAGTAGCTCTTTCAAGAACTTCCTTGCCTTGTTCGATAATTGTTGTTTGAAATCCTGCTTTCTGTAATAGGTAGGCCGAGAAAAAACCAGCTGGACCGCTTCCTACAACAACAACTTTTTGGTTTCTATTTTTAAAAACTATATTTAGAGCTGGAGGTTTAGGAGAAAACCCTTTGATTGATTTTGCAAAAACTTCTACCTTTACTTGCCAATGAATATTGTTTTTATCACGAGCATCTAAACTCTTATTTTCAATATGGAAAGTAAATTCAGATAACCTTAGTTTCTTGGCTATCTTTTGTCGTAACTCTTCATACGTATAGTCTGTTGGTAAATTAAAATTAAGCTGTTGATATCCCATATTTAACTCCTTAAATTATAAAGCAAAATACCAGCAGCAACGGCAACATTAAGTGATTCCATCGATTCTGTCATTTTAATAGTAATAAACTTATCTGCTAACTTCTCTATATCTGAACTTACCCCATGTGACTCACTACCTAGAACTAAACAAAAAGGAGCCCAAACTTTAATAGCTGCAACTTCTTCCCCTCTAGTAATACTAGTTGAGATAACTGGCATATGTTTTTTAACACTTACAAGGAAAGCATTGCTTGTATCTACTCCAAAATTTAATTTAAAAATAGAATCCTTGGATGCACCTATTGTCTTTGGATTATAAATATCAACACAATTACTATCAATGACTATATTTTTTATGCCAAAGGCTATTGCTGTTCGAAGTATTGTTCCCAAATTACCAGGATCGCTAATACCATTTAAATAAATTACAGATTTAGTCATATCAAGTGGTCTCTCTGATTTCTTATAAACAGCGCAAATTCCAGAAGGTGTATCCAAACTGGAAAACGCTTTATTTATCTTTTCATCTATAACAAAATAATTAACTACTTCCTTTAATATAAACAAAATCTTCTCATCTTTACTTTTAAGCAGTTCAGCAGATACATATAAGGATTCAGGGTTATTGCCGTCTTTTATGGCATCGTGGATTGTTACGAGGTTCTCAACTAGAAACTTACCAAACTTATCTCGATATTTCTTTTGTGATAACCTAATAAGAAAATTAATCTTCTCATTGTTTTTACTAGTGATTAAATTTTGCATAGGCTCTAGTATAACACTTAACTAGCTTTGTCTTATTTTAAATAATGAACTGTTTTTTAAAAAGATAAACTACCAGTAAGCATCAAGTAAGGCAAAACACCTTTCATCCTATCCATACCTTCTTTAAGAGGACCTGTACGAACAGAAGGATCCAAAGTGCCAGTACCTGAATTCTGCACTTCATAATCGCTATTAGAAAAAGGATATTGAATCCCTAGTTCTGCTGACAACGAAAAACTTTGAGCAATTAAAAAATTAGTACCTATACCAGCACCAAGATATATGGACTTCACTCCAACGTTAATATCATATGGAGTTCCAGTTAGCTGAACTGTATTTACATAAAAATCTCTATAACCAAGTCGAATCGCAGCAAACGCTCCATCCCTTGAACCGAAATACTTTTTAGCAACAGCTTCTACTGAATAAGCGCCCAATCTAACATCTGCGCCACAAGCTTGTTTGCCAATTGGCATTGCAAAAAGTCCAAATAAACCACCAACCTCAACATCCTTTTCTACAAAATATGTAGCCTGAGCATTAACCATATTTGGAAACCCTATACCAGCAGAAAGCTTCATGTTTTGCTCTCCAGCCGTTAGCACACTCATACCTAGCAACATTCCAAAAACTAAAAATAGTGATATCTTTTTCATAAAAATTCCTCCTACTAAATATAAATACTAAGTATATTTAGATAATTAATAATATCAACTATTAATTAATAATTGTTTTGGTTTAAGGTTCTTGAGAATGAGTTTTAATGTGCTAAACTTTATACAAATATTCATAAAGGATTGCTATGCTTTATCGTAAATTTGGCAAAACAAATGAAATGGTCTCTATCCTTGGATTTGGTTGCATGCGTCTACCTCTATTGCCTGCCAGTATCGAACACTAAGGAGTGAGCCCATGAACAAACAAAAGATTAAAATAGTAAAAGATGGTCCCTATCTAGTAACTGGTAGCGTTCCTTTGTCCGAAAAAATAATTACTCCAAAAGGAAATGTCTATGTCTTCGAAGAAGGAAAAACATTCCCACTTCGAGAGGATTATACATTATGCCGTTGCGGAAATTCAAAAAACGCACCCTACTGTGATGGCTCTCATAATAACTGTAATTTCGACGGAACGGAAACCGCCTCTAAAGCAAAGTATCTAAATAGAGCTGAACTATTAGAAGGACCAGAGCTAGACCTTTTAGATGATAATCGTTGTGCATATGCCAGGTTTTGTCATCAAAAACACGGTAATGTCTGGCAACTTACAGAACACTCAAATAATGAAATTTTCAAGGCAGAAGCTATTAAGGCTGCAAGTGATTGTCCAACTGGCAGATTAGTCGCTGTTGATAAAGATGGAAACCATATAGAACCAACACATATACCTTCGATAGATATACTCCAGGATCCTGAAGAAAATGTTAGTAGCGGATTATACATAAAAGGATATATTCCTATTGAATCATCCGATGGAGAAACCTATGAATTACAAAATAGAGTTATGCTTTGTCGATGTGGTAAATCCAGAAACAAGCCTTTTTGCAACGCTGATCATGTCTCGGCTGAGTATAACGACGGGATATAAAGAAATCATAAAAATCTGGGGTGACTGATGGGGTTTGAACCCACGACAACCGGAACCACAATCCGGGGCTCTACCAACTGAGCTACAGCCACCATAATATTTTGTTTATTTTTCCTGCCTTCGGCAGGAAAAATAATAAGCGAAAATCTGGTGCGCCCGAGACGATTCGAACGTCCGGCCTACGGCTTAGAAGGCCGTTGCTCTATCCAGCTGAGCTACGAGCGCTCTTTTAAACCTAATAAAGGTTTGAAGAAATGTATCTTAAGTGGAGCGGGAGACCAGTCATTTCTCGGATTACATCCTCGAGGACAACCGCTAACCTCTCACTCAAATACTTTTCGTAATCGCTAAGCGGATTGTTTCTGAACTGGCAAATCTCATATTCATTCGAACACTATCGCTAAATTCGTGCTAAAGCACTTATTAAGCGACTAGTTCCGCCAGTTCTCGACATACTTAACTTTTCCAAAACAAACTTACCTTATTAGATTTATCACAATATAGTGGAGCGGGAGACCAGTCTCGAACTGGCGACCCCCAGCTTGGAAGGCTAGTGCTCTACCAACTGAGCTACTCCCGCACACACACCTACTGATAAATCAGCGGGCACAATATTATAACATGTATCATTATTTTGAAAACACTCAAATCACTTAACTTTTGGAAGCTTTAATAATGCTTTCTTTATTTCATCTTCTGGATACTCAAAATCCTCTAATTGATTATCGAAATATTTCTGATAAGAAGTCATATCAAAATGTCCATGACCAGAACAATTAAATAATATAACTGTTTCTTTACCTTCTCTTTTTGCTTTCAATGCTTCTTCAATAGCACCTTTTACAGCATGCGCTGTTTCTGGGGCAACAATATGTCCTTCTGTCTTTGCAAAAAGGATTGCTGCATCAAACACTGGCTTCTGATGATAAGCTACAGCTTCCACTAAACCCTGATCAACTAACTTTGAAACGATAGGAGCCATCCCATGATATCTAAGTCCACCTGCATGAATAGAAGCTGGAACGAAATCGTGTCCAAGAGTATGCATCTTAACAACAGGAGCCATTTTTGCTGTATCACCGTAATCATAAGCATATATTCCTTTAGTTAAAGTTGGGCAAGCTGTAGGCTCGACTGCAACTAATCTGACATTCTTTGAACCATGAATTTTGTCATAAGCAAATGGAGTAGCAATACCACCAAAATTTGAACCACCACCAACACATCCGATTACTACGTCTGGATACTCCCCTACTTTTTTGAACTGTTCTTTACATTCTAAGCCGATTACTGATTGATGGAGCAATACATGGTTAAGAACTGAACCCAAAGCATAATTTGTGTCTTTATTCTTTAGTGCAACCTCTACTGCTTCGCTTATAGCTATTCCTAAAGAACCTGGACAGTTAGGATCACCCTTTAAAATATCTCTTCCTGATTGAGTTGTATTAGAAGGAGAGGAAATACACTTTCCACCCCAAGTTTCCATCATTAACCTTCTGGAAGGTTTCATATCATAACTACACTTAACCATATATACTAAAACCTCGATACCAAACATACTTCCAGCAAGCGCTAAGGAACTACCCCATTGACCTGCTCCTGTTTCTGTTGCTAGCTTATTTATTCCTTCTTTTTTATTATAGTATGCTTGGGCAAGCGCGGTATTTGGTTTGTGAGAACCAGCTGGAGAAATCCCCTCCCATTTATAATAAATTTTCGCAGGTGTTCCCAACGCTTCTTCTAGCCCATATGCTCTATACATAGGAGATGGTCTCCAAATAGACAATTTATCCATTACTTCTTCTGGAATATCGATCCATCTCTTAGTAGACATTTCCTGTTCAATAAGAGCCATTGGAAATATGGCAGAAAGTAGTTCTGGAGTAGCTGGCTCTAAGGTAACTGGATGCAAAGGAGGATCAATAGGACTGCTTAAATCAGCTAAAATGTTATACCATTGTTTTGGCATTTCTTTTTCAGTTAATAATATCTTTCTTTTCATTGTTGTCTCCTCATAAATATATTTTCTTAAATGTTACTACAGACAGTATCGTTTGTCTAGAAAGTCAGTTTATGAAAATATTTAAAAATGTTTAATAATATATTTTTTGGGCATAAACAAAATGTCAAACAATAATAAAGGAAGATAATAATGTTAAAAAATAAAATTATTAGCTTAAACACCAATAATAAGAATGAAGAGTTATCCAAAATACAGGCACTAAATCAACAAATAAGTAAACTAGATAAGCTATTATCTAAAATAAAAAATTCAATTAAACAACTTCTTTCGTCTCTTGAAACAAAGGAAGAAGTTAAAAAGAAACTATTAAATGAAATAATTGTTACTTGCCTTGCTTCCAACGACCAGGATGTTATTAAAGAAGGAGCTAGGGTATTGAATGAACATGGTGCGAGCAAGCAAATCCTAGAAGAAACAATCACTCAACAAAGCACAAATTCTTTACAAACTCTAAGAGCTGAAATATTAAAAAGAATAACCAAGGAAGAGATAACTTCTTTAATATTAGACCTTATTAAACCTAAGCAAGCAACAGATAAGATTCAAAATAGTGGATATAAACAGCTATTAATAAAGGAATTCATTAATAGGAAAATTCCATATATTGAAATATTTTCAATTACTCATAATAAAGAGATTAATAAAGTAAGAATCAAGCAAATAGAGCAATTATCTAATGAAGAATACAAACATCTTGTAACGTCAAGTTTAGAAGATTTATTGAAACTTCATAAACAAAATCAAAGTTATATAAATTTTTCAATGACTAAACCAATAATTAGCTCATTGATTGAACTAAATAACATTAACCCTAAATTGTTTATAAAACAATTAAACGAATTTCTTAGTATAAAAGGCGATATATCTAATAATATAAACGCCATTGTAGATTTCACTAAACTGGCTGTTTCTGCCTATAATAAATTAGACAAAGGGAGCCTAAGCCCAGATGATTTTGAAAAGATTATTCTATATTTCCATACCATTCAAGACAAAACTAAGGAAAGAGCTCCTATAGATTTAGATGTTATGAGTAACACTCGTCCGATTAATCCTCTTGCGGCCATATCCTTTGATACAACAGTAGCAAAGCAAGAGCACAAAAATGCATTAGAAGGTGGAGCAACACAAATACAAGCTTATGACGCCTACATAGAAAATCTTGAATTATCAAAAAAACAAGAAAATAAACTAACGTTACTTGAATTTATTTCAAACGCTCTAAATTCAAACGTACAACCATAAGCACAATTATATTCATACAAGCAAAGTTAATTTCTATTTGCCAATATTGTGGTTTATCGCTACAATATCCTTTGCATTTTAGATGTCGGGGTATAGCGCAGTCCGGTTAGCGCACTTGTTTTGGGAACAAGGGGCCGCAAGTTCGAATCTTGCTACCCCGACCATTTAAAAAAGATGCACACCCACTCCTAACTTTCACTAAATTAATAGACGTTCACTTAATTTTCAAGCAAGATTTATAGCCGACAAATGAGTTTACGAGTTTGTTGACTATACTTACAAATTTATTTGTAAGCGAACTTAAGAAGCAAGTTCAGTAACAACTCCGCTTAACGAGGAACGAGTTTAGCGGTTGTCCTCGAAGTCCACAGGACAAGAGTATCTTGCTACCCCGACCATTTAAAAGATGCACACTCTCTCCCAACTGAAACTGAATTAATAAACGTTCACTTAATTTTCAAGCAAGATTTATAGCCGACAAATGAGTTTACGAGTTTGTTGACTATACTTACAAATTTATTTGTAAGCGAACTTAAGAAGCAAGTTCAGTAACAACTCCGCTTAACGAGGAACGAGTTTAGCGGTTGTCCTCGAAGTCCACAGGACAAGAGTATCTTGCCCGCCACTCGGAGCTCTTTTGCTTTGCAAAAGGCGTAGTGTGGCTACCCAGACCATTTTAAATAATCCATATTTTCTAACACCTATCTACCATGATAGACTTTATACATGAAAAACATTAACATTCAAATATCTGCAATCGGAAATAACCCACCAAAAACATTAACACAATATGGAAAAGAATATTTATCAACACTTGTAGAGCATTTTCCACTTGAAGATTTTCATACAAAAACTATTGCCTCTCTAATTGGAATCATTGCTGAAAACAATAAACACAACGAAAACCATCCTATAGATATAAACATTAATATTAAAAATGATAATATTCATATTACTGCAACAGATAATGGACCAGGATTTAGAGCACCTATACTTCAAAGTATTCAAGAAAAATTCTCAACTACTAAAGATAGCATGGGGCAAGGACTTTTCTCATTACTTATCATCGTTATTTCTTGTAATGGCAGGCTTATCATCCAAAGCAATAAACTTAAAGAAAAATACTCATTCCAAAAAGCTAATGATATCTATCCGAAACAAATAATGATAGACAAAATCATATCTGCTATAGAACAACCGATAATAAATAACGAATCTTACGGATTACTAATTGAAATAATTATACCTATGAAAAGTATTGATAAAAGAACCTCACATCTAGATTTAGATGCTTACTCAAATTTCTAAGCTACCTATCTAAAAACTCTTTTAAGGTTTTAGAAAGACCTCGTATATTTTGAATCAACTTAACATTACTATCCGTTACTTGTGTAAGGTCAAAGGCATTTGCAGATACTTCCTCTGAAATTGAGTTATTATCATGTGCAACATTCTCTATTTCTTTAGTCTCAAGCAACATCTGATCTGTGCTATTTTGTATTAAATCTAGTTCCTCTATACTCTTAGTAAAAATTTCAGAAACGTCTGTAGAACTATCTGCAATAGCTCTCGATGAATCAGCTAAGGATTTAATAGAAATAGAATTCTCGTCAACCGAAGCAAACAACTGCTCTGTTAGCCTCATAACACTATCAAAGCTACTAGACATTACTTCAGAAGAATTATAGATATTCTCAACCATACTGACTGTATTATCAACTGCATCAATTATATTAAGTAAAGCGATCTTTGCATTCTCTGTTTGAGCAACTCCATGCTCTACTTGCTCATTACTTTTATCCATAGACTGGGCAGCTTCTTTAGTAATACTTTGAATGGTATATAGTAAATCGGCAATCTCTTTAGTTGCTTTGCCAGACTTTTCTGCTAACTTCCTTACTTCATCTGCTACAACAACAAACCCAACACCTGCTTCTCCCGCCCTTGCAGCTTCTATTGCTGCATTTAAAGCCAGCAAATTAGTCTGATCAGCTATATCATCAATAATATCTATTATGTCTTCTATCCTGCGTGAATATTGAGATAAATCACCAATTTTCTTCGAAGAATCCGAAACTATCTTTCTTATATCGTTCATCTCTTGATGAATATTCTCTACACTTATTTTACCTTTCTCTGCAACTTCTGCAGAAGCAATTGAGCTGTTATACACATTCTTAGTATTATCTTTTATCTTATTAACTGCATCTAAAGTTCCAGACATATTTTCACTTGTTAACTCTATTTTATCTCTTTGTATTTGGGCATTTTCATTTAATAACTGAATTAATTGATTAGTATTCTGTAAGGCAATAGTATTGTTTTGAACACTCTGATTCTGAATTTTTACATTATGATTTATTTTTTTTACACTCTGACCTACTTGATCTATCGCTCCTGTAACCGTAGTAAGTCTTTCTGTCTGGGACATAGCTCCTTTTGCAACATCTAATAACGTGGTAGTTAATTTATGGAAATTACTAGAAATACCGATAACATTTTTTTCTAAAGAATCTAGATTAATGTGCAAATCATCAGAAAGACTGCTGGATTTGTTAACAAATTCTTTAAAATAAGTTACTAATCTTAAGTACTCATTCTGTAACGGTAAAAAAGTAGAACCAACAGAGAAATTAGGCTCATAACGAACCACATTGTCACACAAACCAGTCATTTCCTTTGAAAATCTTTTAACATCACTTGAAACCCTTATCTTCTTAATAATTACATATGAAATAATTGCAAAAACATAACCAAATAATGAGAAAACAAATAACCATAAAATAGTTTTATGACTCGCTCCTATTTCCTTGGCTAAAGAATCTGTCCCTATTATAATTCCACTATCTTTTAAAATCTTTGCAACAGCTATCTTTCTTACAACTTTTTCTTTGTCTAAAGAAGAGTAATAAACAATTGAGGCATATCCATTGGCTTTCGTTTCATTAAGTAACTTCATAAAAAAAGGAGAACCTTTTTGGTCCTTAAATTCTGCTAAAGATAATTTATTAATATAATAACTAAGTGGATGATAAAGGACCTTATCGTCTTTATTAACTACCCAAAAGTACTTATCAGCAGATTTAAAATCTTTTATAAGATTTACTTTGCCATCTAACGAATTAATCTTCCCTAACACACTCTCTAACGAATCCAATTGTTCATATAATTTTTCAACTATAATCCTGTCTACTAATACACTATTATCTGTCTTAAAATGAAAAAGAATTAAAATTGTCAAAAACAAAGAAATACTGACAAAAATTACTGGAATTAGATAATAAAATATATTTTTTGAACTAATTTTAATAATATTCAACGTTTATACCCCCAAAAGATAAGTTTAATTATCTCTCCTATAGTTTAGTCAAAAAAATATACTCTGACAATGCTTCTGGCCATTCTCTTATAGAATACCCCAAGTCTTTTTGCAATTTATTATTATTCATTATACTGTATCGAGGTCTTTTAGCCTTAGTAATAAATTGAGTACTATTTACTGCTGAACAATTAACTTTAATTTGGCTTAGTTCAAATATCTTATTTGCAAACTGATACCAATTACATGAGCCACTATTAACTGCATGATATATCCCACTACAGTTTTTATCTAATAGCTCGATTGTCCACATCGCAAGATCCTTAGCAAAGGTTGGACTACCGACCTGATCATCTACTACCTTAATATCTTTTCCTTCATTTGCTAATCTAATCATAGTTTTAACAAAATTATTTCCACCGATACCATAAAGCCAAGCTGTTCTTAATAATAAATATTTATCAAAAGGCAATATTCTTCTTAGCTCCTCTTCTCCTTGCAGTTTACTCTTCCCATAAACGCTAACAGGCGCAGATTCATCATCTTCTAAATATGGTCTAGTTCCTTCTCCACTAAAAATATAATCAGTTGAGAAATGCACAAACTTTGCCCCTAACGTTAGTGCTATTTCTGCTAGATTTTTAACTCCTTCACCATTAACCGCATATGCCATTTTGATATCTTCTTCAGCTTTATCTACAGCTGTATAAGCGGAGCAATTAATAATAATATTAGGGCAATATTGTTCTATGACACATAATGTCTCTTTATTCGTTATGTCCAAATCTTTTATGGTATAAGCAGCGTATTCTATATCTTTATTTATAAATATAGACATAAATTCACTTCCCAACATACCATCAGCTCCAATTACGGCAACTTTCATCTATTAGCCTCCTTCAGCCTCTTCATCATTTTAAGATATTTCTGTTTTCCATTTTCTTTTTTTTCTTTAACATTCTCCAGATAAGAATAATCTTCTTTTGTTTCTTCCTTTGGTTTCTTTTTCTTAGCAGAGTACTTATTTATAACTATCTCTTTATGTTTAATTTTAACTTTAATAAATCCAGAATCACCTATCTCTTTTGTATTTTCTCCTTTAATAATCTCAAACCACTTATCTTTATGGGCATACAGAGTTTTAAGTACAGACTCTCTTAATGCACCTGTACCCTTGCCATGTATTACAACCAATTCTGTGACACCAGACAGATATGCGTTTGTTATTTCTCTTTCTAAAATAGAATCGGCTTGTTCGCAATACAGTCCGTGCAAATCAATTTCTTTTCTACTCAATTATTTACCTCTTATAAATCATATAAACTTCGTCAAAACTAATTCTAATCCGATGACTGGTTTGACATTACCAGCCTTAATATTGAAATCTAGCTGGTGTAATTCGCCTAAAAAAGACTTAGCATCAATAAAACTCCATTTCGCTATATCTTTAATTAAATTCTCCAAATAATACTTCTTCTTATTAATCTTAAGGGCTAAATCATCCAAGCTACTCTTTGAACTTTTAAGCAACAGAATTAACCTTACATGAGAAGAAAGACCTCCAATCAAAGCAATAATATCCTCAGGCTTATTACTCTCAAATATATATTTATAAATAGACCTATCTTTCTTTCTTAATGCTTCAAAAATATCTAGAATACCTTTCTCTCCTATAGTCGACAGCTCTCTTACCACTTTTTCAGTAATACTCTTCTCCGGCAAAACATATGTTTCCATTCTTAATAAATTTGATTCCAATGACCATAATTCAAGGCCTACAAGTTCCAACAATAATTCAGTTGAAGCTCTATCTATTTTAAAGCCCCTTTCCTTTTCTCTTTTTAAAACCCAATCGATTATTTCCCCTTTTTTCCAAATACTAAATGGCTCAAAGGACTCACAATCACAACTTTTTAATAAAAATTTAACAAATTTCTTCCGCTTATCTGGCTTACCTTTATAAATAAAAACTATCTCATGTGTTGTTTGCTGTTCTGAAAGTAAATTTTGAAAATAATCTTCGTAATCTTCCCTTACTTTAGGTAACCCTTTATAAACAATCATCTTTTTAGAAGAAAATAAGGACATCGAAGAAAAAGAAGATATAAATTTCTCTACTTGATCACTTTCAGAATACTCTTCATAGGAATATTCACCATTAGTTTTTATAAATTCATCTTTGAGTTGAAGAAACCTCTCGGTTAATAATAAAGTTTCTTCACCGTAAAGAAACCTCATCTATTCTTCCAGCAATTCTATTTGAGAAGCCAAAGTTTCTTGGAGTGAATTATCAAGGAGATGTTTAGAGACATTAGCTATAATTTTATCTAAAAATCTACTTTCCTCATCTGACAAATTACCACTTGTCTTTTGTTTTAGGATAACCAAAAGATCATAAGTATCCGTTGCTCCTGATAAATCAACTGTACTCTTTTGAAGTAAAGGATCACCAACTTTGCCTAACTGTTGCATAGCAGTCAGATTGAGAGTATAAATTAAAGACTCAAAAAGCGTCTTTTCCCTCTCATTCAAACTTTCTTCTTGATCCATCAAATAATCCCTTCAGAATAAAGTTGCTCCATAATATCATCATTGATATCAGCATTATGATAAATATTCTGAACATCTTCATGGTCATCAACCCTATTAATTAAAGACAATATTTTAGCCGCAGTTTCTTTTTTAGAAATAGGCACCTCAACAGAAGCTATCATGGTTAACTCAGCGCTTATGGTCTCTAATTTATTTTCCTCAAAAGCAGTTTTAACGTCGATAAAACTTGTGAAATCACAAATAACTTCTATTGAACCATCATCATTGGTAATGACATCTTCTAAATCAAAATCAAAAGTACATTCTAAAATCTGATCTTCGGTTGCTTTCCCTTTTTCAAATATAAATAATCCTTTTTGGGTGAACATATAAGAAACTGCACCCTTTTCTGCCATATTCCCTCCAGATTTTGAAATGATAGTTCTTAACTCTGGCATCGTTCTATTCTTATTATCTGTAACACACTTAATAATAACAGCTACGCCATCTTGGGCATAAGCCTCGTACATTACTTCTTCCATCTCATTGCCAGCTCCACTACCAACAGCTCGCTGAATCGCTCTATTAATATTATCATTAGGCATATTCTCTGATTTAGCTTTTTGAATGGCCATCCTTAACCTAGGATTATTCTCTATTTCAGCACCACCAATTTTTGCAGAAATAATTATTTCTCTTGCTAATCGAGTAAAAACTTTCCCTCTCTTAGCGTCCTGAGCACCTTTACGGTTTTTAATGTTTGCCCACTTACTATGTCCTGACATATATGCTCCTTTTATTGAGGTTGTAATAATTATAGCGTTTACAAGATTGAAAGGTCAAAAGATAAAGGAATAATAAACAAAATAACTTTAAAATTGTGTGTATAAAATAATATGGGAATATATTATTAATGTTTCGATAACTTAATAAGAAGACAAAATAACAGGAGGTGAGCAGGATGAACATAGTAGAATTAGCTTTAAAAATAAGAAACTTACTAATGTTACAAACAGCTCCTGCTACCGCTGAAGCAAAAAAAATGGTTTTCTCTTATGATACCGCTTATAGCCATAAAGAAGGCAATAAAAAGTTTTATACTATAAGTTATGTTCATAACAGAGATATCGTTCCTGGTGTTGCTATACAACAAACAAGGAAGATTAAACATACAATAGTCTAAACGCACCCCCCTCGACCCCCCTCGAAGCGTTTAGATATTGATAATTAAAGGAGCGTACCCCCTACGCTCCTTTTAAATTTTCAAATCTCTATTTAATCCAAACTACTACCAATAAAGAAATCTAAATAATCAATGCAATAAACAAGCATCTGCTTCGATAACTTAATAAGAAAACAAAATAACTGGAGGTGAGTAAGATGACTGTATCAGAATTGGCTTTAAGAATAAGTAACTTTCTTATGTTACAAACTCTTCCATCTACTACTGAAGGCACTAAAAAAGTATTCTCTTATGATACCGCTTATAGCCATAAAGAAGGCAATAAAAAGTTTTATACTATAAGTTATGTTCATAACAGAGATATCGTTCCTGGTGTTGCTATACAACAAACAAGGAAGATTAAACATACAATAGTCTAAACGCACCCCCCTCGACCCCCCTCGAAGCGTTTAGATATTGATAACTAAAGGAGCGTTCCCCCCAACGCTCCTTTTAAATTTTCAAAGGAACGTAAAATATCGATATATAATCTTGAAATTAGTTATGACTAAGAACGATATATTAAATATATTACGTTATCTGAACACCCCTCTTCCCCCCAACAACGTTTAGGTAACGTAGTTTAAAGAAGGGATGC
>CAZXTL010000018.1:0-40323 GCA_964643725.1 uncultured Candidatus Marinamargulisbacteria bacterium
CATACAAAACATCCCCAGAAGCATCTTTCATTAAGTATACTCCTGGGGATGAAGGTAAACTAATTGTGGTTAACAATTTATCTTTTAAGTTTTTTCTCTTCTTCTTCTATTGTAACAAGCAATGGAACAACAACATTAATGCCTGTAAATAACTTTATATTTGCAGAGTATTTACCAGCTGTCTTTATGTGCGTATTGATTGCTATTTTCTTTTTAGGAATATCTAATCCTTTTGCTTCTTTTATTTTATCAGCAACATCTTGATTTGTAATTGAACCATAAATGTGTCCAGTTAAGGCTGCCTTAGCAACAAAAACAAGTTCTAAGTCTTTTAACTGATCAGCTTGTTTCTGATGTTCTGCCTTTTCTTTTGCTATTCTTTTTGATTGCTGACCAATCTCATTGTCAATCTTGCTTTTATTTCCAGCATTAAAAATAATAGCTTTATTCTCAGGTATAAGAAAGTTAACACCATAACCTCTTTTTACGTTTACTACGCTTCCTTTATCCCCTAATCTAACATCATCTTCTATTAATATAATTCTCATTTGCCTTCTCCTTATTCCATTACGTGAGGCAATAGACATGCCTCTCTTGCTTTTTTAATAGCGGCCGCAACGGCTCTCTGATGTTTAGGACAAAGTCCTGACATTCTACGAGAAGCAATCTTGCCTCTATCAGTTAAGTTCTTTCTTAAAGTATTTATATCCTTATAATCGACTATCTCTACACGAGATACGCATACAGAACATTTCTTTTTTCTTACTCTTTTAAATGCTGATACTTTTTCTGCTACTCTTTTTGCCATTTTCTAAAGTCCTCCTATTAGCCTTTTTGCCTCTAAACTTTTAACCTTTAAAAAGGTATATCCTCATCTTTACTAGATTTCACCTGATCATCCTCAGGTTGACTATCTTTTTTGTTTAATACTTCTACTCTATCTGCCATAACTTCGGCAAAAACTCTATTCTTGCCATCTTTTTCATATTCACTCAACTGAAGAGAGCCTTCTATAGCTACCGATCTTCCTTTGGCAAGATATTCACCACAAAATTCTGCAAGTTTTCTCCAAGTAGAAATCCTTAAAAAATCTACCTGCTTGTTATCGCCATATCCACGATTAACAGCAACAGTGAATCTCGTTACAGGAATACCAGAAGTAGTATATCTCATTTCTGGATCCTTTGTTAAATTACCTATTAAAAAAACTTTATTATACATCTCTTAACCTTTTATCCTCTTTACCTTTAAAAAGGTATGTCGTCTTCAGTAATATCCTGATCTTTTCCACCAGCAATACTTACGCTTCCGCCACTAAAACTTCTAAGTGAAGAAGCAATTACTTCAGTTACATACGTTGTAGTCTTGTCTGCATCCTCGAAACTTCTCTGTTGTATTCTTCCTTCAACTAAAACTACTTGGTTTTTGCTGAATTCGCCAACAGAATCTGCCAATTTCTCCCATGCTACAATAGCTATACGGTCTGTTTTATCTCCAAATGCTCTTTCCGTTTCAATCGTGAATTTAGCAATACTTTTGCCCTCTGTAGAAACCTTGAGATCTGGTTCATCTATTATTTTACCGATCAATATTATTCTGTTTAGCTGAGCCATAAAACTATATTAGTCCTTCTTGGTTATCATATGACGAACTACGTTTTCGTCAATCCTTATATTATAGTCAAGCTTAGTAAGTACACCTTTATCTTTTTCAAAATTAATTAGAACATAATACGCTTCTTTTAAACCTTTGTGCTTTTTAAAAGCATATGGAGTCTCTCTTTTGCCCCATTTTTCAGCGTCAATAAAAGTACCTTTAATCGCTTCGATATTTTTTTTAATTTTTTCTATTGCTGAATCTACTTGTTCCTCAGTATTTTCAGGTTTAAGTAATGCTAAAACCTCATATTTCATGTGCTGTTTCCTCCTACATTATTTACAAACTGGTATATTAAATCATAAAAGACCATAAATATCTACTATGATGACCATGCCAAAAGAGCAAAGTAGATTATAACACACTCTCGAAGTATGTCTATTAAAATAGTTCAATCGTTCATTGGTTCACTTGTTCAATGGTTGCTGGTTTGCTTGTAAGTTAATATTTTTTCAAATAAACGAATAAACAACTAAACAAATAAACAACTAAACATTATAATAGTGGTATGGATTTTCAAAATGTTATTCTCACTTTACAAAAATTCTGGGCTGACCAAGGATGTATCCTTCAACAACCTTATGATATAGAAAAAGGCGCAGGCACTATGAACCCTGCAACATTCCTTAGAGTACTAGGCCCTGAACCTTATAATGTTGCCTATGTAGAGCCATCAAGAAGGCCAACAGATGGAAGATATGGCGAAAACCCAAATAGATTACAACACTACTTCCAATTCCAAGTAATATTGAAACCATCTCCTTTAAATGTTCAAGACTTATACAAAAAAAGCTTAGAGGCCATTGGCGTTGACCTTACAGAACATGATTTACGCTTTGTTGAAGATAACTGGGAATCTCCTACTTTAGGTGCAGCTGGATTAGGTTGGGAAGTTTGGTTAGATGGAATGGAAGTAACACAGTTTACTTACTTTCAAATAACTGGTGGATTAGAGCTTGACCCAATTCCTGTAGAAATCACTTACGGACTGGAAAGACTAACCATGTTCATCCAAGGGAAAGACTCTGTTTATGATATAGACTGGAATGACAAAATTAAATATGGTGATATTTATCTACAAAATGAACAGGAACAAAGCAAATACAATTTTGAAATATCAGATATTGCGATGCTTTCAGATATGTTCTATAAATTTGAAAAGGAATCATACCGTTGCATTGAGGCTAAACTGATTCTTCCTGCTTATGATTATTGTTTAAAATGTTCCCACACTTTTAATCTGCTTGATGCTAGAGGAGCTATCAGCGTTACAGAAAGAACAAACTACATAACTAAAATAAGACATTTAGCAAAGAAATGCGCTGTTGAATATCTAGCTAAACGTGAAGAGCTAGGGTTTCCACTCCTTAAAAAATAACCAACCTCATCCGCTGGAAATATTCCATTATTCTTATTATTTACTTTTCGTCTCAGCACCTTCTCCTAAAAGAGAAGGTTTACAAATACGAAAAATACTCCCCCCTCTCTTTTAGGAGAGGGGGATAACGAAACATAACTACTACCATTAAGAAACTTTAGGGGGTGAGGCTAGACTTATTTAAATCTAATTATTTTGATTAAATACTTCCTATTAGTATGTGTTTGAAGTTCTATTTGATAATAATTATCGTTAATTTTAATAAATTTATAATAAGTAATCAGCATTGGTTCAACAGTTAAATACCTAGTGGCTACCTGCATGGAGTATAGCTTATTATTTTTAACCCCTACGTCATGTATACTCCCCCCACTATCAATACGCAAAACTCCACCAACTATATTCATAGAATCAGAAACTTTACTTATCTTATTAAGATACATTTCCGAAAACTCAATCTGTGCTATCTCCTTGTTTTCTTCAGCATACTTAAGATATCTTTTAACACTTCCGTAAAAAATATTACTAACTAAAGGTAATAGGACTAATAATATAGATAAGGCAACTAAGGTTTCAAACAAGGTAAAGGCTCTCTTGTTACTGAGGTTCATAATATTTTTAGTATACAAACTGATTTAATGAACGTCAATATTTTAATTATCACTAATTAATAACGTTATAATCTTAGATGTCCATACATCATAAACTTTCGATGCACCCCTTTGGGAATATTCTATATAACTTACGATAACTTAAATGAAAGTTATTAAATAAAACTTCGGAGGAATTAATAATGTCCATATCACCAGTTGGTTTAAAACTCCCCGCAGCAGCATCGTTTAAATCGGTGCCATCAAGTAACCCAACATCTTTTAAACCGACAGCTTCAGGCACCCATGAAACAGAAACATCTCAAAACTCTGCAGCGACACCACTCACGGAAAAAACATTAATAGCTATGCAAGCTCAATACGTAACACAACCAATAACTAGCACCACCAAAGAGACAACTACAGCTAAAGCTGTACAAAATACAATAAAATTAGGTCAAGATTGGTTACTCATTTTTAGTAGCTTAAATAAAGATCAATAAATAATTATAGGTGTTAACTCCAAAGGCATTAGTTAAAGTTTGCAAAGAAAATTGATTTCAACAGATGTTTCTTCCTCTGTAACAGAAAAACCTTCTCCTAAAATATCAGAAAAAATTTCACCACTTTTTTGAATTAACAACAGTTGTTCATGTTTACTTTTCTTTTCAGATAAAGACCTCATCATTTTATTAAGTTCTCTAATCTTAGTAAAAGTTTCAATAATTGCTAACGTTGCAGTTGTTGCAACTGGACCTCTTAAAATAGTTGCCAACATATATAAACCTTTTTCAGTAAAAGCTTTTGGCAAATATCTTGTTTTAGCTAGATTTGCGGTGGAAATTTTCCACCGCAAATCTTCAAATTCTTGCATGGTTAGATGTATGATATATCCTGCTGGGAACTTGTCAGGGTTGTTTTTAACTGCTTTGTTAATATCTCTGGTCTCAACATTGTATATTCTAGCTACATCACTATCTAATAACACACTTTTGCCCTGTATTTGTAAAATTTTCTCTTCTATATCTTCAAACTTTATGATACTCATAATATATTTAGTATACTCACTCATATAGATGACGTCAATTATTGTATTATAAATAATTAATTACGTTATTATCTATTGTGGTTATATACCATACCCTTTCGATGTTTAATTGTCCCCCTCATTGGGAATATTCTTAAGTACATCCGATAACTTAAATGAAAGTTATAAAATAACACTTAGGAGGAATTATTATGGGAGAACCAATCGGACAAGCACCAAGACCAGCAACAACACCAGTGGCAATTAAAACTTTACTAACAATGGCTGATCAAGATAAAAACAAGAAGGTTGAAGGAAAAGAACTTACAAGTCTCGCTAATAATATAGCAAGCGCAAATGGCATTAAAACAATGTTTATTGATTCTGATGCCGATAATGGATTTTTCCGTACACAAGCTGAAAACTTCATAAAGCAACAGTTGAATATAACAACAGCAACGAACACGCTAATACATGGTTCTGATCAAGATAACAACAATAAGATTGAAGGAAAAGAACTTACAAAGCTCGCTAACGATATAGCAAGTTCAAATGGTATTAAAACAATGTTTGTTGATTCTGATGCTGATAATGGATTTTTCCGTACACAAGCTGAAAAATTTATAAAACAAGAGTTGGATATTGAGGAAATTAAAACAAATAGAGAAATGGTAATAGACCTTAGTGAGCTTAGTAAAGAGCTGGGCCAACTAGAAAAAGCAGAAAAAACATTACTAACTAATATTAAACGAGGAAAGGCTACAAGTGAAGATTTTGAAAAAGCAGGATTGGGGAATCTTTCAAGGGATGTAGTTGGTGATATTATGGCTAAAAATATAGCTGAAAAATCCATCACAATAGATTCAATAAAAAAAGATATTATAAAATTTAGTGCAAAAGAAAAAATATTAAAAGATCCATTACAATCAACGGTTGAGGATTATAAAGTTTATGGTCTTAATGAAGTAACAGCCAAAAATTTAAACAAAGTTAATGCTGCAGTAAATGATTTCAACCTTGGTAGAGAGTTTATTGGTTTTGATGATTTAATCCAAAGAGCACTAAAAGAATAAATTACTAGCATAAAACAACAAATCAAATAGTTTATTGATAAGCAAATACTGCGATATTAATAAATAACTTATACAACTTAATAAATCCTCGGGCAACCGGGGTTTTGTTATTTACTATTCACTGTTCACTTCTCACCATTCACGATTTACCCCCTACTGATTTTAAATATCTGATGCTAATATCCATAAATATACTATTTGGGGGGCTAAATAACGATTAATTATGCTTATTCTTACAATTTACATACTTACCATTTTACTAATATCTGTGGTGCTTGGTCTTATGATCAAGAAAGAAAAAGATTTAAAAAAACAAATTATCAAGGAAACAGAAATCCTTAAAACAAATGCTGAAGTCCTTAAACAAGAAGCTGAACAACTGATTAAAACTACTGATAGAAACCAAATGAAAAACAAACGTGATTTAGATATGGCTAGAAGAATACAAAGCGGACTACTCTCTACAAATAAAATCCAATATAAGAAATATCAACTTACTGCCCTATGTATGCCTGCTGAAAAAATTGGTGGAGATTTCTTTATTATGACTAAAGACATTAAAAATAAAATAAAATCCACTGATTCTGATCAAGGCGTAATCACTCTAAAAAACAAAAAAGATGAAACAATCAACTTTGCCATAGGAGATGTTTCTGGCCATGGTGTTGCCTCTGCACTTGTTATGATTCTCTCCAAAAACACCTTAGAAGACCTTTTTGCACAACAAATTCAACTCAAACCTATGATGGAAATAGCAAACAAGCGTTTACTCGAATACACAGAAGGAAGTGCCATTAACTTTGTAACTATCTTTGGTGCTACACTTGATGTGACCAACAACAAACTAACCTACTCTAAGGCTGGTCATACCGCCCCTATTCTTCTAAAGAAAAATAATTCTGTGATTCTCCTTGAAACTGAAGGTGTTTTCCTAGGAATGTTTGAGTCCCCAGAATTCGAACAAAAAGACATCGTGCTAGAACAAGGAGATAAAATTTTTCTATATACTGATGGACTTACAGAAGCCAAAGATGAAACAGGCGAACTGTTTGGAACTCAAAGACTTATTAAAATACTACAAGAAAACAATTGGCTTTCTGGTGAAAATCTATTTCAAAAAATACTGGATGAAATCAAAGAATATAGTAAAAGCCCAAACACCGACGATGACTTAACCATGATGCTACTGGAATATAGTTAACCTCACCCGGCGTAATTCACCAAAAACTTCTGAAACTCAAACATGTCGCCACCCTCTCCATCACTTAGGTGACGGAGAGGGTTTATCTACTATACATAAAATCCCTGCTCTCAGGACTAATAAAGCTTTGACATGTGGAATAAGGGTGTATTCAAATAACAGAATTTTTCTGAATATATCTGGATAGCTTATCTATCGCATTTTTAATTAAACGTGACACATGCATTTGAGACAACTGAAGGTAAGTTGCTATCTCATGCTGAGAAAGATTATCATAATAACGCATATAAATAATCCTTTGCTCTCTTCTATTTAAAATATTAGCTATAGCAAATTTCAAAGTTTCCCTATCAATAATTTTTGATTCCAAATGCTCAACACCTAAGGAATCCATTAAAGATGATCTCGCATCAGAAACAACTTCTCCGCTCCTGTCTGTCATAAAAGCAGGAGAGTCTAAGCTCAAGGCTCTGCTGGCTTCTCCAGCTTCCATAGCCTCTAAAACCTCTTCTTCCGTAGCATTTAGCCTCTGCGCTATCTCTTCTATTGTAGGAGAGCGGTCATAATTTTGTTGAAATTCAAACGCTAACTTTTTTATCTGAGCATTCAACTCATGTAATCTTCTTGGTAATTTAACTAACCGAGCATGATCACGAAAATAATGTTTAATTTCACCAACTATCATTGGCATAGCATAAGTCGCAAACTCGGCATTATAGCTTGGATCATAATTATCCATGGACTTAATAAGTCCAATAATGCCAACTTGAATAAGGTCTTCGAGAGCCTCACCCTTACCTAAAAACTTACGTGCTACGTAAATAACCAGGTTATAATGCTGTTCAACTATCTGATCTTTTAGTTTTGGGTCTTCTGTTTCCCTAAATTTTATAAATAATTCTTTCCCCGTTAACAAAACAACCCCTCTTAATTTATGAAATATCTCAGTATTGCAATTGCTTCTATTCTACCCTTATAATTCTTGTTATATGATACAGTATGACACCAGAAAAATAAACACGAATGACGTTTTTTTAGCTATCGACAAAGGGCAAAATCACATAACCAAAGAATTGATAGAGAAAACAAATAAAATAATCAAAGTTGAAAAGAAATTTGTTTTCAAATATCTAACTAATTTATGGCAACTAGACACAAACAAAGTTCAAGTAATTGGTATCACTGGAACTAACGGAAAAACGACAGTCACTTATTTGATAAACGAAGTACTAAGGCTTTCCGGTGCTAAACCAAAGGTTATCGGCACAATCAACTCTCCACTAACAACACCTGAAATGTTCGACCTCTTGTCTATCATTAAAGATATGACAGAAAAACATGAGACTCATCTTATCATGGAAGTCTCTTCTATTGGCATAGTAGAAGATAGAATATACGGATTACCTTTTAAAGTAAAACTACTAACCAATATCACTCAAGACCATTTAGACTATCACAAAACTTTTAAAAATTACGTAGAAAGCAAATTTGTCTTTCTAAAGAATCCTATTGGAAAAACAATTTATCCAACTGACTACAAAAAAATTAAATTAGACTTCCAACACAAGCTTATTGGTAAATTTAATGAAAATAATTTAAAAGCAGCATTTGCTGTGTGCCAAGAACTAGGAATACCTGAAACAATTATTAAGCAATCTCTCGCTACTGCCTTGCCACCAAAAGGTAGATTTGAAAAAGTTAATATCTGCAAACCTTACACTGTTGTAGTTGACTATGCCCATACTCCTGACGGACTAGATAATGTTTTAAAAGAAGCCAGGAAAATAACTAAAACTAAACTTATAGCAGTATTTGGAGCTGGTGGAGACAGAGACAACACAAAACGCCCATTAATGGGTAAAATTGCAGAAAAGTGGGCTGATATTATTATAGTAACCTCTGATAATCCCAGAACCGAGGACCCTCAATCCATCATTGACCAAATATCTGATGGAATCACAGACAAAACAAAACTCATTGTACAGATAGACAGAAAAGAAGCCATTAAAAAAGCACTTGAACTTGCTAATGAAAATGATTTCATTATGATAGCTGGCAAAGGACATGAAGATTACCAGATTATTGGTACTACAAAAACACACTTTGATGATAGCGAAATAGTAAAGGAACTCTCAAATTGTACTCAATAGATAGCCGAAATATTAAAGAGAATGATATTTTCATACCATTAAAAGGAGAAAATTTTGACGGACATAGTTTTATACCTGAGCTTATAAAACGTAAAATTAAAGTTCTTGATGTTAGCCTCCCTACTTTTGCCTCACATCATCGTGCTACTAAAATAAAAGCTACGGTTATTGCCATAACTGGTAGCTCTGGAAAAACTACTCTTAAAGACATGCTACATCAAATATTAAGCTCAAAATATAAAGTACATAGTACTTTTGAAAACCAAAACAATGAAGTAGGAGCACCTCTGACCATTCTGAATGCTCCAAATGATGCTGATTTTATAATCGTTGAAATGGGAATGCGACACAAAGGTGATATACATTTCTTAACAAATATCATTAAACCTGACATTACTTTAATAACTAATATTGGAGTTGCTCACTTAGAATTAATGGGAACACAAAGAAACATTGCTTTAGGCAAATCAGAGATTTTCGACTTTCCTAAAGTGAAAAATACAAAATATACAGCCTTCTTGAATACCAATATTGATTATTTTGAGCTAGTGAAAAATAAAGCATTAAGAAATGGCTTTCAACTCAATACGATTACAGAGGATGATCCATTAAATTCCAGCGCAAAACTAGCAACAGCACTTGCACAACAGTACAACTTTACTGAAAAAGAAATCACAAAAATTTTCAGCGGATTAAAGGCTATTAGTCCTCACCGGGAACAAGAAATTAAGTGGAAAGAAAACATAATTATTGATGATGCTTATAATGCAAACCCTAACAGTATGGCATTCTCCATTAATAAAACTAAATCTAAATACCCTGGAAAAAAACTAATAACTGTTTTTGGTGAAATGAAAGAGCTTGGCAAACAAGAAGACCGTTTTCACAAAGAACTTGTAAACATGGTTATTGCTGATACTCAAATTGAAAAAGCTTTTTTTTATGGAAACACGTATCTTCGAATTGAGAAAAAGAATGACAAATGTTACTATTGTACAGACAAATCATTGATACCAAAAAAGATTAAGGAGATAAGCCCTAAAAACAAGGTGATTCTCTTTAAAGGTTCAAGATCGACAAAAATGGAAACTATAATCAAGGAACTTATAATAAATGACTAATATTATCTTAATATCTTTTGTCCTAGGGTTATTTTTAACTAATATTTTAATCAATATTTTAAAACAAGCAAAAATGAGACAATATATCTTAAAAGACGCACCAGAAACACATATGGTCAAAGAAGGCACTCCAACAATGGGCGGACTTGCTATTCTAATCAGTGCATTACTTTCAATTTTGATATTCCGCTCCTCCATTGACTTTAATATTCTAATGCTGACCTTCTTACTAGTAGCTTATGCTTTAATTGGCATTCTTGATGACTCTAATAAAATCAGGAAAAAACAAAATAAAGGGATGACCGCTAAAGTAAAAATCATTCTACAAATTGCTTTTGCAAGTACGTTTGCAGGAATACTCGCAGTTTCAAATAACTTTGTATTCATCCAAGGACCACTACAATTCCTTCCACCTATTCTTTATTATGTGTTTATAATATTTATGATAGTTGGGACCTCAAATGCAGTTAACCTTACTGATGGACTCGACGGACTTGCAACTGGAGTGACCATTATCTCCCTAATAGGATTTGCGTATCTAGCATTTATAAGTACAAATATAACAATCTTGGTCTTTATTTTAATTATGATTGGTTCTTTATTGGGCTTTCTTTGGTTCAACATAAACCCAGCAAGAATATTTATGGGAGATACTGGCTCACTTGCATTAGGTGCTGTTTTAGCAGGAATAGCCATACTACTCCATAAAGAATTAATGCTGATTCCTTTAGGCTTAATATTTATTATTGAAACACTATCTGTTATCCTCCAAGTTAGCTACTTTAAAATAACAAAGGGTAAACGTATCTTTAAAATGTCTCCTATTCACCATCATTTTGAACTTTGTGGTTGGTCAGAAAATAAAGTTGTTCTTAGATTTTGGATTGTTAGTATAATCATGTTAATAATTGCGATTAAAATTGCTTAAACCTATTAATCTATCCTCAATAAAAAGAGTTACAGTTCTCGGAGAAGGCAAAACGGCTAATGCTGTAAACAATAAACTAAAGGAACTTAACCTATTTGAGTTAACCACTGACACACAAAATACTGACCTCGTTATTATTTCTCCTGGTCTTAATCCAAAACAACATACTGAAGGTATTACAGTTCCAGTAATTAGTGAAATAGAATTTGCCTATCTGCTTTTCCAATACTACAAAAACCCTCCGAAGCTTATAACAATAACTGGCACAAATGGAAAAACAACAACAACAGATCTTATCGCTCAATTACTTAGCATCCCTTCTGCTGGGAATATTGGTGTGCCCTTAATTGAATTTGTTTCAAAAGATCCAAATAAAGTACCAAAAATGATTTCCTTAGAAGTTTCTAGCTATCAACTAGAAACATCCCCAACTTTTAAGCCAGACATATATATACTAATGAATATTACGGAAGACCATCTCGAACGACACGGAACAATGGAAGAATATTCACGGATAAAACTAAAGGTTCTTCCAGTTATGACTAAAAATGATTATTTTATTTATAATAGCAAAGACTCCATTACCGTAGATTTTTTAACAAAAAATAAAATTATAGCAAACATTATAGATCTTCAAGACATGAAATCTTTAGAAAAACTCTTAAAAGAATCACCACTCCTTGGGGAACATAACAGAGAAAATCTAAGCGCTGCAATAAACGCTTCTCTCTTAATAAACAAAAACTCAGTAACAGTTGAAAAAGTTAAAAACATTAAAGCATATCCTCATCGGTTAGAAAAAGTTAGGACGCTAAATGGTATTGAATTTATAAATGACTCAAAAGCAACAAACCCTGATTCAACAATAGCTGCTCTTAACTCCATGCCAGGAGACAAAATGATACTACTTCTAGGCGGAGATAAGAAATCTGTGTCGTACGATATAATGTTCAATCTTATTAAAAAAAATAATGTACGTTCTATCGCTTTTGGCGGAGCTAGAGAATTCTTTTACGAAGGACTTAAAAATACTAATCTCTTATTAGGTAAAACCTATAACTTAGAAGAAGCAATCATGTTAGCCTATAAAAAAGCAAACCCAGGAGATATAGTTGTACTCTCTCCAGCATGCGCCAGTTTTGACATGTATAAGAACTTCGAGGAACGTGGAAATGAATTTAAACAAATTGTATCAACAATTCCCAACAACCAGTAAACCTGACTTCCAATTACTAGCAATATCGTTTTGGCTTATCATTTTTGGAACAATAATGATAATGAGTTCCTCCAATGTAATTGGATACCAAGATTATAATCAAAGCTTCTATTTTGTTTTCAGACACCTCATATTTGTATTCATAGGAGCACTGGGTTTCTTGGCTGCATATATAATCCCACACCAATTCTTGCGAAGATTTTGCTGGGGCATATGGGCAATATCTCTTGTCTTAGCAGGAATGACACATATCCCAGGGGTGGGAATAACAATAAGTGGTTCAACTAGGTGGATTAGTTTACTTGGCATAACTTTTCAACCATCTGAATTAGTCAAATTCTCTACCTTGCTTATGACCGCTGATTACATAGATAAATACCAACATGACATTAACACAAACCTGAAAAGATTTGGCATACTTCTTGGAATTATAGGTGTCTCAGCAGCAGTAGTTTTATCTCAACCAGACCTTGGGACTACAGGAATAATTGTATTAATCTTCCTTTCTCAAATATTTGTTGCAGGAATAAGACTCGACATAATGATAGGCATGTTCGTTGCAGCTGTTGGGGTTGTTGGATTAAGCATCTTAGCTCAACCATATCAACTTGCTAGAGTTCAGGGATATATAAACCCTTGGGCTGATAAATACGGGAAAGGGTTCCATATAATACAATCAATGATAGCAGTTGGCTCAGGCGGACTATTAGGCTTGGGCTTCGGACAATCAAGACAAAAGTTTTTCTATTTACCACAACAATACACAGACTATATCTTCGCCATAATCTGTGAAGAACTTGGGTTTGTTTACACTACAATATTTTTCATCATACCTATGACCATCCTCTATATTAAATGCTACTTTGTTGCAGTCAGACAAACAGAACTCTTCTCCAAACTTCTTGTTACAGGAATAACAACCTGGCTAGCATTTCAATCTTTTGTAAATATGGGAGTTGCCATAAACCTAGTACCATCCAAAGGAATTACCTTACCGTTTATAAGTTTCGGAGGTACTTCAGTAGCTATTGCCATTACCATGCTTGGAATAATAATGAATGCTTCTAGGTATCAAGAAAGGTTAAACTAATGATTGTTTTTACCTGTGGAGGAACTGGCGGACACATTTCTCCTGCCCTTAATATCGCTGATAAACTTAAAGAAGATATTTGTTTTATTGGTGGTGATAGATTAGAAAAGGTCATGATAAAAAATTATGAATTTATCTGTCTCCCCTCCTTAAAAAGAAACATACTTAGTATTATTATTAGTATTTTCGAAGCTAGAACCATCTTAAAAAAATTAAAACCTAAATTTGTATTTGCTACAGGTGGTTATGTTACTATCCCTGTTGGCATTGCCTCTATCACTCTTGGCTTGCCTATTATACTTCTTGAACAAAACAGCATTCCTGGTAAAACAAATAGGTTTCTTTCTAAATTTGCTAAACTAATCTTTACGGGATATCCGATAGCTTCTTTCTCTCAAACAAAAACCATATTTTCAGGAAATCCTGTTGCCGAAATATTACATGACAAAAAAACAAAATTACTTGTTTTTGGTGGAAGCCAAGGATCAAAAACTATAAATGAACTGATTAAAAATAATCTTACAGAACTCTCTAAACTTGGACTTGAAATCGTCTGGATAACTGGAGAAAAAACATACGACAGGATTACTAATGAACTAGCAAAATATGAAACCAAAGAAAATACTTATGTCCTCAATAAAACAAATATTGAAATATACCCTTTCAGAAACGATATTCCAGAACTACTTGCTAAAACTAAAATAGCTATCAGCAGATCAGGAGCCATGAGCATATCTGAACTTACTGAAAATTGCATTCCTACCCTATATATTCCTTACCCATATGCAACAGATGACCACCAAACTTTTAACGCTAAATATATTGTTGATAATCAGGCTGGAGAAATGATTTTAGAAAAAGACCTCAATGATGATATTTTCCTCAAAACAATTATCCAATTAAATAATTCAACAAATACCTACCAAACTGCACTTAAGAAATTGCCTAATAATGCAACTGGTATTATCATTGATAAGTTAAAACAAAAAGGATTTATTTAATGATACTAGAAAATAAAAATATTCATTTTATTGGAATCGGCGGAAGTGGCATGAACCCTTTGGCTGCTGTACTTGTTGACATGGGATACACAGTTTCCGGTAGTGATGTCAAAGAAAACATTTATACACTTTTATTAAAGGAAAAAGGTGTACAAATATTTTATGGACATGACCCAAGCAACATAAGACTTGCTGAAATCGTCGTACTTTCTTCTGCTATCAAGGCTAACAACATTGAGTTACAAGAAGCTATAAACCAACAAATTCCTGTTATCAAAAGAGCAGAAATGCTTTCCTACATAATGGATCAGCACAACATTAGACTTGCAGTTGCGGGAACTCATGGGAAAACAACAGTAACTAGCTTTATTTCTCACTACCTTTGCTCAATAGGAAGAAAACCGACGTACATCATAGGAGCACCTCTTAAAAACACTAATATAGCCTCTCAGTACGGTCAAAAGGACTTCTGCGTAGCTGAAGCTGACGAAAGCGACCGTTCATTCCTATTCCTTAACCCAAATATAATCGTTATTACTAATATTGAGGAAGAACATATGGACCAATTTGAGGATCTAAAAGACATTCTAGATACCTTTACTAATTTTACTAAAAGACTCGACAAAACAAACAATTTGCTAATCCTAAATGGAGATGATGAAAACATTAAAAAAATTAATGTTAAAGGGAAGAAAGTAATAACCTACGGGTTTAATGAAGGAAATACTGTTCAAGCTAAAAATTTAACACAATCAAGTGGCCGTCCTTCTTTTGATGTTTATGTTGATGGAGAAATAATTGCAAACCAAATAAAACTTAATATCCCAGGAAAACACAATATCGAAAACTGTCTTACTGCTTTTGCTTTAGCAAAGAACTTTAATTTACCATTTTCTGATGTTACAAAATCATTTAAAAGCTTTGAAGGAGCAAGTCGTAGATTCCACAAAGCAGGAGAAGTTAACAACATTATGATATTTGATGACTACGCACATCACCCTACTGAAATAAAAGCGACATTAGAGGCAGCTAAAGAGTATAACCGAAGGATTATTGCTATATTCCAACCACATCGCTACTCAAGATTTGCTGCTTTTTATAAAGACTTCGTAAAAAACTTATCTATAGCAGATAAAGTATTCTTCACTGATGTATATGCTGCTGGTGAAGACCCAGGGAAAATAATAGCAAAGGATATTTTGCCGATGTTTGAACATAATAAAGCAGAATATATTCCTCAAGTAAGTCATATTGCTTCGAAAGTTGCCAATATTGCAAAACCAGGAGATCTAATAATAACGTTAGGGGCAGGAGATGTAACATTTGTATCAAAAGAAATCGTTCAACTCCTGAACATGAAAAAAGAAGATATTTAAATATGCTTATTAGCACACTTAATGCTAAAGAATTAAGTTATTCTCATTGCCTCGGTGAAAACTACATAATACATTTTCCTGAAAATATTAGTGATTTAAATGAAATCCACGAAGATGCCTTTATCTTAGGTAGAGGAACAAATACTTTATTTAAAAATAAACAAAAAGGTCAAATTGTTTCACTCAGTAAACTAACTAACTATGAAGTGAAAGGAAATATTGTTTATGCTGATGCAGGGATAACATTGCCTACGCTTATAAATAAACTTATGACTTACAATCTTGGAGGACTAGAATTTACTTACCCTATACTCACTTCCTTAGGAGGAGCTGTCTATCAAAACTTTGGTGCATATGAAAGGACAATCAGTGAACTTATTATAGAAGTGAACTGTTTCAATAAAAAAAATAAAACCCAAAAAACTCTAACTAAACAAGAATGCTTATTTAACTACAGAAGCTCTGTTTTTAAAGCAAATGATTATATTATTACGAGTGTAACCCTTTTATTAGAAAAGATTGATAAAACATTAATTGAAAAAAATTGTGAACATTTTAAAATTAAAAGAGAAACAGCTTATCCTCTATCATATAACTTAGGTAGTATTTTTAAAAATCCTACTGGACTGTCAGCTGGTAAATTAATTGATGAATGTGGTCTAAAAGGATATGAATATAAAACTGTCAAAGTATGTAACACTCATGCAAACATAATCCTTTGTAATAAAAACTCAACCTCTGAGGACTTCCTTAAACTAATTGAAATAATAAAACTAAAAGTGAAAAGTAAAACCGACATTAACCTCGAACTAGAAATAGTAATTTATTAAAAATTATCTACTGAGCTAATAGCTTCATATCACCAAATTGTTCAAAATAAGCCTTCATATTACATAATAAACTAAGTCTATTATTCTTTATCTTCTCATCCTCAACCATAACCATTACAGCTTCAAAAAAATCACTAATAGCATCTGCCAAGGTTATCCATTCAAGAAACAAATGACCATCCCAAACCTTATCATTCTTTGTTAAACTCTTGAATGTATCAAAAAGCACTCTTTCTGAACTATCTTCAAATAAGAAAGGATCCACTACCTTTAATTCAGTCAATCTTGCGTCTTTAGTAATATTAAGCACTCTAACAATTGACTCTAAAATGTCTTTTCTTTTATTTGAAACAGAAAAATTACCAATGAAATCTAATCTTTTTTTAAGTAAAACTATATCAAGTGTCTTAATTGCTTGAATAACATCATTCGCAACATTTTGTTCTTTCAAATATTGCTCAATTCTCTGATTAAAAAAATCATACAATTTATCAATATTTTCCTTAGGGATCTCAAACGTCTTATATAATCCAAGTGTTGCTTCGATTAATTCATTTATAGGAAAAGTTAAATAGTCTGTTTCATAAAAAATTCTTACTATCCCATTTGCTTGCCTTCTTAGACCAAATGGATCTTGAGAACCTGAAGGAATTTTGCCGATAACAAATTGACCTACTATTGTTTCAAGTTTATCCGCAACAGAGGCTATACAAGAAACTAAAGAAGATGGAAGCACATCACCCGCAAAAGATGGCAAATAATGTTCATATATTCCATCAGCTACTTCTTTATCAACATTCCACTTTAAGGCATACTGCTTTCCAACATAACCCTGGAGCTCCGTAAACTCACAAACCATTCCAGTTGAAAGATCTGCCTTCGCGTACTTGGAAACCATCAAAACAGACTCCTTTTGCTTAGCCAGAAGTCCTAGCTTATTGCAAATAAACTCTGTAACTGCAATATTGCGCTCAACTTTATCATAAATGCTCCCTAGCTTCTGTTGAAAAGTTATAGTTTTTAGCTTTTCATTAAAATGCTCGAAATCGTATTTGATGTCTTCCTCAAAAAAGAATTTGGCATCACATAGCCTTGCTCTTAGAACTTTTTGATTACCTGCAATAATATTTTTACTGTTTTTATGATTTACATTATCAGCAATAATTAAAAACCTATTTGTTAGCTTTTCCTTATCAATTACTGGAAAATATTTTTGATGTTTTTTCATAGAAGTAATTAAAATCTTATCTGGTATTGTTAAAAAATCATCTTCATATTCACCTTGCAATATAGTAGGAAACTCCACTAACCCAGTCACCTCATCAAGCAATACATCGTCTAAAACGACATCGCTTGTCACTTTACATAATAAATCAGAAATAGCCTTCTTCCTCTTATTGAAACTAGCTATTACGTTGTTATTCATTAAAATATTTTCATAATTCTCTGACAAGTCTATGACTAATTCTTCGCCTTCAATGTCAGCGCCAACTGATAATGATCTGTGTCCTTGAGAAATATTGCCTGCTTTTATGCCTGCAAATTCAAGAGGAAGAATTCTGTCATCTAATAAAGAAACCATCCAATGAACTGGACGATAAAACTTCTGTTTTTCATTACCCCATCTCATCGCTACTGGCAAATATAATGAAGAAAGAGCTTCAACAATTATCTGACCTAAAACTTCCTCTATTCTTTTTCCCTTCTCAAAAACACGAACGTACATATAGCCATCTCTAACAACACCCTCTGTTGCACCAAACTTTTTCAAAAACCCTTCTCCAGCTTTTGTGTAACTTCCATCAACATTAAAGGCAACTTTCTCTGGAGGACCCTTAATCTCTTCATCTTTTGAGGCTTGTTCCGCTGATATTTCTTTAATAATAAAAGCAAGTCTTCTGTAAGTGACAAAAGTTTCAATCTCTCTATAAGTGATTCCCTCTAGTCTTTTTGTTACATTCTCAACTAAATCATTAATTAAGCTTTGTAAAAACCTTGCAGGAACTTCTTCTGTACCAATTTCAAATAAATAATTCATAAGCCATATTATAAAGCTAAATGCTAAATGCTTAAAGCTGAAAGCTAAACTTTCTCCTTTTGCAAATTAGTCCTCTGTGAGAAAATTAATAATAGATTCCCGCCTACGCGGGAATGACGGCAACCAAGGAGTTAACATGGTAACTATAAAAGCTTTCAAAGGAATAAGACCACAAAAAGGATTAGAAACAAAAATAGCTTCACGCCCATATGACGTATTAAACTCAGAGGAAGCTCGTTTAGAAGCAGGCGACAATACTATGTCCTTATATCACATCATTAAACCTGAAATTGACTTTCCTAGTGGAACCGATGAACACTCCCAAGAAGTGTATGACACAGCCGTAAAAAATTTCCAAAAATTCAAACAAAATGAATGGCTTATCCAAGATAAAGATGAACTACTTTACATTTACTCTCAAAAAATGGATGGCAGAACTCAGTATGGGTTAGTAACCTGCTCTGATATTGAAGATTACCTAACTGGAACCATAAAGAAACATGAACTAACCAGAAAAGACAAAGAAGAAGATAGAATGATTCATGTAAGAATTAATAATGCCAATATTGAACCAGTTTTCTTAGCCTATCCAGCAAATACTAGGATAGATCAAATAGTTGAAGAAACCATAAAGAATAAACCAGAGTATGATTTTGTTTCCGAAGATGGAATTGGCCACACCTTTTGGGTAATAACTAATAAAACTCTAATTAATGAAATCATAAACATTTTCAATAAAATACCTTACACATATGTTGCTGATGGACACCACAGAAGTGCTGCCGCTACTTTAGTAGGTAAAGAGCAAAGAGACAAACAATCCACATACACAGGCAAAGAAGAATTTAACTTCTTTTTAACTGTACTCTTCCCTGATAACCAACTAAAAATATTTGACTACAATCGCTTAATGAAAGACTTAAACGGACTATCTCCTGAGCAATTTTTAACAAAACTTTCTGTCAATTTTATAGTAGAAAAAAAAGGCAAGGAAACATACAAACCAGAAAATAAACACATTATAGGTCTGTATTTGGAAGGCAACTGGTATAAGCTATCCTTTAAAGAAGGCACTTATAATGACAATGACCCAATTGATGCCTTAGATGTTACTACTCTTACCAAATATGTCCTTGAACCTACCCTTGAAATTCTGGATTTAAGAACTAGTAAAAGGATAGATTTCGTTGGAGGCATTAGAGGACTTCAAGAATTAGAAAGAAGAGTTGATTCTGGAGAAATGAAAGCGGCATTTGCTATGTACCCTGTTTCTATGGAACAGTTAATGGCAATAGCTGATAACAATATGATTATGCCTCCTAAAACTACTTGGTTTGAACCTAAACTGAGAAGCGGACTAATTATTCACAGTTTAGAAAGCTAATTCTCGTGGATTACGAAAGCATTGATTATCTAATCTTTTGTGCAGAAAAAAGAGAACTTTCCCCTTTTTTAAAAAACTCCAAGAAAATAAATGGAAGAAGTTATTTGAAAGAAAGTAATAATAAAAAAATACTAATTATTATTACTGGGGTTGGGAAAAACGCTGTAAAACGAACACTCCACAATCAACAACCCTTACTGCATAAAATCACAACTCAAAAAATATTTAATCTTGGGAATGCTGGCTCACTAAAAGCCATTAGCTCTTCTACAATATTGAACATAGGAAAATGTTCTGGCAGTAATGGGAAAGAAAGCATAACCATAGATACCACTAGCCATATAGAAAACATTACCGTTAATAGTTTACAAAATAAAAAAAAATTAGCTCACCAGTTCCCCAATGCCTACACTATAGACATGGAACTCTTTCATCTAGCAAAAGCTTATCCGAACATTAAAGCCTACAAAATTATCTTAGATACTTTTAAAATAAATCCTAAATCTTTCTTCTTTAAATTACTTCTGCCCATTATAATACACAAAAACAGTAAACTGCTTTATACTTTTTTTATAAAAAACTATTGTTTGTAAATTCATCATATCCCCACGCCCTTCAGGAGTGAGGATACAAAAAATTAAGCGTTATCTGTTGCCAGTTACACTATCTAGATTATCTAAAGCATTTATAGCAGAAAACGGCGCTGAGGCATCTTTCTGTTTAGCTAATTCAGCTGCATTCTTTTGATCTTCAATCAGTTTAAATTGTTCATCCAAATTTTCTTTCTGGGTTTTGCTCATTTTATCTCGATAGTTCTTATCTATTACATTTAGGACAGCTTCTTTCCCTTTAAAAGTTATTAATACTTCATCAAATAAACTTGAATAAAGATCTTTCAGTTCATATTTAACGAAAAGATCAATCCCCGCAAAATATAAAGAAGGATAACGATATCCCTGTAACTTCTTCTGAAGTATCAAAGCCTTTCTTATGGACCTAACTGCTTCGTCCTTGTCCCCTAACCTATCGTACATTCTAGCAATTTGGGTATATGTCAAAAGCTCATTATTACTCATCAAAGCTTTTCTATACTCAATTAATGCTTCATCATACTTCTGATTAACTTTATAATCATAAGCTTTAATTTGAGAGTCAATTATCTCTATATTTACTGAGGCTTTTAGAGGTTTCAACCATTCTTGTATTGCCTCTTGCTGTTTTTGTTGAAGTATCATTTGGTCAATACGCTCGTCAGTTACATCCTTTGGTTTTTCTTTTTCTCTTTTATCCTCTACTAAAATAATATGATACCCATAAATAGTTCTTATCGGCCCACCAATTTCTCCTGGAGCAAGCTTCTGTAACATCATTTCGAATTCAGGAACCATCTGCCCTCTACTCATCCAACCAAGATCTCCTCCCTTAACAGCAGTTGCAGTATCCTCAGAATACTTTTCCGCTATTTTGGCAAAACTTCCTTTATTACCAAGTACCATTTCATAGATAGATTCAGCTTTTTTTAACTTTACCAAATCTTCTTCCATATTATCCGTAACCTGATTATCAACTTTTATTAGAATGTGCCTCGCTTTTATCTCAGTAAAAGCCATTTCTCTATCTAAAGGAGTGACTCTCACTCTACCTGTTATCCCACTCAAAAACTTAGAAACAATAATATCGCTCTTCTGTTGCTCTTTAAAAACTTTCCATTCAATTTTGTTGTCTTTAATAAGCTTCTTAAGTGCTCCAACATTCTTTAATCCATAAGCTTTTACCAATTGTTCAACTCGATAATTAAACTCTTGAGGAAAAACCTTAATGCCTTGTTTATTAGCCTCATCAAGCATTAGCATATTTGCTACAGTCTCCTGAAAAGCTTGATAGCGATAATAATCGACTACATCTGGATCAAGAAGCATCCTCTGCTCAGCTGGGATATTAGAAAAAGACTGATTAAATTGCCTATTATAATAATAAGCATCTAAAGGTTTACCATTTACAAGACCTAACGTAGACGTTGCAATTTCTTCTTGTTTCTGGTCTTCTCCTCTATTTAAAAACGAATATGTTCCTATCCCTAAAAATGATAGAGCAAACAATACAACTGTAGTTGTAACTATTTCTTTTGACCTTTCTCTTAAAAAATTCATCATTTATACATTCCTCCTAATTACTTCCTTAAAATACTCTTTAGTAGACCTTGAACTGAAAAGAAACTGGCACTAATACTTATAGCCAAACCAATTGTAATAATAAACATATTTAAAGAAACAAAATTCAAATGCTTAGTAAAAACATAGGCAAAATGAAAAACTTGTTGCATCTTACTGTTTACTAGAAAAAATATCAAATTAATGAGGACAACAGCTAAAAGCGATCCAACAGAACCTAAAATTAAAGCCTCCAAAACAAAAACAGATTTAACAAAACTATTGGTTGCTCCTACTAATTTCATTATCTTTATTTCTTTTTCTTTAGCGATTATTGTTATATTAATGGTACTTGAAATAATAATAAATGTAGCAAAAAGCAATAAAAGAACAATTATTCCTCCAACATAATCAAAAAGTTTCACAACACTTCTAAATTTATTAACAATCGTTTTTCCATATCTAACTTCCTCAATATCTTTAATCAGCTTAATTTCTTTTAATACTTCCTCTGTATCCTTAAATGACTTAAGCTTTACAACTATCAGATCAGGCAGTGGATTACCAGGTATAAGTTCAACTATCTCTTTTTGATACTGTAGTTTTTGCTTTAAATCCTCCCAAGCTATTTCTCTAGTAACAATAGATAAAGATTTTACTCCTTTAATCATCTTCAATTGATCACTCACTTGAAACAATCTATCTTCGCTAATATTCCTATTTAAATAAACAGAAATATTTAAATCATCTCCAACTGTCTTAATCATAGAATTGAGATTCATAAATACAATAAGAAACATTGCTAAGACAGATAAAGAAAGAGTTACTGTAATGAATGATAAAAATGCCATAACAGAATTTTGTTTAATAGAACTTATTGCTTCTTCTAATAAAAAAGATAATATTCTAAAATTCATGATAACTTCCCATCTGTTGATCACGAATGATATTTCCACCATGTAAAGCTATAACGCGTTTTCTCATAAGATCTACAATCGCTTTATCATGTGTAGCTACAACTACTGTCGTATTGTCTAAATTTATCTTGGACATAAGCTGAATAATCTCTAAGGACGCATCAGGGTCTAAATTACCAGTAGGCTCATCTGCTAATAAAATTGGAGGTCTATTAATAATTGCCCTTGCTATGCATGCTTTCTGCTGTTCTCCACCTGAAAGTTGATGAGGATAACAATGTAACTTGCTTTCAAGACCAACTAAGTCTGCGGCTCTAGCTATTTTATCTTTAATTGATTTTTTTGTTTCACCTTGAATTTTTAAAACATAGGCTAAATTATCGTAAATCGTCCTATTCAGAATCTTGAAATCTTGAAATATAAAACCAATATTCTTTCTTAGGTTAGATACTTGTCGTTCATTAAGTTCATTTATGCTAGTCATCCCAACATAAATTTTTCCAGCTTCTGCTGTTTGCTCTCTAGTTAATAAACTTAAAATTGTTGTTTTGCCAGCACCTGTAGGACCTACAAGAAAAACAAACTCATCTTTGGCAATATGTAGATTTATATGATTTAGAACTACAAAATCTTGATATTTTTTAGTGACATTTCTTAGTCTAATCATTTATTTTCGAGATTTAACAGCTAATGCTTTTGCAACAATACCTGCTACATTTAAACTGTGTTTTTCTAAAAGATCATCTGGTTTCCCGCTTTCGCCAAAAACACCCATAACACCTAACATTTCAATAGGAATAGGACACTTTTTAGCAGTTACCTCGGCAACAGCGCTACCCATCCCACCAAAAATTGTATGCTCTTCCGCAGTGACAAATGCACCGGTAGAAGCAGCCATTTTACAAATATTATCTTCATCTATAGGTTTAATACTTGCAACATTAACAACAGCAGCAGAAATATTGTGTTCCTTTTTAAGAACCTCGGCTGCCTCTAACGCCATTTTAACCATAATTCCACACGCCATAATAGTAAGATCTTTTCCATCTCTAATAACATTATTCTTTCCAAGCTGAAAGTCACATTCACCTTCCTTATAAACAAGTGGAGTAGCCCCACGACTCATTCTTACATAAAAAGGCCCTGGTTGCTCCGCAACATAGTGAATGACCTGCTCTGCTTCTAATGCATCGGCAGGAACAATTACTCTCATGTTTGGTAGTATCCTCATTAAAGCAATATCCTCTAATGCCTGATGTGATGCCCCGTCTTCGCCAACTGTTATACCTGCATGAGTAGCACAAATCTTTACATTTAATTTTGGATAACAAACAGAATTCCTTATCTGTTCCCATGTTCTACCAGTAAGAAACATTGCAAATGAACTAGCAAAAACTGTTTTACCCATACAAGCTAGCCCAGCTGACATACCGATACAATCCTGCTCTGCAATCCCAGCATTAAAAAACCTATCAGGAAACTCTTTTGCAAACTTCTCTGTTCTTGTCGAACCGGAAAGATCTGCATCTAAAACCACAACATTGTTATTCTTTTTACCTAAGGCTATTAAGGCTTTAGCGTAATAGTCTCTAGTAGCAGCTACATCTGACATCCACAAACTCCCATTTTTTTATCTAGTTCACTACAAGCTAATACTTTCTGCTCATCATTACAAGGTGCTCCGTGGAAACAAAGTTGTCTCTCCATAAAAGAAACTCCCTTTCCTTTCACAGTATCAGCAATGATAACCGTCGGTTTACCAACTACTTTATCAGCCATTACTAAAGCATCCTCAATTTGCTCAAAATTATGACCGTTAATATTCAAAACTTCCCATCCAAATGCCCTAAACTTATCGGCTAGTGGTTCTATACCCATAACATCTGCAATGTTACCGTCTATTTGTTGTTTATTATTATCAATGAAAACGCAAAGATTATCACATTTATAATGAGCAGCTGACATCATTGCTTCCCATACCTGCCCCTCTTGAAGTTCTCCGTCTCCCATAACAGCATATACTCTGTTCTTTTTCTTATCTAACTTTAAAGCCAAACACATCCCGACAGAAACTGAGAGTCCTTGTCCTAGAGAACCAGTGGACATTTCAATACCTGGAATACTTTTCATGTCTGGGTGTCCTTGCAACCTAGAACCTAACTGCCTAAGTGTCTTTAACTCTTCTTCAGGAAAAAACCCTCTTACTGCCATCGCTGAATATAAAGCAGGCGCGCCATGCCCCTTGCATAGAACAAAAATATCTCTATCCTCTTTCTTAGGATTTTTAGGATCAATATTCAACCAATTAAAATATAGATAAGTAATAATATCTGTCACAGACATAGATCCACCTGGATGACCAGATTTCGCAAAATGTGTCATCTCGATTATATGTTTTCGAATTTTGCTGGAGATATCATGAAGATCGTTGAGCTGTTTTTCTGCTATCATTTTATTTGTGCTATTTTAACAGCATTTTCTGAATATCAAAATAAGAAATATATATAACAAATAAAATTAATATAATAAACCCAAAAAAGTGCAATTTATTTTCCAATCTCCTACTCATCTTATCGCCAACTACCTTAGAAATAAAAAGCATTAAGACCCTCCCACCATCAAGTGCAGGGAAAGGAAAAAGATTAATAAGTGATAAATTTATACTTAATATTGCCAAAAAACTAAAAAAATAAATGATTCCCTGACCTGAAGCTTGGCTTGTCAAAGTAATGATTCCAACTGGGCCATAAACCTGATCGACACCTATTTCTCTTGTTATAAGCATCCATAGCCCTTTATACGTAATAACAACGATACCTACACACTGCTCCAAAGAACTTTTTATTGCTGACATTAAAGAAAATGCTTTCTCTTTCTCTAATTTCAAACTAATCCCAACAATGTTTCTGCCAGCTTCTTTTTTAGGGGAAACATTAAAAGTATAATCCTTATCGCCTCGTCTAATTTCTATCACTCTTTTATTTATAGTAGTTTCAATTAGCTTACCAATTACATCTTTTCCAGTTAAAACACTGAATCCATCAATCGACAAAATAACATCTCCATTAGTTAATCCAGCCTTATAAGCTGGACCATTTAAGGAAACATTTTCAATTATATTAGATACTTGACCAGGGACTCCCGTTAAAAAAAATATAAAAAAGAATACAATCCAAGCAAAAAGAAAATTATTTAATGAGCCTGACAAAAGTATCATCAACTTATTAATAAAACTAATCTTTATTATTGTTTCTTCATTATCTTCTAGAGAAGGTATCCTTACATACCCACCCAACGGAAAAATTCTAAGGCAAAAAACAGTGTCTCCCCATTTCTTCTTTACTATACTTTTACCCATTCCTATAGAGAACTCAGAAACAGTAATTCCTGCTGACCTTGCTGATATAAAGTGACCAAATTCATGAACTAAAACTATTATTGAAAGCCCCAAAAGTGCAAAAATAAAACTCAACTTATAAACCTACTCATAAGCTTATAGCCAATAATACTTTCGTTAGACATTTCCGCTGCATACTTTTCTGTATATACAGCCTTTTTGTCTCCTCTATCCATTCGACTATCATATATCAGATAGGGAACATCATCCCTAGAATGCGTTTTTATCTCAATCGGTGTTGGATGATCAGGAAGAATTAAAAGTTTGAAATCTATTTCCCCTATCTCCGACAAAATAGTTCCAATTACTCTTTTATCAAAATCCTCTATAGCCTGTACTTTTAAGTTTAAATCTCCAGTATGTCCAGCTTCATCTGGAGCTTCAACATGAATAAATACAATATCATACTTTTCTAAAGCCTCTATTGCATATCTAGCCTTCCCCTCATAATTAGTATCCAAAAAACCAGTTACACCAGGAACTACAATATTATCCATGCCTGCAGATAACCCTAATCCTTTAAACAAGTCTACAGCTGTAATGACTGCACCACGCAAACCATATTTTGACTCAAAAGTCGGCAAAGATATTCGTTTCCCCTCTCCCCACAACCAAACCATATTTGCCTCAGTGTCATTAGGAAGAACCTCTACACTTTTTAACATAATATCTCGAATAACATCATCACCTTGCCCACCTGGAAGAAAAGATTCAATTTGTTTACCTGTTATATCATGAGGTGGAGTGGTAACTAACTTAAACTTTTCTCCCTTAACTATAAATAAGTTTCTATAACTTACTCCTGGATGAAACTGCATCTTTTTATTATTCTCTATAAGCTTATTTAAGCTTTGAATACATTTTTTGCCATCTTCACTTGAAATATGACCAGCAGTGAAATCCCTCATTTTGCCATCTTCAACAGTAACTAAGTTTGCACGAAACACTGTTTCGTCATCTGCTAAGGCGATCCCTTGAGCAACGGCTTCAATAGGCGCTCTACCGGAATAATATTTGACTGGGTTATACCCAAATACTGATAAATTACAAACATCACTTCCTGGAGGCAAACCATCTGGAGTATTCTTGACTAAACCTATCTCGCCTTTTCTGGCCAATAAGTCCAAATTAGGAGTATTCGCTATTTCTAAAGCTGTTTTCCCCTCTGTGCTATCAGAAGGCCACCCAGACATCCCATCCCCAATAATAACAATATATTTCATGTTGTTTATTATAACGTTTATTTGTTGAATTGTTTACTTCGATTAACTCAAAAAGAATCCAATCAAAACAAAAAATAAGATCTAAATGCTTATGTGCTACCACCAAAAACAACTGATAATCTATTATACAGCTCATCCATTCCAATTAAAAAAGTGTTGAGATTGTTACTTATCTTTTTATAATTTCCATCTTTATCTGACACTTGTTTTTCTAACTTATTCAAATAATCCTTAACCATAACCTTAAATTGAGGCAAGTTCTCACTCATATACTTATATTTCTCCTCAAATGTTACTATATCCCACATCCTAGCCTCTTTTAAAATACCATCCACAAAATCACTAACTACTTTTAAAAAATTATCATCTTTTGTTTCACCAATTAATTCCCTATCAACAGTATCTGATATTATTAAAAATGATTTTTTAATACTTCTCCTCAAGTCACCAGCTGTAGTTTTAAATTCATTAAATAAATCTGCCCTTCGCTCTGTTTCTATTTTTTCTCTATATTTAGCAACCTCTTCTGGTTTTAATAAATACCTAGACAACTGAACCATACTTGTTTCAAAATGACTGTTATCATCCTCTGCTTTCCAACTCCCAGGTAACTCAAAATCAATAAATCTTGCAACTATTTCTTGGGTGTCTGGATTAATATAGACCATAGCATTTCCATTATGCGGATCACCATGAACCAACCCTGCCTCATGAATAATTTCAAGCTGCGCTTTTAACTGACAAAGAGCTTGCTCTAATTGCTTTTCTGTTATCTCTCCGCTCTGGCACAACGAATACAGTTCCTTACCCTGAATATGTTCAGCTAAGTAGCCCAGAACCTCATTATGTTTATTAATAACTAATCCATAAGTTTCAATCCCAATATTATGGTTTTCAAATCGTAATCCAGCAAATTTTTTATAGTTTCCAACTATTTCCTTAATACCTTCTCTTGCTTCTTCATCAAGCTTACCTACTTTATTCCCTTTACGTTGTTCCTTTTCCATTAAATAAAGATTCTTGCTACGTACATACACTAATTTTTGCCCTGCCAGTGTTACTAAATAAACTAATGAACCTGCTCCATGTCCAATCCTTTTACCAATTAATAAATCTGTTTCCTTCACGTAACTATGGTTATTAAATGCAATTATTTTATTATTCATTACTACTCCATAAAACTTTCTATATATATTTTGCCCAAAAAATGGAAATTGAAACAATTAAATAGAATAAAATATCTTAAATCTTTGACATATCTCTGTAACTTTAATTGTTTCAATCATTCACATGTTGGGCATATTAATATTGAAAATGAAGGGATTATTAATGCAAAAAAATAAAATAATTGCTACGGCTAACCTATCTCACTTCTCAACTCATCCTAATGAATCTGTTGAACAAGTGATGGAAAGACTGCTAACATTTTCTACTGATAAAACAGAAAAACACATGAAAGAATGCCGAGACATAATAAGGATAAATTTGCCAACTTGTCCTAACTCCTACATCGAGGATTTTTATGACTTATTCACGGTAATAAGCCCAGAAGCTATACTATCTAGGTTTTCCAATAATGGATATTCTATAAGTAAGGAATTAGCTACAACAATCTATAACGCTCTTCCTAGAACACAATTCCAAACAATTCTTGATAAACTAACATCAGCTGACCTTGAACTTCTTAGTCTTACCAGAACAGGAAATTACTATATATCGCCTCTCTCTACTCGTGAAATATGCTCACAAAACGATTTTGCTGATTACTTAGGGACCTACTTTTCAGATACTACAAACCCAAACGGCACAATTGCCAATAACTATTTAAGGAAAATTGTCGCTTTATCCACCATTTATAAGGTTAATGGAACTGACCCTGCAATCTGCGTTCTATTACTAAAAACACCTAATGGAAAACAAATAGGAACAATGACCTTCACAATAAAAACAACTCTTGATGGCAAGAAACAAGGCACAGAAATAATAAGATCTACCTTCAAGAATACTGGAATTGCCACTAGATTATATAATGAAATGCTGTCTACTTTTGGAAGAAATGTTCCCAGAGGAGACTCATCCTTTACTGAAGATAATCAGCTTTTATTTCGTAAAAAATTTAATGAATTACAATTAAAATATCCTGACAAAACATTGCCTGAGCTATACAAAAAAGCACTATTGGAAGGCGTTCCTTCTGCAAAGCTATGGTTCAAAAATGGATTTACACCTGTATCAATTGAACCTAACAGTTTATCAGTAAAAGTTCTTTGGGAAAGAAAATAAAAGCTAAAGACTACTTATAAATTTGGATATTCTTGAGATGGCTTCTTTTAACTCGTCCATACTACAAGCGTAGCAACAACGAACATGGTCGTCGATCATCTCACCAAAAGCATTTCCAGGGACTACTGCAACTCTTCCTTCTTGTAAAAGCCTCATGGAAAAATCTTCTGCGCTTAAACCAAACTTTTTGACACTTGGAAACATATAAAAAGCTCCCTCTGGTTTTTGCACCTCAAACCCGATTTCTTTAAGTGCTTCATAAAAATAGTTCCTTCTTAATTCATAAGAACTTTTCATCCTATCTACTTCTGCTCTACCGTTCTGTAATGCCTCTATAGCTGCATATTGGGACATTATAGGAGCACATAACACATTGTACTGCTGAATCTTAACCATTTCTTTAAGCACGTCTCTTGGGCATGCTACATATCCTATTCTCCAGCCTGTCATAGCATAGCTTTTAGAAAAACCATTAAGCAATATTAATCTATCTTTAATATAGGTAGCTGCCGATATTGGTTTTAAATCATACACTAAATCACCATACACCTCGTCAGAAATAAGCCAAATATCATGCTTCTTACAAACCTCTATTATTCCAAGAAGCTGATCCTTACTTATCATTTTCCCTGTTGGGTTACTTGGATAAGAAATCAAAAGCGCCTTAGTCTTAGGTGTAATATGTTTTTCTAAACTTTCTCTAGTAAGAACTAAGCCAGTATCTCTAGTATCAATCATAACTGGCACTCCACCAGCTAAATAAGCAAGTGGCTCATAACAAACATAACTTGGTGCAGGAATTATTATCTCATCTCCTGGGTCAAGCAACGTCCTAAAAGTCATATCAAGACCTGCAGAAACTCCAACGGTTATCATAATCTCATCCTTTGGATCATAATCAGCAGAAAAGTCTTTCTTTAAATAATTACTAATCTCTTTTCTGAGCTCTAATAACCCTAGATTGGACGTATAAGAAGTATGTCCTTTTTCTAAATGATATATTCCCTGCTCCGTAATATGCCAAGGTGTTGGGAAATCTGGTTCACCAACGCCTAAAGATATGATGTCTTTACTATTAAGCACTAAATCAAAAAACTTCCTAATACCGGAAGGCTTAACTTGCTTTAATCTTGTAGATAATCCTTTCAATTTAAACTCCTAAAATGCAACATTTAACCGATTTGATCCTTCTTCATCAATACTTCCCATAATAACGCCATTTTCTTTATATTTTTTTAATTGAAAATGAGTTGCTGTAGATAAAATTCTGCCAATTGGGGAAAGCTTATTGGAAATAAAAAAAGCAATCTCTTTAAGAGATTTTCCTTCAATAACTAACAAAATATCATATGCCCCACTCATTAAATAAACAGATTTAACCTCAGGAAACTTTTGCAATCTTTCACCTAAGCTATCAAATCCTTTGTCTCTTTCAGGTGTAACTTTTACTTCGACAAAAGCTGTAACTGACTGACCATCATCTAATAATTCATCATTAATTACTGCTGAATATTTAAGAATTATCTTATCTCCCTCTAATTCTTTAATTAACGCTTTTACTTCATTTTCTGAAATACCCATCATTTTTGCAATGTCTGCATCCGCTAATCTGGAGTTCTCCTTTAATATTTGAGTCAACTTTTCTTTAATACTCATATTACACCCCTATTATTTTTACTATTTCTTTAAGTGAATTGGACACTTTAAACGTTTTGTCTGACATCTTAATAGCATTATCTGGATCCTTTAATCCATGTCCTGTCAAAGTACAAACTATTACATCGCCATCTTTAAAAATACTCTTCTTCTTAAGTATACCAGCAACCGAGGCTGCTGAGGCTGGTTCGCAGAAAATACCTTCTGTCGCAGCTAACAATTTAAATGCAGACAATATATCTTCATCGGTAACGCTATCTATCAACCCCAAAGATTCATCCCTAGCAGCTTCAGCTTGCTTCCAACTAGCTGGATTACCAATTCTAATTGCTGTAGCAATAGTCTCTGGTTTATCGATAATATGTCCTTTTACAATTGGGCAAGAGCCCTCTGCTTGAAAACCTATCATTTTAGGTAAAAATGTTGCTTTTCCTATTTGTTTATACTCATTATATCCCTTCCAATATGCAGTTATATTGCCTGCATTTCCTACTGGTAAGGAATGATAAGTTGGCGCATCACCCAAGGCATCAACTATCTCAAATGCAGCTGTTTTCTGTCCTTCTATCCTAAAAGGATTAATGGAATTAACTAACTCGATTGGATACATGCTTGTTACTTCTTTAACAGTATTAAGTGCATCATCAAAATTACCTTCAATCTCAATCACTAGTGCATTATGCATCATAGCTTGAGCTAGTTTTCCTAAAGCTATCTTCCCTTCAGGGATAATTACAACTGACTTCATTCCAGCTCTAGCCGCATATGCAGACGCAGACGCAGACGTGTTCCCTGTAGAAGCACACATAACCGCCCTCATTCCTTTTTCAGCTGCCTTAGTGATAGCCATAGTCATTCCGCGATCCTTGAAAGAGCCTGTAGGGTTAAGGCCTTCATATTTGAAATATATTTTTACATCCTTGCCGATTAATGAATTGATATGAACAGATGGAATCAGAGGAGTGTTTCCCTCATTTAAAGTAATTATTTTTGTATTAGCTGAAACAGGCAAATACTCGCGATATCTATTAATAAGTCCCATGTAATGCATGGGGATATTATACCGTTTATTTGTTTATTTGTTTATCTGTTTATTTGATTGTTTGATTGTTTTAAAAAATTAATAGCTCTTTCTACACAAAGCAGTCAAAGCTATTAATAACTATTCTTTTAAATACTTCTTAAGTAATATCATTGTTGATGGGTCATGTTCCCTAGGATTACCTGACTCAATATCCTTCAAAATAACTCCGGCTAATTCTTTTCCCAACTGAACTCCCCATTGGTCAAAGCTAAGCACCTGCCAAATAATACCTTGAGTAAAAATCTTATGCTCATACATTGAAATAAGCATTCCTATCGTCTTAGGATTAAGCTCTTGCAGTAAGATTGCATTACTAGGTCTATTTCCTTCAAAAGTCTTATGAGGGATAAGTTCTTCTGGACAACCTTCCAATATTAATTGTTCTTTAGACTTCCCATTCATTAAGGCTTCTTGCTGTGCAATAAAATTAGCTATTAACTTATCATGATGCTCTTTTCTAAATGGATGGGCTGGATTAACACATGCTATAAAGTCACATGGTATTAGTTTTGTGCCTTGATGAATTAACTGATAAAAAGCATGTTGTCCATTTGTGCCTGGCTCACCCCAAATAATTGGCCCAGTTTGATAATCAACTCTCTTGCCATCTCTAGTAATTACCTTGCCATTACTTTCCATATCTCCTTGTTGAAAATAGGCAGCGAACCTCTCTAACCTTTGGTCATATGGAAGCATTGCCATAGTGTCTGCCCCAAGAAAATTGTTATACCAAATACCCAATAATGCCAAATTAATTGGAATATTCTTTTCTGTAGATGTATTTAAAAAATGCTGATCCATCAAATGGTAGCCATGCAGTAATTCAGCAAAAGCCTCTTTACCTATAGCTAACATAATTGAAATACCAATAGCAGAAGGAGAAGAATAACGTCCTCCTACCCAATCCCAAAATGGAAACATGTTTTCCAAGTCTATACCGAATGCTGACACTTCTTTTGATGCTGTTGATGCTGCTATAAAATGTTTTGCAACATCAGATTCTTTCATTTTTGATAAAAACCAATTTTTAGCAGTAACGGCATTTTGCATGGTTTCTTGTGTTGTAAAAGTTTTTGAAGCTACTATAAACAATGTTTCTTCTGGGTCACATTTTTGTAAAACCTCATATATATCCTGACCATCAACATTTGATACAAAATTGAATTCAATATCCTTAAGTCTATATGGCTCTAATGCTCTAACTATCATTTTAGGTCCTAAATCTGAACCACCAATACCAATATTAACTACTGTGGTAATTGTTTTCCCCGTTGCACCTTTCCACCCACCGCTTCTCAGCCTATCTGAAAACCTAGCCATTCTATCAAGCACATCACAAATACCAGGCATTACATCTTCACCATCTACATTAATAGAAGATATTGCCATGAACTTACCTTGTTCATACTTAACGTTTCTTAAAGCAACATGTAAAACTGCTCTATTTTCAGTAGTATTAATAACCTCACCTGAAAACATTCTACCTGCCCAATCACCTACATCTGAAACTCGAGCCAAATCATATAGCGCGGTCATTACCTCTTTGGTAACTCTATTCTTTGAAATATCAACATACATATGCCCCAAGTTAAAACTCATGGCAGACAAACGCTCTTTATCCACCTGAAATTGTTCCTTAATATTAATCTCTTTTGATGATAAATCTTCTAATCTTTGCCATTCTGGTGTTTGTGAAATCAATGTAACCCCTCCACTTGTATTATTAACTGAACTAATTACTTTTTATTTAATTCAGATTCCTCCTATACTATACTATATATAGTTATATATATCGAACATATAGAAAAAATTTACCAACAACAATTTAAACAATTAACATCGCATCCCCAAAACTAAAAAATCTATAACCGGATAATTTTGCTCTCTCATATGCACCCATAATAAACTCTTTACTTGCAAAAGCCGAAATCATTAGAAGTAATGATGACTTAGGAAGATGAAAATTAGTTATCATAGAATCTATAACTTTAAATTCAAAACCTGGATAAATAAAAATATCGGTACTGCCTATTCCAGCTTTTAATTGACCCTGCTTATTGTATACTCCCTCTAAAACTCTAGTTGTTGTTGTTCCAACAGCAATCACCCTTCTACCAATACTTTTTGTTATATTTATCTTATCAATTGTCTCTTTTGGAAGTTCGTAAGTCTCACTATGCATTGTATGTTCAAGATAATTATCACACTTTATTGGACGAAATGTTCCTATCCCAACATATAGGGTTAAATAAGCGATTTCTACACCCTTAACTGCTAATCTTTCAAATAAATCTTTTGTAAAATGAAGTCCTGCAGTAGGAGCAGCAACAGCTCCTAACTTTTCCGCGAAAACTGTTTGATACCTTTGTTTATAAAAATCTGTTTTTGTTTCATCATATTTAACATAAGGAGGCAACGGTATCTGCCCTAATTCATCTATCACAGTTAGAAAATCAAAGTCTGTCTCGAACCTTACAAGTCGCTTGCCATCATCTAATACCTCAATTACTTCACAAGCTAATTTGTCTGAGAAAAAAACTTTCATCCCTGCTTTGATTCCAGGCTTTACAAGTACTTCCCACAAAATATCACTATCATTGCTTTTGTCCTGTAGTAAAAATACTTCTACTTTACCACCTGTTTCTTTCTTACCAAACAATCTTGCAGGAATAACCTTTGCATTGTTGAGCACTAAAAGATCCCCTGGTTTTAAAATATCTATCAAGTCATGAAACAACTTGTCTTCAATACTTTTTGTGGTCCTATTGAGCACCATAAGCTTGGAATCATGCCTCTTTTCAGAAGGCAACTGAGCAATAAGCTCAGTATCGAGCTCATAATCAAAATCAACTATAGACTGCATGAATTATTGTTTTTTAAATAATGTAACGGTGAAGATTGTTCCTTTTCCTGGAACACTATCAACTTGAATGTCTCCGCCATGAAGATCCAAAATATTCTTTACAATAGGCAAACCTAGACCTGTACCTTCATACATTTTAGTAAGAGAATTATCTACTTGTCTAAACTTTTCAAAAATAATCATTTGATCATCTTCACTTATACCAATTCCTGTATCCTTAACCTCTACAACAATTTTATCTGCTCCACCGGTTATAAAAACATCTATTTTGCCTTTTTGTGTAAATTTTATAGCATTAGCAATTAAATTCGAAAAAACACTTTCAATATTATCTTTGTCGACTTCTACCAATAAATCTTTTACAGAAGCACCCTTGGCAACTATTACGTTAAGCGATAATTTCTTATTGTCAGCTAGCACCCTCATCTTGTTAACCGTTTCGTTAATCAAAACACTTATGTCGGTGATTTGTAGATTAAGTTTGGTATTTCCTGATTCTATTTCACTTAAAAAAAGCAATTTATTAATAATTTTCAATAACGACAAACTATTCTCATGCGCTATCTTCAAGAATGTCTCCTGAGTTTTAGCGATATTGCCATAAGTAAGAACTATCTCAATGTAACCAATTATACTAGTCAATGGTGTTCTTAATTCATGAGATATATTTTGAAGGAATTGATCTTTAAGCTCATCAAGCTTCATTAACTGCCTATTCTTTTCTTCCAGTTCTTTAGTCTTCTCTTCTACAATCTCTTCTATATTATCTATATGTTCCTTTAACTTTTTATCAATCTCAAATAAACGTTGCATCATTTCATTAAAGGCAACAGCTAAATCATTAAATTCTTTATTAGAATTTACGTTTATTCTATTGTCAAAAATACCATTTTTGACACTTTCAATAGACGATAAAAACTTTCTATAAGGATTTGAAAAGTTTCTAATATAAAAATAAACCAAAGAACCAAAACCAAAAATCACAAAAAGAACCAATGCCCCAATGTAAAAAACTAAGAACTTCTCATAAGATAGAGTTCTTTGTCTAAAGACAAATGAAACATCTGAATAATTCTCATTTGATATTCTATGCAATTCAGATAATACGCTATCTTCAAGAAAACTAAGCTGACGAATAATAGCTTCTTTTTCAGATACCGTTAACTTCTTCTCAAAAAGAATTTGAATAAGATCCCTAGTTTTCAAATAAAGCTCATACTCTTTCTGCATTACAACCAATGAAGATGTCCCGTATTGATTGCCGTTCTTAAGAAAATTATGGAACTGATAATCTAAACTATTGATTAAATAGATAAAGTCTCTTCTTGCTTCATAAGTAACGTCATTAGAATGTTTATAAGATAGATAAAAAAGTTTAGAAAAAGATGTATATATATTCTGAACCGCATTGGTATTATAAGCATAGAATGCTAATTTGCTATCTATCTGTCTATCCTTTTGAAAATTAGTAAACAAAACAACAGCTGATACTAAAAAAAATAGAAAAAATAACGAAATAATTAAAAAGAATTTAAATCTAAATGATATTGTTTTATTTGTCATATTTTAATTATAAGTACTTTACCCAAAAAGTAAACGAACCCTTTCTTTGAATGGATTGTATAATAGCAATTTTATTCAAAAATTTACAGCTGATTTAGCTTGTCCTCCAGCTAATACTTCGCAAATCTGCTCAGCAACATCCACGGCAACATTAATCTTTGCCTCGTAAGTTGCCGCACCCAAGTGTGGTGTTGTAATAATATTCGGAACCCCAATCAATATACTATTCTTGCCAGCTGGCTCTTCTAAAAAAACATCTACAGCTGCAGCTTTAACCTTGCCACTCTCAACTGCTTCTTTAAAATCTTTCTCAACAACTATTCCACCTCTGGAACAATTAACAAAAAAAACACCATCTTTCATTATGTCGAACTTACTCTTATCAAATAAGCCTTCTGTATCTATATTTTTTGGTATATGCAATGTTAAAAAGTCAGCATTAGCCAAAACATCGTTAAAACTTAGCAATGTAATCCCTTCCATCTCTGAAATGTCTTCATTAATTAACAAATCATACCCAATTACCTTCATTCCCATAGCTTTAGCATACATCGATACTCTTCTACCAATTTTACCTAATCCGATTACACCTAAGATTTTTCCGCTAAGTTCTGTTCCAATAAATGCAGGTCTATCCCATAATCCACTTTGTAAACTATTATGTGCAAATGGAATATTTCTACTAACCGCTAAAAGCATCCCGAGCGTATATTCTGCAGCTGCAACAGTGTTTCCCTCAGGAGCGTTAACAACAATAATTCCTTTCTCATGAGCTGCTTTGACATCAATGTTATCCACACCAACACCTGCACGGCCTATAATTTTCATATTATTTGTAGCGTTAATAATCCTAGCTGTAACAATTGTTTCACTTCTGACTATCATTGCATCATAGTCAGAAACTATAGAAATCAATTCCTCTTCAGAAAGCCCAGCACGAACATCAACTGTGTGCTTTTCTTTTAATATAGACAATCCTTCATCGGATAAAATATCACTTACCAAAATCTTTGCTTTTAACATTGGGTAAAAACCTTTCTTATCTGAATAAACAAAAAAGCACCCTTTCGGGTGCTTTTAAAATTATCTCTTTCTGTACTGAGTGCCCTTCCTGGCTTTCTTTTTCCCGTACTTCTTTCTTTCAACTATCCTATCGTCTCTAGTTAAAAGACCTTCACCTTTTAAAATTGTTCTATATTCTTCAGATATAACATTTAGTCCTTTTGCGATGCCGTACATAACAGCCTCAACTTGACCACTAATACCTCCACCACTTACAGAGGCAACAACGTCGTACCTGTCATTAGTTTTTGTAATTAAAAGTGGTTTCATAATCTTTGTTCTTTGTGTCAAAGATATATTCATTTCTTCTATTTTTTTTCCGTCTACTATTATATTTCCTGAACCTGAAAACAACCAAACTCTTGCGATTGCTTCCTTTCTTTTTCCTGTAGCGTAATATTTAATCTGTTTTGCTTTATCTGCCATCTGAATCTCCTTATATCCTATAAAACGACCTGTTTTGGTTTTTGTGCTAAATGAGGATGCTCAGATCCTCCATAAATATGAAGGTTTCTGTATAATTCTCTACCCATACGACCTTTTGGTAACATATTCTTAACAGCCATCTCTAAAGCTCTTTCAGGCTTTTTATCCATCATGCTTTGAAAATTTGTTGTATTAATTCCTCCAGGATAACCAGTATACTTGTGATACAACTTATCTTGTGTTTTTCGGCCAGTAACAATTACTTTGCCAGCATTTACAACAACTACATAATCACCATTATCCATATTCTGTTGGAAATTAGTCTTATGCTTTCCTCTTAAAATAGCAGCTATTTTAGAAGCTACCCTTCCTAATGTACTACCTGCAACATCAACTATTAACCATTCCTTATCTAGTTTATTCCCAGATAGATAAAAAGTATCAAATTTATTTCTCATTTCCTTTTCCTTTCGTCTCTTCTAAATATTCTACTTTAGTTAAAAACAAACCCTTAGCAGGTGCCATCTGCCAGAGGTACTCTTTTTCGTCCTCAACTATTCGCTTTATTTCCTCATCTAACCAACAATTTTCCATCGCATGCAACAATAATCCAACCATACGACGCACCATATTGTGTAAAAACCCATTAGCACTGACTTTAAACACATAGCTATCACCACTATACCCTAAGAAAGAATATGTGCTTTTACTAAAATTTGCTTGCTCCACTTTTCTAACAGTATTTACATACTTATCAGCAGAACGACAAAAAAGAGCAAAATCTTTTTCTCCTATAAAGCATTTGGCATAACCATTTAATCTTTCAATATCCACACTGCTTACATACAGCATATATTTATTCAAAAAAACATTTTCTTTTCCAGTATAAAACCAATATTCATATTCCCTACATAAAGCATCATGCCTAGGATGAACAACTGATATTGATACTTCTACAGAAAGAATATCAATTGGATACCCTTCAAGGCTATTCTGAAGAACTCTTTTGAGTTTCTGAATTGGAATAACTCCATCATCAGAAAAACAAATTACTTGTTCTTTAGCATGAACCCCTCTATCAGTTCTTCCGGCATAAGTTATAGATATACTTTCTCTATAAATATCAGAGAAAGATTTTTCTATAACAGCCTGAACTGTAGGCTGTTCTGATTTGGTTTGCCTCTGCATACCATAGAAAACTTCACCATCATAACTGATAAGAAGTTTTAGGGCACGCATGAAAAACTTAAACTAATTCAAGCACTGATATGCTCGCGGCATCACCACGGCGTATCCCATATTTTATTACTCTAGTGTAACCACTAGTTCTTTCTTTATATAGATCTATGATATCTTTGAAAACTATATCAACTATCTTCTTATCCTGAAGTAATCTGAAAACTTCTCTTCTTGCATGTACGTCATTACCTTTTGCTTTTGTAATGATTTTCTCTACATACCTGCTTACTTCTTTTGCTCTAGTATTAGTCATTTTAACTTGTCTGTGTTCTAATAGCGATTTTGCGCCATTTCTAATAAGAGCCATTCTCTGATCTGTCGGTAACCCTAACTTTTTATTTCCGTTTCTATGTCTCATAATACTAGTCCTCTTTCAATCTCAATCCGTATTGTACTAACTT